>JBFLWU010000111.1:0-1001 GCA_040757625.1 Thermodesulfobacteriota bacterium | reverse complement strand
AGTTCCCCGTGATCAGATGTGTAAATAATAATTGTATTTTCCAGCGCTCCGTCGCGATTCAGCGTTGACAGCAGATCGCCGATTACTTCGTCAAGATATGAAACATTCGCGAAATAACCGATCCGGGCAGACATCATTTCTTCATCAGAAATTGCTTCAGCCTGAAATCCTTTGCGCATAGCCGTGCTCATCGGGTGATCAAACGCATCGCCGGCAGCCGGGGCGAACGGCCGCGGTATCCCGCGTTTTTTATAATATTCTACCCAGCGTCCGGGCGCGGTCAACGGAAAATGCGGCCGGGAAAATCCGGCGGTCAGAAAAAACGGCTGGTCCGGCTGCGCGGCGCGGTGTTCACGGATCCACGCGATAGTTTCCCGGGTGACGATACTGTCCTGCAGCTGGGATTCCGGAATGCCGGTTTTTCCGCTTAATTCAGTGCGAATGCGCATGCTGCGGGCCCGTTTCAGATCGGTGATCGGTTCCCATTGATGACCGCATTTACCGGTAAGATCGCCGTACGGCCGGAACTGAAATCCGGCAAACTGCTGCGTACCGCCCAGGTGCATTTTACCCACCAGGCAGCTTGCGTAGCCGGCCCCGGCGAAACTGCGCGGCAGTGTATCAAGTTCAGGCCGTATAATACTTTCATTGGTCCAGGCGCCGGATTTCCTGACCTGCTTGCCGGTTAAAAGACTGATACGGGACGGTGTACAGAGCGGCATCTGACAATACGCGTCAGTAAAACGCACGCCGCCGGCTGATAGCTGATCGATGTTCGGTGTAATCGCGTTTTCGCTGTTTGCGCCGGTACAGCCAAGAAACCGCTGGGAATGCTCATCGCTTAGTAGAAATAGGACATTTTTCATTATTTACTCCTCCTTCGTAAATTATTTCTTAGTGCAAGCTGGTCTAACAGATTTCTGTTCGCAAGGCGGTCGCGAAGCGCGCCGACGCTCTCAGAAACCAGCTATACCGGCTGACTCTGATAAACAAAAACATTT
>JBFLWU010000110.1:0-1015 GCA_040757625.1 Thermodesulfobacteriota bacterium | reverse complement strand
TGGCGGGGAGCAGGGGGGCATTTTTTCCGGCAATCATGTTGCCGGCCGGATCCATGACCCGGATATCCACATGACCGCGAATCCTGGCGGCGGCTGTCTTTTTTTCCACCGCCCCGGAAACAACGAATGTGGTGTCTTTTGCCCTGAGATCGGCGGAAGTGACAAACGAAGTGCCACTGGACTCCAGAATGTGTAAACTGACACCGTGTCCAGGCGAGAGTGTTTTGCCCGACGTGTTCCAGCCGCTGGCAAAACCGGCCCCGCCAATCAGGAAAAGAAGTGCATAAATAGGGGACATATACCTGTTCATCATACGGATCCTCTTCAGTTTTTTTCAGTGAAGGCAACGGTTGACAGCAATGTTCTTTCCTGCCCGCTCAAGGAAGAAATGAGCGCAAAAACGCCTTGTTACGGCACGGCGACTCCGGCCGGACAGGAAAAGGATGAAATGTCAAACGAAACGGGTTGGCGAATGGGACAGACGCCTTCTTCCGAAGACTGAGGAGGGATCAAATGATCAGCACGATTGTGCGAAGCGCGATAATGGCGGAGTTGGGCTGACTGTTTTTAAGCGGCGAGAACGTTTTGACCGGCGGCTGGGCGGGAAATGGTGTTGCCTCGGCTGAATGCGGCACAGGGGCAAGGGCAGGCTTGACCATGCGTGTTGGCGGGGCACCGGGCGGGGTGATCGTCGGAAAAGCAAATGGGGTATGATCGATGGTGCAGCAGTTTTTCTCACAATGGTCAATGTCGGCGAAAGCCTCATCGGCAAGGGGCAGGACGGCGTCGTCGAAATGGGAGGCATCGTGATGGGCGTCACTGCCCAAAAACATGCACATTGCATTACCCACACCGGGCAGGAAGAGAAGATAGCTGATCATTGTTATGACCAGTATCGGTATATTGAAGGGCCTGCGCTGTGGCTTCATGTTAGTGGGTGCGCAAATTGACAGACAGGAAATCCTGGGAGAATTTCATATACTTTCATTGAGGAAAATTTTTTTGATGATGCATT
>JBFLWU010000109.1:0-1017 GCA_040757625.1 Thermodesulfobacteriota bacterium | reverse complement strand
GTGGTAGATATCGCCGTACGTGACATGATCATTATACATGACATCGAACACGGAATTTTTATTCTGAATATACATGGCCAGACGCTCAAGCCCGTAGGTGATTTCGCCGGTGACCGGGGATAGTTCGATTCCGCCGGCCTGCTGAAAATACGTGAACTGGGTGATTTCCATACCATCGAGCCAGACTTCCCAGCCCAGGCCCCAGGCGCCGAGAGTGGGTGATTCCCAGTCATCATGCACAAAGCGCAGATCATGCTGGTGCAGATCAAATCCGAGCATCTGCAGGCTTTTGATATACAGATCAAGAATATCAGCCGGGCTGGGTTTCAGCATGACCTGATACTGAAAATAATGCTGCAGACGGTTGGGATTATCGCCATACCTGCCGTCGGTGGGCCGCCGGCAGGGTTCAACATAGGCCGCCTGATACGGTTCAGGCCCGAGACAGCGCAGAAACGTAGCGGGATTGAAGGTGCCGGCGCCGGTCTCGAGATCGTAGGGTTCGTGAATAACGCATCCCTGATCTGACCAGTACGCGTGCAAAGCCAGGATCATTTTCTGGAAAGTCATGGATGCTCCGCGATTAGGACAAGCGTTCCGGACGGAAGCTCATCGTATATAACAATTATATCCTGATTTTTCATTCTGATACAGCCGTGTGAAACCGGTTTGCCGATAAATCCTTCTTCCTGCGTGCCGTGAATATAGATGCACCGCCGGAACGTATCATGCCCGAAACCGGAATTTACTCCCGGCTCAAGACCGGACAGCCAGAGAATACGGGTCGTTACGAAATCGTTGGTCGATCTGGTTTCATTCGTGATGATTTCACAGATTTGTCCGGTCTGCCGGCGGCCGGTAAATACGGTACCCGGGGCCGCGCCGCCGCCGATTTTTATTTCATGAAGACCGGGCGGCGTTTTCATGCTCTCGCTAACCGCGCCTACTCCGGCCGTGGCCGTGGATACCGGGTACGTGTGGATATTGGAACTGATGTATGTGTACATCGTCTGATTG
>JBFLWU010000108.1:0-1023 GCA_040757625.1 Thermodesulfobacteriota bacterium | reverse complement strand
CATGGCCGGTTCATTTTTCGTGCATTTCTATGGTGCCGTCAAATTCTTCCGGATGGCCGCCGCGTGATTGATGAAACGCTATATTCGACAGATAGAGGGCCGCCGCTTTATCCGACGGATCCGCAGCAGTAACTTCTGAAAAAGCCTTCAGGGCCGCGGCAAAATCACTTTTTTTAAAAGCCGCTACCCCGGATGAAAACGCCGGTTTGGTGCGGATGCGGTTCTCGCGTTCTTCCGGAGATCCGCCGTCAAGCACTTCGTACAGCGTAACGCCGCCCTGCTTCCCTTTTACTTTTACCGAACCAAGTTCCCGGTACAGCCAGCGGTCCGGATTTTTAAGTGCGGTATACGTGGTATCGCTGATAATGATATTCGCCCCGAAATGTTTGGTGAGACCTTCCAGACGCGAAGCCAGATTGACATTATCGCTGATCACAGTGCCGTCCATGCGCTCGGCTTCACCTAGAATACCGAGCATCAGGCTGCCGGTATTGATCCCCACCCCGGTGGCGATCTGAATACGGCCGGCTTTCGCCTCATTCTGATTATAGACGCGCAGAGTCTGCACGATATCAACCGCGGCCTTCACCGAATCATCCGCATCGTGCGGGAAAAGCGCCATGATCGCGTCTCCCAGATATTTATCGACAAAGCCGCGGTTTTCGCGGATACGCGGTCCGACAACCGACAGGTAGCGGTTCAGAAAATCAAAATTTTCCTTCGGTGTCATTTTTTCACTGATCGAGGTGAAACCGCGGATATCGCTGAAGAGCACTGACATTTCCTGCTGCACCTGATCGCCCAGACTGATCTTGGTGATGGAATCCTGCTTCAGGTACTGGAGGAACTGCTCCGGCACAAAATGAAAATACGCTTTATTGAGCTCGGTGATATGAGCGATATAGCTGCGGATATAGTCGGCTAACACTTTGAAACTGCCGGTGAGATCTCCCACTTCATCGCGGGACGTTTTCAAGGTTATTTCAGTATCCCACTTGCCGCTGGCCAGTTCCGCGACACTGT
>JBFLWU010000107.1:0-1108 GCA_040757625.1 Thermodesulfobacteriota bacterium | reverse complement strand
TTTTCCGGGCCGCCATCAGCGCTGATTCATTCATGAGATTGGCCAGTTCCGCACCGGTGAATCCCGGGGTGCTTTTGGCGACATTGGCCAGCAGGACATTCGGACTCATTTTCAGCTTACGGGCATGGACGGTGAGTATTTTTTCCCTGCCCTTGACGTCCGGGGGAAGAATGTTGACCTGGCGATCAAAACGGCCGGGTCGCAGCAGTGCCGAATCGAGCACATCCGGACGGTTGGTGGCAGCGACGATTATGACCGTTTCGCCGGATTTGAAGCCATCCATCTCAACGAGCAGGGCGTTCAGGGTCTGTTCCCGTTCGTCCTGTCCGCCCTGGGAGCCGGCAGCGCCGCGCATGCGGCCCACCGCGTCGATTTCGTCGATAAAGATGATGCAGGGTGCGCTTTTTTTCGCCTGCTCAAAGAGGTTGCGCACCCGCGAGGCGCCGACGCCGACAAACATTTCGACGAAATCCGATCCGCTCATGCTGTAAAAAGGAACCCCTGCCTCCCCGGCAATCGCCTTGGCCAGCAGCGTTTTTCCGGTGCCTGGCGGGCCCTGAAGAAGAACCCCTTTGGGGATTCTGCCGCCCAGCTTGGTGAATTTGTCGGAATTTTTCAGAAACTCCACCGTTTCAATGAGTTCTTCTTTCGCCTCCGGAATGCCCGCCACATCCTTAAAGGTGACCTGCTGGTGTTTTTCCGGGGTCAGGAGTGGTTTGTTCTTGGCAAAGCCGCCGCCTTTTTGTTGTTTTGCCATGAAGTACATCCAGCCGCCCATGATGAGAAAAAAGAGCAGAGGGGAATAGGCAAGCGATGATTTATCCCAGTATGGGCGGGTGGAAATGGTGATCCCCTTTTCCTCAAGTCGTGGAAGAATGGTTGTTATATCGGGGGAGTAGGTCTGAAATTGCCGGTCGAATTTGTCGGTTGCCTGGATGGAGCCGCCTTCGATCGTCACCCTGATGATTTCGTTTTCCGTGAGCTGGGCGAGGAAGGTCGAATAGTCGACGTATGGCAGTTTTTTTTCAGCTTTCCAGAAATTCACGCCGATCATGGCGACGATGGCAACAAGTGCCAGAATGAGGAAGTTGCGAAAGGTAAATTTCAT
>JBFLWU010000106.1:0-1122 GCA_040757625.1 Thermodesulfobacteriota bacterium | reverse complement strand
CCGTTATAATGAAATCGCGCTTAAAAAAGGCAACCGCCGCCGCTTTGAGGATCTGCTCTGCCGGCAGATTGATGAGAAACTCACTGCAGCCGGACTTACCGGCCGGCTGCGGCGTACCTGGGGCAGGATTTTTCTCTACTGCAGCGGACCGGCGGAAGCAGTCGAGGCATGTCTTGGCGGCACTCCCGGTGTCGCGTCTTATTCCCGCGGATTTGAAATAGAAAAAACGCCGGATTTTTTTCAGGCAGCCGGCGAAGCGGTGAAAATCATTTTAGGCCCGGACTCTGATTTTTCTTTCAAGATAGAAACCCGCCGGGAAGATAAAAAATTCCCGATGAATTCGCTGCAGATCAGCCGGGAATTCGGCGGTTATATTTTTGAACTGTTTCGCGGGTGCCGGGTGGATGTGCACTCACCGCAGTACCGGATCGACGTGGAAATCCGTGACGGTATTTTTATCAGCGCGGGAAAATCTGAAGCCTGCGGCGGGCTGCCGGTCGGAACTGCCGGCCGGGTACTGCCTCTGCTCTCGGGCGGGATTGATTCACCGGTGGCCGGTAAGATGCTCATGGTGCGCGGCCTTTCCCTTGCCGCGCTTCATTTTACCTCGTATCCGTTCACATCTCATGACGCGGAAGAAAAAGTGCGCTCTCTCTCGATCATGCTTAAACGTTATGATCCGGCCTTGTCGCTTTATTTCTGCAATATTCTGGACATTCAGAAACAGATCAAATCGCATTGCGCTGAGCGTTATTTTACGGTACTGCTGCGCCGGGCCATGATGCGTATCGCATCGCTGCATGCCCACGCGCTGGGCATTCCCGCGCTGGCTACCGGTGAATCCGTCGGGCAGGTAGCCAGTCAGACCATCGAGGGCCTGGTGTGCAGTGATGACGTTGCGGACTGTCCGGTACTGCGACCGTGTATCGGCCTTAATAAAGAAATGATTATTGCCCAGGCGCAGGCGATCGGAACCTTTACCAAATCCATAGAACCGCATGCGGACTGCTGTACCCTGTTTTCCCCGCGGCACCCGGCAACACACCCGCTGTTGGCAGATGTAGAGGCCCAGGAAAAACTGATACCCGGCTATTTTGAGATGATAATGGCGGCGCTGCCGGG
>JBFLWU010000105.1:0-1124 GCA_040757625.1 Thermodesulfobacteriota bacterium | reverse complement strand
GATACCTGCCGGAATTAATTTAAAAAAGTACCTACAGTATACTACAAAAAAAGCATTATGTCAATAATTGCATGCAATAAAAAAAATAATATACTTATATAAATCGCGATGCAGATTACGGCAGATATCGCGCTATGGTACGGCGCGCTCTTTTTACCGGCAGAATTTTCAACGTCTGCCGGCATTCCGGCAGACGGACCGGTCCGTCTGGCAGTACCGCGGACGAAAGTTTCTTTCCGAGACGGATAACAAGCAGACCGTCAATACATTGGTAAACGGGCGATGATTTCCACGCGCCTGGGCCCCGGTACAACCCGATAAAATCACCGGGATGCCCGCGCTTCCTACCGGACCAGCAGTCAAGATCAGCGGCTTCCCACACCCGTCCCTGATGACTGATCTTAAGCCGGATCCCGATATCCTGACCGCCGAAAGCGCGCAGACGGCGGTCAGCGGTAATCAGACTGTCGCGCGCCGGGTCCAGAAAAGATTCGTCCCAGGCTTTACGAAGTGTCGCTTTACTGGCGGCTTTTTTCGCGTGTTCCTGTTTGAGGAATACCGCATTCTTCGAGGTAAACCGCGAGACCGATGACAACAGGGCCGTAACGCCCACGCGCGTTAGCTCATTCCACAGACGCTCCGGCGTATCCCATGGTTTTATCGTGATTACCGGCGTTTTCTTGACAATATCGCCGCGATCAAAATCTCGAGAGACCCGGTGCACAGTGCCCCAAATATGGTCGCGGCCTTCCAGGATCGCGAATGTATCTGGTTCCATGCCGCGCAGTTCCGGCAGCGGCGCCGGATGATAATTAACGAACCCGCATACCGGCAGAGAAAAAAGTTCTTCCGGCAGCCACCATCCCCAGATCGTAAGCCCGAGCCGCGGGTGATGCTGCGCGATGCGGTCAAGCCAGGTATGATACTGTTTATTGATTTCTTTTTCCTGCGCGAGAATTTTCTTGATGGCCGGCATGGGCTGCTCCAGAAACGCCGGCAGCAGTTCAACCGAAAGGCCGGCAATCCGTGCTGCGGCGCGTACAATCGTATCGCGGCGGGAACAGATCAGCAGCGCCTGATCGTTCGGCCGGTGACGGCGGATGTTTTCTATGAGAACGGTTCCC
>JBFLWU010000104.1:0-1224 GCA_040757625.1 Thermodesulfobacteriota bacterium | reverse complement strand
TAAAGTCAGGAATAATAAAAGGACTCGCCGGGTACGGCGGCAGGGAATGCAGAATTGTTTCCATATTTTTTCCTTATTTTTTACCGATGCTGATCCTCACCGATTTTATTTTCCCGGCAAACGGGTCTTTAACCGATGACTGCAACGGCACTATTCCGCTGGCGCCGATATATATATTTTCAAAAAATGCAGTGCGCACATGAAACTCCGGATCGATAATAGTCGCCGGGTGCTCCGCATCCAGAACGCAGGACATGGTATGCGTCTGCGCATCAAACATCACAGTGATGGTATGCCAGACACCCGCTTCGATCAGCGTATCCATATTATACCAGCCGACAGCATCCGTGATATGCGGCAGAAAAACCGTGACCGCATGGCGGAATCCGCTCCCGGGATTGCGGAATTGCATTTTGCCCTCATAATGCGGTGAGTCTTTGGTCATGATAAAAACTGCCGGCCACGTCATGAGCGGACCGCAGGTAAAAAGCGCCTGCCGGGCATTCGTACCAGCCGAATCAATCATGAACTGAATTTTCAGCTGCGCCGCGTTTCCGAGCTGAGGCCAGACACTGCTTGACCGGGGAATAATCGCACCGCCACCGCTGCAGATGAGCGTGTTCTCTCTGATCGATGATGCGCCGGAGAGCTGTCCGAGCTGATCAATGCCGCTGATACTGTATGAAAAAGTACCGGGAACCGGTCCCTGCCGGCTGAACGAAATATCAAGCAATGGGGATTCGTTTTCTGCCGCGGGCAGGATCATGATCAGACTGAGCACTATCCCGGTCATTTTATACAGTATCATATATTCGCCTGCGGTTTCAGGGAACAATCACCAGCGCGGTTTCCTGATACCCGAAATGCACGAGTCCGTCCGCGGAAAATATTTCGACCTTGGCATCGCAGATATTCCCGGCTTCACCGGCGAGGGTAATGGCCGCCGACGGTTTTGCCGGATCCATTGCGGTAATTAACTGGTCCCATCCCTCTTTTTTATTAACACGCCAGGCGAATACCGCCTTGATCGGCTGCTGCGGTAATTCACCGTACACAGTCAGAGTGATGACGTCGCCGGCTTTACCGCTAATCGCGGGTCGGCCGCGGCTGTTCATGACCGCGATCGCAGGAGCGCTGGTTTTCTGCAGCTGCGGACTGGCAAAATACAGCACACTGTTGCGGCGTATCACTTCCGCCACGTCGTCATACTGTTTTTTCAGATCA
>JBFLWU010000103.1:0-1244 GCA_040757625.1 Thermodesulfobacteriota bacterium | reverse complement strand
CCCGTACCGTCGCAGAACCGCGCCTAAGGTTTTCGCTGATATGAGGAGTATGGATATCTGGAGCAGAAAAAGAAAAATATTATGCTCGCTTAAAAACTGCATAATTACTCTGACCGGTATCAGCGGGTGAATTTTCTTCCGCCGCTGAATTTTCCGCGGTTTTTATTTTTCCAGAATGGTTTATACCCGCCCGGAGCGCCGCCCCGGCGCGATACCGGCTGCGGCCGCAGATCGAATTCCTGCACCGTGATTTTATGATGACGCGATACCTGAATTTCAATATTGGTCATTTTTTCAATCCTGCGGATAACGAGTTCCTGGTCAGGGGTAGCGAACGATACCGCATGACCTTTTTTACCGGCCCGGGCGGTGCGCCCGATACGGTGCACGTAATTTTCGGTTTCGTCCGGCAGATCAAAATTTACGATCAATGAAATATCCGTAACGTCGATGCCACGGGCCGCGATATCAGTAGCGACCAGGATGCGGTACCGTCCTTTCTTGAATCCTTCGAGCGCGCTCTTGCGCTGGGCCAGGGTGCGGTTGGAATGAATCTCGGCGGCGGTAATGCCCCGGGCAATTAAAAACCGGGTGAGTGCTTTGGCCGCGTATTTGGTGCGGGTAAAAACCAGTACGGTGCCGGTCTTCTCCTGCAGGATTTCGAGCAGAAGATTTTTTTTATCTTCCTTCGACACGATAAACAGTTCCTGCGTGACGTTTTCCGCGGGTTTGCCCTGCGGCGCGGTTTCGATACGCACCGGCAGATGCATATATTGATGCACCAGTTTCATGATTTCGGGCGGCATGGTCGCGGAAAACAGCATGGTCTGCCGCTCGCGCGGAACATGTTCGAGAATCTCTTTAATCTGCGGCGCGAACCCCATGTCAAACATACGGTCGGCTTCATCAAGCACCAGCACACTTACTTTCTGCAGATTTACGGATTTGCGTTCCAGATGATCTATCAGCCGGCCGGGAGTGGCAATAATGACCGACGGCCGGCGTTTTAAAGCCTGCAGTTGACGGAAGATTGCTTCGCCGCCGATCAGCACCGCGGTCTGCAAGCTGAATGGCCGGCCGGCTAGACGCACAGTCTCATCAACCTGCAGCGCGAGTTCGCGGGTGGGAAGCAGGATCAGGCCGAGGGAATTATTTCCTGCCAGGTGTTCGATCATGGGTATACTGAACGCCAGGGTTTTTCCGGTACCGGTCTGCGCAATTCCGATCAAATCCTTGCCTCCCAG
>JBFLWU010000102.1:0-1307 GCA_040757625.1 Thermodesulfobacteriota bacterium | reverse complement strand
AATCAATATGTCGAATTCGGGCCCTGCAGCCGATACCGCCCCTTCAATAAAAACCGGTGTACAATCCGGTGTAAAAAATGCCGTGCTGGTGATGAGTCAGAGCTTTGCCCCGGATATCGGCGGGGTGGAAACACATTTATCCGATCTTGTCAGTGAACTTGCAAAGACCCGGCCGGTTTTTGTATGCACGCTCAAGCCTATTGTCACCGGATCAGCGTCTTATCTGCGCCGCGAACGCCGGCCTAACTGCGATATCCGCCGGTTCTGGTGGTTCGGCGGCGCGGTGAATATCTACCGTCTGCTCGAACCTTTGCCGCTTCTGCTGTTTCTCTATATTGTGCCATATTTATTTCTGCGCACATTTTTTTTCATGCTGCGGCATTCCCGCCGGATCAGCGTGATCAATGCCCATGGTATCAATGCCGCGTGTGCCGCCTGGCCGCTCGGATTTCTTTTCCGGAAAAAAATCATCATGCAGACGCATTCCATTTATAATTTCGCGCCCGGCAGTCTTTTTGCCCGAGCAGCTGCGTTCATTATGAACCGCTCGTTTAAAGTTCTCTCGCTTTGCAGCGTTGGCTCCCGTGAAATCGCCGCCATCAGCGTATCAGCTGAAAAAGTCGGCGAATTCCGCTACTGGATCAATCTGGCAAATTTTTCTGTTCACGAAAAAGCGCAGGCAAAGCGGAAAGCCGGATGGCCGGCAGCGCGCGCCGTGCTGTTTGTCGGCCGCCTTCTCTCTATCAAGGGGGCCCGTTATGCCGGACTCCTGGCCCGTGATTTTCCGGCGCTGCGTTTCTATGTGATCGGCGACGGACCGGACCGCGGTGAATTATCGGAATTTAACTGCCTTCCTAATTTTTCGCGGCTGGGCAGTATACCGAATGAGGATCTGCCTGATTATTACAGCGCGGCAGACCTGCTGATCGTGCCGTCACAATATGCCGAGGGTTTCGGCCGGGTAATCTGCGAATCTCTTGCCTGCGGTACTCCGGTGATCGCGTCAAAACTCGGCGGCATCCCTGACGCGCTGACTGAAGAAGCGGGAATTCTCTGCAATCAGGACTATGCGTCATTCCGGGATGCGCTTAAAAGTATTCTCGCTGATGATGATTGGTACCGCAGACTCCGGCTCCGGGCCCCGATTTATGCGCGGGAAAAATTCAGCAGCAGGAACGCCGAAGACATTTTCCGGCATTTCCGTGATACGGCATGAATTATTCTCCCGGTGATACAGTAACCATAAGCGTCCGTGATTTGGGCGATCAGGGGGAAGCGATCGGTTCCCCAACCGGCAGCGCTGCCGC
>JBFLWU010000101.1:0-1308 GCA_040757625.1 Thermodesulfobacteriota bacterium | reverse complement strand
GCAAAGGGCGTTTGCCGCTGGTCCCCGACGGGAACAATATAACGTTGCCGTTCAGACGGAGGACGAAAGATCGTAACCCGTACCTGCGGGCTCACCTTGCCGAATAAAATGGCGGCAAATCTCTGCCGCCATTTTGATCTCCAGCTTTAACCATCAATTTCAATCAAAAAAACATCGGAGGAAAACATGACAAAAATAGGAGAATTTTATCAATCAGCAGACTGGAAAAGCGAAAAACACGTGCCGGTCATCGACTGTCCGGATGCGGTAAAAGCCAACGAGAACTTCCAGGTAACCGTCTCGATAGGGAAAGAAGTCGCTCATCCCAATACCACCGAGCATCATATCCGCTGGATCCAGCTCTTTTTTAAACCGGAAGGGGAAAAATTCATCGTCCAGGTGGGTAATTTTGAGTTCAGCGCCCATGGTGAATCGGCAGCCGGAGCAAATGAGGGGAGCGTCCACACCCATCATTCGCTGACGGCGACCATCAAAATAAGCAAACCGGGCCTGCTGATTGCCACCTCGCTGTGCAACATTCACGGGCTCTGGGACAATGCGCGCAGCATCACGCTGAGTTGATCAATTCACATCGCTGTTTTGAAAAAATTAATCAACCTGATGAAGGCCTGAAAAATCGCCGGTCCGTCAAGGCACGATCTGGTTCTTTCCCGCCGCACCAGGCAGACCGGCCCGCATTTACCCACTGTCAATCCGCCCCTCCATTGCGGCCGCAATGGAGTCCAGACTGGCGCCTGTTTCCGCTTCAATGGCTGCCATGACGGTCTTGGCCCGGTGCAGTCTTGCCTTGATTGCGGCGCAGGCCTCGGGATCATCGGCGTAAAGATCAATCTTTTCCCGGAAACGTTTTTCGACGCTGACCAGCCTGCTGCCGCTCACCATCTTATCGGCAATGTAGACGATCTCTTTTTCCGTGACCGGGGCGCCCGGCGGCAGTCGGGCGTCTTTGTGGGCGGCGACGATTTCAGCCGCCCGGTCGAATCCCAGCCGGCGCAGCCAGCGCCCTCCTTCCTCTTCATGTTGGGGGTGCCCTTTGGCGATGTCGTGCAGCAAACCTGCCGCCCGGCAAATGTCACTGTCCGGCCCCCCTGCCCTTTTCCCGGCTATAGCCGCACAAATCGCCGCGGCGAGATCAGCAACCCGCTCTGCGTGGGCAAGTCCCTTTGCCGGCATTTTAAACATCTTATGCAGAAGAACCCTGCACTCATCCAGGGTCGGCACATCCTTTTTTGTATAGAGATCGATGCCTGACTGGTAGTCAGTCCACGTGTCCATGTCAAAGAGTAT
>JBFLWU010000100.1:0-1340 GCA_040757625.1 Thermodesulfobacteriota bacterium | reverse complement strand
ACCGGCAGGGGACAGCCTCCTTCTGGTCCACGGTCCGGGAAGAGGAAAACATCGAGCCCCGGGTGGCCTGCGTGCAGAAATTCGGCAAGGGCCTGCCGGCCCAGGTCCGGGACCTGGCGGAACGATATGATGAGATCATCATAGATGCCGGCGGCCGGGATTCCATGGAGCTGCGCTACGCCCTCGGCGTGGCCGACCGGGCCTATATCCCGGTGCAGCCCTTCCAGTTTGACATCTGGACCATCCGCCAGATGGACACCCTGGTGGAGATGGCCAAGGGTTTGAACGAAGAGCTTGCCGCCTTCATCGTCCTCAACCGGGTCGCCACCAATCCGGCCATCCGGGAGGACCGGGAAACCCGGGAATTCATCAGCCGGGAAGATTTTCAGCACCTGGCCCTGGCCGAATCCATGATCAGGGACCGCATCGCCTTCCGCAAGGCGGCCAGAGATGGCCTGGCCGTGGTCGAGTACGGCCAGGACCGCAAGGCAGTCAACGAAATGAACCAACTGTACGAGGAGATCTATGGTGACTAAAAAGAAAAGCAGCCCCCTGCGCGGCGTGCCGGCAGCAAAAGACAAGGACGCGGCCCTGGACGCCTTTGCCGCCGGCGCCGTGCAGCCGACTATCGCCCCGCCCGCACCGATCCAGACGGTCTACCCCTGGGAGGAGCCATACGTGCGTGAAGATGTCATGAAACAGGTGCTCCTCAAGATGCCGGAGCCACTCTATCTCAGGCTCAAGCACATCACCAATTACACCCCCTACAACATGACCTCCTTCATCATCGAAAAGATTACCCCGGAGATCGAAAAGGAAATCGCCAGGATGACCGGTCGAGGATGAAGAAACGAGCCATGCTGCTGCCCGCTGCTTGAAGATAGTGGACGAAACACATGAGAAACTTATGGGTTTTGAGAATTGTTTTTAAGTCGAAATCGATTCCGGCAGATTTGCCGGAATCGGCTCAGTATTCCAAAAAACAAACCCCCCTGTCACCGACCGGAAGAAAGAAGAAACGGCGTGTTTGAAGAAACGAAGAAACCGGCAACCATGATGGATTTCCATAACGTCCTGAACAAACGGAAAAAAACAATTTATTTGATTGATAACATTTTAAATGTTATCGTTTAAAAAAATGTTATCATGGTGTTTATGAACGAATTAGCAAAGCAATTTGAGCAATATATGGCGGTCATGACCCAGGAGCGTTTTTCCGCCACTCCCCTGGCTGCGGAAAAACGTCTCCCGCATTTCTTACAACAGCTTTATACATTCTACTGCTTGCGCATGGGCGTTCGAACATATTTGGGTGTGTTTGTTCTTGATCAAGCGCAGTT
>JBFLWU010000099.1:0-1454 GCA_040757625.1 Thermodesulfobacteriota bacterium | reverse complement strand
TGACCGTCTGTCCCGGAGCGGTACCCGTTTTGAAAACTTCTTCTGCGTTTCTCCGGTCTGTTCACCGGCACGGGCCTCGCTGCTGACCGGGCGCATTCCGTCCCAGCACGGTGTGCATGACTGGATCACCGCGGGTAATCTGGACCAATCTGCGGTTTCTGATAACTTGAAAAATGATCCCGAATACCGGGCAGAAACAAAACCGATTGAGTATTTAGCCGGGTATACCGCGTATACTGATCTGCTGGCGCAGCAGGGCTATGCCTGCGGACTAACCGGAAAATGGCATCTCGGCCACAGCATGCTGCCGCAGAAAAGTTTCTCATACTGGTACGCGCATACGAAAGGCGGCGGGCCGTATTTTAACGCAGCTATGATTGAAAACGGCATGATAGTCCGCGAACCGGGGTACATTACTGATGTAATCACTGACCATGCTGTTTCATATATACGCGAAAAATACGCAAAGCCGGCGCCGTTTTACCTGGGCGTAAATTTTACCGCTCCGCATTCGCCATGGGACCGTGAAAATCATCCGGCGGAATTATTTGATGAGTATTTTAAAAACTGCGCATTTACGTCCTGCCCGGATCTGCCGTTCCATCCCTGGCAGACCAAAGGACTCGCCGCGACCGGCGATCAGCGCCGCCGCCAGTTAGCCGGATATTTCGCAGCAATTACAGCGTTGGATATGAATGTAGGACGAATTCTGGATACAGTTGAATCACTGGGTATCCGCGACCGTACCCTGATCTTTTTCACCAGCGACAACGGCATGAATATGGGGCATCACGGGATCTGGGGAAAAGGCAACGGAACGTTTCCCCAGAACATGTACGACACTTCGGTAAAAGTACCGGCGATCATATCTCTCCCGGGCCATGTCCCGGCGGGGGCGGTGAACACCGATCTGCTTTCCCATTATGATTTTTTCCCGACGCTCTGCGATTATCTCGGCATGCCGAATCCCGAAGCCGATAGTCTTCCCGGAAAAAGTTTTGCCCCGCTGCTGCGCGGCGAACCGCTTTCCGGCTGTGACAGCATTGTGGTATTTGATGAATACGGCCCGGTGCGGATGATCAGAAACCGGGAATGGAAATATATCCACCGTTACCCGCATGGGCCTCATGAACTGTATCATCTGAGCGTTGATCCTGATGAAGAAAAGAATCTGATTGATGAGCCGCATTTTCAGAATATCAGCAGCCGTCTACGGCATGATCTCGGCTCATGGTTTCTCCGGTATGCGGACCCCCGGATCGACGGCTCCAGAGAAAGCGTTTACGGCAGCGGACAAATAAGTCTTGCCGGGCTTAAAGGCGGCGGCGAATCCGCGTATAACGGTCCACGGCAGCTGCTGCGCAAAGAATAGAAGCCAGGATTTCTTGACCTTACAACTCCCAATTTTTTAGATACGCAAGCGGTAAATGCTTCCGGGGAAGTGTGCCGGTGAT
>JBFLWU010000098.1:0-1512 GCA_040757625.1 Thermodesulfobacteriota bacterium | reverse complement strand
GGTTCATCGGCTTTCGGCCCGCCGGACATGACAATCGGCACCGGGCAAGCTTCAGTAACCTGCCGGAATGTCTCCGGATCGCCGGTGTAGTATGTCTTGACGATGTCAGCGCCCAATTCCGCGCCGATCCTGGCCGCGTGTTTTAAATGTTCGGGGTTCAGCATGTTTTCCGAACCGTGCGGGTACATCATGGCCATGAGAGGCATACCAGCCTGCTCGCATTCCAGCGCGACATCGGATAGATTATGGATCATTTCATAATCGTACGGAGCGCCGACAAAGATGCGCATGGATACACCGCAAGCGCCAATCTGCAGAGCGTGTTCCACGCTGTCCACCAGATACACCCTGGCCGGGTCGGCGCTTTTATTGGTGGCGGTTGAGATCGAGAGCAGGAAAGGCAGCCGGTTGGCTGCCAGCAGCGGCATGGCCTTTTTAATGTTGCCGAAGTGCGTGAAAATGGTATCCGGCTTGCCGGCGCAGACCGCCGCGATCGTGGCCACCGGATCGATCAGCCCTTCGCACGGCCCGATTGCCGGGCTGTGGTCCATCGCCACACATACCTGCTTTCCGCTTTTCTGGTTGATGATTTGCGCTAAACGAAAATCTTTTCCAATTTGTGACATACTTTATCCTCTGCTTTCATGATTATTTTTTAAAAAGGGTTCGAGTATCCGGAAAGCGCTGCCGGCATCTTTTACGCCGGCAATCTCCTTGACGATTTGCTGGTTGCCCAAAACATTGGAAATCCAGCGCAGCACCGCGACCTGGTCTCCCTTAATAAAAGACATGAGAAAGACAATGGAAACATCCAGTTCCTGTTTGGGGTTATCCATCGCATTGAAAGTAACCGGCCGGTTCAGAATCGCCAGGGCAATACCGGTCTGGCAAACGCCGATCGGATCAGCATGCGGGACGGCAGAGGCGACCGGCAGCGTGGGTAAGCCGGTAGGGTGGATGGCTTCTCTGGCCATCACGTGGTCGAAGTACTCGTCTGTCACAAATTTCTGTTCAACCATTTTGGAACACAAAAACCGAATCGCCTCTTTTTGGTTGTATTCCTTGAGTTCCGGATGGATGAAAATCATTTCGCTTGAAAAAATCGGTAAGCTCATCAGCATGATCCTTAATGAATGTGTGATTCTTCGACAGTTTAGCATCTATTCCCCGTCCGTTCTGTTTCACAATTCGCTGATTAGATGTTTTAATAATGGAGACTCTATCCTGACTAAAAAACCTTAAAATGAAAATGAAGTCTTTCCCTTCCGGAGGAAGATGTTTCACAAATTAATTGCATGCCTGTCTTCAAACAGCAAAAAAGTGCTGGCTGAATTATTAATTCAGACTGCGCCTGTCAGCGCGCAGCATCTGGCAGACCGACTCGATTTATCGGTGGCGCAGGCGCGTTACTCCGTGAAAAAGGTGCAAGCCTGCCTGGCGTTCAATGGGGTGGAAATTCAACAAAAACCGAACGAAGGCATCCTTGTTCAAATTTCCGAACAGGCGAGGCAG
>JBFLWU010000097.1:0-1670 GCA_040757625.1 Thermodesulfobacteriota bacterium | reverse complement strand
GATCGCCGCGCCCATGCGGGTGGAACTCGCGCTCCGGGCCGCGAACAGCGAACGCCGGCTGTCTTCATTCCAGTCATCGCTGAAATCCTTATAAATATAAAACTCGCTGTGATCGCGGCCGCTGCCCGAAAATCCGTAAATTGAAAAACGATCGCCGATATCGTGCAGGCCTTCGGCGAGCACACAGGCCGCGTCTTTTTCGAGGTCAAGAACTTTTTTGCCGCCGCCGCATTCTTCGCCGGTGGAACCGCTCGCGTCAAGCAGCAGCGCCACAGATAAGTCCCGTTTCAGCACGCGCGATTTTTCATAAAATCGTTCGCGCTGCGGCCGGCCGCTCCGGCGACTCACCAGAAACGATACCAGTTCATCAATATTTATCGAATCACCGCTGGGCAGAAATTTCTCACGCCGGGCAATGTCCGGTCTCAGCCGTTCGAAGATCCGGCGGACCTGCGCGGAATAATCCAGGGCATCGCGGGAAGCGGCAGTATCCCCGGGCGGGATCCGCTTCTCGGTTACCCGGCACCATTTTTCATAATACTCTTTCGCGGTCTCGTTCCACTCATCATAATAATAACCGGTTGACGCAGCCTCTGTTTCCCCGGCTTTTTTTTCTGTTCCATCGTGCGCACTCCCTTCATCGCCAGTCAGCGCGTCTGCCTGATCACTGTTCTGCTTATCGCCTGCACTCAGTTCCTGCAGATCCCGCAGATCAATCCGCGCCCGGGATAGCGGCGGCGTTTCCGGTGAAAACGGAAACGTATAATCGGGAAAAAACGGCAGAGAAAAACCGTTCCCGGGAAATACGCTGCACAGCAATTTCTGATCAGCTGCCGGCAGATCGCGAAGCAGCAGCAAGGTATCAGCATAGCTGATTGACTGCCGGGCAGCAGCATATACAATCTTCAGAGCGGGGTGTTTCGGTTCAGTCCGCCGCAAACTGCTCTGCAGCAGCTCAGTCAGGTCCGGAGGTACACGGCCGGCCGTTATTTCCCGACGCAGTATCCTGCGATAGAGCGGCGCCAGGCCCGGACAGGTGCTGATGAGTTTGTGCAGAACCCGGAATATTTCAGCTGCCAGAAAAACACGATGAAAAGCCGCACCGAGCGTCCGTTCGAGCAAATCCTGAGAACAAGCGAATGTTTTACCGTGTACCGCGGCAAAACTGTCATAACTCACAGCCGCCGCAGCGATGACAGCCTGCCATCGGTAATAATCCCGGTTTGCTGACACGCTGTCAAACAGCAGGATCCGGGCCGGCAGATACACCTGATCAAGACACACTGCCATGGCGGTGTTATGGGCTATAATTTCATCAGCATCGAGCGCGCCCAGATCAGACACAGTGAAATCACGGCCGGTAAAAGCCCGGCAGATGGTTTTAAGCCGTACCGTCTGCTCCGGCAGACGCGCTTCCCGGGAAATATTTTTCACGTACATCCGGGCAGTCCGGGTTTTCATTTCAAGAAAATCAAAAGCCGCTTTCGGCGAACGGCCCAGCAGCACTTTGGCGTTTTCAATATAGGCGTCGATTTCCGCAGGTCCGAGATACTTTAAAAGACCGGCATAGCCTTTGATAAAAGAATACGCAAACTCCGCGTCTACGCCCAGAAGGGTCCGGGCTTTCTGTACCGCGTACGACACTTCGGCCGGCGTCGTGCCGAAGCCTT
>JBFLWU010000096.1:0-1697 GCA_040757625.1 Thermodesulfobacteriota bacterium | reverse complement strand
CAAGGGTGAGCGACAGGTTGCGGGGCTTGTCGGCGGCAAAGATCTCTTTGAGGGTCTCGGCGCCGATCTCAAGATCCTTGGCGGCCGCCGCTGCTTTCTCCCGCCCGCTGAAACCGACATGGACAACCGGCGATCCCCCCACATAGATGGCGGCAGCCAGTCCGGTTGTGTCATAAAACTGCTTCAAGGGCTTTTGATAATTGTTCAGAATCTTTCCGGCTATCAGTACGGCTATCGGTTCTTTGAGCCTGTCCCTGACAACCCTGGCCGCATGCATGCCGATGAAATCCTTTCCGGCGAATCGCGGAGTTGTCAGCTGAAAGGCCTTGATAAAATCGGCGTTGAACTTTACTGCCGCCCGAAGAACGCTTTCGTCGGTCTCCAATTGCGTTTCCAGCGTTTTCAAAACCCGGGCGACGTTTTTCCATATTTCCGAAGCCTGGTAAAACGTTTCAAGCCACTTGTAATCCACGCCGTTGTATACCTCGGACGGGGCGGAGGCGATATAGCTGCCCTGAAGATCGAAGAGAATAATAAAATCGACCTTATCGGTCTGCACCCTGTTTTCTTCAAGAATACCAGTCAGTTGAACAGTAGCGCGGGGACCGATCATCTCAGCGAAAACAGGATTGCGGGATACCTGGGCGGTGAAGTCCATGATATCTTCCAGCATCGCATCGGTAGTGGATTTAAATACGCCGTGATAACCGCTGAGGGTGTCGTTGCTCATGGACGTCAGTTCTTTTGAAAGCAGCTGCGACTGGGCCCGGATGCTGGCGGAAAGCTTCAGGGATATCAGGACGGTAATCGCAGAAATGATAACGGCCGCGGTAATACAGAATGTCAAGAGTGACTTGGTTTTAATGCTTTTCATCACGATCTCTCCCGGAAAATTTAATGTCTGGGTCGAAGCGTACGCGCTCTGCCCCGATTCTGAACGAAAGCAACGACCGTATACAGGTCAATTAAAACAAAGCAAAATTTGAGCCAGAATTAGAAACGCAACAAATAATTATTGGGATGGCAGCGCAACTTACTTATATCGTTAGTATTATTAAAAAGGAAGGCAACGGGGCCCGGATGAGCTTATCGTATAAGCGGCAGGTCTGCAGCCCAAGAGTGCACAGAAAAGTGTGCATAACGTGCACATTTATTAAAAACAGCGGGCGGGCTCATGGGTTTTGAAATCAGGCGGGTGTTGAGATTTTTCGCGGGCATTACGGAAAATATCGGCAAAACGCCGCCGGCCGTCTTTTGCAGTATCACAGTCAAATCCTCAATGCGCGTAAACAAAACGGAAAACCATATTAACATTTTAAAATAGTTATTTTTTCATCAATATTTGCCTGCTCCCTTCATTCTTTTGCAAATGAGATGTCTTTAAATAAATCTCTCCCGTTCTGTTTACCCATTGGGAAAGCCGAGGCTGATCCACCTGCCGCGTTGCAAAGGGTTTGCAGTCGCAGACTACGGTTTCGACCTTTGACGCCTTGAAGCTGGGCAGCCGCGATTTTTGCGCAATTGGGGTCTTAATCTTTTTCGATCTTGAACCGTCCGACCATGGCCTGGGTTTCGACGGCCATTTTCGCCAGTTCGCCGGCCGAGGCGCTGACCTGCTGGGCGCCGGCGTTGGACTCATTGGCGGCCTGACTGACCCCCTGAATGTTGGCGGAAACCTCGGTGACGCCCTTGGCGGC
>JBFLWU010000095.1:0-1870 GCA_040757625.1 Thermodesulfobacteriota bacterium | reverse complement strand
GGCCGCGCCAGCCCGGCATTACCGCTCAGAAATGAATTTTCAGACTACCTGCGGCATCAGTACTTCCGGCGATCAGTACCTGATGATGCCGGGACGTGAAACATACCCCATAGTCTATGTGAATCACTACGATGCCGGGGCTTTTGCCGCCTGGTGCGGAAAACGCCTGCCGACGGAAGCCGAATGGGAACTCGCGGCCCGTGGCCCTGTATACATCGATTATCCCTGGGGTGACAAAAAAGTTCCCGGTGCGAATTTCGGTGAATCCGCGTCCGCTTCGGTTCCGGTCGATTCTTTTCTCGGCGGTAAGTCGGTAAACGGGCTCTATCATGTTTCCGGGAATGTCTGGGAATGGTGTGCTGACTGGTATGATCGTTTTTATTATGTGCGCGAACCGTATTTTGATAATCCGCAGGGCCCGGCAAGCGGCGAGACGAAAGTGTTACGCAGCGGGTCGTTCGGGTATGAAGATTTCAAGGCGCGGGTTACGTACCGCGATCATGATCATCCGACCAGCTATTCGCAGTTTGTCGGTTTCCGCTGCGCCCGTTCCGCCGGTAAATAATCAATTCTTCAAAGCGCTGATCAGCATCCCCAGATTTTTTTCTGAAATAGTGACAAACTCGGCAGCCAGCCGATAGGTGCCATCGTTGTGCGGTGTACAGCGTACAATCTGCGCGATTAATCTGAGCAGATAACCGTCCGGAAACCGCAGGCGCAGTTCCACGTCTTTGTGTTCAGCTTCCGCTTTCCCGGAAATAAAACTGATGCCACTAAGGCTCGATTCCGTAATTTCAATGATATCAATATACGTTGGACTGTGCAGTTCCCGGTAACTCATGGACAGTTTCAAGGCCAGCCGGCTGCGCTCAAATTCCCTTTTCATGCCGTACCTCCGCTGCCGGTGATCCGGCTGATTTTAAGTTTCAGCGACATTTTACGGTTGACAATTCCCAGCAGCTCATAAACCGGCACGGGTTCATCTTTGCCTTTGGCATACATGAAATTACCGGCGCGCACTTTTACCAGATCCTTTACCTGTTCATAGGTTTCAAGGGCTATCAGGATCGGCGCAAATCCGCTGGTGCCGGCCGCATCGCACAGCCGGGATGCCATATTCACGGTATCGCCGATTACCGTATAATTCATGCGGTGACGGCTGCCGAGCATACCGGCGGTTACGGTGCCGGTATTGATACCGATACCGGCGGCAAGCGGTTCCCTGCCGCTGTCGCGGCGCTTATTATTGAGATCTTCCAGGGCGCAGACCATTTCCACCGCAGCCCGGCAGGCATTCTCTTCATTATCCTGATTATCATCAACCGCGCCGAAAATCGCCATGACTGCGTCGCCGACATATTTATCCACCAGCCCCATATTGCGTTTGATGATTTCTTCCATGATTGTAAAGTATTCGTTGAGCATCTCGAGTACTTCCGCCGGACTCATGAAAGAGGACAGCCGGGTAAATCCCCGGATGTCCGAAAAAAGCATGGTGACGTTTTTATCTTCGCCGCCGAGTGACAGGGCGCCGCGCATCATGACTTCCACAATTTCTTCACTCACCGCCTTTCCGAACCGATCGCGCATTTTTTCTTTTTCGCGCAGACCGTCTGTCATGAAATTGAAATTCCAGGTCAGTACACCGAGTTCGTCACGGGACCGTACCGGCAGTTTCTGTTCAAGGTTCCCCTGCGAGATGCCGGCCATGGCATTTTTGATCCGGGCCACCGGAGTGGTGAACAGCAGTGCGGAAGGAATGGCCAAAATTATTCCCAGCAGGATCAGGGCCCCGGCCATGATCAGATTGGAAATTACCGTATCGATGACCTGCTGATTACTGCCCTGCTGGCTGATGCCGACATGAATT
>JBFLWU010000094.1:0-1990 GCA_040757625.1 Thermodesulfobacteriota bacterium | reverse complement strand
CCTTGCCGGTGCCGGATTCGCCGGTTATGAGAATGGTGGCGTCGGATTCCGCGACCTGGTAGACCATATCCCGCAGTTCGGCCATTTTCCGGCTCGAGCCGATCATGTCGTCAGTATAGTTTTTCTTTTGCAGCTTGTTTTTCAGGAGATTGATTTCTTTGAAAAGTTTCTCCTGGATTTTCTCGGTCTCGTTGAGTTCGGAAATTTTTTGCTGCAGTACTTTGCCCAGATTTTCATGGAATTCTGCAATCTGCAGTTCGTTCTGAACGCGTTCGGTGATGTCGCGCATTACCAGCATAATGAGGTTGTCGCCGAGGTAGCCTCGGAATGGCGCAGATGTATATTCCACATGAATTTGGCCGATCACTGTCTCCAGGGCTTCTGTCTGCTTGCCGCCGCTTTTGATAACCTGAATCGGGCAATTGGTTTTACAGCGCTCCCCGGTATTGCAGAGATGATTCAAGCAGGTTTTGCCGGTTAAATCGCCAAAGGCGGCCATTGCATTGGGATTCATGTATTCGACGATAAACCGATCGCTGAGCAGCACTACCATTTCCAGCATGTTGTCGAGCAGGGCCTTCAAATTGTCAGCCACGCGATCGACTTCACGCTTTCTTTTGACAAATTCAGGATTTATGGAGCTCATCGGTTTGTATCAGCTTTTCGTGCTGCCGGGGGTGTTGAAAAAATGTTGTTGGCGCAAGGCGCAATCTTTTGCCCTCACAGGGACCTCGGCTAATAGTACGATTCCGAATAATAATTATGATAGCCCACGCCCTGGATTTTTTTATCAAGGATGTTCATTTCAAATGCATTGAACACTACCCCGATAATTTTTTCCCTGCCGATTTGCTCAACCACTTGTTTGATGTTTTCCCGGCCGGCTTTCCCCCACCGCACGACCAGGACGACTTTATCCACCATCTGGGCCAGGACCAAGGTCTCGGCCGCCGCCAGGAGAGGGGCGCTGTCCAGCAGCAACAGGCAGTCTTCGTCCCCGTGGACAATGGCGCGCACCATGGCCGACATTCTCTCGGAAGAGATGAGTTCGGCGGGGTTCTTTGGCGGTGGGCCGGCGGGAACCAGGGAAAGGTTGGCAAGGCCGGTCCGGTGAACAAAATCCGCCAGGTTGCCGGTGCCACTGAGATAGTCTGCCAGGCCCTGCGAATTTTTCAGCCCGAAAAGAGAGTGCAGGGAAGGGCGGCGCAGGTCACAGTCGATCATAAGCCCCCGTCGGCCGACGCCTCGGGCCATGGTTATGCCCAGATTAGCACAGACAAAACTTTTTCCCTCCTGCGGATCCGTGCTGACCACCAGAATGCTCCGGGGGGCCTTCCCGGCATCAGGATGCAGGATCAGGGTGCGCAATTTCCTGAAGCTTTCAGCGACGCCGGAAAATGTTTCGCTCGCCGAAATCAGTCTCTCGTCCCAGGCGGGCAAGTCCTGCTCATTCGGTACCGTCTGGCGGGGAGTCGCGATATCCTTGAAGCCGATGGCAACGTCGGCCAGGGGCGCGTCGCCACTGTTTCCCGCAGCGTTAAGGACTGGCCGATCCTCTTGGCCGGGATCTTCGGCTTTGTTGAGTGCCCTGGATATCTTGCCCACATTTCACCTATATAACAATCATTCCCTGTTTCCAGAAATAGCCTGCGGTCGCGACAATGCCCAAGGCATATGCAATCAACACGGTGTTCCAGGCCAGGTGCAGCATTTTCTGTCGCAGAATTTCGCGTTGCGTATAAATGACCGGGATCGCGCAAATCATCGGTACTTTCAGATATGTCTCCAGGTCTGCCGGGTCCTTGAAGGAAGTGCTCATGAATTCAGTGCCAAGCGCTATGCCTCCGCCCGCCGCCAACCCCAGGCCGATGAATAACAGGATGATTTTCTTGAAATTCGGCTTAAACGGCTTTTCCGGGAAATGGGCCGCATCGATGATTTTGAACTGACTTCCCTTGAGCTGATTTTCCAGGCTCTGGGCAGATTCGGC
>JBFLWU010000093.1:0-2003 GCA_040757625.1 Thermodesulfobacteriota bacterium | reverse complement strand
AGAGGCCGATGACTTTTCCGTTTTTTGCGCGCAGCGGCACTTTGGTAGTGGTTGACCAGCGGATTTCTCCGTCAGGCATGGTTTCTTTTTCGAGCAGATTTACGCTCGGTTTGCCGGTTTTGATGATACGCCGATCAATACGGTACGCTTGCTCGGCATGTTCACGGGTAAACAGGTCATAATCTGTTTTGCCGGCGGTATCTTCCGGCCTGGTGAAATTATGATAGCGGACCAGCGCGTTATTCACCTTGACAAAGCGCGCCCGGGCGTCTTTGATGTATACCCGGTCAAGCTGATGTTCCATGATCGTATCGATCATGAGCCGTTCCCGTTCCTGACGCTGCGACTCGCGTTTTTTGCTCATTGCGGAATAAATGATCCGCCCCAGCTGCGCCAGCTGTTTGTCGGCTGACGGAAGGTCAGGCGACGGTTCGCACAGCAGAAATCCGGCTGTGCTTGACCCGGCAGAAAACCGTACCGGCAGAAAGTCGTCATCATTTTTAAAAAAAACATACGCGGATAATTCACGGCGCAGATCGGCCGTCATCGTCCGCCGCTGCGAAAGCTGGCGGTACAATTCAGCTGCGGTTTTGGGTATTTTAGTCTGACGTCCGGCGGGCAGTTTTTTATGATAGATGGACGTCACGGAGCAGTGCTCCGTCTGCCAGCGGTTCATGAATAAATGAGCAGAAACCGCGCGTACTCCCAGAATGTCCGCGCAGTTTTTCAGCAGACGATTGACCGCCTCATCGGTTTTTTCCGGGGCTGATTCAAGAACTTGCAGGGACGTATGGATCAGAAACCGGCAGAACTGTTCCCGGACAGCCCCGGTACGATTCGCCGGGACCGAACGGGTACTGCGCGCTTTCGGTTTCATTGCTGCCGGGGAACGCCGAATGGTTTTACTTTCATGATGAGGACCGGGGTCACCAGCAGGTCAGCCAGCAGCGCAAAGCCCATGGCCAGTACGGTATAGATGCCCATGTTAATCATATTGTTTACCACAGAAAAGAGAAACGCGATGAACGTGGAACAGAGGATTATGGTGGCCTTGGTCATCGGTTTGCCGGTCGCTACAAATGACGAGAGCACCGCATCGGTATAATTTCCCTGCCGGTAATACTCCAGTTTGGCGCTGTTGGTAAAATGAATGGTGTCGTCAACCGAAAGACCGAGCACCATCGGCGCGATAGTCATGGTGACGAATTCCAGCGGCACTTTCATGAACCCCATGACCCCGCCGGCTACGATCACCGGCGCGATATTCGGGATCATGCCGATCAGGCCGAGTTTAACGCTGCCGAACACAATCATCATCATGATCATGATTGAAAGCAGTGAAAATACGATCGACATGATCTGCCCGGTGGTGACGTACTGGTTCATGACGCTGATCTGCAGCAGATTGCCCACAATATCATGACGCAGCCCGGGATAGTCGGTGTCGGGGAAAAATTCGGCGATTTTCTCATTGATTAATCGTATCTGCTTCTGGAATTCCACTGCGGAAAAATCTGATACTTCCACAAAAAGCCGCAGGGTAGTGTGTTTTTTATTATACCAGTTTTTCGCGTCATCAGGAGCGCCGCGCTCATAAATTGAAATCCAGCTCGAGATGATATCCCGGTCATCGGGAATGCTGTAAAATTCCTGGTCGTCATTATGTGTTATCTGATTTATTTCTTTCAGAATGTCAGTGGCGGAACGGGTTTTTTTAATAAGAGGCTGATTACGGATAATACGGGTAAAATCATCAAATTTATTAAGCACCGCCGGGTCCGCTATCCGGTTCTCATCCGGGAATGTGAGCATGATATCGTAGGAATACATGGACCCGATTTTTGATTCGCCGGCGTGTACCTGATCATACACATGCGGCAGTCTGGTGCCGAGCATTTTACGGGTATTGAGATCAACCTGAATTTTTGTCATGCCGTATACCAGGATGCAGAGAGTGCAGAAAAAGACGATGAGTATGGCGTTACCGTGCGCGATAACCCAGC
>JBFLWU010000092.1:0-2958 GCA_040757625.1 Thermodesulfobacteriota bacterium | reverse complement strand
CCATCACTTCCCGGATCCTGTCGGCGCCGCTTCGGAGCAGGGCGAGGTAAGAGTCTGCCGGTTTGTCGGGCAGGGCCTGCCGGATCGTGTTCAGCGCCTTGACTACCTCGAAGACGTGGCCCATGGCCTGGGCGCTGTTAAAATCATTATCCATCGCCTGGGTGAAACGGTCAATGAGTGATTCGATTTTCGTGATGTTTTTTTTGCCGGCAACCGCTTTCGCGTCGGCGTCGCCCTGTCCCGGCAGTCCGGCGATTTCCGCCAGGCAGGTGTAAAGTCGGTTCAGGCCGGTCTCCGCATCCTTCATCGCGGTTTCGGAAAAATCAAGCGGGGTGCGGTAATGGGTGGAAAAAACAAAAAAACGCAGCACCTCTGCCGGATATTTTTCCAGAATTTCCCGGATGGTGAGAAAGTTGCCCAGGGATTTGGACATCTTTTCATCCTTGATGGTGACAAAGCCGTGATGAATCCAGGTGGAGACAAAGGGTTTGCCGGAGGCCGCCTCGCTCTGGGCGATTTCATTCTCGTGATGGGGAAAGACGAGGTCCTTGCCGCCGCCGTGAATGTCAAAACTCTCGCCGAGGAACTTGCGGCTCATGGCGGAGCATTCAATGTGCCAGCCGGGCCGGCCCGGTCCCCACGGGCTGTCCCATTGCGGTTCACCGGGTTTGCTGCTTTTCCAGAGAGCGAAATCCATGGGATGCTGCTTCTGTTCATTGATGGAGATCCGGGCGCCGGCCATCATGTCGTCGAGGTTGCGGCCCGAGAGGGAGCCGTAGGTGGAAAACTGTTCGACCCGGAAATAGACGTCGCCGCCCACCTCGTAAGCATAGCCCTTGGCGATCAGATCCTCGATGATGGCGACGATTTCCGGGATATTCTCGGTGGCCTTGGGCTCGATGTCCGGCGGCAGATTGCCGAGGCTTGCCATGTCTTCATGGAATGCGTCAATAAAACGATTGGCAAGTTCTTCGGTTGTGGTATTTTGCTCCAGCGCGCGCTTGATGATCTTGTCGTCGATGTCGGTAAAGTTGCGGACATAGGTGACCTTGTAGCCGACGTAGCGCAGATAGCGGACGATCAGATCGAAGACCAGGGTGGAGCGGGCATGGCCGATATGGCAGTAGTCATAGGCGGTGATGCCGCAGACATAGAGTTTGACATGATTGTCTGTCAACGGGGTGAAAGGTTCTTTCCGGCCGGTTTTGGTGTTGTAAATGGCAACGGTCATGGGGACTCCGCGTATAATGTGCATATGTCTGGAAAGTGTGTCGCAAAAAAATATCTTATACCCTTTTCGTGCAACTGAATCAACCATCGTTATCATTCTGAACCGGGACATTATGACGGAAAAAGTACTGCTGGAAAAAAAACTCACGAACGGCATGCGGGTGACGTTTTTTGATGAGTCGAAAAAGGTGGCCGCTGACCGCTGGCTGGTCAGGATCCGCTGCGAAGCCGTTTTGGTGCCGGCTGACGAGATGTTCCCGAATGATGCCGAGGGCGAGCTGCGGCAGGAGTTCATGGAAAAATATGGCGCCGGGGTGCGCCATGATATTGTCAGGGATCGCCATTTTATTGATGCACGGGACCGTGATGCCGTTCGGGACGATTTGTTACAGCAACTGGTCAACAACGCCTTCGCCTATCTCGGCGGAGCCCGCTTTCCGGGCAGTCTGCTGGAGAAGAAATTTGCCGATTTTCGGCAGGAGCGGGAGTTGGCCCGACGCATGAGCGAACTGGCCGGGGAAGAGGATGAAGAGGACGGTCCGGCTGATTTTTCCTTCTGTTTCAGGGACTAGTCGTTTTTTTTCTTTGTTCTTGACAAAATATGGCGGGAAAAGCATAGTACTTTGTTTCAGTTAAACGGTAATTTCAAGATATTGTTTTGTCGGAATCGTAAAAAGCGATGATTCCGACGGGCGGTGCATTGTTACTCGTTGTTTTCACTTTCCCGCCTGCCATGGTTTGCCGGTTTTTGCGAGACCATCATTGTTTTGGATAATTTCTTGTGTTTTTCATGTGAAAAGGAGCGGTCATGAAGGTACTTATCAGTGATAATCTGGCCCCGGTGGGAGCGAAGATTCTGCAGGATGCCGGGCTTGAAGTCGACATCAAGACGGGAATGAGCCCGGAGGAACTGAAAAAGGAAATCGGCCAGTATGACGGCCTGGTCATCCGCAGCGCCACCAGGGTAACCGCCGAAATCATCGAGGCGGCGGACAGACTCAAGGTTGTCGGTCGCGCCGGCATCGGTCTTGACAACGTCGATGTGGCCGCTGCCAGCAAACGGGGTATCGTCGTCATGAACGCGCCGGATGGCAATGCCACCACCGCGGCGGAACACGCCATTGCCATGATGATGTCCCTGACTCGCAATATTCCCCAGGCAACCGCCCGGCTCAAGGCCGGCGGCTGGGACAAGAAAAAATTCCAGGGCCGCGAGGTGACCGGCAAGACGCTGGGCATTGTCGGCATCGGTCGGATCGGTGCCATTGTCGCCAACCGAGCCCAGGGTCTGCACATGAAGGTGATCGCCTATGATCCGCACATGCCGAAAGACCTCGTTGACAAGCTGGGAGTCGAGCTGGTCAGCCTGGATGAACTCTGCAAGCGGGCGGATTACATTTCCGTGCATGTGCCGTTGACCAAGGAAACCAGCAAGCTGCTCGGTCCCGACCAGTTCAAGCTGATGAAAAAATCGGCCATGTTCATCGACTGCGCCCGGGGCGGAGTTGTTGACGAGGCGGCCCTTTACGATGCATTGAAAAACAACGTGATAGCAGGCGCGGCCCTCGATGTCTTTGAAAAGGAGCCGACCTCTCTGGAGACGACGCCGCTCCTTGCCCTCGACAACTTTATCTGCACTCCCCATCTGGGGGCGTCAACCGCCGAGGCGCAGGAAAACGTCGCGGTGACCATCGCCGAGCAGATCGCCGATTATCTGCTCAACACTAC
>JBFLWU010000091.1:0-3123 GCA_040757625.1 Thermodesulfobacteriota bacterium | reverse complement strand
GTCCCTGCGGCGGTCGCTGCTGCTGAACTTCGGCAGCCCTGCCATCCTGGTCACTCGACCCATCAGCGCAATCCTGCTGGCAGGCGCACTGGTGTCAATCGTATATCCCCTGCTTAAAAAACCGAAAATCCTGCAAGATGCCGGGTAAATCGAACATAACATTTATTTCCATAGAAAATCGCTCTCCGCATGGAATTAAAATTTCCTTGTAAAACTTTTCAAGAAAGTGCGAAATTATTTACAAAACAAAGGTCGCTCATGCAACCCGGGGGATTGTTCACTAAAAAGAGATGAAACTGTTATATCCGCCTCCGGCATCGAGGAGTTAAGTCCCGCCGGGCAGGGATTGGTCTGAACAGTTCAGACAGCCCCTTCCGTGGCAATGACAAGTCAATTTACCTGGAAATCGGTTCTAAGGAGATCTATCCTTTCATATGTCAACCCGCTTGAGAATCTTTTTGATCCTTTTACTGACGTTCATCGTGTATGCATTGCTGGCGCTGACGACGCAACGCTTCATATTTTTCCCTAAATTTGACGAGCTTGAAAAATATGAGGTTCTTAAAGACATCCAGCGCGCTCAGGCCGCCCTTGAAAGAGAGAAATTTCACCTTGAATCGTTGACTTTCGACTGGGGCTATTGGGATGACACCTATCATTTCATCAAAGACCGAAACCGCCAATATATAAAATCCAACCTGAACCTGACGATATTTGCAGATATTAAAGTAAACCTCGTGTATTTTGTTGATCTGGCCGGGCGGGTTGTCTGGGGAAAAGCCTATGACCTGGAAACCGGCAAATTGATTGAATTGCAGGGCTTCCCTGAAAACATGCCCGGAGGTCATTTCTCCCTGCTTTCAGAAACTGCAGACACGCCCCGGTCAGGAATTTTTATAACTGAAAAAGGCCCGATGCTGGTGACGGCAACCCCGATCCGGCAAAGCAGCGGGAAGGGGCCGACGCGAGGATCCGTGGTGATGGGGAGATTTCTGACGGATAACAGTCTGGCCGCCCTGGCAAAGCAGATCCAGGTTCCCATCCGGATATCACCCATTAAAGACGGTCTATCTTCAACAGAGGAACAAAACATCATCAGCGGGATCGTGGCTGGAAACCTTCAGCAGCCGTTTGTTCAGGAGGTAAATGAAGATATTAACCGGGGATATGCAGTCCTTTACGATATTTTCAAAAATCCGGTGCTCCTGATGAAAGCCGACATCAACCGGAGCATTTCAAAGCAGGGCAGGAAAGCCGTCCTGGCTGGAACCGTTTTATTGGCACTGATCGGTGTTCTCGTGTGTCTGACATTATATTTTGTACTGAAAGTTGTGATCACGACGCCCCTTGTAAAATTAGCCGATCACATGGCAACTATAAATAAAGACAAGCCCATCTTGACTTTCGATGAAAATATCACCCGCAGTGACGAAATCGGCATATTGACCCGTCAGTTTAATTTTCTTGCCCGCGAGGTCAACGGAAAAATTGGCGACCAGAACCGCCTGATCAGCGACCTGCAGACAGCCTTAAAGGAAATCAAAACGCTGAAAGGTATTATCCCCATATGCGCCGCATGCAAAAAAATCCGAAATGACAGCGGCTACTGGCAGCAGATCGAGTCGTATATCCAATCGCATTCGGAAGCTGATTTTTCCCACGGGATATGCCCGGCATGTTCAAAAAAATTATACCCTGATATCGACATGGATTGTTGAGCATGAAAGGGCTATGACTGCTGATACTTACACAGGTTTTGCAGAACTCGCAAGGTGCGAGAAGGCCGGCGCCGATTATCGGATAAGCATCAGCAATGTGGGGTCCGCCGTAACCATTGTCGCTCCCCACGGCGGCAAAATCGAGCCGGGCACCTCTGAAATCGCCAGGGAGATCGCGGCTGAAGACTATAACTGCTACTGTTTTGAAGGCATCAAAACAAGCCTTAACGGGCGCCTGCACATCACCAGCCACCGTTTTGACGAGCCGGCCGCGCTTAAACTCATATCCGCATCCGACATCGTCGTTGCCGTCCACGCCTGCACCGGAACAGCCGGCCTGGTTTATCTGGGCGGTCTGGATACGCCTTTAAAAAAAGCAATCGCAACCGATCTTAAAAATAGAGGAATCGGCGTATCCATTAGGAATTCCCGCTTTAAGGGGGCAAACCCCGATAATATCTGCAATCGCGGCCGGACCTGCCAGGGCGTTCAGCTGGAAATCACCCGGGACCTTAGAGACGATCCGATCAAAAAAGCAATGATTGCTGAAGCTGTCCGGGCGTCCCTCTCAGGTTGCGGGCGGATGCCGTAATGAGACTTCCCGCTGCAAACGAAAGGGGCAAATCCATATTGCCGCAAATAATGCTTGCCGACGGTTGCTAAACACGTTATACAGCACGCGCTATTTCGTCATTCGGAAAATCCTGCGAATTCTCCTTTCCGGCAAACGAACTTTTTTTCAGGATGCTGTTTCATGAGCTTATTATCATCTTCGGTGTCGATTACTCTTTACAAAGTCAGCGGCGAGATTCAACCGCCGGTCCTTGATACGGTATACAACGGACTTGTCCGCCATACCATCAGATCCATCGATGACGAACCCGTCGAAAAAACCACCGGTTGGACCTCTGTAAAAAATCCGTATCTTCCGGATTTTGAAGGCTCGTCCTTTGTCATGGGTTCTTATCTGGTTTTTTCCCTGCGGATCGACAAAAAGTCGATTCCCGCCAAAACCGTCCGTAAACACGTGGCGGTGGAAGCAGCCAAGCAACTCAAACGCAGCGGCCGAAAATTTTTATCCACCAACGAAAAAAAAATCATTAAAGATCACGTTGTGGCTTCTCTGTGCCGGCGCATACCGGCCACTCCCAATGTGTACGACCTGATCTGGAACATGGAGGAATCCCGCCTGTGGTTTTTCTCAAACCTTAAAGCGGCCAATGAAGCCCTTGAAACCCTGTTCCTGAAATCCTTCAACCTCACCCTCATTCACCTTTTTCCTTACACCACCGCCGATCTGGTCCTGGGTCTATCAGCCCCGGATCGAGATCGCCTGGCACAGCTTGAACCCACACCATTCACGGAGTCATAAATGCTGGATGTTGCCGTATCTTACAATCGCTAT
>JBFLWU010000090.1:0-4408 GCA_040757625.1 Thermodesulfobacteriota bacterium | reverse complement strand
AGCCTCCTTGAGTTCTTTTTCGAATTCCGGGGTCTGACGCCATAAAACGACCGGATCCTTTTCCGGTTTCTGATGATCCTCAATAAAATCAGAAACACTAACCTGTAAATGCCGCGCCAGTTCAACAAGCTCCCACGCTTTTATTTCCCGGCCTCCACGCTCAATCTGTGAAATGGTCTCTGAGGAACTGAACCCCATTTTCTCGGCCAAGTCAGCCTGCCTGAGTTTGAGTCTCTCCCTGAATTTACGGATTTTATTTCCTAAATCCGATTTGGTTTTCACAGGACCCCCTTTCGAAAGGTTTTAAATCCATATTATTTTCAACCATAATCAATAAAATAGAAAAAATCAAGAAAATCTTGATTTGTTAAATCCGAGTTAGGCCACTTCAGAATATAGATATCAAATTGAGGTTTTTTATTTGATTCCCTTTATCGATAAATTTAAACTTTTTACCTCATCGTTATTAATGATGCCCTCAACGATCTCCCCAGCCGTATCGGAAGCCCGTCTCAGGGGTTCATCACGAAGATGGGCATAGCGTTGTGTCATAATTGCGTATTCCGGACGATTCCGACCACCCATTCCGATTGATCTCGGCCACCCATTCCGGGGTATTTCGGCCACCGATTCCGATTGATCTCGGCCACCGATTCTGGAGCAAGCCGGCCGCCTTCAGTTAGTCACTGACGGCAGCAAAGGCGCTGGTTAACCCCAAGACAACCGGGTAAGTTGCATCTCCACATAAAAACCATCAAGCAGGAGGTGCCGATGCCGGGAAAGAGGTTGACCATGCGAAAAATCCGTGAAGTGCTTCGTCTCAAATTCGAATTTCATTTAACCAACCGACAAATCGCCAAAAGCACTGGGGCAGCCAGGAGCAGTATCGGCGATTACCTTCGCCGGTTCGAAAACTCCGGTTTGCCCTGGCCGCTTCCCGAGGATTTAGATGACGATCAGCTCGAAGGGTTGTTTTTTTCAGCTGCAAAGCCTGCCGAAGGAAAACGTCCTTTGCCCGACTGGAGTTATATCCATCGGGAGCTTCGGAAAAAAGCGGTCACCCTGATGCTGCTTTGGGAGGAATACAAGTCCGTCTTTCCCGAAGGGTATCAGTACAGCCAGTTTTGTCATCTTTACCATCAATGGAAACGCCGGATAGATCCAGTCATGCGTTTAGACCACCGCGCTGGAGAGGTGCTGTTTGTCGACTGGGCCGGAATGACCATCGATATTGTCGATCCGGAGACCGGGTCCTGCCGGCCAGCGTCGATCTTTGTCGCCGCCATGGGAGCCTCGAGCTACACGTACGCCGAGGCTACCCTTACACAGGAACTCGGGGACTGGATCGGCGCCCATATTCGGGCATTTGCCTTTTTTGGGGGGGTACCCGAGTTGCTGGTGCCGGACAATACCAAAACCGGCGTCACCAAGGCCTGTTTCTATGAGCCGGATCTGAACCCGACGTATCTGGATATGGCCCGGTACTACCAAACGGCGGTTCTTCCCACCCGGGTTAAAAAACCCCAGGACAAAGCCAAGGTGGAAAGTGCTGTCCAGGTCGTCGAGCGCTGGATCCTGGCCAGGCTGAGAAACGAGACTTTCTTCAGCCTTGCTGAACTCAACCGGCGGATCCGTGAGCTGCTCGGGTGCCTTAATAATCGCCCCTTTCAAAAGCTTGACGGTTGCCGGTGCTTGATGTTCGAACAAATCGATAAGCCGGCTTTAAAGCCGCTTCCTACCGAGCCCTACCGGTTTGCCGTATGGAAAAAGGCCACTGTCAATATCGACTATCACATCGAAGTCGAGGGCCACTATTACAGCATCCCGTACAAACTCTTTGGCAAACAGGTCGATGTCCGAATCACCGATGTCACCATCGAATGCTTCCGCGCCAACCGGCCGGTGGCAACGCACCGCCGCAACGACCGGCGGGGAGGCCATACCACGGTCAAGGAGCACATGCCGCCGGCCCATCGGCGATGGCTGGAGTGGACCCCGGAACGGTTTATCCGCTGGGCGACTAAAATCGGTCCGAATGCCGCGGCGCTCATCGGCGAGATCATCGACTCCAAGCTCCATCCCCAGCAGGGCTTTCGTGCCGCGTTGGGCATCCTCCGCTTGGGGAAAAGCTACGATGTCAAGCGCCTTGAAATCGCCTGCAGCCGGGCCCGGCTGATCGGGGCCAGAAGCTACAGCAGCGTTGCTTCAATCTTGAAACACGGCTTGGATAAAAAGACGCTGCCGCCGGAAACGCCCAAAACCCTGGTGATCGACCATGACAATATCAGAGGCTCTAATTATTATCATTGATCTCATAAGGAAACCGCCATGCTGACTCACCCCTTGTTTGAAAAGCTGTCCCGTCTGCGGTTGAACGGGATGTTGACCGCCTTAAAAGAACAGATGGACATGGCCGATATCGACCGCCTCGACTTTGAGCAGCGACTAGCTCTTCTTGTCGATCGCGAGGTCTGCGAACGGGAAAACCGCCAACTCAAATCCCGTCTCACCAAAGCCAAGCTGCGCCACAATGCCTGTGTCGAGGATATCGACTTCAGGCACCCGCGCGGACTGGATAAGGCGCTCTTTCTTCAGCTCGCCCAGTGCCGCTGGATCAAAGAGCATCACAACCTGATTATCACAGGCCCCACCGGGGTCGGAAAGACGTATCTTGCCTGCGCCCTTGCCCACAACGCATGCCGTCAAGGATACAGCGCCTTGTATCGACGGCTTCCCAAGATTATGCAGGACCTGTTTATTGCCCGCGGAGACGGACGTTACACAAACTTATTAAAAACCATGGCCGCGGCCGATTTGCTCATCCTCGACGACTGGGGATTGAAATCCCTCGACTCAGACCAGCAACACGATCTTCTGGAAATCATCGAAGACCGCTATCGGCTCCGTTCCACCCTGATCACCAGTCAGCTCCCTACGGATCACTGGCACGATATCATCGCAAATAAAACCCTTGCCGATGCCATCTGCGACCGTCTGGTCCACAATGCTTACCGAATCAACTTGAAAGGAGAATCCATGCGGAAAATGAAAAACCAATTGACTTGAACCATGCCCTCTGACAAGAAGAAAAAGCCAGCGTCGCTTCGCTCCGACAAAATGGCCGGAATCGCCCGGAATTACCGGCCGCGTTCCTTCGGAACAAGTGGCCGCCTTCCTTCGGAATCACCGGCCGAAATCACCGGAATAGGCAGTCATAATCGGGTTCTTGTGGGTCAACAGCCTTTGCAGGGTGAACATATCCACCTTGCCGGAAGACGCCAGCATGAAGGCGGTTGCTGCGGGTATGGAGCAATGGAGTCGTCTTGAACGTCCCTCTCAGGTGTGGCAGTATGCGGAGTGGGGTGACCGGCAGGGCAGCTGGGAGCGCTTTCGGCGGGCTATCTTTTGCCGGCCGCTCTATGAGGGCCGTCAACGGCTGATGGATTTTGCCCGTCCTGACACCTTTGGGTTGCCAGGAAATCCTTCAATGGACTGCGGCGTAAGGAATAGCGATGAATCATAGCGTGTCACAGCTTCAGAAGTTGTTCCACTTCCTTAACGAACCTGATGGCGAAGGCAGGTTGAGAATTTAGATGCCTTTCGGGAATGAGACATTTATGGGACATATGGGACATGCGCTTGTGCCTTAAATGGGATTATGAGCAAATCAACAAAGGGGCGCGATAGAGGCCAAAGGGGCATTGTAAAGAGGCGCACCATTCAGATTTCATAAAACGCTTATGGTTTAAAAGGCATCATAAAGGGCTCAAAGGAATCAAAACAGTAGTGATCTGTTTGCTAAAAAAAGTTCCAAATAAACGCTTCAAAAATGGCGCAAATAAATGCGAGAAACCCGTCATATGGGAATCAACGGCAGTCTTATAAGAGATTTAAGCCGGAAAGGCAAAAAAATCCACCAGGTATCTTATAAAGAGGCAAGGGGTGATGTTCCTTTCGGGAATGGGACATTTTTGGAACATAGCATGATTCCGTTCAAAGGAATGCGACGTGAGTAAATTTCGGATGTACATAGATGAGGTTGGGAATCCTGATATAGGCCATTCAGATAGTCCAAACCACCGGTTTTTAAGTCTCACGGGGGTAATCATCCATCTGGATTACGTGAAAGACGTCCTACATCCAGAAATGGAAGCTTTGAAAGTTAAACACTTCGGCGCTCATCCGGATGATCCAGTCATATTTCACAGGAAGGAATTGTTGAACGCTAAGCCACCATTTCATTGCCTGAAAGACCTGAAGACAAGGGGCATTTTCGATGCAGAATTGCCTGGTTACCTGAAAGAGTGGAAATATACGGTAATGACGGTCTGCCTGGACAAGAAAAAACACAGGGATACTTACTCTGTCTGGCGTTATGACCCTTACCATTATTGTCTGGCGGTTCTGC
>JBFLWU010000089.1:0-7331 GCA_040757625.1 Thermodesulfobacteriota bacterium | reverse complement strand
AGTATCAGGCCGCTTTCAAGCCTGAGGGCGATTATATCTATTACTCGCATATTAAACTGACTACACCGGACAAAGAATCACCGAAGGTCTCTTATATATACGGAATCCTCGACCTGCAATGGATTGTCGGGGCCGGCGTGTATCTGGATGATGTGGAAACCGATATCTCCCAGATGCGCGCCAAATTAACCGATCAGATACAAGAACGCTTGCTGTATTATATCCTGACGGTTATAGGGATCGTCGCGCTTTTTTTCCTGTTTTTCAATCGGCTCAACCGCGGACTCCGGAACGATTTCAACCTGTTTGTGTCATTTTTTAACAGGGCGGCGCACTCCGATAAGGAAATTGACCGCGACGCCATTAAATTTATCGAGCTCGATCAGATGGCGGAATACGCCAACAAGATGCTGACCGAGCGCAGGCAGGCGGAGGAGGCTTTACGAAAAAGCGAAGAAAAATACAAACTCATTACGGAAACATCTCAAACCGGAATTTACATACATCAGGACGATATCATCATATATGCCAACGACAGGTTTGCCGAATTGCACGGCTATACCGTTTCCGAATTGATCGGTACAATTTATTTTGAACTGTTTCATTCTGACGGGAAAGAACGAGGGCGTGAAATTAAATCAAAAAGACTGAGGGGAGATGCGGACACCCCTCAGTACCACGAAGCCAGGCATATCAAGAAAGACGGCGGGATTTTGTGGTGCCAGACCGTGGCCGTTCGCATCGAATATCAGGGAAAACCGGCAATACTGGGAAATCTTGTGGACATCACCGAGCGCAAACGCGCCGAGGAATCGCAGCGGGAGAACGAAGAAAAATACCGCCGGCTCTTCGAACTGGAATCCGATGCGATTTTTCTCATCGATAAGGATTCCGGGAAAATACTTGAAGTTAATGCATCCGCCGCCGATCTTTATGGATTCAGCCGGGAGGAGCTGCTGCAGATGAGGAATGTCGATCTGTCGGCCGAAGCGGACAAAACGAAACAGGCCACGCAGAACCAGCATACCCGGATTCCTATGAGGTATCATCGAAAGAAGGACGGAACGGTCTTTCCGGTGGAAATCACCGCAAGCCACTTTTACTGGAAGGGCCGGGAGGCCCACATTGCCGCCATCCGGGACATCACCTTACGCGTTGAAGCCGAGTCGGCCCGCAGTGAACTTGAAAAGGAACTTTATCATGCCCGCAAAATGGAATCCATCGGAACACTGACAGGCGGCATCGCTCATGATTTTAATAATATTCTGGGGATAATCGTTGGAAATACCGAACTGGCGTTGATGGATGTTCCAAATTGGGTCCCGGCCCATGCCAACCTGCAAGCGATCAAAACCGCCAGCCTCAGGGCGACAAAGATTGTCAAGCAGCTTCTCAGTTTCAGCCGCAAGACCGACCAGAAACTACAACCCATTGAAATCGCTCTGGTCATTAAAGATGCTCTCAAATTTTTGCGATCCATGATTCCATCCACCATTGAGATTCAGCAGCATATTCAAACTACAGATGAAACGATTCTGGCCGACCCGACCCAGGTCAACCAGATCATGATGAATCTTTGTATCAATGCTTCCCAGGCAATGGAACAAACCGGAGGGGTTTTGAGCATCCGTGTGGAAAATATAATTTTAGATGAAGATTCGGCCAAAAGCTATCCCGACTTGGGCCCCGGCAAGTATGTCGGGGTTTCTATCAGCGATACCGGTCCGGGCATAGCGCCTGAAATCATCGACCGGATCTTTGAACCCTATTTTACGACCAAGGAGATCGGCAAGGGCTCGGGCATGGGACTGGCAGTCGTTCACGGCATCGTCAAAAATCATAATGGCGCCATTTCCGTTGACAGCCGGATCGGAAAGGGCGCTTCATTTACTGTTCTTTTCCCGACGGCTGCCGAAAAACCATTGACAGAGATCAACACGTCTGAAGAAATACCCCATGGCAACGAATCGATTCTTTTTATTGATGATGAAGAATCTGTCGTAAATATGACCCGGCGCATGTTGGAACGATTGGGTTATATGGTTGAGGCTCGAATAAATCCCGTCGAAGCACTGGCGCAGTTTCATGCGAACCCCGACCGGTTCGATCTGGTAATAACCGACATGACCATGCCGAAAATGACCGGCTTAACTTTATCTGAAAAGATCATGGAAATCCGCCCGGATATGCCTGTCATCATCTGCACCGGCCACAGCGCCCTGGTCGATGAAGAAAAGGCAAAAGGATTGGGAATTGCCGCCTATGTCATGAAACCGGTCAATATGACGGAAATGGCAAAGACCATTCGCCGGGTGCTTGACGAGGCAAAAATACAACCAACGGATTGATTCTACTATGCGCCATCTCAAAAGGGCCGCACCACCATGACGATCGGCCTATCCCAGTTTCGCGACGAGAAAAAGCTGACGCTGCCGCATCTCCTGCTCCTCCCCGTCGTCGGCGATGTCGGCAGGCAGCCGATCAAGCGGCATTGAATGACGATGCGTCATGAGGGTCATTTCACCCTGTTATTGATGCTAAGATTTGGAACGCAGCTGAATTCCTTAAATTTTGCCATTAGCGCGCAGGCGTATCAAATATCCATAATATATTGCCATGTCGGATATTCGTGTGTTATCGAAAAATCAATCTCCCCCAGCGATTAAGATCCATCAATAGTTTATATTTCAAGTTGAAGCGGAATCTCATTCTCAATCTACACTGAATTCGTGCGGGACCCGATCCCGGACTGTGGCAAGAAGTGTTTGGGCTTTATATTCTCAATGTATCAGCAGCTTCATTTGGTTTGATTTTCTGGCAAAATTGACTTTTATCGGAAGAAGATTATGGAGACTTTTAAAGAACATCCAAGGATTAAAAAGGGCAAAATAACACCGATGTACAAAGAAGGGAATGAAGGAGGTTTTCGAGATTTCCTAATTCAAAACAGCTATTTCGCAACATGTTTAGATAGGCGCCCACTTTATTGGGGAAAATTACTGAGATTATTATACGGTGAGGGAAGGCTCTATGTATACGCTTCTATTGTTGAAGACATTGTAGATAAATTTTCTTTTTTATTCTTATCAAAAGATCAAATAATATCTATTGAGGGAGAATTAAACTGGTCTAAAAGATTTTATATTAAATATTATACATACACATTCGTATATTTGACTAAATCACTATTGGATTCCTTAGCAGTTTTTATTAACGAAATTTTTAAGTTAGGTTTCAGCGGTGGTGATATCGATTTTAAAAAAGGTAATTTTATGGATGGTTTAAAAATTAAAAATCAGAAATTAGCTGATCTAATTAACAAACGAAAGAACTGGATAGATACTGTTGTCAAGTATAGAGATAATCTAATTCATAGGCATGGTTTATATGTTGGTCCATGTCCTGAGGTGCCTCCGGAATTAAAAGATGAGGCAGAAATTAATATGTTTATTTTAAAAGAACCTTATTATTTGCCTAATAATCCAAATTTAGTGGAAGATATAGTTTATAAAAATAAAGAAGGCGAGTTGATTAAATTGACTTGCTTCTTAGAAGAATGGATTAATGAAAGTTCAGCCTTATTTGATATCGTACTTGGTACTTTTGCTGAAAATTTTACCAGAGAAAAATGGTTTATAAAAAATTTGCCATTATTAAAAGACCTGTAAATTTATCGCTTTCGATTGTCTTAAGAGTGCATTTGCCAGTACCCTAAATTGCAAATAACTCCAACGTACTACAGACCTTCAATTTGAGAACTACGGCTATTAGTGCTCGGAAATATTGAGAAATACAAAAGCGCGAACTGCCATTAAGAGTTCGCGCTTTTTTTGCATTCACACTGATGATTAGGGGGCGAACTCATTGACGACTCGCCACGCCAACGGCAGAAAATAAATTGACTTGATGAGTGGCATACACCGGAAGGGCCCGTTTCAGCCCGGTTCGAACAGCGGAAGTAAATGAGCCATAACTTCAACAACTCCGAAAATATTCAGGCAAACGGCCCTATCCCCCTGGCGGCGTCCGGTTCGATCAGATATTGTGGACGGTAAGGTCCATCTCCCCCTTGGGCAAGGGAATTATGAGGACGGGTTTTTTTGAACGCCGCACGACTTTTTCCGCAACGCTTCCTAAAAAGGCATGGCTGATGATGCCCTTGCCATGAGTTCCCATGACAATGATGTCGCAATCGAATTCCTCTGCTTTTTCAAGAATGACTTCGGCAGGAAAACCTTCACTGATGTGAATGTCCTGCACCCTGTAAGTGCACGTTGGATCGTCCGTTTGCACCTTTTCACAAAAAACATTCAAACGTTTTCTAATTTTCTCTATCGTTTCCGGCTTGCGGTGGGATAATTTTTCGCGCTGTTCGTTCGTCAGGTAGGTGTCCAATATGGCACGGGCGCTTGAAGGGAGATTCTCGAAAACATGCAGGATAATAATCTCGGCATCATGATTGGCCGCCAAGTCGGTTGCATACAGATAAGCAAAAGCTGAGTTTTCCGAAAGGTCAGTTACATATAGAATTTTCTTAATCCCAGGTTTCATGATTTCCTCCTTCTAACAACTGAATGTTTGTTTAATAACAAATCGACCTAGGGCGCCGCATACACCGGCAGCGCCCCCCCGCCCATCTGAAAGCGCGGGTGCTGCTGCCCTTTGGTCATGTCGGCGACCCTGGCTTCCACATAGTGAAACAGTTCGAGGATGTCAATCATCTTGTCGCCGTTATAATCGGCAGCGCCTTTCAGGCCGGAAAGAATTGCGTAGGTAAAGGCGCCGTGCCCCCAGGTGTCGGCTTCTAAAGAGGCCTCATCCGCGCCGGCGGCCGCGAGCACATAGGTTCCCTTTCGCTGAAAAGCGGTCGACAGATCGGGGGTCACCTCGATGCCTCGCAGGCCGACCTTCAATGCCCCGGAATGGCAGGTGTCCAGCATCAGGATGACGTTCTTTACGCGCGCGCCGAGCGCGGCGACCTCTTCCTCAAAATCCGACCAGCGCAGCCCTTTGGTGGTGATGTTCTGGGAATCGACATCATAGGGGAGAAAATAAAACGTTTCGGTGGCCGAGCGTTTGATGCCGTGGCCGGCCACAAAGATCAGCACGACGTCCGTTGACACGGCCTGGCCGAGAAAGCGGTTCATGGCTTCCAGGATACTGTCGCGCGACACCTCTTCATCGGCCAGCACTTTGGTCCGCACCTCCCTGAACAGCGAGGCGCCCTGGGCTCCCAAAGCCGCGGCCATGGCCCGGGCGTCCTTTTCGGCATACGCCAGGGAAAAGCGGGGCTCCTTGTAGCGGCTGACCCCGATGGTCAGGGCAAAAAGACGCGGCCGGATGCCCGCCGGCGCCGCTGTTGCCCGTGCTGTCTCAGCGGCCGGTGCCGTTGACGCGGTCTGGGCCGCGGGCTGAACGGATGATGCAACCGCGGCTTGAATGGACAGGTCGGCTGCAAAAATATCCTGCAACCGTGCGGATCGTGTCTGTTTCAGGATTTTAACGGCGCGATGAATGCTGGGGTCCTCCATGAGCCGGCCGGGATCGAGCTCGCCGTATCTTGATTGTTCGAACGCCTTGTTCCCCTTTTCCGTTCCGGCGGAATCCTTTTTATCGGCTGCAGGATCATAGAGATCCTTTTCGCGCCGGGCATCGGCATCGGCGTTTAAAACGATGTCCGGCTGAAGCCCGATTCTGTCGATCCTCCGGCCGCCGGGCAGCTCATAGCGCCCGACGGTCAATCGCAGTCCGTATCCCCCCGGCAGATCCATGATCTCCTGAACCGATCCCTTGCCGAAACTTACATCACCCATGAGCACGGCGCGGTCCAGCCCCCGCAGGGCGCCGGCCATGATTTCGGCGGCACTGGCTGAGCCTTGATCGATCAAGACAACAATGGGAAAATCCCCCTCGATATCGTTCGCGGCGGCGGAATACGTTTGGACACTCGTCGGGGCGCGCCCCCTTAAAACCAGCATCTGCCCGCCCCCGACAAAGCAATCTGTCGCTTTCAACGCCTGATCCAGCAGTCCGCCGGGATTGCCGCGCAGATCAAGGACCATGCCTTTCAGAGGCATTCCTGCCTGCTTCTGGCGGCGCAGCACCGCTTCCACATCTTTGCCCGTTTCGCCGCTGAAATAGGATATCCGCATATACTGGATGCCCGTATCGACAGCCGTGCTCCTGACGGATTTGATGGTGATGGTTTCCCGCACCAGTCGAAGATCAAAAGGCTGCGGCACGCCGGTCCTGGAGATGGTCAGGACAACGGCGGTGCCGGCCGGCCCGCGCATGGCCCGCACCGCCTTTTGCAAATCGTCTACCGCTACCCCGTCGACCTTCAGGATCACATCGCCGGACTGGATGCCGGCCCGGTATGCCGGCGTTCCTTCAATCGGGGCGACGACCGTAATCCTTTTCTCCTTGACCGTCACGTTGATCCCGACCCCCGACAGTTTGCCGCCGACATCTGTTTTAAGATCTTTATACGCTTCGGGCGTCAGGACGGCGCTGTGCGGGTCAAGGCCCTCGGACATCCGGTTCGTCATCACGTAGGCAACTTTCTGTGGAGAGCTACCGCCATAAACGCTTGCGCCGTAGGCATATATTTCATTTAAGGCGGTCCGGGCATCGCTTTCCGACAGGTCCATCGGATAGGGCTGCCGGGTAACCGGCGACAGGACCCTGAGATCTCCTGACATCTCCTGCAGCAAAAAACCGTCATTGAATTCCTTCCCGATCCCCTGGGCGGCACTCACGAGCAGCCGGTGGGGATAAACCGGCTCAACATATTTTGCCTGGACGGTTTCATAGACCTTTTCAACGATCTGCCGGCCTTCGACAACCGGATCGGCAAACTGCTGCGCATTCAGTTCGGCCGTTTTGCAGCCGGTGAATGTCAGGAGCATCACCAGCGCCGCTATGCCGAAAATCTTCAGATAGGATGTCATCCGTCTTTCCAGAGGATCGAAGCTTCCGGCCATCAAACCGGCCGTAAAACGGGATGGGTGAAAAAGCCTGCATTGGAGCATGGTGTTTCCTTTCTTGGCGAAAGACCGGGTCTTCCAAGAATACGATTGGTTTATGATAAAATATCAATTACCTGTCAAGAAGCAAGTAATGCAAAGGGGCCTACCGGGTGTATTGACAAGTCAATAGATTTCTGCAATGAATTAAATATATTTCCCCAAACAAGCGTAATCGCAACGGGACTTGTCTCTAATCGTTTTAATCCGGATATTTCATGAAAATTTTTCAGCAAGTTTTAAAATGATCCTGATAATAGTCGGTTAGATGTAAATTTGACGTAAAAACCAGAGATACGCTTTGTT
>JBFLWU010000088.1:0-8088 GCA_040757625.1 Thermodesulfobacteriota bacterium | reverse complement strand
TGCAGCTGTACTTTTCGTACCGCAAGCCCCGGATAACGCAGCAAATGGGCGAATGCATTTCGCCCCCAGGGTGAAAATTTTTCAAGCATTTGTCTTTTTCAATAGAAGTAACAAAGCGTATCTCTGGCTTTTACGTCAAATTTACATCTAACCGACTATTATCAGGATCATTTTAAAACTTGCTGAAAAATTTTCATGAAATATCCGGGCTAAAAAGGATTATGTACCGGAGCAGGGCAGGGGTCAAGCTGAAAGACTGCCGGAACCTGCTTCAGGAGTAAATTCTTTTGCCGCTAAGCGTTGCGCCAGAGAACGAATATGGCGATCGTCGGTGCCGCAGCAGCCCCCCAATATCTTCATGCCGAGTTCTTGATGGAGTCCGGCAACGGATTTTCCGAAAGTTTCAGGGTCTTCCTCCACCAGGGTGGCGCTGTTGTCAAGTTCTTCGGGATTAAGGGCCGCAGTATTGGCCAACAGACCGATGACCCGCTGTCGCACATAAGGGGATGAATGGACATCATGCAACAGGGCGGCTTTGAATATTGAAGCATGGGTGCAGTTCACAAGATAGGCGAGTGGCCTGGGGGTTACGGCACTGTCGATCGTGGAGACAGCTTTTTTCAGGGGTGTGCCGTCAAGGAGCGTGCCTTCAGGACGTACTAGGAAGCTTACCATGTAAGGTTTTCCGGCGGCGGCCATGGCGGCTGCAAGTCCGGCTGCTTCGCTGAGGGCCGGCAGCGTGGCGGCCTTGAGGAAATCGACTCCGGTCTGGGCCAGTTTTTGGGCCTGCCAGGAATGAAATTCTTCCGCCTCGGTGGATCCAAGGGCTTCGGCTGGTTTGTAGGCGTCGCCGCGGCAGCTCATGAGGCCGCATATAATCACCTTTTGAGCATAACTCCCGTAACTGCGGCGCAGAGCGTCCAGAAAAAGGAAATTGTCGGCGTTGACGTCTTCAGTCGCAAGACCTGCATCTGCAATCCGAGCGCGACTGGCCCGCCAGGTGGGGGTGGAAAGCAAGAGCGGCAGCCCGAAATGATAGCCGATATCCAGGTACTGGCGATAAATGGTTTCAAGGGCCTTGCGCCCGCTAGCGTCATAGATAAACGCTGAATTGACGATATGGGGATCGAGTTCACAGCCGCTGCTGCGTCTGAGTCTTTCGATGACCGCTCCTTCGGCAAGGATGCAGGGAGAGCGCTCGAGAAATTCCGCAAATGGGGGCAAGGTCATTTGGAGCGGATCCTCTGAATGATCACTATTGTATAATGTGAATCGGCAGATAACGCAGCCATCGGTTTCTAATCCATATGCACCGGGGTCGGTTTCACAGGCTCTTTACCCAGCAGGACCATGCCGAAGCGTTCGTATTTCTGGTTTCGGATCGGGTCCAGATCGTGCCAGCGGGCTACAAATTCGTAATCCCTGAGCCAGGTTCTGCGAAACGAGGCGGGATCCTCAAACAGCATGACCCGCTTGCCGTAACCGATTAAAACCGCATAATGTCCGTCCTCATAATTATTGCGCCAGTCATCCAGGGTCATGAACCGCTCCGCCCAGGCCTGCAGCAGCACGATGACCGGATGCCCCTGGTCGATGGAGCGTTTCATCTCACGAATGCTCCAGTGCTGTCTGGCCTCAACCCGGAATCCTCTGGATTCGGCAGCGGAGATCATTTTATCCACGCGGGTGCCGTCCTTTCCCGTCCCCAATTCCTTGATCAGTTCGTCTTCGCGGATATCGACTCCATAGTACACCATGAGGATTTGCAGCGCTTTGACGCCGCAGTCAAAATCAAATGTCTGCCTGCCGATATGCAGGTTGATCAGGTTGCCCATGTCTGCTCCTGATGTTAAGTTGCTTCCCGGGCCGAGCGACAGGCTGCATGAATAGACTCCGCAAACGCGCAGCGCAGCCGGTTGATGGCTTTCACGTTGGGGGTGCGGTCCGGGTTTTTGTACAGATTTTCATTGGTCTCCTGTATGATGGCCGGTGCCCGCCTGCCGACCCGGCCCATTGCGTTGACGGAGTGTGCCGCGCATACATGGCCGTATACCGTGTAGTACTCCGAACTGTTTACGGTAACCTTGACTTCGGGAAGCCGCTTGCGAAGCTCCGACGCATATGATTCGATGAAGACGTCCGGGGAATAATATTTGGGCGTTTTATCAAGATAGGAATCCTGGAAATTCATGAGATCAATCTGGTTGTCCGCTACCCGCCGGGCGGTTACCGTGGAGTGGCCGTCCAACAAAAATTCAGCTCCGGATCCGATAGCATCCCCGATGGATGCATGAAAGGCCTTCAGATATTTGCGCGAGAGGCTTTTGCGCAGCGCTTCGTCCGGTTCCATTCCTTTCCGGTAGACGGATTCACCGCGAACGTCCTTTACCGGCACACTGTCTTCAATAATGTTGGGATGGCGGTTGGCTTCAAGGATGAGGCTGCAATAAGGAAAAACCGTTTGGCGGTTATCCAGCAGGTCCCGGAAATCGTACAGCCAGTTGGTGTACCAGTCCACATTCCGGACCATTTCAGGGAACCTTTCCGAAAGACGCCCCAAGGCAATTTCAGCGGGAATCACAATGCCGCTGTGGGGAATGACCACCAGCAATTCTTTCAGTTTCAATCTGTTGGCTTTCCTACGTATCGGATTTTCTAATATATTAATGGGTTAAAATTGTTGCACCCTTGCGCGGCGAGAAGCGCCATTAAGTTTCAGCCTGACAGAAAACACCGCCAGCAGGCGACAGGCGTGTTGCCGAGACGGGTTCTAATCACACTTGCCGATGCGTTTGCCTTTTACCACGGTTGTGACGATCATGCCGCCGGCTTCCGGTCCCATGCTCGTTTTCGTGGTGCCTTCAAAGGAGTCCCCTTTATAGGTGATCTCACCGGCGCTTTTTCCTTCCATACCTTTCTGGCTGCATTCAATCGTGTAAGTGACCGTGTTGCCGCTGGTCTTCAAGTTCGTCATCTTGCAGCCCTGGGGATCGGGGGAGGAATCTGGAACCGGGTTTTTTTCATTAAGGCATTGCGTACTGGTCTGGGCCGGCATTCCGCCGGGCATGCCCGGAATCTCCATTTTGACGGTAATTTCATACTTCCCCGGCTTGAAGTCCAATGCCCGGGCGGGCAGGACGGCCAGAAACATACAAGCAACAGAAATTGCCCAGATTTTTTTCGACATAAATGTGAACTCCTTTTCTCAGGGAAAATCCGCTTGTCGTCGTTGTCCCAGCGAATGCATGTCGCGTCGTCCGTTTTAAGTGATCGGAATATAGCCGTTATGAAAATAATTGTCCACAATTAGATCAACCGTCACCATAGATGGCGACCATACTGACACAATTTTCAGATGATCGCTGTTTGCGTAATCTTGACAAAAAAAAATGACCGTCGTAAGTTGATTTAAAAAGGTAAGTTTGATCGATTTCAGTGGCTTATCATATTCTACCGGTTGTTTTCCGAAAGAACAACCGCCTGAAAAATATTCTGCCAAAAGGAGGGAAAAGAATATGCTCCTGCCACTTGACGGGCGCAATCTATATTATGATTTCGTGGGCCCCGAGGCGGGTCCCGTGGTATGCTTTGCGCATTCCCTGGCAGCCGACGGCGGCATGTGGGCCGAGCAGCTCCCGGCGTTGCTTGGGGCGGGGTTTCGCGTCCTGCGCATCGACATGCGCGGCCACGGCGGAAGCGGTGCGGTCCCGGGCGACTATACCATGGAGGGGTTGGCCGACGATGTTGCGGCCGTCATCGCTGCACTGGGCATCGCGCAGGTTCACTATGTAGGTTTGTCCATTGGGGGAATGATCGGTCAGTCCTTTGTCCTCAAACACGGTCTCGGGGTCAGGTCGCTCATGCTGTGTGACACCCACGCGGCATCCATGCCGAATGCCGGTGAGGTGTGGGCGCCGAGAATTGCTGCGGTAAAGCAGGCGGGCTCGCTTCTGCCGATTGCGGATGCCACCATGGAGAGGTGGCTGACCGATCGGTATAAACAGGCAAACGCCGGCCGCTGGAAACAGATCCGGGATATGGTCGTCGGCACCACGCCCCAGGGTTATCTGGGATGCGTCGCGGCCATTCAGGATTATGATTTCAGGTCGCGGCTGCCGTCCATTAAGGCCCCGACCCTGGTCGTGTGCGGCGCCGATGATCCGGGCGCACCGCCCAGTGAAAGCAGGCAAATTGCCAGGCTGCTGCCGAACGCGCGTTACGAGGAAATCGCGGACGCCCGCCATCTGCCCAATATCGAGCATCCCGAAATTTTCAACCGCCTCCTCCTGGACTGGCTGATGTCGATAGGACCGGGAAAATAATTGATGGGTCTGGGAGTTTCATTTAGAATGCCAATGGAGTGAGCTATTGTCACTTAACGGTTTGCCTGCTGTCCGGCAGAGGATATAGGGCCCCTTGGGCGGGCAAGGCAACATTTGAAAAACTCCCCGACCACTGAAATGATAATAATTATATGTCCACCCGGGCCATGTCGGTGAGGTCCTTTTCGCGCAGGACATTTCGTTTCCAGCGCTGTACGGAAGGGAGGATATGGGGCAGCAGGCGCATGGCATAGTACGGAGGAAGTATAGGGACACCGATGATGTCGCCGAAGACGATCAGCATGAAAAGGTGCTCCAAATCGCCCCGGGCATGCCTTGTTTCAACGGCCAGTCCATGAACCGTCATGCCGAAGAAAAACTCCCGCAGGGCCTTCGAAAATGCCTTGCACCTGGCAAAAACTCCCGCGCGCCTTTGCTTTGTTCCTTTCATTTCTCTCCAAGAATGTTTCGCCTGTTTATGTTCAGCCCGCGGTTGTTACGCCTGCCGCGGGATTTTGATGCAAACTATTTTCTTCGTTTATATGGCTGCAAAAGCCCCTGACGATGGATGCGCAGGCGGCTTAACTGATTGTCAGGGTAATTATAAGTGAGATATTGAGGATTATTTTATAATCTGTTATAAAATTATCATAAAATTCAAATTATTATCAAATAAAAAGTTTAAGCTTCGGAAAAATCCTTTATGAAGCGCATCGGCATTCTTCAAAACACGATTCAGGAATACGACTGGGGCTCGCGTACGGACATTGCCGAACTGCTGGGAATGACGTCGCCGTCTCCAACCCCTCAGGCCGAAATGTGGATGGGTGCCCATCCCAAAGCGCCATCTAAAGTAAAGATAGACGGTCATTGCGAATCACTGATAAAAATAATTGCCGGAAGTCCGGAAGACGTTTTGGGGAAAAGGGTTGCCGGACATTTCGGAAACCGCCTGCCGTTCCTTTTCAAAGTGCTGGCGGCGGCCCGGCCCCTTTCCATCCAGGCCCATCCCAACAGGACCCAGGCCAAAGAGGGCTTTGAGCGCGAAGAAAAGGCTGGCATTACGCTTAACGCACCGGAACGCAATTACCGGGACGCGAATCACAAGCCCGAATGCCTCTGCGCCCTGACGCCGTTTTGGGCCTTGAAAGGCTTTCGCAAGATTAAGGACCTCAAGACCCGCATGCGGGTCTGCTGCCCAAAGAGTTTCCCGGTTGAACTGAAAGCGTTCGAAAACGCTCCCGCTCCCGTGGGTTTAAAGCATTTCGTTGAAACCCTGCTGACCCTTCCTTCGGATCGCAGGGGAAATGCCGTTCAGGAGGCCCTCGCTGCGGCCCGGGAGGGGAGGGTGGACCCGGACAGCTGCGGGTGGGTGCAGAAACTGCACCACTACTACCCGGACGACATCGGGGTGCTGGCGCCGCTTTTTTTGAACCTGGTGTTCCTTGAGCCGGGTCAGGCCATGTTCCTGACGTCCGGGCAGCTGCATTCATATTTGGAAGGAACCGGCATCGAACTGATGGCCAATTCCGACAATGTACTGAGGGGCGGGCTGACCCCCAAGCATGTCGATGTTCCCGAACTGATGAAGGTACTCGATTTCAGGGAGCGACCGTTGTCCATCCTTGCGCCGGTCAAGATAAACGAATATGAAGTGGTTTACGAAAGCAGAGCCGATGAGTTTGTGCTTTCCGTGATCTGCCCACCGCGAAACGGCGTCTATCAGAGCAAGGGGAAGCGCAGCGTGGAAATCCTGTTGTGCACAGAAGGGGAGGGAACAATTAAGGAAGCCGGCAGCGGTGCGCCAATTGATTTGCACAAGGGAGTGTCCCTCCTGGTTCCGGCAGCACTTTCACAATACAGCATCGAGGGGAGGGCTACGATCTATAAAGCATCGGTCCCCATCTGAGTCAAGCTAAATTCCGCGTTGCGCGGAATGAAATTGAGCATTCATCAAATGATCTTAAAAGCTATCCCAGGCCGAATCGCTATCTAAAGTGTATTATTTTTGATTGATGATATGAAAGGAGAATACGATGAACGCAACCAGTGAAGCCGTAAAGGGCGAGCCTTTCAACCTTGCGGAAAATGTTTCTTACGCCATCGGCGCGGTGGTAAGCAAAACCCTTTTAAAAAAACAGACCGGCACGGTCACCCTCTTTTCCTTTGACGCCGGCCAGGGCCTCAGCGAACACATGGCTCCTTTCGATGCCATGGTCTATGTGCTGGACGGCAAGGCAACTATCTTTATCGGCGGCAAACCGCACGAGGTCAAAAGCGGCGAAGTGATCGTCATGCCGGCCAACATCACTCATGCCCTGCAGGCCCAGGAGCGGTTTAAGATGCTGCTGATTATGATCAGGAGCCAGTAGAAGCGGCCACAAAAACCTGTCTCAGACCTGATAGCGGCGTCGCAATCCTCTTTAAAATGCTCACGCCGTGAACGACTTAAGGCACGCGGCATAGGGCTCATGGATTAAGGTTTTCGAGCAATTTCTCAACCTTAACCTGTATTTATCGGCAGCAATTACAGATGGAGGGTTGGAGAGTCATTCGTAACCATTATGGGGGAGCAATAATGTTAACATATACCGGCATCAATCATCTGGCGATGGTCACAAAGGACATGGACGCGACCATCCGGTTCTGGCGCGACCTTCTGTCTATGCGCCTGGTGGCGGGTCTGGGAAAACCGGGGTTCCGTCACTACTTTTTTGAAATATCCTCCCGAGACATGCTCGCCTTTTTCGAGTGGCCGGAAGTGGAAAAGATTCCGGTAAAAGACCACGGCGTTCCGGTAAGGGGGGCGTTTGCTTTTGACCATGTCTCCTTCGGGGTGGAGCGGGACGAAGACCTCTGGGAAATCAAGAACCGGCTGGAGGCGGCCGGTTTCTGGGTCTCGGAACTCATCGATCACGGTTTTATCCATTCCATTTACGCCTTTGACCCCAACAACATCCCCATCGAGTTCAGCGCGCCGGTCCAGGCGGTGGACATGCGCAAAATCCCCCGCATGAGGGACCGCAAGCCGGTTGCCGCCGCTCTGGAAGGTGCCGATCCTGTCCCGGGCCATTGGCCCGCACCCGATGGGCCGCTTCCGGTTGAAGAACGCGAAGTCTTTCCAGGCGAAGGACAGGTGCTGGCCGAATAGAAGCCGCCCCAAAAACCTATCTGACGGCCGATGGCTGCGTTATCTGCCGATTCAAAATGCTCACATATTAGTTGTCGTGTCCTGGAAGTAGATTCCATTTCTATTTGCCGCCATAAAGGGAAGCGGACGTGTTTTGGAGAAGGCCGGCATGCTTTTCAGTTAGCAAGATCTTGTCGGGAGTCCAGTATTCGAATCGGACAATCGCGAAAAATCATTCAATTATTTTTTTGTGGTGCCGATTCGAATCCGGACACCTAAGTTCAATGAGGTTCATGCCGGCTGTATCCAAAATATGGCCGCGACTTTTATAAGTTAATTCAGGGACGCGACACCAGCGGGTATGCTCCGCTTTCTCATCGGCAGATGCCTTGCCCTTGAACCCCATCTGGATTTTTTGGATGGATTATAGCCTGGGAAGCTGGGAGGCCGGGAAGTTTTTAAAAAAACAGTTGACATTTTATTTGCGGCGCTGTAATTAGGCCGAAAATTAATAATGAAAGGCAAGTTTTCAGTGAACCAGACAGCTTCAGGCAGGTTTTATTTTTATTATTGGTATTATTACGGTACCGGTCTGCCTGTGGTGCACTGAAGCAATTTTAACATAAACAGAGCAAA
>JBFLWU010000087.1:0-8235 GCA_040757625.1 Thermodesulfobacteriota bacterium | reverse complement strand
ATTTTCACCCTGGGGGCGAAATGCATTCGCCCATTTGCTGCGTTATCCGGGGCTTGCGGTACGAAAAGTACAGCTGCACCCCGGAGTGCCTTGCAAATGAACGAATGCATTTCGTGAAATAATCGGGCTAGACCGGAACCTTGCCTGGTCACTCCCCATGTGAAAGGAGCTGAAACAGTATGAAACGGATCGGCATCATCGGTGGAATCGGACCGGAATCAACGGTTGATTACTACAAGCAAATCATCTCCGCTTTTAACAACCGCTATCCGGAATTGGCCTACCCTGAAATTATCCTTTACAGCGCAAATCTAAATGAACTCATGACGTTTTTTGAGTCTCAAAACTGGACCGGACTTGCCGAATGGCTGCTGCTGAAAATAAGATCGATTCATCGCGCCGGGGCCGAATTCGCTGCCATTGCTTCAAACTCGCCGCATATCGTGTTTGATGACATTCGATCCAAGTCGCCTGTTCCGCTGTTGAGCATCGTCGAGGCGACCTGCGATAAAGCCCTGAAGATGGGATTGAAAAATGTCGGCCTACTCGGAACCCAACTGACCATGGCATCCGATTTCTATAAGAAGATTTTTCGCAGCCATGGCGTATCGGTTGTTGTTCCCACCGTTTCTGAACAGCAGCATATTCATCATCGGTTGTTTTCCGAAATTGAATTGGGAATTATTAAAGATTCTACCAGAGAAGAACTGCTGGCCATTGTGAAAAGAATGCTGGATGAAGAAAGTATTGATTCGCTAATCCTGGGATGCACCGAACTGCCGTTGATCCTGAACGAAAGCCCGTATGGGATTCCCTTTCTCAATACAACCGCGATTCACTGCGAAAGCATTATAACATATTGTATTCATAATTAAAACGTAATTTTGCGGCCGACTTGGCCCCCGATTTGAGGCCGCATTAACATTCGGCGCGCCCCACTTTCGGAAATCTTCTTGAAACCGAAGGCTGATCAATGTTAGTTAGAAGCTATTTTAAAACCCGTCCGGGCATTGATGGCCTTGCTGAAAGCGCAATCGTATCGTCATCGGCAGGACGCCCTGCTGTTCAGCCCGATCCGTGGTTTTGAAACGGATTTTACGCCTATTCGAGCATCAAACTGGCCAGCGGCGATTTCACTGCGACAGATGATGCTTTTTTTAATCGTAGTAAAACAATTTTGTGGGCGTTATGCGTATTTTGTTTGCATTATTACCGGCCCTGCTCCTGTCGATTCAAACCGATGCGGCCGCAGCCGGAAAAGTCTGGTGCAATGATCGTTACCTGACATCGTGCCGGCAGCCGTTTGACCAAAAACATCTGGAGGTCGCCCGCCGGGGGTATCTCTATGCATTGGCCGGCGCCCTGGTTCTTCAGACCGGCGACAAAGAGGGACGGGAACACTTTTTCGCGTTGCCGGGGCGAATGCTTGAAATCGAAAGACCGGCCCGGGACAAGTCGGGTTTTGAAGTGGCCGCCTACGAACTGTACCGGGACGCTGCCAGAACAGAACTTCTTGAAGTGATCATCGCATTTGCCGGGGCCAATGACTATACCGACTGGAAGGAGACCAATTTCGGTTTCAGCCTGGAGCAATATGAGCAGGCACGGCGATACATTTCCAGAATCGCCAGGGTTGAAAAATATGCCGGCGTTCGGATGGTTGCGGTGGGGTATTCACTGGGCGGCGCCTTGGCCGTTCATGTCACCAAACATCCAGAGACTTCAAATTTCATTGCCGAGGCCTGGGCGCTGAACCCCAGCCCCAAGGTTTATGCAAAAGGGAATATCGACAGGCGCATTTGGGTTGCGGCGGTTGAACACGACGCCCTTAAAGTCATCCGCAAGCATCCGTTTACCTCCCTCCCCGGCGTGGCCAGGATCGGCGCGCCGGAATCACAAACCGCTGAAGGATATTATCTAATATCGTCCAGTCCGATCTACGCCCACTTCAGATGGGTCCTGGCAAGAAACTTGCTCCATGCCGCCGACCTGGCCCTGTCTCAGGCAGACCCGGCCGTAGAGGGCACCGAACCTCTGGAAATCCTGAAGTTGTCGAATTTCGTGGAATGCAAAAACTGATGGGCACTTGTTATCTGGAAACCCCCTTGATTTTCCCTGACAAATACCTGGTGCGGCGCTATGGTTCTTCGGACGGAAAGGTTTATCCGCCCGCAAAAAAAACGGTCTTTTGTCATGCGTAACCGTCACCCCAAAAAACAAGGCCCCCGAAGGATAACCAGGCTGCTGATCTTTTTCGGGCGCATGGTCTTTATGGCCGTTGTCCTGTCCGCATTGCTGGTGCTTTGTTTTCGATGGGCGCCCCCGCCCACCAGCGCATTTATGCTGAAAAGACACTTCGAACGGCCCGTAAAGGGGAAAAAGCCGGTCTCCATACGCTACCACTGGGTGGATTGGAAAAAAATCTCTCCTTACATGTCGCTTGCGGTGGTGGCTTCCGAAGACCAGAAATTCCCTCATCACTGGGGGTTCGATCTTGAAGCGATATCCGACGCTGTTGAAAACAACCTGAAGGGCAGACGTCTGCGGGGGGCGAGCACCATTACCCAGCAGGTGGCAAAGAACCTGTTCCTGTGGTCCGGCCGGAGTTTTATCCGAAAAGGCCTGGAGGCTTATTTTACGGTTCTGCTGGAACTGCTGTGGTCAAAAAACCGGATTCTGGAAGTCTATCTGAATATTGCCGAATTCGGCGACGGCATATACGGCGTTCAGTCTGCTGCCGAAACATTCTATGGCAAGCGTCCTTCCAGGTTGACCCGGTCGGAATCGGCAATCCTGGCTGCGGTGCTGCCAAGCCCGCGAAAACTGAAAGTGCTGAACCCTTCACCCTTTGTCGTCGATCGCGCCGGCTGGATCGAACAGCAGATGGAGCAGCTGGGGGGAATCGGATATTTGCGAACAATATAAGGTTGCTTGACTCTTGAAATGGCTTGGCCTTGAGTTGCAGACAGTGTCCGCAGGCCGACCCGGCCCGAAGCTATTTCGAACCTGTCGTCAGCCTCAAAACCGTCAAACCGCCTGCCCGCAAGATTTAGCCACATTCAGCTTGCCCGCAAGTCGGATCTGAGATAATGAAAAACAATACGGTTTGCTCAAAAAGGTCATTGGGCACCCGCAGGTTATCCCCTGGAATGGATGGCAACCTTTGTTTTGCAGTCGGATCCGATGAAACATTAACGCCATAATCTTGCCCGTTATTTTCATGCGCACTCAAATCAAATCCAATATCGTTTTAATCGGTATGCCGGGGTCCGGCAAAAGCACGGTCGGCGTTATACTGGCCAAGCACACCGCGAGGGATTTTGTCGATACCGATCTTCTCATTCAGCGTTCCCAGGGACGCCCGCTGCAGGACATTGTGGACCAATCGGGGTACATGGCGTTGCGGGAAATTGAAGAAAAAATCCTTCTGGAATTAAACTGCCGCAACCATGTAATTGCCACCGGCGGAAGTGCCGCATACAGCCATGCCGCCATGCTGCACCTTAAAAAACACGGCGCCGTTATTTTTCTGAATGTGGGTCTCCCGGCCCTGGAAGCACGAATTCATAATTTCGCCACCCGCGGGCTTGCCAAACGCCCGGATCAAAGCCTTGCCGATTTATTCAAGGAGCGCTATGACCTTTACACCGCCTACGCCGAAATCAGGATCGACTGTGATGAACTGAATCAGGAAGAGGTCTGTGACAGAATTATTGCCCTGACAGATCCAAAACAAAATGAAGCCTAACGCATTAAAGAACTGAATTAAAAATAGTAACAAAACACTGCCTCAATGACCGCTCTTTCCATATTCATCATAACCTATATCGGGGTCGCCCTGGGGAGAATACCGGGGCTGGTTATCGATCGTGTCGGCATTGCCCTTCTGGGCGCAATTGCAATGATCGTTTTCGGCGTCATTACGCCCGAAGCTGCCGTCGGGTCCGTGGATCTGCCGACGATTCTATTGCTGTATGCGTTGATGGTGGTATCCGCCCAGCTTCGACTGGGCGGTTTTTATACCTGGGCGGCATCCCGTATCATTTTCCTGTTGCGCCGACCACGCTTGTTTTTATTGACCAGCATGATCATGAGCGCCGTGTTATCATCCATACTGGCGAACGATATCGTTTGCTTTGCCTTTACACCGGTCCTGGCAATATCGGTTTTACACGCCGGCCTGAACCCGATGCCGTTTCTCATCGGCCTGGCAGTTTCAAGCAACATCGGTTCGGCCGCCACGATTATCGGCAATCCCCAGAACATGCTTATCGGTCAGGTCGGCAAGCTCGATTTTGCAGATTTCCTCTTGTGGTGCGGCCCGCCGGCTGTAATCGCATTGATCGGCAGTTATCTTGTCATATTGATGATTTACAGCAATAAACTTTATTGCCCCGCTGACCGGCCGGCGGTTGAACCATCTGAGAAAACACCGCCCTTTAATCGCTGGCAGACCATCAAAGGATTGACGGTTACCGGACTGCTGATCATTCTTTTTTTTTCGTCGATCCCCAGGGAGATTTCCGCGGTTGGAATTGCCGGCATACTCCTTTGCAGCCGCAGAATGAAAACCAGAGATATCCTCGGTCTGGTGGACTGGCATCTGATCACCCTTTTCTGTGCGTTATTTGTCGTGATCCATGCCGTTTCACTGGCGAATTATCCGCAAATGGTGGTAACCTATCTGGCCGAGAGAGGAATTGATCTGCACAACCTTTTGATGTTGACGGGCATATCGATGGTGCTGAGCAATATCTTCAGCAACGTGCCTGCAAGCATGTTGCTGGTCCGGTTTCTGGACGCCGCCAACCCTGCGCAATGGTTTACCCTGGCGGTTTCCAGTACCTTTGCCGGCAATCTCATCATCATCGGCAGCATTGCCAATCTGATTGTTATTGAACAGGCCGCGAACTACGGAATTAAAATAACATTCCGGGAGCATGCCCGTGTGGGTGTGCCGGTAACCCTGATGTCATTGGCTGTTTTGATTGTCTGGATTTCCATTTAGATCTCCATCTGGAATCGACAGCCGTATGGTTCAGCATTATAATGAAACGCATTTTTTCCCGTATCCGTAACGTGCGTTATAAAGGAAATGCATGATGGCAGCCATCCCCAACAAGCGTAAAAACGAACGAAGCTACGCCTTAAAACCGGTGCGCATCACTCTCAAAGATCATTCCTTTCAGGTAAATGACATCAGTAATGAAGGCATCGCTATTGTCCTGGACAAGAAAGGCCCCCAGTTTTTTATCGGCGAACGCATTGAAAACATACCGCTCCCTTTGCAAACCGGCACGGTCTACTTGATGGGAACCGTCTCACACATCTCGGTTAATGCCAACGGCACGGTCTGCGGAATCCGGTTTTTGTTCAGCGGCAATGACTTTGTTTCGGTCGTCCGGTTCAAAAAAGAATGCACCGATCCGATTCAGTGACGGACGGACAGATGGATCCTTCCACATGGACTCAGATCTTCAGGAAATATATACGAATTACACTCCCAACACGGTGTGAATATGCATCGGCCGAAGCTGCTCTTAGTTGATGACGAGACGGCATTTATTGAAATTCTAACGCAGCGGCTGCGCAGGAGAGGATTTGATGTTTCCTGTATCGACAGCGGGCAGGGCGCCCTCAATTGCATGGAAGAGCAGTCTGACCTTGATGTGGTGATTCTCGATCTTAAAATGCCGGGGTTGAACGGTATTGAGACCATCCAGAGAATCAAACATAAATGGCCGCTGATTGAGGTGATCCTCCTGACCGGTCACGCAACGGTTGGATCCGCCGTTGACGCCTTAAAGCACGGCGCCTATGATTATCTCATGAAACCCTATGAGCTGGAAGAACTGACTGTTAAAATCAGAGCGGCCGCACATAGAAAGCGCCATCACGAAGCGCAATTACGGGAAGTCCTGACAAAACCTTACATTTCAGAGCGTGAACGGGACGATTCCATATCACGAATATTAAACGCCGCCCGTCGGGGAAATTCGGACTGATTATGGTAAAACAGTCGAATATCTGATATATTACCCAATAAACGCTACCCCAAGTACGGCAGAGCATGTTCAGGGGCAAGGCGCAAGCCGACGAAAAAAGGCGGCAGGCGTTGAGTATGTGAGCATTTTAAGGAGGTCTGCAACGCAGCCATTGGGTCTAAAACGACTTTTTATGATGGCTTCTATATGTTGCGAAAAAAAATCTCCCGCTGAAGTGAGGAGCGGTTCTCATAAACAGAATGGAAAAAAATAATGAATCCGAAAATCGTAAAGGCAGATAAAGCTTATCGCCGAACGATTGTGATCATATTGTTGCTCATCGTTCTGGGCGGTCTTTCCATGTTCCAGTGGTTGGTTCCCTGGGCGAATAAAGCTGTTCACCAGATAGATCCCCAGAAGGGTCTCGTTATGGTAAGGTATTTCCTCGTGGGCATGTTTCTCGCTATTGTTGCCATCTCCGCCTATTTGGCTTTCTTCGGAAGGAACGTTTTAAAAAACCGGAAGTTTCCACCGCCGGGCGTTAAAGTTTTGGTTGACACCCGCCTGGTAGAAGGCGAACCGGCAATAATTCGCGGGCAATTAATCCTCCTGGCATCTTTGCTCCTGTTCATTTTTAGCTTTTATGGCGTTTTAGTGACGTTGTACAAAATTTTTTTGACGATCAAACGATAAAACGCTCTCTTTCCTGGTACCGCTTAAACCTTCAAGGCGTTTAATCAATGCTGAAAATCGAACGGCATCATTTCAATTCGTCTCAATGTCGTTATGGTTGAATCCAAAGTAAATTGGGACCTGTCGCTGCACAGAAGGGAAACATCCGCTGCAGTCCGGATTTAGTAGATGAGGCTTGTATGGAAACCGTATTGTTGAAATACCAAGAGGATATTGCCATCCTGCGGCTAAACAACGGCGCCACCAACGCCATCAGCCCGCAACTGGTAAATGATCTCGGCGCAGCATTAAGTGAATGTCGCAATGCCTGCAGGGGCCTGATTCTTACCGGCGGGCCGAAGTTCTTCTCTATCGGATTTGACTTGCCCACGCTGCTGCCGCTGGATCGAAATGCCATCGCAGACTTTTACCAGCGGTTTAATCAGGCGGCGCTGGATCTTTTCACCCTTTCGGTTCCAACTGTCTGCGCGATCTCCGGCCATGCCATTGCCGGCGGCACCATTCTGGCGCTGACTTGCGATTACCGGTTTGCCGCCCTTGCAAAAAACCTGTTGGGGTTAAATGAAATCAGGCTGGGGGTGCCGGCGCCCCATTTGGCCGATCTGATGCTTCGCCTCGTTGTTGCCGAAAGGGCCGCCACCGAAATTGTTTATCGGGGCGAATTTGTGACGGCAGCTGATGCCGGGCAGATCGGCCTGGTAGATGAAATTTGCACGCCGGATACGGTGGAGGAACGCGCCCTCGAAAAGGTTATTGAGCTGGCCGCCCTGCCCGCATCAGCATTTGCGCAGATCAAAGACAGCCGGGTTGCCCCTGTCGTATCGGAATTTAAAGCAAAGCATGCGGCAAAAACAAATGCTTTTCTGAACTGCTGGTTTACGCCGGCCGTTCGGGATCTGCTTGCTGGGGCCGCGAAAAAATTTTAAACTGATACACGCCCGGTTCTAAAAGGATACAAGCCGTAATCATGATTCGCCCCATTGTCCATCTGCTGCTTCATTTAATCGTGCCCGCAGCTGCCGCCCGCTGGGTCTATTCGGAAAAATGGAAAACAGCCTGGCTTTTGATGGTGGCGACCATGCTTGTTGATCTTGACCATCTCCTGGCCGATCCGATTTATGACCCCGATCGCTGCGGGATCGGCTTTCATCCCCTGCACGCCTATGCGGCAATGCCCGTCTATGCAGTGCTGGCAGTAATTCCCGGAACCCGGCTGGTCGGTCTGGGACTGCTGATCCACATGGCACTGGACGAGCTGGACTGTATCTGGATGGGTTTAATTTAAGCGATTCAATAATGGATCTCTAACAGGCTGTTGAAAAACCAGGACCCGGTCGCCGGACAAGGCGCGCAGCGATTCGACAAGCGCAGCCTATTCAAGCATATGTGAGCATTGGCGAGAGCCGCGCAACACCGTATGGCGGTCCCAGACGCAGTTTTTCAACAGCCTGCTGATATGTTTGCAGTTGTCAATAGGGTAAAAATCTACCTTGCCCAATGCCATTATGGGTTATTATGCTTTTATTGATTCAACCCATGGGTAGAGGCGGGACCCTAC
>JBFLWU010000086.1:0-8866 GCA_040757625.1 Thermodesulfobacteriota bacterium | reverse complement strand
ATGATCGACCGTCGCAAGTAGGGTCCCGCCTCTACCCATGGGTTGAATCAATAAAAGCATAATAACCCATAATGGCATTGGGCAAGGTAGATTTTTACCCTATTGACAACTGCAAACATATCAGCAGCCTGTTGAAAAACTGCGTCTGAGGTCGCCCTGCAGCGCTGCGCGGCTCTCGCCAATGCTCACATCTGCCGACGATGCTGCGCCGGTCGAATCGCCGCGCGCCTTGCCTGTGACGACCTGATCCTTGTATTTCAACAGCCTGCTAACGCTGTTAAAACTTTAAATTAGGAGGCATTCCCATGGACCAACCGATCAATCATTATTGGCAGCTCCGGTTAAACGACCTGAAATCCGAACTGGAGGCCAACAATTTCGAAGTGTTTCTGGCAGAAAACCGACAGGCTGCCAATCAAGTGGTTCTGGAAGATATTATTCCGAAACTGAACGTCAAAACGGTCTCGTTCGGCGGATCCATGACGGTGGTTGCGACAGGAGTTTATGAAGCCCTGAAAAAAAGAACCGATCTCACCGTCATCGACACCTATGACAAGAAGGTGGCGCCGGAAGAAGGCCTGAAGCGCCGCCGGCAGGCCCTGGCGGCCGATCTGTTTGTGGTGGGGACCAACGCCGTCACCGAAACCGGCATGCTGGTCAATCTGGATATGTTAGGCAACCGGGTCGGGGCGCTGACATTCGGTCCTAAAAACGTGATCGTCCTGGTGGGCCGCAACAAGATTGTGGACGACATCGAAGAAGCCATGTTCCGTATCAAAAACTATGCCGCCCCGATCAATGCAGCACGTCTGGATAAAAAGACCCCCTGCGTTAAAACCGGCTACTGCGATGACTGCAAAAGCCCGGACCGCATCTGCAACACCTGGACCATTACCGAAAAATCATACCCGAAAGGGAGGATAAAGGTCGTCCTGATTAATGAGGATCTGGGGTTTTAAGCAAGAATGCCAGGCGACGGAACCGACCGTTTTCTGAAACAAACATTTTGTTTGACTTTATCGCGGCATAAAATGTAAAAGTAGCGCTTTCTGAAGATTCGAAACCTGGCAGGCGCACCGGAAACAGCCCGGAAAAGCATGCAAAATATCAATATACTCACTAGGGAGAAATCACGATGAAACAAGATTCAAAACAAACTTCTATCCAAAGACGCTCATTTCTAAAAACGGCCGGTGTGGGCCTCGCCGCCGGTGCGGGCCTCGCCGCCGGTTTGAGCGGTTTGGCACCGGCGGTTCATGCCCAGGAAACGCTTCGCTGGCGCCTCGCTTCCAGTTTCCCCAAATCGCTGGATGCGCTCATGGGACCTGCGGAAATCTTTGCCAAGTTGATGGGCGCCATGTCCGGCGGCAAGTTCACGATCACGGTGCACCCGGCCGGCGAACTGATCCCCGCCTTCGGTGTACTTGACGGGGTGCAGAACGGCACTGTCGAGTGCTGCCATACGGCGCCCTACTATTTCTTCGGCAAGGACGACACCTTTGCCCTGGGAACGGCCATTCCCTTCGGTCTCAACTCTCGCCAGATGACAGCCTGGATGTATGAGGGCAACGGCCTGAAGCTGATGCGCGAATTTTTACGCGACTACAACATCATCAACTTTCCATTGGGCAACACTAACGCCCAGATGGGCGGCTGGTACCGCAAGGAAATCAAATCGATGGCCGACATGAAGGGTCTCAAGATGCGAACCGCTGGAATCGCCGGAAAGGTTCAGGAACGGCTCGGCGTCGTGACGCAGAGCATCCCCGGTGGCGAGATCTACCAGGCGCTGGAGAAGGGCACCATCGACGCTGTCGAGTTTGTCGGTCCTTACGATGATTACAAGCTGGGCTTTTACAAGGTAGCGCCCAACTATTACTATCCCGGATGGTGGGAGGGCAGCGCGCAGACCGATCTCTATATCAACATCAAATCCTATGAGGCGCTGTCGGCTGAGTACAAGGCCATGATCGAAGCGGCGTCGGCCTATGCCCATATCGTGATGCAGACCACCTATGACGCCAAAAACCCGATCGCTCTGAAGCAACTGGTGGCCGCCGGCGCCAAGCTGCATCGTTTCCCGAAGGACGTCATGGACGCCGCGTTCAAGGAAGCCAACGCGCTCTACGCGGAATTGTCCGCAAAGAACCCTCGCTGGAAAAAGATATACGAGGATTACATCAAGTTCCGGGCCGATCAGAACATGTGGTTCCGTTTCGCGGAGGCCGGCTTCGACGACTTCATACAGGCGCAAAAGCTCTAATCGCTTCCTGGCTTCACAAAAACCCCGCAATGCGCGAGCTATGCGGGGTTTTTTTATCGTACGGGTCTCCCCAACCCGGATATTTCATGAAAATTTTTCAGCAAGTTTTAAAATGATCCTGATAATAGCCGGTTAGATGTAAACTTGACGTAAAAACCAGAGATACGCTTTGTGACTTCTATTGAAAAAGACAAATGCTTGAAAAATTTTCACCCTGGGGGCGAATGCATTTCGTGAAATAACCGGGCTAAACGAGCTTGGGTCCGACCTATTTCTTCTTAGCGTCCGCTTCGAGTGACCGTCTGACCGCTTCCATTGGGTCTTCCTCTTTGGCCGTATCGCCGGCCCCTTGTGCGGCAGGGTCCTCGGGCTGCGGCGGCATAAACGCATTCATCGGATCCTCGTTGTCCTTCATACCGTAGTCCCCGGTTTCAGCTTCGAGCCGGACATTTTCCAGGCTCACGGCCGGAGCCTTGTCGAGCCTGTCGGTGACAAGGTTCGGAAAGGCAATCACCGCAGCCAGCATCACGAGTTGCAGAATGATGAAGATGATCGATCCCTTGTAGATCTGCGCCGTCGTCACCGCCTTGATGCGGACGTTCGTAACCCGGTCGTTGTAATCATCCCGGGGAGCGACGCTTCTCAGGTAAAACAGCGCGAAGCCAAAAGGCGGCGTCAGAAATGAACTCTGCAGGTTCATGGCGATCATCACGCCGAACCAGACCAAGTCGATGCCCATTTTTTCGGCCACCACCACCAAAAGCGGAACGACAATGAAGGCGATCTCAAAAAAATCGATGAAACAGCCGAGGACGAAAACCAGGAGGTTCACCGCGATCAGGAAACCCAGTTGACCGCCCGGCAGTCTGTTGAACAGGCGCTCTACCCATAAATGACCGTCGGCGGCATTGAAGGTAAAGCTGAACACGGTTGCTCCAATCAGAATGAACATGACAAAGCAGGACAGTTTCGCCGTGTTGTCAAGCGCCTGCTTGAGCAGACTGAAATCGAGGCGACGGCGTCCCACGGCCATGATCAGGGCGCCCAGGGCGCCCAATGCCCCGCCTTCCGTCGGGGTGGCGATGCCGAGAAAGATGGTTCCCAAAACGAGAAAGATCAGCACCAGGGGGGGGAGCAAAACAAAGACGACCCGTTCGGAGAGTTTTGACAGCAGCCTCAGGCCCATCCATCGGTTGGCGAGAGCGATCGCCAGCGCAACGAAAGCCGCAACGGTCATGGACAGGATTAAGACTTCGTCCATCGGCGCCTTGCCTTCACGGCCCACGATCGGATTGATGACGCCTTCATGCAGGAATGACCAGGCGAAGGCCGCCGTCGTCGCAATCGTCATGATCGCCAGCAGGGACTTGCGACCGCTGGCGCCGCTCGCCTCCTTGTAAGTCAGGGAGTCCTGCGGCAGAGCGGGTACCCAGCTCGGTTTGTAGACAGCCAGGACAACGATGAACAGCGCGTACAGACCCACCAGCATCAAACCCGGCACGATGGCGCCGGCATACATATCACCGACGGAACGGCCGAGCTGGTCTGCCATGACGATCAGCACCAGAGAAGGCGGAATGGCCTGTGCCAGTGTGCCGGAAGCGGTGATAACGCCGGTGGCAATGCTCCGGTTATACCCGCAGCGCAGCATGATGGGCAGAGAGATAAGCCCCATCGAGATCACCGCCGCAGCCATCACACCGGTGGTCGCCGCCAGCAGCGCGCCCACAAAAATCGTCGCCAGGGCGAGGCCGCCCCGCAACTGGCCGAACACCTGGCCGACGGTTTCCAGCAGGTCCTCGGCCATGCCGCTGCGTTCAAGAGTGATCCCCATGAAAGTGAAGAAGGGAACGGCCAGCAGCGTTTCGTTCTGCATGATGCCGAATACCCGGAGCGGCAGGGCCTGGAACAGCGTCGGGGGAAACAGGCCGGCCTGCATGCCGATGAGTCCGAAAGTCAGGCCGGTGGCCGCCAGGCTGAAGGCAACCGGAAATCCGGTGAGCAGGAACAGCAACAGGCCTGCAAACAGCAGGGGAATAAAGTTATGGGAGATGAACTCCATTTAACCTTTCTCCAACGGCGGATTATCGGAAGACATCGCTGCAGGGGAGTCATTTCCCGCCTGGTCGTGGTCGAGCGGATCCGGGATCAGGCCCCGCAGAAAGGCGATGCGCTTGATCATTTCGGAGGCGCTTTGCAGCAGCAGCAGGGCCATGCCGGCCGGTATCAGCAGATAAACGGGCCAGCGGATGAGCCCTCCCGCGTTTTGCGACATCTCGCCGCTTTGCCAAGCCTTTACGAACAGCGGCCAGGACATCTGGATCAGGATCCAGCATAGCGGCGCCAGGAAAACAAGAATGCCGACCACGTCGATCCACGAACGCGTGCGTGCCGATAGGCGGCTGGAAACGAAATCGATGCGCACATGGACATTCTTCAGGAAAGCGTATCCCGCACCGAGCAGGAACACTCCCGAGAACAGATACCACTGCATATCGAGGAACGCGTTGGAACCCATCCTAAAGGCCTTGCGCACTATGGCGTTACCGGCACTAAGGAGCACCGCCAACAGGATGAGCCACATAATGACCCGGCCGACATGTTCGCTCAGGGTATCGATCAGACCGGATAGTTTGAGTAGAAATTTCATAGAATATCGTTGGCCTTAACTTCCTTGCTGCTGCAATACGTTATCCAAATGATCAGGAGCCGCTTTTTGAAAGCGGTTGTATCCCATGGTTTATTAATTGTATGATGCAAAATGAAAAACCCCATATAGGGGTGTTTTTCGGCTACCTTGAAATTCGTTGTTCAGATATCAGAAGTCAACCGGGTAGTCAATCACCGCATTGTCCACCTCGCTTTCTAAAGCTTCACAACCATACGAGCGTTTCGGCAAAACTCTTTGCCTGGTCTCGATTGAAAAATAAATCACCCTGCTGCAAGCAGCGGGGTATTCCTCAAGGGGGCATGTCAATCTTATCGCGACAAGCTGCGGGGAATTGATCCCAAGAGATTAAACGGATTGATTTTATTCTTGACAACCCCAAGGAAACTCAGTAAACGAATTTTCAATATATGAACTTATGTTCAAATATTGAAAATCTGGGTGCCGAGACCCAAACTGTTCTGCGCGAAGGGATGGGGCGGGTCTCATCGTAAAGGGGTAGGTTACCGATAACAATGTTGTGGAAAGGGGGCAGAAATGAACATCTCATTTTTGAAAAGACTTATTGCCGGCGTTGCGGTCATCGGTATTCTCGTTTGCGGAACAACGGCCTCGTCCGAGGACAAGTTCCCCAGCCGAAACATCGAATACGTAGTGGGCTGGGGCGCTGGTGGGGGCAGCGACATCTTCGGGCGGATCATCAATATGCCTGTCCGAAGGCATCTGAAGACAACCGTTTCCGTGGTCAACATGCCCGGGGCCGCTTCGGCCATCGCCATGGAGTACATCCAGAATCAGCCGGCCGACGGGTACACGTTGCTGGGGTTGACCTCGGAGCTGGTCAGCAACCACATGCAGGGGCGGACCAAATTTACGCATCGGGATTTTACTCCCATCATCCGGGCGCATGTCGATATCGGCATGCTTCAGACCTCACCGAAAAGTCCGTTTAAGAATTGGCAGGAGCTTGTTGCGTTTGCAAAAAAGGGGGAACGAAAAATCCGGCTGGGCGGTACCGGGGCTGCCAGCTTTGATCAGATCGCCAGCATGATCATCCTGGAGTCTGCCGGCATTGCAGACAAGGTTACCTATATTCCGTTCGATTCCGCAGGCGAGATGCATGCACAGATCTTGGGCGGACACCTGGACGTCATGTACGAGGAGCCTGGCGTCACCCTGAAGATGATCGAAGCCGGGCAGATGATCCCCCTGATCGTATTTACAAAGGAGAAGCTGAAGAACTTTCCGGCTGTCCCCTCCGCCGGCGAACTGGGATACGACATTCCCCCCATGATGTGGCGCGGCATCGTTGCAAAGAAAGGGACCCCCGACAATGTCATCGCCATCCTGGAGGATGCTTATACCAAAGCAATGGACAGCAGCATGTACCGGGCGTTTGAAAAGGAATCGCTTCTGGACCTGTTCCCCGGCTACATGAACTCCAAACAATTTGCGGCGGATCTGGACCGCGAATACGAACTCTACAAAAAGATCATTACAAAACTCGGAAAATGATCCGATCTGTTCGAAGTGTTGAAGCAGTGGAGAAATGGAGAATTGGGAAGGTGGCATGCTGTCGTCATCATTCCATCGCTCAAATGCTCCATAACTCCGACATCGACTGAAAAAGGCAAAGTCCTTTGCCTCCTGCTGGTTACACTTCATGAGGATATGTTTTCGAATTGGATCCGAAACAGTAAACGCATTCCCTGCAGCATGTCAGAGCAAAGCGATGATACCGCTCCGCGGGGCTGCTGGGTTTTTAAATAAATTATAGGGCAATCTCGATGCAGAAGATCGGTGAACTGATATTCAACAGTGCAATCTTTGTTGTTTCCTGCGCGCTCTACTATGTGGCGACCACCTTTCCTGATTACCGTAACTCAGACCAGGTCGGCCCGGCGCTTTGGCCGAAAATGATCCTTTTGACCATCATGATCCTGAGCGGAACGCTGATGGTTAAAAACGGAAAACGGATGCTGGACAGTATTCGGTCTTCGGAAAGACCGGCCTCGATACAGCAGGGGGGCAATCGGATGCTGATAGCGGCAGTGACTTTATCCCTTGTTTATGTTTTCAGCGTTTCCTATGTCGGATTTCTGGTTTCTATTTTTCTTTTCCAGATTATTTTTCTTCTGATCCTGCGGGTAAGGAGCTTAAAAACCCTCATTCTCTACCCGGCATGTCTGACGGTTACCGTCTATGCCATTTTTATCAAACTGCTTTACATACCGCTGCCGAGGGGATCGGGATTTTTTTTGGCCATCAGTCGCATTTTTTATTGAAGCTGAGGGGGCTGTCATGCTTGTGGACATTATGACAGGATATGTACATGTATTTCAATTCGACAACTTGATCATAGTCGTATTGGGGACCCTTATCGGCGTTGCCCTGGGGGCTTTCCCCGGGCTGGACTGCACAGTGGGAGTTGCCCTTTTCCTTCCGGTGACCTACGCGATGTCGCCGGCCCAGGCCATACTCTTACTTTCAGCACTTTACGGCGGCGGCGTATACGGCGCCCAGATCCCGGCCATCCTCTTTAGGGTCCCCGGAGCGCCCGAAGCGGTTGTGACCACACTCGACGGTTATCCGATGACGCAAAAGGGACAGGCCGGAAAAGCGCTCGGAACGGGTCTTCTTGCCTCGCTGGCCGGAGGAATTTTCGGCGTGCTAGGTTTGACACTGGTCGCGCCGATTCTGGCAAAAGCGGCTCTGGTCTTTGGGCCGTCCGAGTATGCAGCCCTAGGCGCCCTGGGACTGACAGCGATCGCCTCGCTAGGATCCAAATCTCAGATTAAGGCTGTCATTTCAGGCCTCTTCGGACTGATGTTTGCCACCGTAGGGATGGATCCAATTGTCGGATTCCCGCGGTTCACCTTTGGGACAAACATGCTAAAGGGCGGGATCACCTTCATCCCTGCGGTTATAGGACTTTTTGCGGCCGCTGAGGTTTACAACCAGATTTCACGGGGATTGAATGCGACCGGCAGCGCAAATGACGCAACCAAACCGAACCCCCCGCCGATCCGCGTCCAGTTTCCCAAGCTGCGGGAACTCAAAGCCTTGAAATGGAGCAGCCTGCGGTCAGCGCTCCTGGGACTTGGGGTCGGCATTTTGCCGGGGGTGGGTGCGACCACGGCCGCCATCGTCGGCTACAGCCAGGCCGTTCAGTTTTCAAAAGAGCCCGAGAAGTTCGGGACGGGAATCATGGAAGGTGTGATGGCGCCGGAGATTGCAAACAATGCGGCGGCCGGCGGGGCCATGGTGCCCCTCCTGTCACTGGGAATTCCCGGCAGTGCCACAACCGCGGTGATGCTTGGCGCTTTTCTGCTCCACGGGTTGCGGCCGGGGCCGCTGTTGCTGATCCAGCAGCGCCCGCTGGCATTTACCATCTTTGCCGGCATGATGCTTTCAAACATCCTGTTTTTTTTATTCGGTTTTATCGCGATTCGGTTTTTTATCCAGTTGCGGAGAGTCCCCTACCCCCTGATTGCAGTGGGGATAATGGTCTTTAGCGCCGTAGGCGCCAATGCCATGGGTGACATCAGCGGAATGATGATGATGTTTCTATTTGCCCTCCTGGGATTTATCATGGAGAAGTACAATTACTCGGTCGCACCGATGATCCTCGGCCTGGTGCTGGGGCCGGTCATTGAACCCTCGCTGCGGCGGGCGCTCATGATGCAGGAATACGACGTGGTCTCCATCCTCGTCCGGCCCATTACCTGTGCGCTTCTGATTGTCTCTATCCTCATCACCGCCACCCCGCTGATCTGGCAGTATCGGAAAAGAAAATCTTTGCGTCAATCCCACATTCCTGTCAGAGGATAACATGCAATCGAAGGCAAACTTGGCATTTACCGGAATCCCCACTTTCTGCCGGGCGCCCCATGTGCCTGTTACGGCAGCTCTTTCCGCAGACATCACCGTGCTGG
>JBFLWU010000085.1:0-9465 GCA_040757625.1 Thermodesulfobacteriota bacterium | reverse complement strand
CAGCGGAATGCCCGAGGTGTTGGAGGAGACGATGGCATCTGTTTTACTGACCGGTTCGATCCGCTTGAAAAGTTCCTGCTTGATCTTCAGGTTTTCCACCACCACTTCCACAATCCAATCGCAGCCGGACAGCTTGTCGAAATCATCTTCAAGGTTTCCGATGCTGATTCGGGCTGCATCCTGGGGGTGCATGATCAGGGACGGACTTGACTTGAGGACGGTATCCAGTCCGGATTTGACGATTTTGTTTCTGGCGGTTTTATCTTTTTTCTGATCGTCCTTTAAATCGGGTGGAACGATATCCAGGAGTAACGTATTGATTCCGGTGCTGGCCAGAAGCGCAGCTATGCCGCCGCCCATGACGCCGGAGCCGATGACGGCCGCCTTCTTGATCCTTTGCATAATAACCTCCCGCCGAATGTTAAGTTAAAAATATGAATGAGTATTCATTCAACTAACAGAGTTGCCGATAATCGTCAAGAGAAAAACAACAAGGGGAAGACGACCAAACAAAAAATATATTATGAATTATAATAAATAGTTGAAATATTGGCAGGGAAGCGTTTAATGTCACATCGATTTATTTATCACGATTTAAAACGTTTCATTTAAAATGAATTATAATTCATCCAAATCGTGCTGGCGCTGGAGAGCTGGGATAAACAACGGGCGAGTTGCCGTCCGATTGAACAGCTAAATGGTTGATCAGCGGAAAGCGGGGACAAGTATCCGACCGGAGTGAAGCGGAAAACCCGTTTTGCGTTATGGGATGCGGGGGTAGCTTTGATGCGGCTGATACTCAAGGAGATAGATTCATCCATATGCGGAATTTCACACCAGGATTTGCAGCCGCCCTAAATTAAAACAAGCGTGGAAAACGGAACTGTTTGATCCAACAACCGAGAAGCGGTTATGATCAATTTCTCTATGACTGGTCGTCTAGAAAATTTTTCCGTCATTCCACGCTTGTTCACGGGGAAAAGCGCTTGCCGCTCTTGTGATGATTCATACGCCGCGCATTTGCGGCGGAATGTCTCGGTGTGTCATTCAGTCAGCCGGCAGCGGGGATCGCTCAGTTGTTGACACCAGTGAGGGCTCAGGAAGAAGATGCTTACGAATAGTATAAATTTATGTCAGGATAAATGAAAAGTCAAAGGTTTTTTCCGGATGGAAAAAAGATGGGTTTCCCGTCGGCAGTGAAGGTTCAAAAACAACAGTAATCACAATCGCGCCGGGGGATCGGCGGTCGAAAATTGTTAAAGAAAAGAAACCCGGGAGGTGTTAATTTCTATCGATAGCCCCTTGAATACAAAAACCGGTCGATATCGTCGCTGTTGGCGAAATCGAAAAATGATTCCTCCTGAAGATAAAACCGTTCAAATCCATCGCAATCGATTTCTTCGGGAATGTCGAAGCCGAAAAGACTCGGCTGGTAGTAGGGGTGATTGCAGGAATTGAATCCGTCATCTGTTTCAAAAAAATTGCATTCTCGACACCTTGCCATCTGGTTTCCTCCTTTCAGCATGTGTGGCCTTACTTTACGCCGGATGACTGCGTACGCCTTCCTTTGGGCGGATTAACCAGCCGCTCAATTTCGGAAGCAGGTATCAGCCACTTTTTCCCCATCTTGGTCCCCAGGAGTTCTCCGCTTTTGAGCCACCGCCGCACAGAGGACTGGGGAACGCCCAGCTCTTTTGAAAATTCGCTTACCGTGAAAACTTTTTTATTATTGGGGATGGGCGTCATTAAACGGGCCAGCCTTTCTGTCCATTACGAGCGTATAAAATTATATTGAGCGTTTAATAGTCTATATAGTAATATTAAGCTAAATTGTCAATAAAAAAATATATTGAGCTTAAAATATTAAAAAATACTTTATTGATTAAATGTAAACACAACAAGCATTATTTTATATAAAAATATATTATAGTATATATTGGTTTAAAATAATAAAAATGAGCGGAAAATGATAAAACTGTCGTTTTGGCGATATTAAAAAGACGGGCTATACGTTGCGGGCTGAGCGCTTGGAGAGGGCATCCAAAACACGAAGTGTTTCCGAACGGTATTCCCTCGAGGTGAATCAGACAGGAACGGCTATCATAAAATCTCGACAAGCCGGACGTCAAAATGGAGATTCTGACCGGCCAGGTGATGATTCCCGTCAACGGTGATGCTGCTTTTACGCATTTCGGTCACGGTCATGATCATTATTTCTCCTTCCGGCGTTTTCATCTGAAGCTTCATGCCGACCTGAGGGGCGAGGTCTGGGGGCAGCCGATCCAGCGGTATGCTGCCGATCAGCTGTTCGTCCCGAAGACCGTATCCGTCTTCAGCCTGTATCAGGATGCTCCGGGATTCGCCCGGCTGGAGGCCGATCACCCCGGACTCGAATGCCGGCAGCAGCATCCCCTTTCCGATGGTAAATTCGATGGGCGCACGTTTAAGGGAAGAGTCAAAACAGGTGCCGTCGTCCAGTGTTCCGGTATAATGCACCTTTACCTTGTCGCCTGCTTTTGCTGCTGGCATGATTTCTCCTTTTGATCCGTTTCAGCAGAGATTTTCTCCGGCGGCGATGAAGCGCCGGAATCCCTCCTGGTCATTACCGGCAGCGGCAATCCGCCGAACGCCTTCTTTCAGGGTTTCCAGGTTCGCCGCAATCGAAAGCCTCAAAAAATGCATGTTTTCGGTGCCGATGGCGCCGAAAGAGCGCCGGTCCATCACCGCCACCTGATGATGATAGAGGGCGAACATCTGAAAGAGGGTGGAAGGCGAGGTGGCCCGCCTGAGCTGGGGCGGCAGGTTTTTATAGACGCTGAAAACACCCAGCCTCTCGCACAGACCGCTGATGTTGGGAAAGAGATAAAAAGCGCCGCCGGCTTTCTGGCAGGAAACACCGCCGATGGCATTCAAGGCTTCCAGGATGACATCGCGGCGCTGTTGAAATGTCTGCGCCATCTGGGCGATCCAGGGACCGGACTGGGGGTTCTGCAGCGCTTCCCGGGCGCCCTCCTGATTATAGGGCGGAATACACGAAAAATAGTTGATGTTCATATTTTTAAACGTATCGGCTTCCGCGACAGTCGGCGTCACCACGTAGCCGATGCGGCCGCCGGTCCAGGCAAACGATTTGGACATACCGCTGCTGATAATGGTTCGGTTTTCCATCCCGCGGACCGAGGCGATGGAATGATGGCGCTGGCCGTCGAAAACGATGTGTTCGTATATCTCGTCGGAATACACGCGTACGTCCGCCCCGCATTTGGACATAATGACATCGGCGATGGCTTGCAGCTGGTCCTCGGTAGCCACGCCGCCGGTCGGGTTGGAGGGAAAATTCAGAAAGATGAGCTTGGTTTTCGGCGAGATCAGGCGTTCAAGGTCCCCGGGCGTGAAGGTGAAGTTCTGCTCCTCCCTGAGATGCAGGGGGACCGGGACGGAGCCGAAGTAGCGGATGAACGATTCGTAAATTGGAAAGCCGGGGCTGGGATAGATGACTTCGTCGCCGGGATTGCAGTAAATCTGCTGGGAAAAGCCGATGGAGGGTTTGCCGCCGGGAAAGACGCAAACCTGATCCGGGCTGACATCCAAACCGCGGGTTGCGTTGATCTGTTCGGCCACTGCTTTTCTGAAGGAAAGAATCCCCTTGGGGTCGCAGTAATGGGTGTTGTCTTTTTCGATCTGGCGGATGACTTCATCCTTGACCCAGCGGGGGGCATTGAAGTCGGGTTCTCCAAGGTTCAGCTTGGCAACCGGATGGCCCTGCGCTTCGACCCTGGCAATATGCGGGCCGATTTTAAATGCGTTTTCCGTACCGATCATGAGGGTTCGGTCCGAATACAGTGTCATTGAAACACATCTCCTTTCGAATTTGCGTGAATACGATCAGGGCTATATGTCATATCGGCGTTGAATTTTCAAGGTGTGGATTGAACCTGAAGGATATTTTCAGTTAGCGGGGTGAATCAGCCGCACCACGTCGGAGATGCTGCTCAGCACCTCGTCGGCCAGGCGGAAATCGCCGAACCGGCTCAGCTCCGTCGGGATGACCCAGCACGCGATGCCGGCCGCTTTGGCCGACAACAAACCGCGTTCGGAATCTTCAATGGCGACGCATTCCTGCGGTGAGCAGGCGGCCCGCTGGAGAGCCTTCAGGTAAGGTTCCGGGCTGGGCTTGGTTTCGGCTACATCATCACCATTGATGACAAAATCAAAGAAGCGGCCGTACCCGGTGCGGTCATGGATCGTTTTAAAATGATCGGCGTGGGAGCTCGTCACGACCCCCATCTTAATTTCCCGTTCCTTCAGGGAGCTGAGGGCCTGCTCAACGCCCGGGCGGATGAGGTTTTCGGTCTGCAGCATGCGGGTATAGATCCGGTTGCGCTCCTTTCGCAATTGCTCTGCGGTTTGTTCCGGTAAGGCGTTTTCTTTGGCCAGCAGGAGGGTGCCCGAAGATTCTTTCAGGAAAAACCGGTGATAGGTCTCCGCGGTCAACTCGACGCCCACCCTGCTGAAAGCCTGCCTTGTCGCCCGGAAGTACAAGACCTCCGTATCCACCAACACGCCGTCATTATCCCATAAGAGAACTGTTTTGCGAGGGTTTTTAAGCTTCATTTTTCCGCTTTCGCCGTTGCTCCATCCCGCTCAGCTCCATGTTCAGCGCCTCCACCGAAACGGCGATTTCCTTGATGGAAATGCCGATGGAAACCAGCATCAGCAGCAGGCTGATCGCGAAGATGCTTTTCCCCAGCAGATCCAGGCCGCCGAAAATGGCAAACATGCACAGGACGCACAAAAACAGACTGGCCGCAGCGAATCCCTGCATGTTCCGGATCAACACCACGCGTTTTCGCAGGCTGACGATCTGGCTGACAATGATGTCCTCCGGGTTGGTTTTATACTGGGCGCTCAGTGTTCGAATGCGGGCGCTCAGGGCCAGAAACCGATTGGTAAATGCCAGCAGCAGCAGGCAATTGGCGGGAAACAGCAGCGCCGGGGTTGTGAGGGTGATGTCCATCCGTACCTTCCTGGTGTCAGTTTGTCTTGCGATCGATGAAAGTGTTAAACAGTTTTTCCTGGTAACGTTTCAGGGATTGACCCGTTTGCCGAGTATCGAAAGGCTGTATGGTTTTCCGTCCATCTCGGCGATATCCGGGAGCCGGCCCCATTGCCTGAATCCGAATGATTTGAACAACCGGAGACTCGCTCGATTATGTGAGAAAATAAACCCGATCAGGGTTTTAATACCGAGTTTCGGGGTCCTTTCGATGGAGTGTTGCAGCAGCTGGCGGCCGATCCCCCTGCCCTGGTGGCGGGGGGATACATAAATACTGATTTCAGCGGTAGCGTCGTACGCGGGGCGGCCGTAAAACGGTTGAAAGCTTACCCATGCGACAATCGTACCCTCGACTTCATGAACAAAGATGGGCCGTTTGTCAGGGGTGTGCCGATAAAACCATTCCTTTCTGGATTCAATGGATACCTGTTGCGTGTCGGCCGTTGATAAGCGCGTGGGAACGGCCGCGTTATATATCGCCACAATTTCAGGCAGGTCGTCTATTTTGGCGTATCGCAAGGCCCCGGGTCCTTTTTGAAAAATTATCCGAATGTCATGAAAGTCATCCGGTTTCTTTCGGTTCATGGGATGATATTGCCGGGGGTCGCAAAAGTCAAGAATAGGTCAGGGAAAACTCCTCCTGCAGGGATGCGATCAGGGTCTTTACCGGAACGATTTCGCTGACCCGGTAGGCATTGCTGCCGGCAAAGGCAAAACCGTTTTTGAGTTTTCCATTTTTGGCGGCGGCAAGGGCCAGGGCGATGCAATAAGGGCTCTCTGCCTGGCGGCAGGTTTTAACGCATTTGTAAGGGCATTTGAAGGGTTTTTTCATCCCTTTTTTGACCTCGTCCAAAAAGTGGTTGCGGACGGCGCGCCCGGGCATGCCCACCGGGCTTTTGATGATGATCAGGTCTTCTTTTTTGGCCGAGAGAAGAGCCTGCTTAAAGCCGGGAGCGGCGTCACATTCCACGGTAGCCGCAAACCGGGTCCCCATCTGGACGCCGGAGGCCCCCAGTTCTAAAATGTCGCGGATATCCCGGCCGGTATAGATGCCGCCGGCCGCGATGACCGGGATAGTGGCGCCCCGTTCGGCCGCCAGCGGTTTGACGGCAGCGACGACCTCTTTTATCAGCTTTTCCAGGGCGAAGTCAGGGTCGTCGAGCTGTTCCTCCTTAAATCCCAGATGCCCGCCGGCTTTGGGACCCTCGACCACAAACGCGTCCGGCAGATAGTTGTACTTTGCCAGCCATTTTTTGCAGATCAATATGGCTGCACGGGCGGATGAAACGATCGGAACGAGTTTTGTTTTGGCGTCTTTCTTGAGATAGGCCGGCAGGTCCAGGGGAAGGCCGGCCCCGGAAAAAATGATATCCACCGCTTCTTCTACAGCGGTCCTGACAAGGTCGGCAAAATGGGTCAGGGCGACCATGATGTTCACGCCGATGATCCCGCGGGTCATCGTCCTGGCTTTGCGGATTTCGCGTTTTAAGGCCCTGATATTGGCTTCAGCGGCGTTGGCGGCGGCGTCCGCTTCACTGATGCCGATCATGGCGGTGGCGATCACGCCGACGCCGCCTTCATTTGCCACGGCAGAGGCCAGACCGGCCATGGAGATGCCGACGCCCATGCCGCCCTGGATAATGGGTATGCGGCAGACCATGCCGTTCAGTCGCAGGGGGGGAAAATTCAAATTTGCTCTCCTTATTGTGAGCGAAACCCGCAATTGAAGCGGTTTGCAGGCCGCAAAGGATCCCCGCCTGCTTGAGTTTAGACAAATGAAGCCCGAGCAAAAAAGTTGAAATGTGCATAAATAAAGAAAGCCGTTTGAAATTACAAAGAAAAAAATAGACGATGACAATTCTTTTACAATTTGGGGAAGAAACGGATTTCCAGGAATGTTCAGGCGTGTCGCTTTCAATGGGTGAAACAAACCGATTCTGCCGGGGCGCTGTCGCGGAAGCGCCGGAAAGAGACCGGATGTTTCCGGGAAGGTGTATTTGAGAAATACGTTCCTCAACGGTAAGTGATGAACGCCAGATTCCCCTTGACCTGATGCCGGACCGGCATGTCCAGGCCGTCAAAGACAGCCAGCAACTCATCAATGTTTCGTTGTACGAGGGCGCCGGATTCGGCGAGCATGCGCAGGTAACCGTCGCTCCAGCGGCTGCCGCTCAATACCAGCGTGGTCAGCGCCGCAGATCCCGCGGCGGTCAATACCCGCTTGAGTTCCCCGAGGGCTGTTTTGACATCCTCAAGACAGTGCAGGAGATTCAGCGAAATGATGGAAGAGAAACTTTCCGGCTTAAACGGGAGCTGAAGCGCATCCGCCTGTAAAAAAACCATGTTGGCGGGCAGCCTGCCGCGTCGTTTCACCAGCCTGGATTTGCCTTTGCGCAGGAGATTCAAGGACTGATCCAGCAGCAGCACCGGGCGACTTGAAAAGTCGGCATAGAATTCCGCCGTAAACGCCAGGGAACCGCAGGCAATATCCAGCACCCAGCCCTCAGGCGAAGCCGCAAGGACATTTTTACAAATAGCGACATAGTCTGCGGTGAGGTATCCCCACATCAGCCGGTTGTATAACCGACTGCAGGCGATGACGTCGTAAACCGTCGCCGCTCCGAAACGGTCATAGGCGCCCGCAGGTCCGCCGGGGGTGTAAACGGAATAAATGCCCGGTTCAACGAGCCTGAGGGGCGCATCTGCTAAAATGATTTCCGACAGCTTGGCATCAGCGTCGATCATGTCACCTACCGGCCTTAAACCAGAAAAAATAAAGAATCAAAAACGATACCAGCGCGATAAATGGCAGCATGAAAAGCACCAATTTGGAAGGCGTTGCACCCGAAGCCCGATATGGCCAACTGCTTTCCATAAATGCGAACGTCACCCCGCGTTCTTGAATCCAATCCAGGCTCCAAAAAAGGCCGGCTGAGGCATATAGAACAGAGGATGCGAAAATATTTGAACACCATGTCAACGGGTAATCGCCGTCCCTGAAAACGAGATAAAGATCATAAGACCAGCTTGCTGAAAACATCCATACGCACAAGGCAATAAAAGCTTGTGACGGTTTCAATTTCCTTTTGAAGACATTGTAAAGGGCGCCGATCGCCCATGGCGCGGTTACATATGTCAATACCGACATGAAAAAGGCATCAACATAGTCCCAGGTCGGATCGCCGGTGAAGGGCGCGATGATAATCATGCCGGAGGAGGCAATTGCAAAAGTCGTTGCCCGCCAGGGATTAAATAAAAAGCGCCAGTATTCCCCCCGGGATAATGCAACCGCCTTCCACTCCCTGATAGCCAGACAAAGCGCCGCCAGACAGGCTGCGCTCCAGCATAGGATATACAATTTAAACCCGGTCGCCATTTGTCACGATATTAAAATCTTCTGAAGTCAAGCACCCCGTGCAAAATCACGGGGTGCTTGACTGTCCAACGCCCCTAATCAACCGCGCGGGCACAACCGCCAATAGGCGGTGCAACGCTCATTCGCTTCGGCACGAAAAATGGTTGGGCCGTATGTCATTTGCTGCCGTGCTTTCCCTTTCTGTATTGCTCGAACGTGATTTCATCACCAAACCGTAACGCCTTATTGAACAATTCATTGTCGTGAGAGATGAGTTCCGGGTCCTCGGCCTTTCCATAAAACTTGCGGTAGATGCGCCTGTTCACATGGTCCCACCGAAACATGACGTCTTCAAAGTCATAGTCGATAAAGACGTCTCGGATTGTGAAAGCTTCCCCTTTCGCGATTCCCATTGCTGACGGTTCTTGATGATAAGTGGTCTAATGCCCGGCTTCAGCCGCGCGCGAAGCGAGTCGGACTGAAAGCCGATGTTAGGCCTAACTTGATGGTTCGATTCGCAACTCCCCGAACAAGCCTACAATATTGATTGGTGCTGTTGGAGCTGTGCGTAAACTTGGGGCCTCTTGGACTTAATGAATTCAAAACCGGCTGACGTAACACAAACCAGCGAAACACCATTCACAAACGCCCGCTTCACGAATCCACGACCGATCGCATCCTCCCAAACAGTAAGCCTTGGGCAGGTTGTTCGCCAAGCCTCCATCGTTTCCCGGTAAGTGCGTTCTTGATGTCCAATCCACTCTAAGAGATCGAGGATCAAATTTTCAATAGTATCGGTCATAACGGTCAGAAATTCAGTCACTGTTAGGGAATTGCAAGTCGGCTTGATGCCTTTTCGCAGGAGCCTGCCTCTATGGCCTATCGTTTCGCATAACTGGCTGGCAATAGAGCGCAGCGGATTTGCCAGTGATGTTCCCCTCAAAAAGTGGACTATTGTTTGTATGCGCTTGACTGTTGCTCAAATTCAACTGGAGAACAATAGTTCAATGCCGAGTGTAATCGTTTTTTGTTATAAAAATGTGTGATGTACCCT
>JBFLWU010000084.1:0-9660 GCA_040757625.1 Thermodesulfobacteriota bacterium | reverse complement strand
CAATTTCGTGTGCACCATATCGGATGAGCGCGGCGAGGAACTGCATTACTGCGGGGTACCGATCTCCGGCATCATTGAGCAGGATTACGGCATCGGCGGCGTGATCGGGCTGTTGTGGTTCAAACGCAAGCTGCCCGGCTGGGCGACCCGTTTTATTGAAATGGTGCTGGAGATTACGGCCGATCACGGTCCGGCGGTTTCCGGGGCGCACAATGCGATAGTGGCGGCCCGGGCGGCCAAGGACCTGGTCAGCGCGCTGACCAGCGGTCTGCTGACGATCGGTCCGCGTTTCGGCGGCGCCATCAATGATGCGGCCCTGCTGTTCATTAAATATTGCGATGAAAGCAAGCCGCCGGAAAGCCTCGTGACCGACATGAAGATCGCCGGCCGCAACATTCCCGGCATCGGCCACCGGATCAAGTCGGTGACCAATCCGGACAAGCGGGTGGAGATATTAAGCGGATATGCCCAAAAGCATTTTCCCATGACACCTTACCTGGACTATGCCCTGGCAGTGGAGAAGATAACGACGTCCAAACGCGACAACCTGATTCTGAATGTAGACGGTTGCGTGGGCACATTATGCTGCGATATGCTCAGGGGGATCGGTTTCAACAAGGATGAGGTCAGGGAATTTGTGGAACTGGAAGCGCTGAATGCTCTCTTTGTGATCGGCCGCTCCATCGGTATTGTTGGCCACATCCTAGATCAGCGGCGCATGCAGCAGAGCTTATACCGACATCCTTATGACGATATCCTTTATAAAATGCCGGAACGACCTGTTGAGATTTAAACGAAAGAAGGGCGATGCAAATATGAATACCGGTTGTTGCCATGAGGGGCGGCCCCCGCATGAGGGTATTTTGTTCATTAAAGCCATTTAAGCAATCGTACGGGTTATTCAAAAATAAGGGATATTTTATGGCAAAACGCACTGAAAAAAAGAAAAAATTACGTGTGGACCTTCTCCTGGCTGAATTGCGCAGGGAAATAGTGGAAGGGACTCTTAAACCCAAGGAGAAAATATTTGAAGAGGCCTTGGCAAAGAGATTCAGTATCAGCCGATCACCCATTCGGGAAGCGTTCAGGGTTTTAGAATCTGAGGGCTTGGTAAGAATTATCCCCCGAAGAGGGGTATATGTTTCGGATATCGATGTGGAAGACATCGAACGCATCAATGACATCAGAATTGTTTTAGAAGGCCTCGGCGCAAGATTGGCATGCCGGAATATGACCGACGAAGGATTGGGCCGCCTAAAAGTCATTGCAGCGCAAATGTCCGATGCCGGTAGAAATAAAGAATATCAGTTATATTTCAAGTTGAACAAGGAATTTCATGAAACAATTAATTCTTTTACCGATAACATCTATCTTAAAAAAATACTTTCAACACTTGCTGAATTATCGCATCGCTACAGGTTTTATGTCAGTTATTTCACGCTATCAAACCAAATAAAGCAGCTGGATAAGTTTCACGGAGACCTTGTTGAAGCCTTCCGGTCAAAGAATGAAAAACAAGCTGAAAAGGTGAGGCGCAGACAGGTAACAAAAAGTTCTGATATTCTTAAGAGGACTATATCGCAAACGCTGAAGTCATCAATCGGAGGGAAAAAGTAATGAAAAGAATGAACGGCGGCCAGATCATCGTAGATTATCTTATCCAGGAGAAGGTTCCCTATATGTTCGGTCTGTGCGGACACGGGAACATCAGCCTCATCGACGCTTTCTATGAGCGTGCCGACGAGATCAAGGCGGTGTCGGTGCATCATGAGTCTGTTTCCGGTTTTATGGCGGACGTCTACTATCGGGTCACCGGGCAGCCGGTGGCCACGTTTACGTCATGCGGTCCGGGTTCCGCAAACATGCCCATCTGCCTGGCAAACTCTTTTCTTGATTCGGTACCCTTCCTGGCGGTGACGGGCAACATTCCCACCAACCAGTTTAACCGGGGAGCTTTTCAGGAGACCTACCGGTTTCATCAGGCGGATTTTCCTTCCACGGTGCGGGCCTATTGCAAGCGTGTCTTTCAACCCACCCGGGCGGAAATGGTGCCGGTGGCAGTGCGGCAGGCGTGGAAAATGATGGTGACCGGCCGGCCGGGGCCGGTCGTTCTCGATGTTCCTTTCGACATTTTCAAAGAGGAGACCGAGCTGGAGATGCCCCAGGCGGCGGAGTGGGATGCGAACATCACCTGCCGCTGCGGTGCGGATCCCGAAGGGATACGCCTGGCAGTAGATATGCTGGTAAAGGCTGAACGGCCTGTAATCCTGGTGGGACAGGGGGTCAAGTACGGAAAAGCAGCGGGTGATTTGCTTGCCCTGGCCGAGCGGCTTCAGATTCCGGTTGCCTGCTCCTCCAGCGGAATGGGGGCGATCGACTCAAACCATCCCCTCGCACTGGGACTTATCGCGCGCAACGGCACTTACCAGGCCAACCACGCCGCCCGCCAGGCGGACGTTCTCCTGGCGCTGGGTGTTCGTTTCGACGATCGAACGTCGAGCAGCTGGCTACCAGGGTACTCGTTCAACATTCCGCCGACAAAACTCATCCATGTGGACATCGATCCGGATGAAATCGCCCGGAACTACCCGGTGGCCCTGGGCCTCATGGCAGATGTGCAAACCTGCCTGCGCCAGATTCTGACCGAGATCGAAGGACGGAAGCTGCCAAAAGAAGTTCCAGTGAGCCGAAAAAACTGGCTGCAGGCGATCGACACGTACCGCAAGCAATGGGAGACATTCATCGCTCCCGGTTTCCAGGCGGACACCACCCCCATTAATCCCCAGCGGGCAGCGCACGAGATCGACAAGGTGCTTCCGGAGGATGCGATCTTGGTAAGCGACATCGGCATCCATCACAACTGGCTCATCCAGTTCTGCCATCCCAGGCGACCCGACTCCCTGATCGGTTCGATGGGCTTCGGACCCATGGGCTTCGGGGTGGCAGGCGTATTGGGGGCAAAACTTGCCGCCCCGAACCGACCCTGTATTTCAGTATGCGGGGACGGCGCTTTCTTCATGCACGCGAGTGTGCTCGGTACGGCCGTCGAGTATAATATACCGGTGGTCTGGGTGGTGTGGAACAATTACTCATACGCGTCCATCCGGGGCCTGCAGCGGGGGTACCTTGGCGGGCGTGAGCTGGTTACAGACTTCCGCTATCCCGAGACAGGCCAACCCTATAATCCGGACTTTGCCGCCATGGCCCGCTCTGCGGGTGTCGAAGGGGTGCGCGCGGAGACGGCGGCCGAATTGAGCGCGGCAATCGAGCACGCGATCCGGGCGGATAAACCCTATCTCATCGATGCGAATATCGGTGCGGACATGAATCCCGGTGGCGCAGGGGTGTGGGAACTTCCCGGCCTGGGCCATAAACAGCCGGCCATCGGCGGCTGCCACCGGATGGATTGAGAAAGACTTCCGTATCGGCTTGCCAATCTAAGAATGATCTCCACTTGAATATCAGACAGCACTGTGGACTGATAACATTAGGGTTGAAACGGTGAAAATTAATCTGAGGCTGCATCGCAAAGATCGGACAGAAACTTTGGATTTTGAATATGACCGGATGATCAACGCCGGCTATGTCGGCCGCAATCAGGATGAAGTCCGCCGGCACATCCATGAACTTTCCCAAAAAGGGATTCCTGCCCCCAAGACAACGCCGATATTAATCCCGATATTTTGTCATTTGCTTTCCTGTGCGCCGGAAATAGAAGTCTTCGGACACGAAACCTCCGGAGAAGTCGAATACGTTCTCTTGATAAAAAATGAAAATGAAATATATGTCGGCCTGGGAAGCGATCATACCGACCGGCACTTGGAAGAGGTCGATATTCCGCGTTCCAAACAAATCTGTCCCAATATCATCTGCAGAGATGTCTGGCTGCTCAAGGACGTCAGTGCGCATTGGGACAACCTGATGCTTCGCAGTAATGTAATCAAAGATGGAAAGCAGATGCTCTACCAGGAGGGGCCGCTTGGTTTGATTTTAAGCCCGGCGGGTTTGATGGAGTTTGTGCGCTCATCGATTCAGGAACCCCTGAGAAATATCATTGTTTTTTCGGGAACGCTGGCTACGGTTACGGGGGAATTCGTTTTTGGGGAGCAATTTTCAGCTGAGTTGATTGATAAGAGGCTATGCCGCCGTTTGGAACTATCCTATAGGATTAAACCATTGGAGGCTTTAAGCGAATTTTAGACCGGGTCTATATGTCCAGAAGGGAAGGAGGCGCACATGCCTTTGGCTAAAATAAACAAGACGACGCTCCATTACCGTTTTGACGGACCGGAACAGGGCACCGTCGTCATGTTTTCAAATTCACTGGCTTCAAATCTTCAGATGTGGGATGCGCAAATACCCGCATTAGTTCAGGCGGGCTACCGAACGCTGCGGTATGACAGCCGCGGTCACGGACAGTCCGCAGCGACGCCGGGGCCCTACTCAATGGAAATGCTTACGGCCGATGCACTTGGTTTGATGGATTTGCTGGATTTGGAAAGAGTCCATTTTTGCGGCCTTTCCATGGGCGGAATGGTCGGCCAGATGTTGGGGACGCATCATAACAACCGTTTGATTTCATTGACGCTCTGTGATACGGCGGCCCAACTGCCGCCGCGGGAAATGTGGGATGAACGCATCAAAACCGTCCGCGCAAAAGGGATGCGGGCTTTAGCGGACGCCTTCATCGACCGCTGGTTTACGAAAGCCGGTCAAAAGCGCCTGCCGGCTGAGATTGAAAGGTCCCGGCAGGCGATTGTAAATACTCCGGCAGAAGGATTTTGCGCCTGCTGCCACGCCATCCAACATATGGACCAAAGAGAATCTATTCGCGGCATTTCCGTCAGGACATTGATTGTCGTGGGCGAGCATGATCCCGGCACGCCGGTGTCGGCAGCGGAGTTCATCCACAGTCGGATCGCCGCTTCAGAGCTAAAGGTTATTTCAGATGCGGCCCATTTCGTTAATGTGGAGCAGGCCGGCGTATTTAACGCGGCATTGCTGGAGTTCCTAAATAGAAACAACCCTGTTTCATAAAGATCAAGGCAAGCTGCTGGAATTTATCGTAGCGTGTCCCGGAAACTGCTTCAATTTCTATTTGCCGGCCGAGTCCAAAATATGGCCGTGACTTCCATCAGATATTTCCGGGACGCATCACTAGAGGTTGTCTCAAAATTTCATCTGGGGCATGGTCGCTGCGTTGCAAGCCTCTTTAAAATGCTCACATCCTCCCGTGTATGCTGCGCTTTTCCATCGGCTTACGCATTGCTCCCGGACCTGATCCGGGGTTTTGAAATGACTTCTAATGATGACAGGCGTTCTGAGGCTAAATTTTTTACGCCTGAAAAAAACAGATTCCATATAAACCCGCAACCAATCAGAAAGATTAGAACATGAGAGTTACCAGCCTTCAGCTCGAAATGGCCGACAGGACCAAGACTCAAAGCATTGATTATGTGCTTAGACTGCTTGGCCAGGCGCCGGCGAGTGATCTTTTTCTGCTGCCGGAGATATGGCCCTGCGGATTTTTGTCTTTTGATCGCTATCGGCCGGAAAGCGAACCCGTAGACGGTCCAACCGTTAAATTGTTCAAAGAAAAGGCCCGTGAGCGAAACTGTCATATTTTAATGGGGAGCTTTGTCGAAAGCGAAGGTGATAAACTGTTTAATACCTGCCTTCTGCTGGGTCCCAAAGGCGACATCATTGCCCGGTATCGCAAAATCCACCTGTTCAGTTACCAGTCCGAGGAAAATAAAATTCTGACCCCCGGGAACAAGGTGGTCGTAGCCGACACACCCTGGGGGGCCAGTGGATTTTCAACCTGCTACGATCTGCGGTTTCCCGAACTCTACCGGCAAATGCTGGTACAGGGTGCCAAATTTTTCCTGATTCCTTCCGCCTGGCCTCATACACGCCTGGAAGCCTGGCGGCTTTTTAACAGAGCGCGCGCCCATGAAAACCTCGCCTATCTGATATCCTGCAATTGTGCGGGTGTAAACAGGGATAAACGCTATGCCGGTCACAGCATGATCGTGGATCCATCGGGCCGGATCATTGTTGAGGGCGGAGAGAATGAAGAGATTGTTTCTGCGGACATTGATCCTGCTCGGGTCGATTCATATAGAGCAGAGTTCGGATTTTTAAAAGACAGAGTGCTTTAAAACCGGTTTGTTACCATTATCTCTGCTTTCAAATCGCAGCATAATACGCGATAATCACACACGCCGGCTGATCATATGCCGGCGCTTTAATTGGACGCCATGATACTTTAAGGAAGATAAGATGCAGTACATGAATCTGGGCCGAACAGGGCTGCAGGTTTCCCGCATTTGGCTGGGATGCCTGACCTTTGGCACCAAAAGCGATAAGCGATGGGTCGTCGGGGAGGATGAAGCCCGCCGTATCATTAAACGATCACTGGAACTTGGCATCAATTCCTTTGACACGGCCAATGCCTATTCCTTCGGGCAAAGCGAGGAGATCGTCGGTCGGGCACTGAAAGATTTTGCCAAACGCGATGAAGTTGTAATCGCCACCAAGGTCTATTACCCCATCAAAAACTTTCCCAATCAGGGGGGACTGTCCCGCAAACACATCTTTTCACAAATCGATGCGTCCCTGAAACGGCTTGGAACCGATTACGTCGATTTGTATCAGATCCATCGCTGGGACTATCACACCCCCATAGAGGAAACGCTGGAGGCTTTGAATGATCTGGTACGCATGGGCAAGGTGCTATATACCGGCGCGTCCAGCATGTTTGCCTGGCAATTTGCAAAAGCCCTCTATATCGCTGATTCACATGGCTGGAGCCGCTTTGTGAGCATGCAAAATCATTACAACCTCATTTACCGTGAGGAAGAACGCGAAATGCTGCCGTTGTGCCGCAATGAAGGAATCGGCGTTATCCCATGGAGCCCTCTGGCGCGTGGATTTCTGGCGGGAAATCGAAGTCGTAATAAAGGGGGCGAAACGCTGCGCGCAAAGACCGATGCCCATGCCAAAGAGATGTATTATTCGGAAGAAGATTTTGAAGTGCTGGCACGGGTGATGAGGCTGGCAAAACGTAAAAAAGTCAAGCCGACCCAGATCGCCCTATCCTGGCTGCTTCACAAACCCGGCGTAACCGCTCCCGTTTTGGGAATCCGGACACTGGAACATCTGGAGGATGCGGTAGCCGCTCTTCTTCTTGATCTGAGCGATGATGAGCAAAAATATCTGGAAATACCCTACAAACCCCATAGGGTCCTGGGCCATCAATAGCGAGACGCTGTCTCAAAAAAATATAATTATTTCAGGAGGCGGGGAGCATTTTAGATGTCCTCCCGTCTGCCCTCTCAGTCATTTAGAGTACAATTCTTTTTTGAGATGACTTCTATCACATTTCCTATTGCAGGTTCAGCAGGGCGGCAGGCGTCTTAACCGCCATCTGCTCGATTTCGTTGTCGGTAAAGCCGGCTTCGCTCAATTTTGTTAAATAGGCCTTCATTATCTCTACCGGGAAATCATTTTTCAACTGGCCGGCATCCGTGCCCAGAACCGTTGAGTCAACCCCAACGGTACGGATGTTGTTTACCAGGATGTTAAATGGTTTTGCCCCCCCGATCGATTTGGAACCCTGATTTGTAAAAAAATAACAACGGTCGAAAAACACTCCTTTTCGGCGCCAGTATAGCTGATCTTCCATGCTCATTTCCGCCATGTATTCGGGATGGGTGACAAGCAAACGTTTGGCGCCTTTCTCCAGGGCCGCCTTTAATAACGCATTCGTTTCTTTGATCGACAGATGCCCTGTGCCAAGGATCGTGTCGGCAGCTGAAATAATTTCCAATATCTCGTTTACTTCAGGAAGGATTTTTTCTTTCTCATCCAGAATCGATATGCCGTGGCCGTTTTTCGACCAGGGCTTGGGGCTGCTAAGCAAAGCGGTGTTGGACGATTCATCAGAGCTGCCGCCATGCGCTTTGTGAAAGGCGATCTGATCTTCCTGGGTTGAATGCGCATGCATATAGGAAAACATGTTCTGGGCCGAGAGGGACGGCATCCAGACTTCTTTGGCGCCTAAACGCACAAACGCTTCGACCGCATGGGGATTGAGACCGCCGATGGGATAATTTAAAACAATTCCGCCGAAGACATGGATGTCGGGGAACATTTTCTGGACCAAATAGGCACGTTCGACGCTGGACCCGATATGGGCTTTTAATAGGAATCCGCCCATTCCGGCGTCAGACGCCATTTTGGCAAGTTCGATGTCATCGGCCTTTCTGGGGGCAATATCGGGATGGCTATGCAGGTGCATATCCATAACACCCTTAAGCGCGTTTGTATTCATTCGATCTCCTGATTTTATAAAATAATATTGAACCCGGCTGCATGATTAGCAGCGACGTTAAGGCGTCACGATTATAACAGACCCAGGGCTTTCCACCAAAGATAATTCAGGGGCAGCAGAAAAATAAAAGTTGTCAGCGCCAGGAGCAAAAAGAGCTTTACCGATACCGACATTCTTTCACCTGCCATTTGTATTCCAACCACAATCGACGGTATCTGGTAGGGGAAAAATACCGTCGAAAATCCCAATACCTGGGTCATTAAAACAGTCTTTAAAGGTAGGCCGGTAACCTGTGACAGACTGTCTGCAACAGGCGTCATCACCGCCGGTACACCGGGCAGCGTCGCCACTGTCCCCGTAAGCGAAGAGACCAGGCTGAGCAATACATAATTCAAAAACGGTTTGCCTTCGCTGAAAGGCAGCGAGGCAACCAGGTGGTTGGCCAGTACGTCGCCCAAACCCGAATAGTTGAACATCCCCCCGATGCCCAAAATGCCGGCCAGATAAAAAAGGGAACCGTAATTTATATTTTCATTGAATTCCCGGCTGCCGATGATTTGGATTCCAGGAAAAAGCAGGAGGATGGCCCCTCCCAGGGAGACCCATGCCGGCGAGACCTTGTGAATAAAATCCGTCATCCACAGGGCCAGCAGTAAAATGACGATGATGGATAATACCGCTTCTTTCTGAGATATGGGGCCGGTTGCCATCAGTTCTTCGCGTTCATTTTTTTTCGGTGTGTCCGGATAAAGCATCAGAATCAGAACGATCAGCAACACTGCTTTTAATATGCCAAAGACTGGAAAGGTCAAAAACAGGTAATCCCCATATAATATGGATATGCGGAATTGGGTTTCGGCCATTCCGGCAAGAATCAAATTGACTCCGTTTGCCGGTAAGATTGTAAATGCCGGGATAACGCTGCCCATGATGACCGCAAGGATGACACCGATATGTCCGTTCGAACCCTTCTTAAAGCCGAAATAATTCGATATCTTAAGCGCAATCGGTATCAGAAGCAGCACTCTTCCGATGGGCGACGGCATCAGAAAGGCAAACAATATGCCCATGACGACCAGGCCGCCGATCAGCCTGAAATAGCTCCCGTCCAGATACGCAACAACCTTGCCGGCGATCCTGTTTCCTAAACCGGTGATTGTAATTCCAACCCCTATTATCAGGCCGCCGAATACCAGCCCGAAAGTTGTGGTGCCGAATCCTGAAAAAATTACATGGGCTGGAGCTACCGAGAACAGCATGCTAAAAAAGAAGAAAAACAGAGCGGTCAGATGCTCCGGAAAGATTCCCGTCGCCCAGGCGCTCAT
>JBFLWU010000083.1:0-10774 GCA_040757625.1 Thermodesulfobacteriota bacterium | reverse complement strand
TGGCGAACGGGATGGATGCGGAGCGTTTTGAGCGAAGCCGAATTATACGGCTTCGCACAAACCGGACCGGAAAAGTAGCCGGGATCTGTCTGTAAAGCCTAACAATTCGCCGGCTATTCCACAGTATTCCGGTCAATGACTTTAGGCGGTGAAAATTGACGATGGTATTTTTCAGGCCTATTTTATTACAAAAGGCGTTAAAGCCGATAACACTCAATAATGTGAATAAGTTATTTGATTAGAAGCAATATAGTCAGGGGGGCTAAAATAATGCAGTTTGGCCAGGGAGGCTCGCTAAGGACAAGAATATCTTGACGCTGATAGATGAAGATTATTCCTATCGGCAGTTACAAAGAGCTTATAGGTAATGACGGCAGGGAAAGGGCACGTCTTATTCCGTTTTAAGACGTGCCCTTTAAAATTGGTTTGCGGACTTAAACAACAGTAACATTAACCGCGGACGGTCCTTTTGGCCCTTTTTCAATATCAAAGGTGACTTTGTCGCCTTCACGGAGGGATTTGAATCCTGTTCCGTTTATTCCGGAATGATGAACAAAAACATCCGGACCATCTTCCTGGGCGATAAAACCATACCCTTTTTTTTCGTTGAACCATTTGACTGTGCCGTTCGCCATGTGGGTCTCCTTTCTTAATTGTTGATTCAATGTTCCACACTCTGGAGTACCACCGTGGCAAATGGAATCTCCATCGGAATGAAACCGGCTGCTGACGTCTTTCAGGCCGTTATTTTCATAATAGATTGTTTTGCTAAAATCAATTAAAATATCAAAAGTATAAAAAAAGTATCATAAATGATGAAAGAAGGAACGTCGGTCAAAGTCTTTGAACCACAAACAGGCTGATTTCATTTGCGCTTGTCCATAAGAGCGTCATACGCTCGTTGAATCTCGACAAACTTTTTCTGAGCCAGTTCCCTGAGTTCAGGGCCCAGATGAGCGACCTTGTCCGGGTGATAAGCTTGGGCAGCTTGACGGTATGCGGTGCGAATTTCGTCCGGCCCGGCGCCGGATTTAAGTCCGAGAATCTGATAAGGATCCCCGGCATCGGATTTAGGCCCGTTGTTTTTCGTATCGGAATGACCGGCTGTTTGGGCGCGGTTCCGGGGATTCGAACGGGTTCCAAAGCGCATGAGCCAGGCTAGAAATCCGGGGAGCCGCCGGAATTTCAGGTAATATAGCAGTATGCCCAGCAGGAAGGCGTCATCGAACCAGCCTGTTACAGGAAAGAAATCCGGAATAAAATCATAAGGGCTGATGATGTATAAGAGTGCGATGATAATCAACAGGACGGCAATGAATTTCATTGAAAAAATATAGCAATTTTAGATCCGTGGCGCAAGGATCGAAAATAGCGTCTAAAAAACTGCTGAACAAAACGGGTACAAGCGTAAAACCGCAAAAGAAGTTTTTCAGAAAGGGCGGAGGAAGAAAATTTATGACAGGGAATTCTGTTATCGGTACCGCGCTGATTGATGCCCATGCCCATCTGAATGCCGTTGATCATGCCGACCGGGCCATCCAGGCGGCCCATTCGGCCGGGGTTACCCGAATCGTGGCGGTGGGCATGGATCTCAAATCCGATCGGGAAACCCTCGATCTGGCGGCACGGTATCCGCAAACCGTCCTTCCGGCCGTCGGCTATCACCCCTGGATGATTGTCCCGGAAGCTGTTGATGAAACCCTGGCGTTTATTCAGAACAACATACGGGCTTGCGTGGCCCTGGGCGAAGTGGGCCTGGATTATAAGGTCAAGGTGAAAAAGAAATTGCAGCAGGAAGTTTTCGAAAAGGTTTTAATGATCGCCGCCGAAACGCAAAAACCGGTTATCGTCCATTCCCGGTTTTCTTATGAAAGATGTTTTGAAATGGTCGCTTCGGCGGGGATTAAGCGGGCCGTTTTTCACTGGTACAGCGGGCCCCTGGAGATTTTAGAACGCATTATTCAGAAAGGCTATTACATATCGGCGACACCGGCCCTTGTCTACAGCCGCTTTCACCAGGCCGCCGTTAAACAAGCGCCGCTGGAACGCATTCTGGCGGAAACCGATTCACCCGTCGAATACCAGGGTATAACTTCCGAACCTGCCCGCCTGATCGATACACTGGTAGCGCTGAGTCGTGTTAAAGCGAGGCCCTTAGAGGAGGTGGCGGTGGGTACTGTAGAAAACACATGTCGTTTTTTTGAACTACGGAAGAGCCCAGATTCATTTTGTTAATCGCCGGATCCCGTTCACGATGATCCCGACGGCCCGGCGGATTTCCGCGGGAGTGGTCATGCGGCCGGTGCTGAAACGGATGGTTCCCCGGGCCCACTCGGCGGGCACGTTCATGGCCTGCAATACATGGGAAACCTCCACCTTTCCGGAGTGGCAGGCGGCCCCGGCGGACACCGCAACCTGGAGCCCGATTTCTTCTAAAATGCGATTGGCCTCCAGATTTTTAAAAGAGACGCTCAGGGTGTTGGGGAGGCGCAAATCCGGGTGTCCGTTTACGCGGATAGGGGGGAGTTCTTTTTTAAGTTCGGCAAAGAGCAACTCCCGCATCTCCCGCATGTGTTCGGCGCCGGCGGCAAATGACCGGTGGATGATTTCGCAGGCTTTTCCCAGACCTACTATTTCCATCACATTCTCGGTTCCGGCCCGCTTTCCCATTTCCTGACCGGCGCCGTGGACCAGCTTTTCAAGATCAATGCCTTGGCGGATAAAGAGCGCGCCGATCCCCTTTGGAGCATAGAGCTTGTGACCGGCCACGGATAGGAGGTCAACGCCGAGATCGTTTACCTTAACCGGAATTTTTCCCACCGACTGGGCCGCATCCACATGGAAAGCTATGCCCCGGGCGCGGGCAATCGCGGCAATCTCTCGGATGGGCTGGATGCTGCCGACCTCGTTGTTGGCATGCATGATGGTAATCAGAACGGTCCCGGGCCGGATGGCGGCCTCAACATCGTCCGCATAAACGATTCCATATCCATCCACCGGCAGACAAGTGGTTTTAAAGCCGTCCCGTTCCAGGCGGCGGCAGGTTTCCAGAACGGCCGGGTGCTCGACCTGGGAGGTAATGATATGATTGCCTTTGCCGCAAAGAGCGCGGGCGGTCCCGCTGATGGCGTGATTGATGGATTCGGTTCCCCCGCTGGTAAAAATCACCTCCCGGGACCGGCAGTCCAGCAGGGCGGCCACCTGGCCGCGGGCGGTTTCCACGGCTTTTTTAGCAATGATGCCATACGGGTGCGTACTGGAAGGGTTGCCGAATTCCGTTTCCAGAAAGGGGCGCATGGCGGCGATGACTTCGGGATCGTGGGGGGTGGTGGCATTGTAGTCGAGATAGATGGGTTTGGTCATGTGATTTTATTCCATTATAAAAACACGGCCCTATGGCCAGGCCTGAATGAATTGCTTTGCCGCGGATTATCCTGAAAAAATATAAATTCCAAAGATCAAATTACAAACAAATCTCAAATCCCAATGTTCAATGAGCAAAGCGTTTCAAGACGAAATATTGTCCGGCTTTATAAATTTGGGTCATTGGAATTTAGTTGTTACTTGGATTTTGATATTTGGAATTTTAATAACAAATCTCATCTGGGAAAAACCAAGGCCAGCCCTTCTTGCGTCGCATGATTACATATCCTCGTTCGCGTCCTCCTCGATCAGCAGGGTGTCGTCCGCAAGGGGGACCTCCTGAACCTTTTTCAGCTTGCGCTCAATGGCGCGGGTGCGCACTTCCGCCTGTTCGATGGTTTTACTGGCCTGCTGCAGTTTCTCTTTGGTTTTGGATAACACCACGCCGAATTTGCCGAATTCGGTTTTAACCATTCCCAGGAGCTCCCAGACCTCGCTGGAGCGTTTTTCAATGGCCAGGGTGCGAAAACCCATCTGCAGGCTGTTGAGCAGCGCGGCCAGGGTGGTGGGGCCGGTTACCACGATGCGATGGTCGCGCTGCAGGGAATCGCAGAGTCCCGGCCGGCGCAAGACTTCGGCATAGAGCCCTTCCACCGGCAGGAACATGATGCCGAAATCCGTTGTGTTGGGAGGATCGATGTATTTTTCCTTGATATCCCTGGCTTCGGTCTTAATCCGTATTTCCAGACTTTTAATGGATTTTTCAGCCAGTTCCTTGTCGGCGGCTTCCTGGGCATCGAGCAGGCGCTGGTAGTCTTCCTGGGGAAATTTGGAATCGATGGGCAGCCAGACCACCCGGTCCCGGTCGCTGTTCGGTCCGGGCAGGCGGATCGCAAACTCGACCCGCTCGCTGCTGTTCTTTTTAGTCGCCACGTTCATGTCGTACTGTTCCGGCGTCAGGATCTGCTCCAGGATATTGCCGAGCTGGATTTCGCCCCAGGTGCCGCGGGTCTTGACGTTGGTCAAAACCTTTTTAAGGTCGCCCACCCCGGTGGCCAGGCTGCGCATTTCTCCCAGGCCCGTGTAAACCTGTTCCAGGCGTTCGCTGACCTGCTTGAAGGATTCCCCCAGTCTTTTTTCCAGGGTGCTCTGGAGCTTTTCATCGACAACCGCCCGCATCTGCTCCAGCTTGCGGCTGTTGTCCTCCTGCAGGGTGCGCAGCTGCTCTGCCACCGTTTGACGCATGTTTTCCAGCTTGGCTTCGTTCAGCCGCGTCATATCAGCCAGCTGCCGGGCAAAGGAATCAAGCTGATCTTTCTGCATGCCGGCCGATTCACTGATTCTTTTCAAAAGCGAGTCGGCGGTGTTTCGCAGGGATTGCCCGAGCTCTTCCCGCGCGCGCATGGCGCCGAGGGCGGTTTCTTCGCGGTTGCGCGAAATTTCATCTTTGACGATCCGTTCGCCGTGATCCAGCCGGTTTTCCAGCAGTGAAAAACTGTCTTTCATCTGAACGCCAATGCCGGTCATGCTGCGTTTGAAAAGAATCAGTGCGAGGAGGAATATCCCCACGGCAATGAGTCCCGAGAGGATCCATGGAAGCCCGCTGGCTGAAAGTTGTGATATCATTAGATTCAACGTGTCCATAGGTGATATTCACTTTGGATGCGGCCGGAAGAGGTGAAATAACCTGAACGGTTCGAATTTGTTTTTAAAAGTATAGGGAAAAGCGGTTATAAGGTCAAGCATGAAAGCAAGCAGTTTTTTTAGGTTCCTCTTGATATTCGGATATAGTTAGGTTAGTTTAAAAATTTTAAAAACTGGCAACTAAATTTCCGGAATTTTAGGGGATCAGAATGGCGGTCACGACCTACTGGGCGGATAATTATGTTCAAAAAAAACGCACGATCCGGGATGCCATTCGACTGATCAAACCGGGGCAAAGGGTCTTTATCGGCTCGTCCTGCGGTGTTCCTCAGGCCCTGGTGAGGGAATTTGCCGAAGCTTCCGGGGAATTGACCGATGTGGAGGTCGTGCGCCTGCTGGCCCTTGAGAGCACCCCCCTGACCCTGATCGCGAACAAAACCAAAGATCACAACCTCAATATCCGCTCTTTCTATCTGGGGTCCGCCAAGCCCAAGGGCCTGGCCCGGAACATGCGGTTTATCACCCCCATCAACCTGTCGGCGGTGCCGCGGCTGTTTAAAACCCGGCAGCTCCCCATTCATGCAGCCCTGATCCAAGTGTCGCCGCCCGATGATTTCGGATGGATGAGCCTGGGGGTGTCGGTGGACATCACCTTGTCGGCGGCCCTGTCGGCCGACCGGGTCATCGCCCAGGTCAATCCCCGCATGCCCCGCGTCATGGGCCGCAGCTTTATCCATGTCAACGATGTGGATGTCATCGTGGAGCATGAGGAGGAAATCCTGACACTCGGCGTGGCGCCGGAGTCGGAATCCGCCAACCTGATCGCCAATCACATTCCCCGGCTCATCGACGACGGCTCCACCATCCAGATCAGTCTGGGCACCACCCCCCAGGCGACCCTGCTGGCGCTTTCGAACAAGAACGATCTGGGCATTCATACCCAGTACTTGACCGATGATATCATGCACCTGTTTTCCCGGGGAGTGATCACCAACCGCAAAAAGGGATTCAATGAAGGAAAACTGGTGGCCAGCAGCGCCATCGGCAGCCAGAGTCTTTACGAATTCATGAACGACAACCCCGGCATCGAATGTCACCCGTCGGATTATGTCAATGACCCGAACATTATCTCCCGCCACAACAAAATGGTCTCCCTGAACGTCGCCATGGAAATGGACCTGACCGGTCAGGTGGCGGCCGATGCCCTGCCGTTTAATTATTTTTCAGGGGTTACCGGCATGCTCGATTTTATCCGGGGCTCGGCCCAGTCCGAAGGCGGCAAGTCGATTCTGATGATCGCCTCCACATCCATGAAGGGTAAGCGCAGCCGGATCGTTCCGCTGCTCAGGGATACGGCCGTGGTCATTCCCCGCGGAGATGTCCAGTACGTGGTTTCGGAATACGGCGCTGTGAACCTGTTCGGCAAGAGCCTGCAGGAGCGGGCCCTGGCCATGATCAGCATCGCACACCCGTCGTTCCGGGACGAGCTGTTTTATGAAGCCAAGAAGATGGGGCTGCTGGGCGCAGAACGCACCTTGAAAGATTCCATTCACGGGGTTTATCCGGTCAAACTGGAAGAGAGCCTCCAGATCGACCGGGAAGAGGTGACGATCCGTCCGGCCAAGCCCGATGATGAACGGCGCATTCAGGAACATTTTTACAATCTGGCCAAGGATGACGTCGTCGCCAGATTTTTTCACGAGCGCTCCAGCTTTCTGCATGATGAGGCCGAAGTGATTTCCCAGATCGACTATGTTCAGAACCTGACCCTTGTGGCGGTCCTCGGCGAAATCGGTTTTGAGCGGGTGGTCGCCATCGGCGAATATCTGCTGGAGCCGGCTAAAAACATGGCGGAAATCGCATTTTCGGTCACCCGCGATTTTCAGGGAAAAGGCCTCGGCAGGGTTCTGATGAAAAAACTGTCGGAGACGGCCCGGGAGAACGGCATCGGCGGGCTTTTCGCCTATACTTCGCCCCAGAACCGGGCGATGATCGAACTGTTTAAAACGCTGCCTTACAGTGTCAAGACGGTTTTTGAAGGAGAGACGCTGGTGTTGAGCTGTAGGTTTGAAGAACTCAATAAAACTTGATGGCAAAGTAAAAAACTCAATTTCTGTGTTGCGCTTCATCTCGTTGTGATTGCGGCGTACACTTGGTACGCCTCATCACACGAGATTTGCGCGCCTTGAACTCAGAGCTTTTAACTCAGCCATCGAAATTCGAACCATTTTGCATGGCGTTTAAATTTACTTGCAAGGAAAATCAAATTTTATGCACAAGGTTATGTTTCTCCCCCATAAAAGGGAAATCAAGGTCGCGGAAGGCGCCAGCCTGATCCGGGCGGCCATGGACGCCGGTGTTCATGTGAATGCATCCTGCGGCGGGGAAGGCGTCTGCGGAAAATGCCGCGTGATCATCGAGGCGGGCGAGGTGTCCGGCGGCATTACCGAAAAACTCAGCCCGGAAGACGTCAAAAAAGGCTACCGTCAGGCATGCCTGGCGAGAGTTAAGAGCGACCTGACGGTTCGAGTTCCGATTGAGTCGGCGGTGGATGCCGAGGTGCTCAACGCCCAGCGCACCCCCCGCCTGACCGCCCGTATCAAGGAAATTAATCTTGACGATTTAAAGGAAAAAGGTCTTTTTGTTCCCCCGGTGGAAAAAATTTACATGGAGCTCCCGGCCCCGACGGCCCAGGACAACCTTCCCGACGTAACCCGCCTGGTCAGCTATTTAAAGCTTAAACACGATGAACATCGCCTGGAAGTCGATATTTCCGTTATTCGAAAAATACCCCGCATCCTGCGCCAGAACCAATTTAAAGTCACGGCCACCCTGGCGCGTCCGGTGCAGGAGGGGAGCAAGACCCGGATCATCAATGTCCAGCCGGGCGACACCACCGATCGAAATTGCGCCATTGCCATGGATATCGGCACCACCACCATTTACGGGCAGATGCTGGACCTAAAAACCGGCCGGGTCCTGAGCGAATATGGCGACTTTAACGGGCAAATCAGCTACGGGGAGGACGTTATCAGCCGGATTGTCTATGCCGAAAAGCCGGGCGGCCTGGAAAAACTGAACGAGGTGGTGCTGGCCACCATCAACAAGGTTATCGGCAGGATTATCAAAAAGGCCGGGGTCGACCCGGATGAAATTTCCACCATCACCCTGGCCGGCAACACCACCATGACCCAGCTGATGCTCAAGATCGATCCCCGCAGCATCCGGCGGGCGCCCTACGTGCCGGCGGCGACGCTGTATCCGCCGATCAAGGCGGCGGACCTGGGAATGGCCCTGGGCGATCATGTGACCGCGCTGGTATATCCGGCGGTCTCCAGCTATGTGGGCGGCGACATTGTTGCCGGCATCATGGGTTCGGGCGTGTATCGAACCGACGAACTGACGCTGTATATGGACATCGGCACCAATGCCGAAATCGTGATCGGCAACAAGGAATGGCTGGCCTGCGCGGCCTGTTCGGCCGGACCGGCGTTCGAGGGCGGCGGCATCAAGCTGGGCATGCGGGCCGCCAAAGGGGCAATCGAGGATTTTTCCATCGACCCCCTGACCCTGGAGCCCATGAACATCACCATCGGCAATGTCAGGCCCAAAGGTATCTGCGGTTCCGGCCTGATCACCGCCGTAGCCACCATGTTTGAAATGGGCATCATCGACAGCCTGGGAAAATTCAACCGGGACCTGGGGACTCCGCGGATTCGCAAAAGCGACGGCATCTATGAGTACGTCCTGGCCTGGAAAGACGAAACCCAGATCGACCGGGATGTGGTCCTGACCGAACCGGATATCGACAACCTCATTCGCGCCAAGGGGGCGATGTACAGCGGATTCATGACCCTGCTCGAGGAGGTGGGGCTGACGATAAATGACCTGGACCGGGTTATTCTGGCCGGCGGTTTCGGCAGTTATGTGGACCTGGAAAAAGCCATGATTATCGGGCTGCTGCCGGAAATGGACCCGGGCAAGGTCATCTATATCGGCAACGGTTCCCTGCTGGGAGCCCGCATGAGTTCCCTGACCAATCGCATCCGCAAGGACGTGGTGGAAGTGACCCGCAAGATGACCAACTTTGAGCTCTCGGAGACCGCCTCCTATATGGACAATTACGTTGCGGCCCTGTTTCTGCCCCACACGGACACGGGAAAATTTCCCAAATTGAAAGCCCGCCAGGAGGCGCGCAAGGCCAAGGCAAATCAGGTCAAATGAGAGACACGGGGTTGAACAGGCGGGTGCAGCGGGGAAAGCGGTTTCGGTTATTTTATAGCTACAAAATAGCCGTTGACAAATCAATTGTCTCAATATAAAAGTATCCCTTGGCATCTTACAAGGGGAAAGAAGGTAAAACCAGTCTGCTTAAAAACCATAACAGTTTGAATTTATTTATATTAATAATGAACCGGCAGCCGGCGACAGGAATAAGGGGTCGGCGGCTGCCGGCCGGCTTTCAGACTTTATATCTACCGATGTAGATACAACTTTTAAATTAAATATCCTAATAGAAAGGGGGGCTGAGATTCATTGCGGCCAGGGAGGGCAGGGCGCCTTTCCGGGAAACACACTAGGTTAAATTGATACCACCTCGATAACCACATTACTTTAAAGGAGGTAACATTGGGCTTTGAAATTTATAAAGAATCTTATACCGGCGGGATAAAGGAAATATCCCTGGGAAAAGGGAAAAATGCCGTTACCGTCGGTGGAGAAACGTGCTTTCCGTTTTATACGTTTGAAGGAAAAATGCCCAACAAGCCGAAAATCGCCATGGAAGTCTGGGATATGGAACCGGACGAGTGGCCCGAATCGGCGACGGCGCCGTTTAAGGATGTTCTTTCCGATCCGGCCGCCTGGGCAAAAAAATGCGTCAAGGAATTCGGCGCGGACATGATCGTGCTCCAGCTCAAAAGCACCGATCCCAACGGCAAGAATAAAAGCGCGAAAGATGCGTCCGCCACCGTCAAGAAAGTTCTGAAGGCCATCGATGTCCCGCTGATCATATGGGGTATCGCCAATGTTCAGAAAGATGAAGAAGTATTGAAACAGATATCCGAGGACTGTCAGGGGGCCAATCTGGTCATGGGCCCGGTGGAGGACAAGAACCACAAGGGCATCGGCGCCAGCGCCATGGGGTACGGGCATACCGTGATTTCATCATCACCCATTGACGTGAACCTTGCCAAGCAGGTCAATATCCTGCTGGAAAATCTGGGGATGCCCATGGACCGCATGCTCATCGATCCCACCACCGGCGGTCTGGGCTACGGAATGGAATATTCCTATTCCGTCATGGAGCGGATCCGGATGGCGGCGCTGTCCCAAGGGGATGACAAGCTGCAGCTGCCGCTCATCAACAACCTCGGCAACGAAGTCTGGAAATGCAAAGAGGCCAAACAGGGCGCCAAAGAAGCGCCCACCCTGGGCGATCCTGAAAAACGCGGCATTTTGATGGAGGCGGTGGGGGCGGTCGCCTATCTGCTGGCCGGTTCCGATATCCTGATGATGCGGCATCCCGAGGCCGTCCGGCTGGTCAAGGCGTTTGTCGATCTGATGACTGCCGGCGGAGCGGCGACAAAAGTGAAGGGAATCAAGAAGGCGCTGGACGATGTGGACATCGATCTGGCGGCGCTCGCCCCGGCACCGGACCTGACCATCGAAGATGAAAAGGCCAAGAAACCCGCCCCGGCCAAAGCCGCGCCGGAGAAGGCGCCGGCCAAGGCTGCACCCGCTGCGCCCAAGGCAGAGCCAAAGGCCG
>JBFLWU010000082.1:0-11293 GCA_040757625.1 Thermodesulfobacteriota bacterium | reverse complement strand
CGAAGCGGAAGCCAAAGCCAAGGCCGCAGAAGTCGCCAAGCGCGAGGCCGAGGAAGACGCCATCCGGGAAATGCGCAAGAAAGAGCGCGAAGAGCGGCTTAGCAAGAAAAAAGCGGCGCCTGAAAAAGCCGCGGCAATGAGTGCGGCTGCGGACCAGAAAACCCAGCTTGATAAAATGATGGAAAGACTTCAGCGGATACATCGTAGAGCCGCTTGATCGACAGGGAACAACCAACAGCGTTTCGACACCGGGAAGATCTCCCGGCGGTATGATCGCCCGAATAATAATTATGAGGAGGAACCTCTAATGGCAGAAGAAAAAAAAGCAGCGGAAGCCAAATCGGAAAAGGCCTCAAAAAAGGCCGATCCCGTAAAGGCGTCCATCGATATTGCAACCCAGCAGATGATTCAGCGCGCCCAGGACCTGGGCGTTGAAACGGTATTCGACCGGGCTGAGAGCATGAAACCCTGTAACATCGGCATCCAGGGCACCTGTTGTAAAAACTGTGCCATGGGACCCTGCCGTCTCCCCCTGCCCAAATCGGGAATTGAGGAGGGAGACGACCGCAAGGGGCTCTGCGGCGCCACCGCCAATACGATTGCGGCCCGCAACTTTGCCCGGATGGTGGCGGCCGGAACGGCGGCGCATTCGGACCACGGCCGCAGTGTAGCCGAAGTTTTTATGTCGGTGGCAACCAAGGAAACCGAAGATTATAAAATCAAGGATCAACAGAAACTGCTGTCGATTGCGCCCCATTTTGGTGTGGCCACGACGGTTGAAGTCGACGGCAAAGAGGCGGATCGCGCGATTGATGAAATCGCCCTGGAAGTGGCCGAGAAAGCCCTCAATGAGTGGGGCAAGCCCGAAGGCGAACTGCTCTATTTGAAACGGGCGCCGCAGCCCCTTTACGAAAGATGGAAAAAGCTGGGGGTGCTTCCCCGCAACATCGACCGGGAAGTGGTGGATATCATGCACCGCACCCACATGGGCGTCGATCAGGATTACAAGAACATCGTCAAGCAGTGCACCCGCACATCATTGGCCGACGGGTGGGGCGGCGCGATGATGGCAACCGACCTGCAGGATGTCATGTTCGGAACACCCTATCCCCTGCAGTCCGAAGCCAACCTCGGCATCATGAAGCAGGATCACGTCAATATCATCATCCACGGCCATGAGCCGATTCTTTCGGAAATGATCGTGGCCGCGGCTCAGTCCAAAGAGATGGTGGACTATGCCAAGTCAAAAGGCGCCAAGGGGATCCAGCTGGGCGGCATCTGCTGCACCGGCAACGAAATCCTGCAGCGCCACGGCGTGCCGCCGGCCGGCACCTTCCTGCAGCAGGAGCTGGCTATCGTTACCGGCGCCTGCGAGGCCATGGTGGTGGATGTTCAGTGCGTATTCCAGAACCTGGCCAACGTCGCCAAGTGCTTCCACACCAAGCTGATTACCACCCATCCCATGGCAAAGATGGAACAGGACAATGTGATTCACATCGAATTCGACGAGCATCACGCCATGGAAGATGCCAAGCGCATCGTTAAAATGGCCATCGACAACTTCCAGAACCGCAAGGCGGAAGTCATGATTCCGCGCCAGAAGTCCACCCAGATCGCCGGGTTCGGCGTTGAATCGATTGAATATCACCTGGGCGGCATGTTCCGGGGCAGCTACTATACCCTCAACGACAACATCATCAACGGCCGCATCCGCGGGATCGCCGGGGTGGTGGGCTGCAACAACGCCCGTACGACCCACAACAATACCCACATCACGCTGATAAAGGAACTGATTAAAAACGACGTGATCGTCCTGACCACCGGCTGCGCCGGCATCGCCTGCGGCATGCACGGCCTTCTGACGCCGGAGACGGCGCCGGTCTACTGCGGGCCCGGTCTGGCCGAGGTGTGCGAAACGGTCGGGATCCCGCCGGTCCTGCACCTAGGCTCCTGCGTTGACAATACCCGCATTCTGCTGGCGGCCACCGAAGTGGTCAAGGCCGGCGGACTCGGTAAGGACATCTGCGATCTGCCGGCGGCCGGAAGCGCGCCGGAGTGGATGAGTGAAAAAGCGATCGCGATCGGTCAGTATTTTGTGTCCTCGGGCGTCTATACGATTTTCGGCGTTCATATGCCCATTACCGGTGCACCCGAGTTCCAGGATTATCTGTTCAAGGGACTTGAAAAGATCTACGGCGGCATGTGGGACTGCGAGGCGGACCCGATCAAGCATGCCCATAAGATGATTGCCCATATCGACAGGAAGCGCAAAGCCCTGGGTATCGACAAAGCCCGCGAACGCGTGTTGATGGATATGGCCGATCGCCAGAAACTGGAAGCCATGTAATCGCTACAGGTGATGATTCTACTAATAGTCTGAGGTTCGATAATATCCTCAACGAAGGAGGAAGGTATGTCTAAATTAGTCGCGTTTGCAGCCATTCAAGGTGGCTACAATATCGTATCAAAGGTTGAAGGCGAATACAAAAAAGCGCTGCAGACCTATAATGCGGATACCAAGGTCGGATTTCCCAACACGGCCTACTATCTGCCGGTTATCTATTCACTTCTCGGCATCAAGGTCGAAACCCTTGAGGACATGAAAAAACCGCTGGATTTTGCCCGGGGCCTCCTGCCGCCCCATGTCAAGAACGTCAATCATCTACCGTACCTGGGGCCCCTGCTGGACGCCGGCATGGCGACCCTGTTTGCCTTTGAAATCCGCGAGGCCCTGCGTTACCTGAACGAACCGGATTTCTATCTGCATTCGGAAGATCCGGACATCGAAGCCGGAAAAATCTGGCTGGGCGCAGCCGACGATACCGTTTTCAGAAAGAGAGGCGTTGAGTTCGTCGACGGCTCGGCCCCCGGGTTTGCCGCCATTGTCGGCGCGGCCCCGGATCCGGAAACCGCCAAAATGATCGTGGAGGATTACCAGAAGCGCAGCCTCTACATCTTCCTGGCGGCCGGCCACAATAACACCAGCGTGGCCCAGCAGTTGATCGAGGCCGGCGTTCAGATCGGCTGGAATACCCGCATCGTTCCCTTCGGGCCGTATATTTCGTCGGCCATCTTCGCCCTCGGGTTTGCCAACCGCGCGGCCATGGCCTTCGGCGGGGTTCAGCCGGGCGATTACAAAAAGATGCTCCTGTACAACAAAAACCGGATCTTTGCATTCGTCAACGCCCTAGGGGAAGTCGGCACCGAATGGGGCGCGGCTGCGGCCGGGTGCGTCAGCTGGGGTTTCCCGACCCTGGCGGACACCGACATTCCCGAAATTCTGCCCACCGGCATCTGCACCTATGAACACGTGGTGGCCAATGTGCCCCATGAGGAAATCGTGCAGCGTTCCGTTGAAGTCCGCGGCCTCAAGGTTACGGTCTCCACCATCGACATTCCCTGCGCCTTCGGCCCGGCCTATGAGGGCGAACGCGTCCGGGGGGCCGACCTGCTATGCCAGATGGGCGGCGGCAAGACCCAGTGCACCGAGCTGGTCAAGATGGCTGAAATGAACGAGATCGAAGACGGCAAGGTCGAGGTCGTCGGCGACGATCTCGACAAGGTCAAACCCGGCGACAACATCCCGCTGGGCATCTACGTCCAGATCGCCGGCCGTGAGTTCCAGGCGGATTTCGAACCGATTCTGGAGCGCCAAATCCACCACCTGATCAACTACATTCAGGGGGTCATGCACATCGGCCAGCGGGACATCGCCTGGATCCGCGTGGGCAAGGGCGCCGTTGAAAAGGGTTTTAAACTCAAGGATATCGGCACGGTCCTGCATGCCAAGTTCCATCAGGACTTCCAGAAGATCGTGGACAAGGTCCAGGTAACCCTCTATACCAAAAAGGCCGATGTCGACAAGCTGACGAAACGGGCCCGCGGGGAATACAAGCAGAGGGATGAGCGGGTGGAAAAAATGACGGACGAAGCCGTGGAAACCTATTATTCCTGCACGCTCTGCCAGTCCTTTGCCCCCAGCCATGTCTGTACGGTCAGCCCGGAACGGACCGGCCTTTGCGGCGCCTACAACTGGATGGACTGCAAGGCTTCCTATGAAATCAACCCCACCGGACCGAATCAGCCCATTCAGAAGGGCGAATGTCTGGACCCGGTTCTGGGGCAGTGGAAAGGCGTCAACGAGTTTATCTATAAAGCCTCCCGCGGCGCCGTCTCCCATTATAATTTTTACTCCATGGTCAAAGATCCCATGACCACCTGCGGCTGCTGCGAGTGCATCGCGGCGATGCTGCCGGCCTGCAACGGCGTGATGACGGTCAACCGGGAATATGCCGGAGATACTCCCTGCGGCATGAAATTCACCACCCTGGCCGGCGTCATGGGCGGCGGGGCGTCATCGCCCGGCTTTGTCGGCCATTCCAAGTTCAACATCACCCAGGGCAAGTTCATAAAGGGCGATGGCGGGCTCCTGCGGATGGTGTGGATGCCCAAGATGCTCAAGGAAGAGATCAAGGCCAGAATTGATAAACGCGGCGCGGAACTGGGAGTTCCCAACCTGTATGAGATGATTGCCGATGAAACCGTCGGGACCACCGAGGAAGAGATTATGGCTTATCTCAAGGAGAAAGGGCATCCGGCCCTTTCCATGGACCCGATCATTTCGTAATATCGCCGGACATGCGGCGGGGAACGGACAAAGATCCCGTTTACCCGCCGCCGCGGCGAGAATCCGTGTTCAGCAAAAGCTGAATCGGGCAATCCAATTAACGTAACAATCTGCGTTAACGCTCTAAATCAGAAGGAGACAACAATGGCTTTAACCGGAATTCAAATATTCAAACTCCTGCCGAAAACCAACTGCAAGGAATGCGGCGTACCCACCTGCCTGGCGTTTGCCATGAACCTGGCGTCCGGCAAGGCCGAGCTCAGCAGCTGCCCGTACGTTTCCGACGAGGCGCGCGAGCAGCTGGCGGAAGCCTCGGCCCCGCCGATTCGCCCGGTGGCCGTGGGAAAGGGCGTAAGGGCCTTTACCGTCGGCGGCGAAACCGTGCTCTACCGGCACGAGAAAACCTTTTACAATAAAACCGCCATCGGCGCTCTGGTTGCATCCGATCTGCCGGCGGCGGACCTGAAATCCAAACTGAAAACCTGGAACGCGTTTCAATTTGAACGCGTGGGCCTCAACCTGCGTCCCGAGCTGATCGCCCTGAAAGATGCCGGCGGGGACAAGGCGGCGTTTGCCGAAAAAGCGAAACTGATCGCCGAAACCTCCGAGTTTAACCTGGTCCTGATGTCGGACAACATCGATGTCATGAAGGCCGGCATCGAAGCGGCCAAATTCAAGCGGCCGCTGCTGTATGCCGCTACAGCCAAGAACGCCGACGCCGTCGGCGCCCTGGCCAAGGAAAACGATCTGCCCGTGGCCGTCAAGGCCGATTCGGTGGAGGGGCTGATCGCCCTGACCGCCAAACTGACCGGGATGGGCCTCAAAGACATCGTGCTGGATCCGGGCTCCCGGGAAATCAAGCAGGCTTTCGAGGACCAGGTCGCCATCCGGCGGGCGGCCCTGAAAAGCGGCAACCGCGCCCTGGGCTTTCCCACCATTACATTCCCGTGTGAAATGGCCGCAAACGGCGATATGGAAACCGTGATCGCCGCCATGTTCATCGCCAAGTACGGCGGCATCGTGATTCTTTCCGACTTTACCGGCGCGAACCTCTTTCCGCTCCTGCTGGAACGGCTCAACATTTTTACCGACCCCCAGCGGCCCATGACCGTGACCGAGGGCATTTACGAAATCGGCAATCCGGATGAGAATTCACCCGTACTGGTGACCACCAACTTTGCCCTGACCTACTTTATCGTTTCCGGCGAAATCGAGGGCAGCAAGGTTCCTTCCTGGCTGCTCATCAAGGATTCGGAAGGCCTGTCGGTCATGACGGCCTGGGCGGCCGGAAAATTTTCCGGCGACGATGTGGGCGCGTTCGTGAAGAAATCCGGAATTGCGGACAAGGTCAAGCACAAGGAACTGATCATACCCGGTTATGCCGCCGCTATTGCCGGTGATATGGAAGAGGAGCTGCCGGGCTGGAAGATTACGGTGGGTCCGCGGGAAGCCGCCCATATTCCGGCGTTCCTCAAGGCCAGATAACCAAAAAGGGAGGGCATATGTTACTGATAGGTGAAAGTTTAAACGTGATATCGAGAAAGATCGGAAAGGCATTCAAGGAGCGCGACCCCAAACCGATCCAGGAGGAGGCCCTTTTCCAGCGGGAGAAGGGCATGGATTATATCGACATCAACCTGGGACCGGCCAAGAAGGACGGTCATGAGCTGATGCCCTGGGTGGTTCAGGCCGTTCAGGAAGTCGTGGATGACGTGCCGCTGGCGCTCGATACGTCCAATATCGATGCCATCGCCGCGGCCCTGAAAGTCTGCAAGCTGCCGCCGCTGATCAATTCCATCATGTGCCGGCCGGAGCGCTACCAGAAGATGATTCCCCTGGCGGCCGAGCACGGCGCCGATTTTATCGCACTGATGTGGGGCCCGGAAGGCCTGCCCCGGGATGAAAATGAACGCGCCGCCCTGTGCGTGGAACTCGTCTATGCTGCCAACGAAGCCGGCATTCCCAACGAGAAGATCTGGGTGGACGGGATCGTCACGCCGGTCAACATCCAGCAGCCCCAGCTCATCAGCCTGATGGAGTTCCAGGGAATGCTGCAGGACATGGCCCCGGGGGCCAAAAGCACCTGCGGGCTGTCCAACATCTCCAACGGGCCGCCGGATCACCTGCGTCCCATTCTCAACCAGACTTACATGGTCATGCTGGAAAGAAAGGGCATGTACTCGGTGATTGCCGATCCGCGCGACGACGGCCTCATCGCCATTGCCAAGGGAAAACGGCCGGATATCGTTGAATTGATCCATAACGTCATGGACGGCAATGAACCGGACATGGGGAGCCTGACCAAGGAAATGCAGGATTACGTCAAGACGGTCAACGTCATCCTGGGTAAAACCCTGTATTCCGATTCCTGGCTGGACATTTAAGATTTAAGTGTAACAACTTAAAAAGCCCCGCTCGAGAGAGCGGGGCTTTTTTTGCTGAAACGGTTTTGATGACTTAATGAGCCAGACTCAGCCTTGAAACTGCAATCGCCAAAGGGGCTGTCAGATCAACGCTGTTGCCCCTCTGCATGGTGGAGCGCACGATTCTCTTTCTAGGATAGCTTGCTTGCGTTCGATTCCCCAGCGATAACCGCCTAAATCACCGTCGCTGCGCACCACGCGATGACACGGGATAGCGACTGCAATTTTGTTTGCGGCACAGGCTTGCGCCACAGCCCGGGCGGCCTTTGGCCTGCCGATGCGTTTGGCTATTTCTGCATAGGTTGCGGTTGATCCGGCCGGAATCGTTTGCAGGGCGGCCCAAACTTGCCGCTGGAATGCTGTGCCCTGAATATCAAGCGGAAGCGTTAACCCGTGTTCCGGCGCTTCCAAAAATGGCAGAATTTGGGAAAGCGTTGATTTGAATGCCGGATCACCGACCTGTAATTTCGCCTCCGGGAAATCGGCCCTCAACTTCGTATGCAATATTTCGGGAGTATTTCCAAAATCAATTTTGCACACACCTTGTTCGGTTACGGCAATCAGGACCCATCCCAGATAGAATTGAAAAACGGCATAACGGATGGATTTGCCTTTTCCGCCCTTTTGATATTCCGAAGGCGTCATCCCCAATGATTTTGTCGCTGTTTCGTAGAAACGGCTGCTTGACTCATACCCCGCTTTATAAATGGCATCTGTGACGGTTGTATTTTGCCGCAGATTGACGCGGATACGGGTCAGCCGCTTCTCCATTGCGTAATGCTTGGGAGTGACACCCACCGTTTTTTTGAATAGGCGCTGGAAATGACAGGCGCTTAATCCTACCGCATCGGCAAGCTGATTTAATGACGGCGCTTGTTCCGATTCTTCAATTATTCTGCATGCACGAACGACGAGATCAACAGCCGGATTCGGAGCGGCAGGCGCTTGAGGGGCGCAGCGTTTACACGGTCTAAAACCGGCTTTTCCCGCCGTTTGCCAATTATCAAAAAAACGCACGTTTGCTTGATTCGGTTTGCGCGAAGAACACGTTGGGCGGCAATAGATGCCGGTAGAAACCACCCCGTATACAAATTTGCCTTCAGCCAGGGGATTGCGCTGAATAACTGCTTGCCAGCGGCTTGATTCGGAGGCGAATATTTCGGTTTTCATTAAGTGGCTCTCGAGTAGGGAATTAAATTATTTGATGCGGTTATTTACACAACACACGCTGACTCAACCGCGGCCAAACACCTTGCCCGAACTTTCCGGATAGTCATATGCGTTAAAAGAAACCATTCTAACCATTCCCGTGCTTGAATAGCAGAAGTACGCATATCAGCCTTCGGATGTGTTGAATTCACACCTGGTGTACGGCAGGAATGCTGAAAATGATATCCGTTTCTTGCGCTCTAATTCAAACTACAGGGGGAAGCGCTAAAAACGTGCCAGGGGACGGCATGGTTTGCGCCACCCCTGCACAAATATCAACCGCCTCCTTTGCATCTTTGAATTCCGTGTCGATGGGGCGAGGATCGCTCGATGTTTCGAGTTTCCAGAGATGCAGCCTACTTGTCCGGTCCGATGCCGATGTCACCAAGGCGCCGTTTGGCCTCTTGATAGATGTCGGCGGGCAGAGCGCCTTTTTGGGCCACCTGCAGGTTGGTTCTCAGATGTTCGGGATTCTGGGTGCCGACTATGATCGTGCTGATATCCGGATGGGCCAGCGCGAACCTGATCAGAAAGCCGTCTCTTGATTCATCTTTCCCGCACAGCTCGCCGAGCGCGGCTTTTGCGAATAGGGCATCATAGTTTTCCCTGTATTTTCTAACGGTGCCCCTGATGATGGTGCCGATCCCCTTTTGGGCGGCCTGGGTGATGACCGTCTCGTTCAAACGCACCAGTCCGCCGTAAACGATCTGCATGACGTCGCATATATCCCAGGCAATGAAATTTGGGGCATGCATGAAAGCATAGGCGGCGGGATAAAGTTCATTGTAAGGCTTTCCATTTCGCAAACTGACTCCGATGAAGCGGACCTTGCCCTGCTGTTTCATGTCGATCATCGTCTGGATGACCTCGTCGTTCTTTCCGCCGGCAAGGTCTTCGGGTCGTATGCTGTGAAGTTGCCATACATCGACATAATCGGTCTTTAGCAGCCTCAGGCTGTTTTCAAGATTCGTCAGCAGATGCCTCCGTGTCCAAATATGCGCCGGCACTAATTGCTTGCCGGCGGCATCTATGTTGCATCCACACTTGGTGGCCAGATAAAACTCGCTTCTGCGATGGGAGATCGCCTTGCCGATAAAGGTTTCGCTCAGCCCGTAATCGGGTGCGGTGTCGATGAAGTTGATGCCTCCATCAAGGACGGTGTTCAGCATTTGAGCGGCATCGTGCTCGGTTACATACTGCAGTCTCAGGGCGCCGAACCCGAGGGCCGTCACCGCAAGACCGGTCTTTCCCAGCGTTCTTTTTTCCAAGGCGTCACCTCTTTTTGAAATCGGTTCAGCGTTTGATTCCGCGTAAAAACGCGAGCCGTTCACGCGCCCCGGCCATGATAAACGAAAGATCGGAGCCGCCGAGGATAAAACGCGCCCCGATGCCGATGTACTTTTCCATCAGCTTGGGATCGTAGACGCCCGCCATGCCGGGAACCTTGCCGTGTTTCCTGCAGGCCGCAACCGTTTCGCGATAGGCTTCTTCAACGCGGGCATGCCCGAACTGGCCGTGCAGGCCCATCTCCGCGCACAGGTCGTTGGTGCCGATCAGCAGGACGTCGATGCCGTCGATCCGGGCAATGGCTTCGGCGTTGCCGATGGCTTCGGGAGATTCCAGCATGACCACCACCATCGTTTCCGCATTGATCTGCCGGGTAAACTCGCCCATGGAGAGGCTCTGGTAAGATGCCACCGGCTGCATGCTGGCAATCGAGCGATGCCCGATGGGCGGGTAGCGGAGGTTTTGTGCGATGCGCTGGGCGGCCTCGGGGGTGTCGACGTGGGGAACGATGACTCCCTGGGCGCCGTTGTCGAGCACCCGCGTCGAATGATGGTGTTCATGGCCCGGCACGCGCACGATGGGCGTAACGCCCAGGCTGATTGCCGCGACCGAGAGCTGGGTGGCGGAGTCGACGCTGAAAGTGCCGTGCTCCATGTCGATAAACAGCCAGTCGAAACCGCAGGTCTTGGCAACCAGGGCGGTGTCCACTCTTGGCATGCGGGTGCTCAGGCCGATTACAATCCCGCCGTCGGCCAGCTTGCGTTTGATGGCGCTGGAAAAAATATCCATGGTTCCTCCGTTGTTGACAATCATTCCCTTTGGAAGGGTGGATTGGTTGAAGATTATTATTGTGTGCAAAGCTTGGCAGGATTGCGATTATCAGAGGCGGGCAGGGTTGTCAATTGCCATCTCTATCAGGCTGTTTGCCGCTTCCGGCAACGGCAGAAAGTCCCTATCGGCTGGTCTATTTCTTTCCGTCTTCAATGCTGAACAGCCACCAGCGGCTGGCCGGCCGGCGGCCCCGGAGCTGTCGCTCAAAATAAATTTTCGCGGTCTGGTTCAATGTTGTTGCCACCTCGAACCAGTGCTTGCGTACATACATTTCCCCGCTGCCGTGCCGGCAGGGCCCGGTCTCGCGCCACGTACGAAGCACGGCGGCTATGCCCAGCGTTTCGCCCCGCCAGATAAACTTCCGGGGTAGCCCCGGCTCTCCCGCCGCCATCGCAGCCGTGTCCGCTGCTTTGGTATCGGGTTGGATGGGTTCCGAGACAAATGCCTGCCCCTTTTCAGGTTTCATTGGGAATGGCCTTGAACTTTTTATTTATATATTCATTTGCACTCGGTCTGTCCTTAAAAATTATTGACTCAAACCCTGTTTCTTCTGAAAGCACCTGCCACATTCTTGTCATACCATATTGCAAAACAGTAGGGGATATGAGCAGGATTGTTATATGCTTATTAATTTTTGATGCCTCTATATCCTGATCGGCTATGATCCTCATTTCTTTAGTCGTAACTTGATATTCAGTGCATTCCGACCTGTCGATGATTTTATATTTTAGCCGTTCTAAATACTCTCGAGTATATATCTTTTTATTGGCCTCTATTATTTCCTTTCCTGTTACAACGCCCGAAGAAATAAACTCAATACCCATACCACCGTCTATCATATTTATTTTAACTGGCATACCTCCTCCGGAACGAAAAGCTGAGTGGGCACCGGGATGAATAGCGGGAACAGACACAT
>JBFLWU010000081.1:0-12364 GCA_040757625.1 Thermodesulfobacteriota bacterium | reverse complement strand
AAAATTCGGCAAATAGAAATCCTGCAATTGAAATTTAAGATAAAACCGCGCTGGTAACAGAAAAGTTTTTGACGGCCGAAGGCCACTTGATATTATTACAATATAGTATATTAATTTGTCGACAAATTCATATTAATATTTTTATTATTTTCTATAGGCCTCAATGTCAAGAAAAATTTAATTTGACAGATAATCTTATATCTCATATATTTATAATATGCTTATATTATTGAATATATATAAATTCAAATGAGGGCCCAGCTATAGATAAATATCTATAACGAAAAATTTTATCTTTCGGTTATAGCGTCAAGCAATACTGATAATTTAGCATATTTTATTCAGATTAATATGTTTTTATCTTGACTGAATCTTTAATGGATGACACTTTCTATGGGCAAAATGAAACTGAGGATCTTCAATGAAAGGACGCATTTCGAAACCTTCATATAGCGGCATGGCGGCGTTCCGTCATCGTGATTTTTGCTTTTTTTACTTTGGCAAGACTATCGCAGAAACAGTCATGCAGATGGTGAGGGTGGCGATCGCTTACCAGATTTATGACCGTACCGGCAAGCCGATGGATCTCGCCTATATCGGACTGGCGACCTTTGCGCCTGCCTTTGGCTTCGCACTTTTTACCGGCTACATTGCAGATTTATTCGACCGCAAGCTCGTGCTATCGATTTGTTATGCGGTAATGATGTTGTCAGCGTTGTTGTTTCTAGCTTTCACTCTTTCCCATACGGCACAGGTCTGGCCGGCATATGTCATCATGGCGCTCATGGGAACGGGTCGGGCCTTTTATCAGCCGGCCGCCAACTCACTGGTGCCGAATCTGGTTGCGCTTGAGGTATTTCCAAATGCCGTTGCCTGGAATACCAGCACCTTAAAGGTGTCCCAAATCGTGGGCCCGGCGCTCGGCGGCGTGCTCTATCTTGCCGGACCCGAAGTCATCTATGCCACCGCAGCGACGGTATTGATCATTGCTGTTGCCATCACAGCAATGATACGCACCCGCACAGGCCGCACCGGTAAAGAACCCATCAGCCTTAAAAGCCTGTTTGCGGGGATCTCCTATGTCTACCAGAAGAAAATCATTTTGGGAGCCATAACACTTGACCTGTTCGTGGTCGTTCTTGGCGGCGTGACAGCTCTGCTGCCGGTATATGCCAAGGACATTCTGCAGGTCGGCCCCGCCGGTGCCGGCCTCTTGCTCAGTGCCATGGCCGCGGGAGGAGTGGTGACTGCATTGGCGCTTACCCAAGTGTCGATGGCCCGCAATGTTGGGTATACGCTCTTTTTTTCCATGTTTATATACGGGGGGGCGACTGTGGCTTTCGGCCTTTCCTCATGGTTCTTGATATCGCTGATCGCCATGGCAACGCTCGGCGGTGCAGACATGGTTAATGTTTATATCCGCCAAACCCTTATTCAAATTGCAACACCTGATAGTATGCGTGGGCGCGTCAGCTCTGTCAGCACGATTTTCACCGGCGCATCGAACGAAATCGGCGAATTCCGTGCCGGTGCCACGGCATCGCTGATCGGAGTCGTGCCTGCTGTGGTTTTCGGCGGCCTCGCATCGATCCTCGTTACAGTCGCATGCTGGCGTCTGTTCCCAACGCTGCTCAAGGTCCAGCGGTTGGACAGTGCTTTATAGGGGGAAGGTTTCCCTGTTTACCCTGGCTGTTGGCATTTTGGATCTTGCTTCTGTCAACTTTAAGTATCCTGCTGCCCATCAATATGTTTTCGGTGGAAACCCTCAAGGCGGATATATGCCGGTTCCAGTCTGAATGATCTTGATTTGTGATGGTCAACTTCTGTATCTTAGGCGCTGTCAACATTTTACTATGGTACAAGTAAACTTTCTCTTACGAAGAATTGGTAATGGACGTGCAAAGAAAACCAACCTATGAAGAATTAGAGCAACGGATTCGGGAACTTGAGCATGCAGAATCCGAACGGGAAAAAGCCGAACTCGTTTTGCGCGAAAGCGAAAGAAAGATGAAAAGCATCTTCCGGGCCGCACCGATAGGCATCGGGGTTGTGATCAACCGGGTTTTCCAGGACGTAAACCAGCGCTTCTGCGAAATCACTGGCTATTCCAAGGATGAGCTAATCGGGCAAAGCGCACGATTTCTTTACCCGACTTGTGAGGATTATGAATACGTCGGCAGTGAAAAATATCGGAAGATCCGTGAAAGCGGGACAGGCGCCGTCGAAACGCGCTTCCAGCGCAAGGATGGAGAGATTATTTATGTCTTGTTGAGTTCATCTCCGCTTAATCCGAAGGACCTTTCATTCGGGGTCACCTTTACTGCATTGGACATCACGGAGCGCAAGCGCTCCGAGGAAGTGCTGCGAACAAGTCATGAAAGATTCCTTAAGGTTCTGAACAGCATCGACGCGACGGTTTACGTGGCCGATATGGAAACCCATGAAATTCTTTTCATGAACAAATTCATGATTGAAAGCTTTGGGCGGGATATGACCGGTGAAATATGTTGGCGCGTCTTTCGGGGGGAATCCGGGCCGTGCCGCCACTGCACCAATGACCGGCTCATCGACGAAAATGGGAAACCCGCCGATGTTTGCACCTGGCAAGATAAAAACCCGATCACCGGGAAATGGTATATAAACTATGACCGGGCGATTGAATGGACAGACGGGCGGCAGGTCAGAATTCAAATCGCAACGGACATTACCGCATTTAAAAAGATGGAGGAAGAACTCCGGCAAGCCAAGAAAATGGAATCCATCGGAACGCTTGCAGGAGGAATTGCTCATGATTTCAATAATATACTTGCCATTGTTATCGGCAACACGGAATTGGCCATGGGGGATATTCCAGAGTGGAATCCGGCCCGGGAGTATTTAAAAGAGATTCAAGCCGCCTCCTTGAGAGCAAAGGATGTGGTGCGGCACATATTAAGTTTTTCCCGCAAGGGCTCCACTGAACGCAAGCCGACAAAGGTTCGCCCCATCATAGAGGACTCGCTCAAAATGCTGCGGGCGTCTATTCCGGCAGACATCGAAATCCGGCAGGACATGACATGTGAATTTGACATGATCCTGTCGGACTCGACCCAAATAAGTCAGGTACTGATAAACCTATGCACCAACGCCGCCCATGCCATGCGGAATGAAGGCGGCATTATGAGCGTGAACCTCCAGAATGTTGCGTTCGCGAGGCAGGATTTCGAATTAGATCTGGAACCGGGGCTCTATGTGAAACTGTCCGTGAGTGATACCGGCCATGGCATTGACCCCGGGGATATCGACCGGATTTTTGACCCTTATTTTACCACCAAAGAAGAAGGAAAGGGAACGGGGCTGGGCCTGTCTGTGGTTCAGGGGATAGTCAAGGCCCACAATGGCGCTGTCACGGTCAGGAGCGCGCTCGGGAAGGGATCCGTCTTTGAAGTACTGTTTCCTGTAATTGAAGGCGAGCAGGAGCCGGAAGCTGAACGCCCAAAGACTTTCTCCGGCGGCAATGAAAAAATTCTTTTAATTGACGATGAAGCGTCCCTATTATACCTGGTAAAAAAGAGGCTGGAGAGACAGGGCTACCAGGTCGAAGCATTTAACAACCCTGTTGATGCCTTAGAGCTGTTTCGATCCGATCCTGGCCGTTTTGACCTTATCATTACGGACATGACCATGCCGAAAATGACCGGAGACAAGCTGGCAAAAGAGATTTTCGGCATCTCTCCGAAAATACCGATCATACTTTGCAGCGGTTACAGCGAGAGAATCAACGCTGAGAAAGCCGCGTCGCTCGGCATCCGTAAATATCTCGAAAAACCGCTGATCATGAATGATTTTGTGATTTCTATCCGTAACGTACTGGATGAGGCAAAGGGGTGATGAATCATCGCCGCCCTGTTCCACGGTCGTTTTTTCAGCGCACGGACAGGAATTCGGAAGCCGGTTTTTAGTATTTCAAAGCCTTTCGATGGCCTCACACCCTTTCACCGGACGCCGGACGTTAAGCCGTCCAAGGCAAAAAACCCAGCCCTTCCCTGCCTGTTTTGACCTCTTCACCGATCTTCATGATCCCGCCGAACTGTTCCCGGTCGGCTATCGCAGCAAACCTTGACCGCTTGTTTTCCCCGAAACCGTATTATGCATGCCGCAATAGCGGGCAGATGCCGCCGCTCCCGGCAAACAGGTCCTCCCGGCGGAATTCAGCGAACTTTTCAGAGCGATTACCCTTGACAAAATGTAACATATGATGCATTATTTTAGTAACAATTGATATTGAGGACGTATGACAACCGATGTTCAGAAAAAGTGGCTGCTGCTGATTCACCAGATTCCACCTAAACCCAATGCGCTGCGGGTGAAAATCTGGCGGCGTCTGCTGCAGGTTGGCGCCGTTGCCATCAAGCAATCGGTCTATGCCATGCCCTTTTCCGATCAATCCCGGGAAGATCTGAGCTGGACCCTCAAGGAGATCGTCGACGGCGGAGGGGACGGTTCCATTTCCGAAGCCTGTTTTATCGAGGGCCTGACCGACGAACAGATCGTCGCCATGTTTCAAAATGCGCGCAGGTCGGATTACGAGAAGCTCATTCAGGAAACCAACCTTCTGCTCGCCGACTGGTCTTCCGGCAAGAACGACCCCCATGATCCGGCGCTGAAAGGCCCGGCGCAGGTCTCCAGGCTGCGGCGCCGTTTGAATGATATCGCCGCCATCGATTTTTTTCGCGTGCCTGAACGGGCAACCGCCGAAATCCTGCTTGAGGAACTGGTGAAGCGGTCGTCCGCCCCTCCTTCCGCCACGACCGCAGTCGAGGAAAGGAGCGTCAACCTGGAAGGAAAAACCTGGGTTACCCGCAAAAACCTTTTTGTCGACCGCATCGCCTGCGGCTGGTTGATCCGGAATTTCGTAGATAAAAACGCAGTTTTCAAGTTCGTGTCCAGCCCGAAGTATACCTCCAAACCCGGCGAGATTCGATTCGACATGTTCGGCGGCGAATATACCCACGAAGGCGACTGCTGCACGTTCGAAGTCATGCTCCAGCGGCTGCAGCTGAAAAACCGGGCACTTGTGCCCATGGCCGAAGTCGTTCATGACATCGACCTGAAAGACGACAAATACGGCCGCCCCGAAACAGGCGGGTTCAATGCCCTGCTGACCGGCCTCGTGGCCTCCCAGGCCGCCGACGATCAGCGCTTGGCTGAAGGAATGCGGCTGTTTGACAACCTGTATGCCTTTTACAAGGGAAGTAAAGGGGGATAATCCCCGACGGCATTGAAAGGAAAAACCAGATGAAGTGGATAACCCGCTCCCATGTACATATAGATCGCGTGGCCTGCCCCTGGCTGATCACCCGGTTCATCGACTCCGAAGCCGAATTTTTGTTCGTGCCCAAAAGCAAGGTGATGGAAACCGCTGAAAAGACCGGCGCAATTCCCTTCGATACGCCCGGGGCCGCACTCAATCATCGCGACGAGCTGTGCACCTTTGACGTAATCATCCGGGAATACGGGCTAACCGACCGGGCACTCCTGCGCATGGCCCGGATCATCAATGCAGCCGACACCGGCCGTCCGGAAGCCGATCCTCTGGCCGCCGGATTCGAGGCCGTCGCCGTGGGCTACGGCCTGCGATACCCGCAGGATCTGGAAAATATCAAAAGGCAGTTCGAGGTTTACGACGCCCTGTACGCCTGGTGCCGCCTGGATACGGCCAAGAAGGAATCGTAGAGAAACGCCATGGCAGCCAACCATATCGCAATTCACGCCGCCCGGATATCCGGTTTTCTCGGCCTGCAGCGGAGCACCATCGGCATGCTGGGAATGGTGGTGCTGGTGGGCATGGGCGAGCGCATGGCGGAACGCTTTCTGCCCATATACATCATGGCCCTGGGCGGCGGCGTGCTGGCCGTGGGTCTGCTGCAGGCCATGGATAACCTGCTCTCGGCCCTCTATTCGTTTCCGGGAGGCTACCTGTCCGATCGTCTGGGAAACAAGAAATCGCTCCTGATCTTCAACCTGGTGGCCATGGCCGGATTCGCCCTGGTGATCCTGGTATCAACCTGGCAGGCGGTACTGATCGGTGCGGTGCTTTTTATTTCGTGGTCGGCCGTATCCCTGCCGGCCACCATGAGCCTGATGTACAAGGTCCTGCCGGCAAACAAACGCACCATGGGCGTCAGCATGCACTCACTGGTGCGCCGTATCCCCATGGCGCTCGGCCCTTTGATCGGCGGGCTCTTCATCGGGATATGGGGCGAGCGCGACGGGGTCCGGATCGCCTTCGGCGCTGCCCTGTTCCTGGCCCTGGCGGCGGTGGCGCTGCAGCAGCGGATGATTGCAGACGACGCTCCCGCTGCATCCCCGCCGGGCGATGCCTGCAACCTGACTCCTGAGAAAAATCCGGTAAAGCTCCTGAGGCTGATGAATCCGGCCATGAAGGGATTGCTGGTCACCGACATTCTCGTTCGCTTCTGCGAGCAGATCCCTTACGCCTTCGTGGTGGTCTGGTGCATGAAGGCGATAACAACGCCGGTATCGGCCGTGCAGTTCGGCCTGCTGACCGCTATTGAGATGGCCACGGCGGTGCTGGTGTATATTCCGGTTGGCTACCTGGCCGACCGCGGCGCCAAGAAGCCCTTTGTACTCATAACCTTTGTCTTTTTCACCCTTTTCCCGCTGGCGCTGATGTTCAGCCGATCATTTGAGTGGCTCATCGCGGCATTCATTCTGCGCGGGCTCAAAGAGTTCGGCGAGCCCACCCGCAAGGCTTTGATCATGGATTTGGCGCCGGACCACTGCAAGGCCGGCATGTTCGGGCTTTATTATCTGATCCGGGATATTTTCGTATCCCTCGCCGCCCTGGGAGGGGCGTTTTTATGGCAAATCAGCCCGGCGACGAACTTGATTGCGGCCTTTGTTTTCGGGATTATCGGAACCGTCGGGTTCGCGCTTTTCGGCCGCGATCTGCCGGTTCCCCAAAAACATAAAGGTGTTTAAAACGGCTGGCCCCAAATAAAAAAATGGCGACTGAATGAAATGAAGCACGGCAAAGAGAGGATCGATGACAACACAATCGAATGCATCGCCGTTGACGACGGCTCCGTTCAAGGAAGCCCTTAAATTCTGGACCAAGCTTGGATTCATCAGTTTCGGCGGCCCGGCCGGCCAGATCGCCATCATGCACCAGGAGGTGGTCGAACGACGCAACTGGATCAGGGAAAATCAGTTTCTGCGGGCGCTCAACTTCTGCATGCTGCTGCCCGGTCCCGAAGCCCAGCAGCTGGCCACCTATATCGGCTGGCGGCTGCACGGCACATGGGGCGGTATTGCCGCCGGTTCGCTGTTCGTTATTCCATCGGTGTTCGTCATGCTGCTGCTCAGCTACCTGGCCGCTGCCCATATCGACATCCCGGCGGTGGCGGCGGCTTTCTACGGCATTCAGCCGGTGGTGGCGGCCGTGGTGGTGGAGGCGGTGCTGCGTATTGGAAAAAAAGCGCTCAAGCATCGCGTGCTCTATGGATTTGCCGCCGTGGCGTTTGTCGCCATCTTCTTTCTCAGGGTTCCTTTTCCCTATATTGTCGCTGCTTCCGCAGCCGGCGGACTGCTCATGCAGCGAAAGCTGCCTCAGGTTTTCTGCACGGGCGATTTTGATGTTCAAACCCGCGAGTGCCGAATTGAAAGCGATCCGGCCGCCGGTCAGGGCAGCACCCGGCCGTCGATTGCCCATGGCATGCGGGTCTTTCTCGTCTGTCTCGGGTTGTGGATGGTTCCGATCGGCGCCTTATGGATCTGGCGGGGGTATAATGATACGTTGACGCAGATCGGTCTGTTTTTCACCAAGGCCGCCTTCGTTACCTTCGGCGGCGCTTACGCGGTACTGGGTTACATTGCCGATGTGGCGGTATCCATGGGCTGGCTTGGAATGCAGCACATGCTCATCGGCCTGGGTCTGGCGGAGTCCACCCCCGGGCCGCTGATCATGGTGACGCAGTATGTCGGCTTTCTCGGAGCATGGAACCTGCCCGGGGAGCTTAGCCCTTTAACGGCCGGAATTCTCGGTGCCCTGATCACCACTTATGTAACGTTTCTGCCCTGCTTTTTCTTTATCTTCGCCGGTGCGCCCTTCATCGAAGCCATGGCCGGCAACCAGAAGCTGCAGGCCGCGCTGACCGGCGTCACGGCGGCGGTTGTGGGGGTTGTTCTCAACCTGGCGGTCTGGTTCGGATATAAGGTGATTTTGCCCGACGGCGGCATCGACCTTTTTGCGCTGGCATCCGCAGCGGCTTCACTGGTGCTGCTGCAAAAATTTCACTTTCCCATCCACTATCTTGTGCCGGCAGGTGCGGTGGCCGGAGCTGTCTGGAAAATGGCAATGTAAAATTTTACAGGCTCCCCTTCTCCAGATACGAACGAATGACCGTCATTTCCTTTTCCGACAAATATCCCTTTTGTAATCCCACCTCGAAACACTGGTCCATGGTCACCACGGCATGGAGCTTCACGTTCTCCTCCGCCAGTTTTTTATCTCCGCCTTCGAGCCGATCCAGCACCACCAGGCAGTGTTCGACCTTGCCGCCGGCATTGCGGATCCCCTGCAGAAAATTGATTTTGCTCAAGCCGTCGGTGATCAGGTCTTCATAGAGCAGGACCGACTGTCCGGGTTCGATCCTTCCTTCCACCTGGGATGTCAACCCGTGTCCTTTAGGCTTCTTGCGCACATAGACAAAAGGGAGGTTCATTTTTTCCGCCAGCCAGGCGGCAAAAGGAATGCCGGCGGTCTCACCGCCGGCGATGCAATCCACCGCAACCTTTCTTTCAGACAGCATCCACTGGGCGTAAGCGGTTATGGTATTGCGCAAGAGCGGATATGAGATCAGCAGCCGGCAGTCGATATAAAACGGGCTGAGCTTGCCGGAGGTCATTTTGATGGGATTGTCGATCGAGACGCGGATGGCGTTGACCTCCCACAGAGATTTGGCAATCATTTTCGGCAGATCATTGTACATGCTGATTAACTCCTTTAATTGGTTCGTATTTGATTCATTAGCTGTTAAGTTAATAAGCTGATAAACTGTTAAGCTGATGAGCAGTTATTAAGCGGTTAAGTAAATGGTGCATGACTCACGGCGCAGGGCGCACGGTGGGTATCATCCCCTTTTCTTCCCAGCCTTGAGCCTTAAGCCGTCGGCCCTAAGCCGGTTTCTTATCAGCCTTAACCTCAACCTTCTATTCCTTCAGTGCCGGCTCCGTGCTGCCTACCGACTTCTGACAGTTGGCTTCTGCCTGCACCCTGATGACACCCCAACCCCTGACTTCGGACCCTTCCCTGATCGCCCCTGGCCTCACAACTGCTTGCTTTTCAGCATCTCCAGGATCCGTTCCTGTCCGGCCGGCAGCTCCGTCAACCGTAGGCCCACGGCGTCGCGAACGGCGTTTAAGATCGCCGCCGCCACCGGCGTCACCGTAACCTCGCTGAATCCCTTGGCGGCAAACGGGCCGCTCGGTTCCTCTTCCTCAACAATCCGGGCCGACAGAACGCCCGCGTCCAGGGATGTCGGTATTTTGTAATCGATTAAATCGGCATTGGAGATCACCCCGGCCTCGGTCTTGATCTCTTCCAGCAGGGCGTAGCCGATCCCCATACTGATCCCGCCATGGATTTGCCCCTCGACGTTTTGGGGATGAATCGCTTTGCCCACATCCACGATATTGACCAGTTTGTCAACTGTAATTTTCCCGGTTTCCGTGTCCACTTCCACTTCGGCGACCCCGCCGGCATACGCATAGGTGCCGCAGGGGCTTCCCAAGCCACACTCAGGATCCAGGGAAACGGTGCGAGGAATGAAGTCCCCAGCCCCGGATATCCCCTGCATATAGTTTGCTTTCAGAACCTGGGAAACACTTACCTGGATCTCGGGATGACCTTCAACAAACACAACGCCGTTCCGCAGCGCAAGCATTTCCGGTGGGGCGTCCAACTGGGCGGAAGCTTTTTCAAAAAGTGCCGCCTTGGCTTTTTGGGACGCCAGCTGGACCGCCTTGCCGGAGATATACGTCACCCGGGAGCCGGATGTGGATTCGCAGTCAGGGGTCATGTCCGAGTCGGATGTCATGACCCGGATTTTGTCCGGAGAGACGCCGAGCTCCTCGGCCGCGATCTGGGCAAAGATGGTATCCGATCCCTGACCGATATCCACCGATCCGCAGATCACGGTGGCGCTGCCGTCCATCAGCAGGTTCACATAGGCCGTGCCCTGAGACCCTCCCCGGGTGCTGCCGATGCCGTGAAAAGCCAGCCCGATACCGACCCCCCGTTTTTTTCCGGGGATTTCGGTCGGTTTTTCCGCCCTGATTGAATCGACAACCTCCCGGGCCGTCGCTAATACCGCCGGCATCCCCACGCTGTGCTCCAGAAGCTGGCCGGTTGCGGTGGCGGAGCCGATCCTTAAAATATTTTTTTCCCGTATTTCAATGGGGTCCATGCCCAGTCGTCGGGCCAGCTCGTCCATCTGGCGTTCATGGGCCAGGGCGACCTGAGGGCCGCCGTATCCCCGCATGGCGCCGCCGTTGGGGTTGTTGGTATACACCACGTATCCGTCGATTTTGACATGGGGGATATCATAAGGCCCGGCCGCCTGAATCACGGAACGGGCCAGCACACCTTTTCCCACAACCATATAGGGACCGGTGTCGCTCGTCAGCTTGACCTCAATGGCCTTGAGGCGGCCCTCCCGGGTCGCGCCGGTTTTATACCGGATGACATAGGGATGCCGCTTGGTGGTGGTCCGGATCGATTCCTCCCGGGTATAGACGACTTTTGCCGGCCGTCCGGTTTTAAACGCCAGCAGGGCGGCATAACAGGGGCACAGGCTCCATATCTTTCCGCCGAAGGCCCCGCCGGTCACGGTCTGAATAACGCGAACCCGGTTCTGGCTCAGTCCCAGCATGGCGGCGATGGCCCGGCGGTCGAAATGGGTATGCTGGGTGCCGGCCCAGACCGTGATATTTCCGTCCGCTTCCATTCTGGCAACAGCGGCTTCAGGTTCGAGGTAGGCGTGTTCGACCCGCTGGGTGCGATATTCACCCTCGATAACGATGTCGGACTCCGCAAAGCCCTTGAGGACATCGCCCTTGCGGATCTTAAACTGATCCGCCAGATTGCCGCCGGCATGAATGACGGGGGCGCCTTCATTTTGCGCGGCAATGGGATCAAAAACCGCTTCAACGGGCTCGTATGCCACCCGGATTAAATCAAGAGCTTCTTCCGCCGCCGCTTCGGTGGATGCTCCCGCCAGCGCCACCGCTTCGCCATAGAGATTGACTTCGGCGTCCGCCAGGATCGGCTGGTCAGCGATCATGGGCCCCATGGTGCTCTTTCCGGGTATGTCCCGGCAGGTCAGCACCGTTATCCCGGTCTTTGCCGCCGCCCGCCTCGTGTCGATTTTCAGAATTTTCGCCCGGGGATAGGGACAGCGCAAGACCTTGCCGAAGATCATATGGGAAAACCGCAGATCGCTGGCATAGACCGCTTCTCCGGTGGTTTTGCTTTTCGCATCGACCCGCGGAACGCTGCGGCCGATGACGGCAAGGTTCTTCATAAAAGATAGCCTCCAGTTCGTGCAAAATTCAGGTCAATCCTGAATCCTCCCCTCAGGATCCGTCCGGCAAGGCCAGGCCGGACCGTTTCAGTTTTCTTACAAGATAATTCCAGATCATGTCATAGCGTCTGGGATTGCGGCACTGCTCATACATCTTCAGGGCGGTCCTTTCGGAAATCGCCTTGATTTTTCCAAACTGCGCGGCCGCGCGTTGAATGCGCAGGGCGCCTTCAAAAAACAGCGCATTCAGGCAGGCCTCTTCAATTCTGGGACCTACGGTCACGATACCGTGATTTCTTAAAATCACGGCGCTTTCGTCGCCGAGGGTTCGGGCAAGGCTGCGGGCCTGCGCCTCGGTCGTAACCAGTTCGGGGCTTTCAAAGACCGGAACGCCCCTGGGAAAGATGACCCCTTCCTGGTTCAATGGCCTTAACGCGGCGTCGCTGGAGCTGAAAGCGGTGGCAAGGACCGGATGAACATGCACCACGCTGCCGACATCGCCACGGGTTTTATAGATGCCGATATGAATGGGATTTTCGCCATGGGCCGGATGATTGCCGGAAATCTTTTTGCCGGTAAAGTCAATCACAATCAGGTCTTCGGGCGTCACCTCTTCCAGTCCGAGCCCCTGGGGTTTGATACAGACGAGCTCCTTTCCGGAAACCCTGAAGCTGGCGTGGCCCAGGTTGTAGTCGGCCAGGCCTTCCATGAAAAGAATCCGGCAGGCCTGGGCCAGTTTCAATCTGTTTTGGGTCAATTCTTTATCTTGCATACTGAGC
>JBFLWU010000080.1:0-12388 GCA_040757625.1 Thermodesulfobacteriota bacterium | reverse complement strand
GGCTTGCAACCACAGATATATCTCATAAGATGCCAATCGAGAACCGATCATCTTCACATGCAGGATCCCGCCTTTTGCTTGAAAGGGTGGAAATTTACACTAACACCGACATAGTTTATCTGAACAGGGCAGGAAGCAGGGTCGAAACTCATATTTTTTTCCATCACTACTTGAAATGGAATCATGTGAGCAAAATCAAATTCTCACCAACAAACAAAGGGATCTGAGCTATGAAGGAGCTGATTCAGCACATTGCCCGGGCACTAGTTGACAATCCGGAACAAGTAAGGGTTGAAGCGATAGAGGGACGCCAGACGTCTGTTATAGAATTAAAGGTGGCCAAAGAGGATTTGGGGAAAGTCATCGGGAAGCAGGGCAGAACCGCCAATGCGATCCGAACGATTTTAGCCGCGGCCTCAGCAAGGACGAAAAGCCGGTCGGTCCTTGAAATTATAGAATGATTTTTTTAATAAGAATGCAACGCCCTCAACTTAATAGCATTCATAAAAACTTCGTATTGGGGGCCGCCAGATACAATTTTGAGATTTTTTTAAACCGCCCTGATATCAAAACTGTGAAGCGGACGGCACAACAAAGCTTACCGGCCGCCGCGACCACTCCCCGACCCGCCGGAGTCATTTCCCGACCCGCCGGAGTCATTCCCCGACCCGCCGGAGTCATTCCCCGACCCGCCGGAGTCATTCCCCGACCCGCCCGACCCTTCCGGCCCACCGGAACCTCCGTCTGGACCGCCACCGGAATTAGCGTTCGATTCGCCCCTGTTACTCTCGTCACCTCTTTCGCCGCCCCCGCGATCTCCTTCCATACTTCTTTCAAGTTCATTGCCGCGACTCCCCCTGCCGATAGCCCCTGCAAATTGGCGGGCCAACACTTCCGGGTCGGTTTTTAAAGGCCCATTTCTAAATGACTGTTGCAGCCTATTCATTTCATGTTCACTAAAATGATTTTCCAGGGCCTGACAAACGACATCGGCCGTTGCCTTGCTGGAAACACCCAGTCGGGCAATGGTCCGCGCCGCAAGGAATGTTTCAGCCGCCAGCGTTACGGGGTTGTTTGCCTTATTCTGACGTGTTCGTGTTTGCAATCGTTCCATGATCCGGGCAACCTCACGTTCAGCGATTCCTGCAGACAGGCCCTCGGCAATCGCGTTGCCGAGTGTGCGCACCTGTCTTTGCTGCACCGTAATCTCTCTAGCCAGCCGATACGCAAACGCATAGCGCGAACGGGTTTTTCCCATGGCGTTGAGAACCATCTCGGGAGGAACATTTTTGGCCATGCCTTCATAGGCTTTTTCCATGATCGGTTTTGCCGGCAGGTTTTCTCTCAGCGCGGCCATGACCGCTCGGTGAGCTCTGATCATCTGTTCTTCCGGAACACGACTTTCCATCATCCGCTGCGTCATTTTTACAACTTCCGCGCCAGGCACTCCGGCCTGAACCAATTCTTTAGCGCTCGTCAGGATTGGCCGGCTGGCTTTTCCTCCAAGACCGTCGTCCACTTCATCACCCCAGACGGGCACGGCAAACTGGATGGCACCCATCAGTAATATGCAAAATATTTTTATCATATGACCTCACCCTTTTTGTATTTTATTACTATAACAGCCGACAGACAGATTTGTTACATGTCGGGCATGAAAATACAATTTTTCGACCCGTAGTCATCTGCCTCCTCAAACCGACACGGCGGCAAAAAAACCGCATCGTCAATCAGATAAAAATATTTAAATTCCCTGCCGGCCGGCAGCTGGACTTCCCAGGTTTTATTATCAATTCTTTTAGCGCCATGAAGTTCGAAACTGTCCAGTGAAGATGCAAAATAAACGCTGCGGGCTTTCGATTCCAACAAATAGAGATGCAGCACCTCATCTCTGATACTGTAATAATGGCTTGCGCAGCCGCCTGCTCCGCATGCCAGTAGAATAAGCACCCATGCCAAACGTTTCATACCTTGCCGTCCACATAAAGGATCGAATTATACCCGCCGAAGTCATCCTTTTCGCGTGTTCGAATCGTTGGGTCGATCAGTCTCTGCCGGCCGTCCACGATATAAGCAAATTGATGTTCGCCGGCCGGCAGCGTCAGCTGGACTTCCCAATATCCGCTGTCGCCGGCCCGCTGCATCGGAATACGCTTCCAACTGGTAAAACTGCCGGCTATCTCGACCTGATTAACATTTGGCAGATAAATGACAAAGCGGTTTTTCGTTAATAGAGTTGCCTCCTGCGATGTCACGGCAACAATCATCAAGGCGACAAGGGCGGCCGCAAGGGCGGTTGATACCCATCCCAGCGGCTTGCTAAAAAACCCGTATATTCTGTGTAAAAAAACCGGCATCACCGGTTCCACCCACGGTATACGCTCAACCACATCCGCACGGATCTGCTTTTCCATCTGCAACAGTTCGATCGTATCAGCTGCGAATGGCGGATTGTCCCGAACCTCCTTAACAAAAAATATTTTTTCATCCAACCCCATTTCATCGTCGATGAACAGACTGATCATCTCGTTCATTTTTTTTCTCCTGCTGAAGGATTTCTTTAATCCTGAGGCGGGCGCGATGAACTTTTACCCGCACATTTACCTCACTGAAGCCTGTTATCTGTGCAATTTCACGATAGGAAAAATTTCCACCTGCCACCAGTGCAATAATCTCTCTCTCATCAGTTCCAAGTTTTTGCATGGCGGCAAGCACTTTGCGATATTCTTCCCGAACCATCAGAAGCCTTTCGAAATCGACCGAGCAATCCCGACACTCATCTTCTTCAAGCCCCGACATTCGGCTGTTTTTACGGATGTGGTCCAAAACAGCATTGCGTGCAATTTTATACAGCAGCGGCACATCTTGGACTTCCGGCCCGTAATGCTTGAGTAATCGGGTAAAACTTTCCTGCATGATATCGCCGGACAGGTAATAATCACCGGTCATGCGCATCAGGTAATAAAACAACTTTTCTCGATGTCTCTGATAAAATACACCCAGTTTATCCACACTATCCTTATCCTTATAACGTCCAAGCAATTAAAATGTTACAAAATCAGATCATTTCCAAAAAAATGTTTTACATGTTGATTCTCAAGCGGCGGACATAAAAATTTGGCCAATCAATCTCCGGATGCCTGCCGGGGATTCAGACCAAATCAAATGTTCCGTCCAACGCTGCTGCGGAATGAGCACTTCAAGCAGAAAACAGACAGGCGAATACCATGTGAGGTCAGATGATAAGCTGTAGTCTTTGTGGGAAAAATCATTGTAACGCGAAAACCGGTCCTGATTTACCAGCCATAAATTGGAGACACGCGATCGGCGTTTTCCCTATACCTATCAGAAGTAATCACGGGAATGTAATACCCCCTGTGGCTCCATATTGGATTGATGGCAAATTCCGGTTATAACCCCGCGACTTTATATACTCATTTGGCACGAAGCAAATTATTAATGTGCATCAGGATATCTGAAATCATTCCCCCCGCTTCGAATTTCCGTGCCCCCACACCGTAAAGTTGCTTGACTTAATCGCACAGGTAAGCGCGGCAATTACAGCCAGTACCGGTAAAAAGCTGAAGCATGAGATGCCTGTATTGATTTTAATGCGTTTGGGGGGTAAAGGCGCATAATTCCTCCTTCATGGGGGTTGCCGAATTCAAAGCGTTCACCTCTTTTTATAAGAGACGGCCCTAAAGAGACAAGAAACCAGGAGATCTTTGCCGCACGTCCCTATTCGCTCAATTTCAACAGGGGCAAGATCGCCATCCATGAACTTGAACAAGACCGGGCATTTTTCAAAGGTCTCCCCTAGAGGCGGGTGCATGAATACTCAAACGATTTTCGGGCAGAATACAGCGATTTATAGATTCAAATCAACAGGTTTTTAAAAATTTCAGTAAAAGTCGGCTCACAGCTCAAAGGGAGTCAGGCTTTCAAAACCGTCCGGGGTCACGTAAAGGGTCTGCTCGAACTGGGCTGAAAGCGATCCGTCCTTTGTGACCGCCGTCCAATTGTCGGCCAGAATGACCAGTTCCTTTCTGCCTAAATTAATCATGGGTTCGATCGTAAATACCATGCCGGGGACAAGGACGAGCCCTCTGCCCCTCTCGCCGTAATGAAGGACCTGGGGAGGCTCATGAAAGTCAAACCCGACCCCGTGCCCCACAAACTCTCTGACCACGGAACAGCCCCGGCCTTCGGCATGCTGCTGAATGGCCCAGCCGACATCCCCCAGGGTATTGCCCGGTTTGACCATGGCCATGCCGATTTTCAGGCAGTCCCGGGCCACCTGGACGATTTTCCGGGCATCCGGCCCGGGAGTTCCTACAAAAAAGGTTTTGCTGGCGTCGGCATAGTAGCCGTCAAGGATCGGCGTGACATCGACATTGATGATGTCGCCGGACTTTAAGACATAGTCGCCCGGGATGCCGTGGCAGATCACCGCATTGACCGACGTGCAGACGCTCTTGGGGAAACCCTTGTAATTGAGCGGGGCCGGAACGGCGCCGTTCTTAATGGTGATTTCATGCACCAGGGTGTTGATCTCCTCGGTAGTCAGGCCGGGCCGTATCTCGGCTTCCACCCGATCCAGGGTCTCGATGACCAGCCGGCCGACTTTGCGGATCCCTTCGATGTCGGCTGGCTCTTTGAAGCGGATCTGGTACTTTTTTTCGTAAATTTCCCTGATATTTTTTTCATCGCCCACCGGTTTATTCAAACAGCATTTTTTATATTTTAACCCGCTCCCGCAGGGGCATGGATCGTTGCGGCCCACCCTTGATTTGCCAATTATGGATATCATTTTCCGTCAGTTCCCATCCGCAGTTGTTTTAATTCAGTCAACAGTAAGTCACCATAACAGAACCCACCCAACAAATCAATTGACGATAAACCGCTTCCAGCAATTCGCTTTTCCCCGGCATCCTGCAGCGAAAGAATGCGATTACCCTGAACAGCCCCTATTGATTTTTAATTATATTTAAGTTAGGTGTAAAAGTCTGAAACGACAATACACAGGGGAGAAAAACTGTTGGATTTCAATCCAAAGATGAAACACAACGCGGTGCGCAAAACGGTCCGCAGGTTTGCCGAGTCCGAACTGGGTCCCATCGCCCATGATATCGACCGCGATGCGCGCTTTCCGCTCGAGGTCATTGAAAAGATGCGCCCCCTCAATTTTTTCGGACTTCAGCTGCCAAAAAAATATGGCGGCGCCGAGCTGGACACCACCAGTTATGCGATTACCATCGAGGAGATATCCCGGGTCTGCGCGGGCGTGGGACTGTGCGTGACGGTTCACAACAGCGTCGGGGCTTTTCCCATTGAACGTTTCGGAACCCCCGGCCAGAAAGAACGCTTTCTCCCTCATCTTGCCAGCGGTGAATATATCGGTGCATTCTGCCTGACGGAGGCAAATGCCGGCTCCGATGCGGGCGGGGTTGAAACCACGGCGGTCAGAGACGGAGATGAATACGTTATCAACGGCACCAAAATCTTTGTCACCAACGGCGGTGTTTGCGGAACCGCCCTGATCTTTGCCGTCACCGACCCGGAAAACCTGCGCAATGCCGCCAGCGTTTTTGTCGTGGAAAAGGGGACCCCCGGTTTTTCGGTTGGCGAAATTGAAGACCTGTGCGGCATGCGTTCCAACCCGGTTTCGTCGCTCTTTTTTGAGGACTGTCGGGTCCCGGCCGACAATCTGCTGGGTCGGTTGGGGGACGGTTTAAAAATCGGCCTGATCGCCCTGGACACCGGCCGGATCGGAATCGCCGCCCAGGCCTTGGGCATCGCCCAGGCCGCGTTTGAGGCTTCGGTCAAGTACTCCAAGGAACGACAGCAGTTCAGGAAGCCCCTGTCTTCGTTTCAGACCATTCAAAATTACCTGGCCGACATGGCCACCGAAATAGATGCCGCCCGGCTGCTGCTGTATCGGGCCTGCGCCCTTAAAGACGCCGCCAAACCATTCAGTGCCGAGGCCGCCATGGCCAAGCTTTACTGCAGCACGATCGCATCGCGCATTACCAACCTGGCGGTTCAGATTCACGGCGGCTACGGCTACAGCAAGGAATACGATGTTGAGCGTTATTTCAGAGACGCCAAGGTTACCGAAATTTATGAGGGCACCAGCGAGGTTCAACGGATGGTCATTTCCCGCGCGGTGCTCAGCAAGCTGACGTAAACGTTATGATAAATCTGGTTGTCTGCATCAAACAGGTCCCGATGGTATCGGAATTGCCGTGGGACGCGCATACTGGAACCCTGAAACGGGAGCTGGCCGAAGGCATGATGAACCCGGCTTGCGGCCATGCCCTGGAGGCCGCCCTGCAGATCAAGGAAAAACACGGTGCGCACATCACCGCCGTGACCATGGGTCCGCCCATGGCCGAGGAGGTTTTGCGTGAAGCCATTGCGCTGGGCGCCGACCGCGGCATCCTCCTGACAGACCCCCGCATGGCCGGCGCCGACACCTTCGTGACCTCTTATATTCTCGCCCGGGCCATCGAAAAAATATGCCCGAACTTTGATCTGATCTTTTGCGGCTGCCAAACCAGCGACAGCGAAACCGCCCAGGTCGGCCCTCAGCTAAGCGAAGAACTGGATATCCCCGGCGCCGCTAACGTCGAAAAACTCGATTTAACCGGCCGCAGCCTGCGCATCCAGAGATTGTCCGACAACTTTTTAGAAACCCTTGAATTCGATCTGCCCGGACTCATCACCCTGACCACCCAGCATTACGAACCGCGCCATGTGTCTCTGTCCGGCATGCAGCAGGCTTTTGAGTTCGGCGAAATCGTTACCCTCACTGCGGCGGATCTCGGCCTCGACCCTGAATTTAAGAGCGCAAAAAATTCACCCACCCGGATTTTGGATGTCTTCTCGCCGGTTGCACAAAACAAAAACATCGTCATGAAGGGCGCCCCCAAAAAAATCGTCGAGCAGCTGTTTTTAAAATTCGATGACAAAATCGGCGGCGCCATCGGGAAAGATCTTAAAGAAAAAACATGATGGACGCAGAACGCAACATATGGGTGTTCGGTGATTACCGCAATTATTTTCAAAACCGGGTCACCCTGCAGCTTTTATCCCGCGCCGCCGATCTGGCGCCGAAGATCAACGCGCGGGTCGGTGCGGTGATTCTCGGCAGCCATATCAATGAGTATGTCAATGAATACATCGCCCACGGGGCCCAGAAGGTTTACCTGATCGACCACCCTTCCCTGGCCAGATACAGCATCGAGACATACACCACCTTGATTGAAGGGCTGGCCCGTAAATATCTGCCCGATATTGTTCTGGTGGGCGCCACCTCTTTCGGCCGGGAGCTTGCGCCGCGGCTGGCCAAGCGGCTTGATACCGGATTGACCGCCGACTGCATCCGGCTGGATATCAATGCCGACGGCCTGCTGGAGCAGACCGCCCCTTCCTTCGGCGGCAACCTGCTGGCTAGGATCGTCACCCCCGTCAGCCGTCCGCAGATGGCAACCGTCCGCCCGGGTTCGTTTCAGGAGATCCCTCACGACAGCTCCCGTCAGGGGATGGTCATCTGTGAACCCATGCCCAAAAAACTTCCCAAGGAGCGCATGCGCCTGATCAACTATGAACGCAAACCGCCGCGCGGCCAACGGATCGAAGAGGCACGCGTGGTGGTTTGCGGCGGCCGCGGGATGGGCAGCAAGAACAAATTCAGAAAACTTTACGAGCTGGCGCAACTGCTGGGCGGAGAAGTCGGCGCCACCCGGCCCGTTGTCTACTCCGGCTGGGCCGACCCCGAGGCGCTGGTGGGCCAGGCCGGCAAACAAATCAAACCCCAGGTCCTTTTTTCTTTCGGCATCAGCGGCGCCATTCAGCACACCGCCGGTTTCAACAATGCCGGTCTGGTTATCGCCGTCAACAAGAATCCCAATGCGACCATGATGAAAATCGCCGATGTCGCCATCGTGGCGGACGCCAATCAGTTCTGCTCCTCCCTGATCAAGGAACTGAAAAAAAGGATCCGGAATTAAATGCATTACGAAGGAAACATCATCCGACCGCCCAGCGAGGCCAACAGCATCCTGCTGCAGGTGACTGTGGGCTGCTCACGCAACAAGTGCACCTTTTGCGGCACATATCGGGGAGAACGCTTTCGCATCAAACCGGATGCGACCATCTTGGCGGACATCGCATTTGCCGCTCAGTACTGCCGGCGCCAGCGGCGGGTCTTTCTCTGTGACGGCGATGCCTTGATCATCCCCCAGCAAAGGCTGCTGAACATTCTGGCCCAGATCCGCACACAGCTTCCCTGGGTCACGCGGGTGGGGGCGTATGCCAATGTCAAAAGCCTCAAGCTGAAAACCCTTGATGAACTGAAAGAGTTAAAAGCGAATGGGCTCGGCATCGTTTATCTGGGCATGGAAACCGGAGACGACCTGACCCTTGAGAATATCAATAAGGGCGCAACCGCCGACGACATGATCCGGATGGGCCGAAAGGCCCTGGAAGCCGGATTTAAACTGTCCATCACCGTTCTATTGGGAATTGCCGGCAGAGAACGCTCCCGCATTCACGCCGAAGAAACCGGCCGGGTCCTCTCCGCCATTGATCCGGACTATGTCGGCGCCCTGAGCCTGATGCTGATTCCCGGAACACCCCTGCACGACGATTACGAGGCAGGCAAATTCGACCTGTTGACGCCCGACGAGCTGCTGCAGGAACTTAAAGTCATGATCGCCGCCACCAATCTTTCAAAGGGTCTTTTCCACGCCAACCACGCCTCCAACTATCTGCCCATCAAGGCCAGAATGCCCCGGGACAAGGAAGCCGTCCTACAGCTCATCGATGAAGCCCTGGCCGGTCGGGTCACGCTAAAACCGGAATGGCTGCGGGCACTATAACAGGCTCTTGAAAAACTTCGTCTGAGGCCGTCATACCGCGTTGCGCGGCTCTCGCCAATGCTCACATATGCTTGCTATGCTGCGTTTGTCGAATCGCCGCGCGCCTTGTCTGGCGACCTGATTCTTGTTTCTCAAAAGCCTGACAGAAGCCGCATAAAAACCCCGTTATCGGGCCTACTTCTCCATGGCCCTTTGAAACGTCTTCATGGCGCACAGATCCCCGCACATGCTGCAGACGTCACGGTCGCCGTCTTCGCTCCGGGAGCGGTAATCTCTGGCCTTGACCGGGTCGATGGCGGTTCTATACATGGCATTCCAGTCGAACCGTTTACGCGCCTCGGACATTTTCACGTCCCGTTCCCCGGCGCCTTGGACCCCTTTTTCGATGTCGCCGATGTGCGCGGCGATTTTCGCAGCTATAACCCCTTCACGGACATCGTTAACGTCCGGCAGACTTAAATGTTCCGCAGGAGTGACATAGCATAGAAAATCGGCCCCGCTGGAAGCCGCAATCGCTCCGCCGATGGCGCTGACAATATGATCGTAGCCCGGAGCGATATCGGTCGGCAGTGGTCCCAGGACATAATATGGCGCTTGGTCGCATATCCGTTTCTGGGCATATATATCAGCCGCAATCCGGTTGAGCGGCACATGCCCGGGACCTTCGATCATGACCTGGACTCCGGCGTTGCGCGCCCTGCGGGCCAATTCACCCAGTACAATCAGTTCCGATACCTGGGCGCGGTCTTCGGCATCACTGATGCTGCCGGGTCGCAAGCCGTCCCCCAGAGACAACGTGACATCGTAGGCACGAACGATATCCAGCAGGGCATCGAAGTTTTCATATAGCGGATTTTCCCTGTCGTTTGTTTTCATCCATTCAATCAGCAAACTGCCCCCCCGGGAAACGACGCCCATCAGCCGGTCGCACTTCTCCAGCACGCCGAGCGTGTGGCGATTGATGCCGCAGTGGACGGTGATGAAATCGACCCCGGCTTCGGCCTGGAATTCAATTTCCTGAAAAATATCGTCCGCCGTCAGATCGCGCGGCGGCCGGCCCTGGGAAAAGAGTCTGCTGGCCGCTTTATAGATTGGAACCGTTCCGACCATCACCGGCGAGTGCTTCAGAATTGCTGACAGGACGGCATCCAGATCGCCGCCGGTCGACAGGTCCATAACGGCGTCGGCACCCGCCTTAACGGCCGTCTCGAGCTTCTCCAATTCCTCTTTCAGGTCGGCGTGGCTGGGGGAGGTGCCGATATTCGCGTTAACCTTTGTTTTAAGGTTTTTTCCGATCCCCCTGGCCGTGAAGGCATGATGGATATTTCTGGGGATGACGATCTGTCCTGCAGCAACTTTTGCCCTGATCTCTTCAGCCGGAATCCCTTCGTATTCCGAAACCTGCCGCATGGCTTCGGTTATCTTTCCGGAAACTGCCATGTCCAATTGGGTCATTTTTTTCTCCTGATAACTGGATTGATTATTATAAGCCCTCTCAAGAAACCTATACACTGATATGGAGGGGTCGGTGAGTTTTATCACAAATGCCTATGGAGTTCGCGGGCGGAACTGCATTGTTTCCCGGCGGTTCGGCCTGGGATAGCCCCCTCGCCCCCGGCTCCTAAATAATAATGATATTTATGTTTGAGATAGCTCCTAAATATTTACAGCTTGCGAAGGGCCGCCCGAAAAAAAAACCGCTTCCCCCTGAAAGGGGAAACGGTCTGATGAAATTACCATGTCTGATTGGACTCGTTTCCCTTCGCAGGCATTATCCTGATCAGGTTGTTAAGGGTTTCCATTCATTTGAAATGGATTCTCAGCTGAAAATTCAGCTCCCCTAACGAGATTATTGAAGTTATAGAAGGTCGGGATTCAAAGATCAAGAAAAATTATCCTGAGGAGCCCTCCTCTTCCGCGGTTTCGGGTTCATCGGCTTTTATTTCCTCAGCATAAATAATGAGACGCTGGCCCGGATGAATCGGGCGTTTCAGATCAATGCGGTTCCAGATAATGAGGGCCGCCAGGGGCACGTCAAATTTTTCAGCAATGACCGACAGGTTGTCTCCCTTTTTGACGATATATACTTTTTCCTTGCGTGCAGACAAATACTTGGCCGCCAGCTTTTCGTAACGGTTCTGAAAATCTTCGGAAGCCCCTTTGGGAATCAGGATTTTATGGGGGCCCTCGCGCAGGTAGTGACCCCGCAGCTCCGGGTTCAAGTCCTTAATGGCTTTAAAATAGGTATTTGCAGCCTGGGCGACAATACGAATGGGGGTTTCCTGCCGGCAGTCCACCTGGACCTGATCATATTCGAGGGGGGGATAGTAGTCGTCGTCGGCCAGTTTAAAGCCGTACTTCTCAGGGTCCAGCAATATCAGCTTTACCGAAAGAATACGAAAAATATACTGCTGGGTTTCAAGGGGAAGATAGAGCTGGTAATAATTTTTCGTATCCTGTTCAAGGATTTCTGCCATAAGGCCCTCTTCCCCCATGTTATAGGCCGCGGCCGCCAGTTCCCAGGATCCGAACTTCAGGTAGAGATCTTTTAAATAGCGAATCGCCGCCGCTGTCGAAGCAAATATATTCCGGCGCTCATCCACGTACGCATTGACATTCAGGCCGTATTTACGCCCGGTATCGGCCATAAACTGCCAGAAGCCCATGGCCCCCTTGTTGGATCCCGCATGGGGACGCAGGGCGCTCTCTGCCACCGCAACATATTTGATATCATCCGGCAGGCCGTTCACTTTCAGCATCTGCTCAATGTGAGGCAGGTATCGCCGCGACCGTTTCAGCCAGAGGATCACCTGGGAGCGATCCCACAGGGTCAGCAGCAGTTCCTTTTCAAAGCGTTCGCGGACATCATGATTTTCGAGAGGGACCCTGCCGCCGCAAAATTCAAGCGACGGGTCCGGCCTGAGAGACGAAACCAGAGAGGGGAAATCGGACAATTCGTTGGAACCGGCAGTGCCGGCGAGAAATCCCTGAACCAATAGAGCGCTCATCAGCAGGACACGCCAGGAAATTGCCGTTGCTTTCATTTTAATTAATTTTTTTCCGTAAGACCGGCGAGCATCTGAAAGTTACCACCCTGCGTTTATCCAGCAGCATGTCTCCGCCGGTAGCCGGATTTCGGCCTTTGCGCTGTTTTTTTGCTCTAACGCAAAACTTTCCGAAGCCGCTGATCAAAACATCTTCGCCGTTTTCCAGCTTCTTTTTCAGAATTTCCAGCAGTGTTTCAACCAGCTCCGTTGAACGCTTTCGGGCAAAACCGAGCCGGTTATGGATGGAATCACCTATCTGGGCTTTTGTAAGAGTCATCGGTTGCACACTGATGTTCCCCTCAAAAAGTGGACTATTGTTTGTATGCGCTTGACTGTTGCTCAAATTCAACTGGAGAACAATAGTTCAATGCCGAGTGTAATCGTTTTTTGTTATAAAAATGTGTGATGTACCCTTCGACTAAATTCTTTAAGGTTTTCTTGTCCTTTATGTTTCGATTA
>JBFLWU010000079.1:0-13223 GCA_040757625.1 Thermodesulfobacteriota bacterium | reverse complement strand
TGGAGGAACGCATCCGTATCATGATGGAAAGAAACGGGGCTTCCCGGAAAGAAGCAATCCGGATGATTCACAAACTGGACAAACAGCGCAAAAAGTGGAGCCAGCAGCTTTATGGGATCGACACCTCCGATCCCAGCCTTTATGACATGGTCATTCATATCGATACCATCACGGTTAATGATGCGGTGGATATCATCTGCAAAAAAGTCGGGTTAAAACGCTTTCAAACGACATCGGGTACCCGCCAGAAAATGGAGGATCTCAGCCTGGCCGCAGATGTTAAGGCGCAACTGATCGATTTTAAACCGGCAATTCACGTGAGGGCGCAAAATGGATCGGTCAAGGTCACGGCGAATGAATCCGCCACACGAAAATTAAAAGGTGAAGAACGCAGAAAGATTGCAGACAGCGTCCCCGGAGTTAAGCAATTACAGATCGACACCTTGCCGGTTAAATCAAATCCGGATGATTATTTGTGTCTGGAAGTTCTGATTGTGGATGATGAAGCGATCGTCTGCGAGCGCCTGAAAGCGTTTCTGGAAAGCGATGGCCATCGCATAGAAACGCAGACCGACCCGATGGAAGCCCTGCGCCGCTTGGAAGCCAAGGCGTTTGACATTGTGATCTGTGATATCCGCATGGGTGCAATCGACGGCATCCAGGTCATGGAAAAAGTTATCCAGAAATCAGGTCATACCAAAGTCATCATGATCACCGGTTATGCCACCCTGGAATTGGCCCGGGAAGCCTTAACCAAGGGCGCTTTTGATTTCATCGCCAAACCCTTCAAGATGAAGGAAATCCGCAAGACAATCAGAAGAGCGGCTGAATCGATGGAACAAGGCGATGCTGCGGCGGCCGGCGCTGCGGGGGGGTGAAGCGCTGAGTTGTCGGATATAACATCCTATTCTTGAAACGTTATAACCATTCTGCCGCTATCATTGAAAGGGGAGTCAACGATGTCCATTATCACAATTTCCAGAGGGTCTTACAGCCGGGGCAGGGAGGTTGCCGAGAAGGTCGCCCAGCGACTGGGTTACGAATGTATCGCCCATGAGGTGATAACGGCAGCTTCAAAGGAGTTCAACATTGCAGAAAATGAGCTTGAAAAAGCCATTCATGACGCCCCTTCGATTTCAAATCGGTTCGTGTACGGCAAGGAAAAGTATGTGGCCTATATTCAGAAGGCGCTGCTGCATCATCTGCAAAAAGATCATGTGATCTATCATGGACCGGCCGGCCACTTTTTCGTCAAGGACATACCGCACGTGCTTAAAGTTCGAGTGGTTACCGACATGGAAGACCGTATCCGGCTTGTAAGGGAACAATCTGGGATTTCCAGAAAAGAGGCATCTAAACTTATCAATGAACTTGACGAACAACGTAAAAAATGGAGCAAGCAATTGTTCGGGGTTTCTACCTGGGATCCTAAACTCTATGACCTGGTGATCAACATAAAGAAAAACACGATCGATGATGCGGTGGATTTCATATGCCAGACGGTTGCCATGGAAGATTTCCGAACAACCCTCGAATCCCAAAAGGCCATGAATGATCTGGTGTTGGCTGCCGATATCAAAGCCGCCCTGATTGACATCAAACCCGATATCGAAGTCTCCGGAACAGACGGCATCATCCATGTAAAAACCACGGTCCCGCAATCTCGAGAGGAAGAACTGGTTCGTAAAATAGATGCGATCGGGCAAAGGATTCAGGGCATCAAAGAAATTAAGGTGCATACGTCCCCCAGTGTGCCCTATGACGACTAAGCCCCCCTTATGCGACAGTTAATTTATACCCGTTGCAATTGATCCCTTCCGGTCTAATTCCTTTCTGCCATTGCATAACACTGGCGCCAGCCAGCCTTCAGATTTCCGCCAGATACCCCCGTCGGCATGGTTTTGCCGGAACAAACCTTCCGGTTCCCAAAAGAGCTCTTGATTTTTAGACCAAAAAGCGGCATTTATGTCTGAAAAAGACGGCAAAAAGCCGGCAGAAAAGATTATATTCATGATTATTGATGAAGCCAAAGACGTATTGAAAATTGAAGCCGAAGGGATCCTGAAACTGGCAGACCGCATTGGTGATGATTTTGCCAGGATGGTCGCTTTGATCTATAATTCCACGGGAAGGGTCATCGTCGCCGGCATCGGCAAGTCCGGCATTGTCGGCCGCAAGATCGTGGCGACCCTGAACAGCACCGGTACCCGGTCCTTATTTCTGCATCCGGTTGAGGCCATGCACGGCGATCTGGGTATCGTCAGCCGGGACGACATCTTCCTGGCCCTGTCCAACAGCGGAGAAACCGATGAACTCAATATCCTGATCCCCAGCATCCGCAACATCGGGTGCAAGGTGGTCGCTTTTACCGGCAACAAGGCCTCGAGCCTGGCAAAACTGAGCGATATTGTCATTGACACCCACGTGGCGCGTGAGGCCTGCCCCATGGGCCTGGCCCCCACCGCCAGCACCACCGCGCAGCTGGCCATGGGAGATGCCCTGGCCGTTGTACTCATTAACATGCGCCATTTCAAGTCAAGCGATTTTAAAAGAATCCATCCGGGAGGCAACCTCGGCCAGCGGCTTTCCAACAGTGTGGCGGACATCATGCTTACAGGGGAGAAGGTTCCTGTTGTCTCCCAATCGGTTCCCATGACGGAAGCCATTGCGGAAATGAACCGGCTGGAACTGGGAGCGGTCCTGATTGTCGGGGAGAACCAGTTTCTGACGGGGATTATTACCGACGGCGATTTGCGGCGGGCGATCGTAACCCGCAAGGAGATTTTCAACCTGCCCCTGGAGGCGGTGATGACAAAAAATCCCAGAACCCTCGGCCCGGATTCACCCGCCTATGATGCCCTGAACATTATGGAAAAATACCAGATTACCGTCCTGCCCATAACGGATGGGGAGGGAAAGGTGGTGGGCGTTCTGCATCTGCATGACATTCTGGGAAAGGGCGCCTTTAAATTCAACGGGATGAACGCGGTCTGCTGAAAATTGCTTTGAAGTCGTTTCAAAACCTCGGATCAGGTCTGAGAGCCAGGCGCGTGCTGATGAAAAAGCGCAGCAACCATGCGAGTTTGTGAGCATTTTGAAGAGGCTTGCAAGGCAGCTATCAGGCCCCAGATGGGGGTTTGAAAGGACTTCTTCGGTTTCGGCATACGGCGCCTGCAAGTGAAACCTGCCCGTCAACCTGCATAAAAGGCGAGACCTTTGAAAAGTATTCAATTTCGTTCAAGTTCAAGGAAGGCGAAAATTTTAACCACAGGAATACAGGGAGCATTTCGTGGATTAAAGTTTGAGCCGGACGCCGAATCGGAGCGAAAAGGGGCATTTTGCATAGGATCTCAAAGGGGGGTGCCATGGACTACCGCAAGATTGAAACCCATATTCCCACGCTGGGTGAAGCCAAGATACCGTCGCCGCTGCAGCGGGAGGAACGCGGTTTGGCTGAAAAGTATTTTGTGGCGGATACCGAGAGGATCAGCATCGACGACAGCGTCGGGAACCTGCAGACGATGTTCGCCCAGGGCGAGGTGCTGCCCGCCTTTGAACTGGCCGGGCCCCGGAGCAAAGTCTATTTCGACGCCAGCAAGCTCCGCTGTGCACTGGTCACCTGCGGCGGGCTCTGTCCCGGCCTGAACGACATCGTCCGTTCGGTGGTTCTGGAACTTAATTTCGGTTACGGCGTGCGGCATGTTTACGGCATCCGCTATGGACTTCAGGGATTTATTCCGTCATACGGGCATGAAGTCATGGAACTGGAGCCGTCCGTGGTTGCCAGCATCCATGAGATGGGCGGAACCATCCTGGGTTCCTCCCGGGGGCCCCAGGATATCGATGAAATCGTGGACAGCCTGGAGCGCATGAACATCGGCATCCTGTTCGTGATCGGCGGCGACGGCACCATGATGGCCGCCAATAAGATTGCCGACGCCATTTTAAATCGAAAACTGAAGATCAGCGTGGTGGGCATCCCCAAAACCATTGACAACGATATCCACCTGGTGTCGCGCTCTTTCGGGTTTGATACGGCCGTGGATGTCGCCACCCGGGCGATCCGGGGCGCCCATGCCGAAGCCGAAGGCTATCCCAACGGCATCGGGCTCATCAAGCTGATGGGCCGGCATTCCGGATTCATCGCGGCAACCGCCGCGCTGGCCCAGCAGGATGTCAACTTTGTTCTGATACCGGAAGTGGATTTTGACCTGGAAGGGCCCAAGGGACTGTTCGTCTCGCTGGAAGAGCGGCTGAGGCACAGGGGGCACGCCGTGATCGTGGTGGCGGAGGGCGCCGGCCAGAAATTTTTTGAAGGCAAAGCCAGTGAACGGGACGAATCCGGCAACATCCGCCTGAAGGATATCGGACTGTATTTGAAGGAAGCGATTTCATCCCATTTTACATCCAAAAGCGTCGATGTCTCCATCAAGTATATTGATCCCAGCTACATGATCCGGAGCCTGCCCGCCAATGCCAACGACCGCGTCTTCTGCAACTTTCTGGGGCGCGATGCCGTCCACGCCGGAATGGCCGGAAAGACCAAGCTCCTGATCGGGCGCTGGAACAACCATTTCGTGCATCTTTCCATGAACGAGTGCGCCGGAAAGCGCAAGCAGATCAATCCCCGGGAAAAGCTGTGGCTGAGCGTTCTGGACGCCACCGGCCAGGGGCCGCTGAAGAACGATTGAAACCTTGCACGCGAACGGCATCAATCGTCTATCAGCCATCTCAACGAACGATACGTCAAATGAGTGAGCGGTCGGGGAGTTTGTCTATGGCCGAGCCGTTGCCGCGCAACCGTTTGCCGGCGGTCCGCCCGGGGATAGCCCTCTCGCCCCTGTGGGGGCCGTAACCAAAGGCTACTGATCCCCGTACATGCCCCATAACTTTAAGGAGGAAATCGCTTATGCCCACCATATTTTTCTACGGCCCCAAATTAGATAAAGAAAAGAGCAAGGAAATGATCAAATCCTTTACGGATACCGCCAGCAGGTTGACCGGCATCGCCCCCGCTTCGTTTGTCGTGTATCTCAGGGAGTCGGGGCCTGAAAATGTCGGCGTGGGCGGAGAACTGCTGGAGGACCGGTTGAAGCGAATGGGGCGATGAATTTTTTTGGGTTCTATCATTCATCCAACGAAAAATGATCAGTGCAAGTGAATCCAACCGGAAAAATAATGTTTTTTAAATAAAATACATATTCTAAATGAAAAATGGAATTTTGACCGGATTTATTGCCTCAAATTGATTATTTGGAATAATCTTTGGGTGCATAGCTAGAAAAAAGTAGAATTCTATATAATATATAATGTTCCTACCGCCGCTGGCGGCGAACATGACGTTCGAGACGGAAAAGCCTGCTCCGCAGGGCTTCCGCCCTTGCGGCTCGGATGTCAAGAGAACAAACCTGCCTTGCAGCTTTGTTCTCTTGACGGCCGCTGCGGGTTTCCGCTCAACTGGCCGTTAGGAGTCAAAATAATGAAAGAAAACGAAGAAAGCTATCCATTAGAAATACAAGCAGATATTCTAAACAAGTGGCAAAACATTGTCGACATAATAGCGGAATTGATTGGTATTCCCGCCGCACTTATTATGCGTCTTGCCGACCCTGATATAGAGGTTTTTGTTTCAAGCCAAAGTGATGGCAATCCATATCATCCTGGAGACCATGAGCACTTTCTCGGATCAGGATTGTATTGTGAAACTGTTATTAATGCAAAAGACAAGCTTTTAGTTCCAAACGCACTTACTGATGAAAAATGGAAAAATAATCCAGATGTAAAACTTAATATGATATCATATTTGGGATTTCCAATTCTTTTACCAGACGGAAAACCATTTGGAACCATATGTGTTCTTGACAATAAGGAGAATGCCTATTCTGACACCTATGAAAATCTTATAATAAATTTTCGTGAAATAATTCAATCTCAGTTGGAACTCATATATATGAACACCGAGTTAGGAGAGAAAAACAAAAAACTTTCTGACTATTTTAAGGAAATAAAAATGCTTCGCGGCATTATACCAATATGCTCTTTCTGTAAAAAAATTAGAGATTTTGAAGGAAATTGGAGTGAAGTTGAAGCTTACGTATCAAAACATTCAGAAGCACAATTTAGCCATGGATGTTGTCCGGAATGTAGGAAACTTCATTACGGTGATTTATCGGGAGGCTCCTAATAATTTGTTTCACACTCGACCCGGAAACCGGGGCGGCCTTTTTTCATAGGTCAGGTCGAGTTGGACGTGGGTTAAAACAAATTCGCATTGGGTTCCCGGCTGGTGAACAAGCCGTTATAAAAAAATAAAAATGCCGAAATCGGCGAAGATGCATATTATACCAGCCCCGATCACATTCGTAATGTCTGTTCGTAGTGCATATTTGCCTGCAACACTGTTCCTCTAAAATAATCGTTTCGGGTCTTGAAAACCGGGGGAGCGTTTCAGCGCCTGGCCAGCAGGCCGCAGACGGCTTCGGCATGTTTGCGGGCGGCGCCCCGGTGAAACAGGACCGCCTGACGGGCCAGCCCGCCGATCCGCCGGGCTTCCTCGGGGCTTCTGAAAAAGTAGTCGACCTTTCCCGCGAGCTCCGAACCGTCCGCCACCTGGATGCCGCCGCCGGTTTTATCCAGCAGTTCCTTGGCGTCCTGAAAATCTTCCATGGAGGGGCCGAAAAGTACCGGCTTTCCCCAGACGGCCGCTTCCAGAATATTCTGCCCTCCCAGGGGCACCAGGCTTCCCCCGCAAAAGACCACGGTGGCAAGGCTGTAAAGGCCCTGCAGTTCTCCGATGGTGTCAAGGATCAGCACTGCTGCGGTTCGCGCGGCATCCGGTTTGTCGAGATCGGTGCGAAGCTGGCAGCTCAGGCCTTTTTCTCCGGCCAGGGCCGCTATCTCACGGCTGCGTTCGATATGCCGGGGGGCGATAATCAACAAGGCGTCCGGAAATGATTGTCGGATTGTTTCATAAGCATCCAGCACGATCAGCTGCTCTCCGCCCCGGGTGCTGCCGGCCACAAAGACCGGCTCATTTCCCTTCAGGTTGAATCGCCGGGCCAGATTCGGCTTTTGCTTTTCGTCCGCCTGCTGCAGTAATCGGTCATACTTGGCATTGCCGGAAATGATGATGTCGGTGCGGGCTGCGCCGATGGACTGGATCCGGTCCGCGTCGGCCGGGCTGATCATGCTGAAAACTTCAATCTGCGCCAGTACCGCCTGCATCAGCGGCCTGATTTTTAAGTAGCGCCGGATGGACCGCACGGAAATCCGGCCGTTGACCAGGGCCGTGTGAATCCCCCGGCGTCGGGACTCGACCAGCCAGTTCGGCCAGATTTCGGTTTCAAGGAGCACCAGCACGTCGGGCCGGATGGCCGCCAGGGCGCCGCGCACCGAGGGGATGAAATCAAAGGGAGCATAGATCAGGGTGACATTCGACGGGAGTTTTTCGCGGGCAAACTCCTGGCCGGTTGTCGTGGCTGTCGATAGCACGATGGCGCAATCGGGCAGGGCGGCCTTAAGCGCCTCAATAACGGCCGCAGCGGTGCCGACCTCTCCCACGGAAACGGCGTGCAGCCAGATCCGGGGGGCGCCGCCGCTTCCGTCGGCCGGCGACGGCGGGTATAAGCCCAGGCGCTGTCGGGTTCTTTGGCCGAAGCGGCCGGTGACAACCGAATAAACAATATAAAACGGAATGAAAAACAGAAAAAGCAGATTACTGAAAAAGCGGTATGCGATATAGGCAAACTGAGTTTTTGAAAGCATGGCGTATGTTCAGGTGATCGGGCTGAAGGCTGCTGCACATTGTGCTTATCGCCTCCGCCCGGGATCAGTTCGGGTTTGACCGGCGCCGTTTCAGCTCAATAAACCGGTTGCCGCGTATGCCTAACAGGTTAAGTTGTTTCTGGACATCTCCGTTGGATTCAAACGTTGTCAGGCCGGTAACACCGGGGTAATCCTTTGTCTCAACCAGGGCGTTTCGCAAGGCGGTTCTGGAAAGGATATTTTTCCGGCTTGTCAACTCGAACAGGATCGAGGCCGTATCGAAGGAAATGGCTTCAATGAAGCCCGGCGCTTCGCCGAACGTTTCCTGAAAACTCTTGACGAAGGCGCGAACCTTTTCGGATTCTCCCTCTGCAAAGAAACCGGCCGGTATGATGGCGCGCTGAACATATTCACGGGCCATTTGAATCAATTCGTTTGAATTCCACAGATTGGTGCCCAGCAGATATACATTGTTGACATCATAAAAGGCCAGTTGCGGAATCGCGAGGCCTGCCTTCTTGGGTGAATCCGGGATAAAAACCGCGTCAAAATCGACAATCGCCGGGGGCCCTTCCACCGCCGGTGTGCGTCTCCTGGAACTTTCCGGTGCGGCCGGGCGGATGAATTTTTCCGCTACCAGTTCGACCTGTTCTTTAAGCTCGACGGGGACTTCATAATAGCGGCCGACGAGCTTTTTAATCGGGTCGGCAAAATCTGTCTGGGTCGGCCGATAGGTTTCAACCCCCATCACAATGCCGTTTTGGGCGATGACTTCATCCCAGAATAAATTCATAAAGGTTTTGCCGTAGGGTTCGTCCGGATAAAGAATGGCAAACCGGCTCAAGCCCAGCTCCTGGACAACAAAAGACACCAGGGCCTGGACCTGCATCCTGGGGGTAAAAAAGTTTCTGAAGACAAAATCACCGATGTCGGGAATATAATCTTTCTGGGTCAGTGTGATGATGGGGATGCCCTTGTCCTGGGCCTCCAGCGCCGCCGGCTCGATGATGGTAAGGGGGCCGATAATCGCTGCCACGTTTTCCCCGGCCAGTTCGCGCACGGCCTGGACGGACTTGTCGGGATCCGACCCGGTGTCTTTGATGATCAGGCGCAGATCGGGATTGCAGGTTTCCCGGGTGTGTTGAACCATGGCAAGCTGAATGGCGGAAAGCGCCCGCTGGCCATAGAGCTTATAGGGGCCGCTGAGCGGCAGCAAACAACCGATGGCGTAACGGTTGAATTCATAATTCTTCACAAGTTCCTTCAGCAACGTTTCGGCCTGGGCGCGGTATTCATGGTCAGGGTAGTTGTCGATGAACGTTGAAAATATGGCGATGGCGGCATCGAAGTTTTTCTCCGCGATTTTGTTCATTCCCAGCCGATACATGAGATGACCGGCCGGCAGCCTGCCGCCAAGGCGGCCGAGCAGATTCATGATGCCGGGAGTGTCCAGCTGCTCAATAGCGGTTTTAATAAGGGAGAGGAGCCGTTTTTGATCCGCAGGCCCCGACAAGTGGTATGCCATGGTGTAGAAACCGATTGCGTCCACCGGCGCATGGATGGCCATGTAGGAGTCCCCCACCAGACGGCTGATTTCCACCGTCTGGGCCGGTGTCAGCGTTTCCAATTTAACACCGGCGGCCTGGTCGATGGCTTCCCGGTACTTGCCCAGGTGGTAATAGGCAAAGACCAGTTCCAATCCGGCAGCGGCCGCTAACGGGCTTTGGGGATGCTCGGCGAGCAATCGCTGATAGGCCGCAGCGGCCTTTTCATATGCGCCCATGGCCATATAGATGTCCGCCGCCCGCTTCAGGGTTTTGTCGGCGAAGGGCCCGGATGGAAATTTGGAAAGGTATTCATTGTAGAGATCCAGCGCGTTGGGATACCATTTTTGGATGAAAAGATCTTCGGCCTTTTCAAATAAGGCGTTTCCGGTTTCTACCGGGGGAACGGCCGGCGGCCGGACCGGGGCGGGCGGCACCGGGCTTGGCGCCGGGCCTGGCGTCGGAACCGGTGTCGGCGCTGGTGGGGGCTGAACCGGTTTGGGGGCGCAGGCAGCCGCACAAAAGATAACGATCAGGGCCAATATTGAGCAGCGCCGCAACAACCGAACAGGCGCCTTTTTCCAAAACAGCATAGGTGTCATGACAAAGCTCAGCACAATAGGAATTAATCCGACAGCTTATATTTTTTTCAATAAAAACGGTACGGTCTGCCCTAAAAAGAGAGCCGGTGCGCCGGCGGGATATTCCCGCAAGGGGCATGAAAACCCGGGTCAAAGAGATTTGTTATGAAGACGGACCCGTAAAAAACAATTACCGGCAATCACCTGACGTCGGCAAACCGTAACCGTTATGTAGCAAAAAAAACAACTTCAATCTATACCAGATTTTCAGCATGTTACACAAGGACCTTGAGCATCCGTCATTTTACTTGACAAACAACAAAATAATGATATGTACGACTCAAATATATGTTGTTGTCATACAATTGTTAATAGTGAGGACATATGCAAATCAGGATATCCATTAAAGGCACACCCGAGGAATTGGCGGAGTTTTGTGAAAAGAGGGGGATTGACCTTCAAATCATGGCAGGCGGCCTGCCGGCATCGATCAAGCCAACGGGTCAGGAAAACGTTGAAGACCATAAAAAAATCGATAAGGCCTTTCGCAAAATGTCCTGGGAGACGATATACCTGGCCCATCTGATTCTGTTGAACGCCGCCCCCGATCAGAAAGATGAACTGGGATATTACCTTACGCTGAACCAGATCGAAAAGTATGCTATTTCGGAAAGACAGGTGGCGTCCCGTTTCGGAGGGGCCAAAAGGATCTGCAAGCGGCTGAACTTAAATTATATCCTGTTTTCGAGAAAACGCCCGGACGGCGCGGGGAAAAATTATTATGTATCATACAGGTTTGTATCGGAGATGGAGGATTACCTGAAAAAATGGGATTTTGAATACCGGGAATTTCTGGATGATTGCGGCCTGGCATATCCCGGCAGCTGATTAAGAATTGAGCTGGATGACGTGGTAACAGGCCTCGATATCTTGCAAAGGCACAAAAGACCGCAAAGAGGGTAAAGATACAATATTGCGGCAAAGATCGGCCCGTAACGTTCTATAGAACCGCAACAAATGAAATATCTTTTCTTGGCGATCTTGCGGCTTTGCACGCCATGTTAATTCTTGGAGCCAATCAAATTTAATTGACAAAGACCAGAAAGGAGATCCGCACAATGGACGTGACCCGAATGGCCTATGGGGCCAACATGATGATCAATCAGGTGCTTCAGGTGCGTAAAGGCGAGACGGTTTTGATCGTTACCGACACGGACCGGCCCCGCACCATTACCCAGGCGCTTTCCTACAGTGCCATCTCCGCGGGGGCGGTGGTCACCATCGTGACCATGGAACCCCAGGAGATCGGCGGAGAGGAGCCGCCGGCGCCGGTTGCCGCAGCCATGGCCGCCGCTCAGGTGGTCATCAACCAGTCCACCTACAGCCTGACCCACACCGCGGCGACGCGTGCGGCCATCAGTCAGGGCGTCCGCATCGCCAACCTGCGCAATGTCACCGAGGACATGATGGTCAGCGGCGGCATTCGGGCCGACTACCAGCAGGTTAAACGGGTCTCGGAAACCCTGGCGCGGCGGTTGAGCGACGCCGATGTCATCCGGATGACGACGCCTGAAGGAACCGACATCCGCATGCATTCCCGGGGCCGCCAGGCCATTGCCCAGACCGGCTTTATCACGAAACCCGGCGAACTCTCCGGTCTTCCGGACGGCGAATCCACCCTGGCCCCGCTTGAAGGGACGACGGAGGGGGTGGTGGTTTCCCCCTACATCGCCGATACCCTCGGGCTTATTACCGAACCGTTGCGCATGGAAATCGCCAAGGGCCGGATCACCGGCGTTACCGGGGGAAAGCAGGCCCGTGAGCTGGTTCGCCTGTTGAAGACCCACGATGACGCCGGCTACAATGCCGCCTCACAGTTTGCCCTGGGGACCAATCCGGCCTGCCGGGTAATTGCCAATACCCGGGAGGTTTCCAAAAAACTGGGAACCGCCCACTTTGCCATCGGCGACAATATCAGCCTGGGCGGCAAGAGCAAAAGTTCCTTTCACATCGATTTTGTTTTCCTGAACCCGACAGTCTTTCTGGATGGCGTTTGCATACTGAAAGACAGTGAATACCAGATCGAACTGCAGCCCAAATCCAATCAGGCTTGATGATTTAGGAAGCAGCTAAATTGAAATGTCGCAATCAAAAATGAAACAGAAGGGTAACGTTTTGCGGTAGCAATGATTCTTTTTACTTGACAGGCGAGCTCCCCGCAGGTTAATGAAATCAGCCGGTCTTACTTGTCTGACCAATTTTAAAAATAATGTAATTATAATATGTTATAATTAAAAATAAAGGAGGAAAAGATGAAACTGTGCTTCAATGCCGGACCGGATCCCCTGGAGGAATATTTTCCATTTGCCCATGAGAACGGTTTCCCCTGGATGGAATTGAGTTGCAACAATCCTAAAAATTTTCTGGACAAGTTTACGCCCAAGCGCATCGACAACCTTAAAAAATTAAGGGACAAGTTCGGTCTGCGCTATGGCCTGCATTCGGCTTCGTTTGTCAATTCCGGTGAAATCGAACCCACCGTCCGCAAGGCGGTTCAGCAGCATTTGATCGACTACATGAACCTGGCCCATGATCTGGAGGCCGAATATATCGTCCTGCATTTCGGCTACCACTTCAGCCTGTTTCCCGATGAAGTCTTCCGCTGCCTGAAGATGACCTATACGCCGGTGGTTGAGTTGGCGGAAAAGTATAACCTTCCCATCGGCATCGAGAACATGAACCAGCTTCACAAGGACTGTGAAATCGTTTACCTGGGGGTGTATGTCGAAGAATTTCAGAAAATGTTCGAAGCCTTGCCGTCGAAATATTTCGGCCTGACGCTGGATGTGGCCCATGCCAGCCTGCTGCCGGGGGGACCGGAGTCCTTTATCAAGGCGTTTCCGGACAAAATCATCAGCACCCATATCAGCGACAACGATAAGGTCCTGGACCACCACCTGCCGGTGGGCGCCGGAAAGATCGATTTTAAAAAGGTCTTTAAGCAGCTGATCGGCATCGGGTTTAAAGGGACCCTGAATATCGAATTGAAAAAAAATGACGAACGCCTGCTGAGCAAACAGCGCATGGAACCGATGTTAAAGGAACTGGGGGTGCTGTAAGACCGGCGTGCGGAAAAGCAAACCTGTTCGGTATTTGGAATTTGATGTTTGAGTTTTCAATTCGTGGGGCAGCTTCCGTCAGCCCGCCGGCCGGAGGCTGCCCCACCCCTGCGCATAAGGCGCTTTCGGCGGCGGATGCCAGTGTTCGAATGCCGGAACGCCCCCCCTTTTTGCTTGACAGTCAGCCTGTGTTTCCAATAATCTATAGCCCTGTT
>JBFLWU010000078.1:0-13508 GCA_040757625.1 Thermodesulfobacteriota bacterium | reverse complement strand
CAAGCTGTACCGCTTTGATCTTAAATTCGTCCGGGTACCGGTTTGTCTTTTTAGGTCCTTTCATTCTCGCCACTTGGACACCTCCTATCAGTTAGGTTTTGGTGTCCACTTTCTTTGGGTAAGTTCTGATTCTTTAGTTCATCTATTGTTATCTTCATGCCCCTCTCCTTAAAATGAAAAGCCCGCTTTTTGATACCATCAAATATGGAACCCCTGAACGACCTCTGCCCTTGAAAAAAATTTTAAATCGGTTCCGTAAGTTATACCCTTTTTTTCGCTATATCAATCGATTTCTGTTTCCAGCGACCGATGGTTTTTGACTGCTGCGGTTTCCAACAGGCAGCCGTAGACTATTTGATTTTGGAGGCCTGCTCCTGGGGGTACCCAAACACGTGCGGATATTCCTATATTGTCTTATTGGGGCGATATCTGATATATGTTTTAAACGGCCCATGGATATAAGCGTACGACAAAATCCAGTTTAATGATTTGAAATCCTCCTCCGTTGCCATGAATGCCAATTTGAACTTAAACAACAGGAATAATGGATTGCCGGCCGGTCTTGAAATTAGAAATTGCCAGCCGGAAGATCATCCGAGAATCATTGCGGTCCTGAAAGACTGGTGGGGCGGCAGGGACCTGACCGTAATGCTGCCGCGGCTTTTCCTGATCCATTTCTGCAACACCTCTTTTGTCATTGAAAAAAATGACCGGCTCATCGCGTTTCTGATCGGCTTTCTCTCGCCGGCAAGACGGCGGGAGGGCTACATCCATTTCGCCGGGGTCCATCCGGAATATCGCGGCCGGGGGGTCGGCCGGTTTCTATACCGGCGCTTTTTCGAATTGTGCCAGGCAAACGGCCGCGATCTCGTTAGGGCCTGCACCTCTCCGGTCAACAAGGGCTCCATTGCGTACCACCAGAAGATGGGGTTTGCAATTTCCAGGGGGCATGCTGAAATCGACGGAGTCCCGGTCGTTCTGGATTACAACCGGCCGGACGATCAGAAGGTGTTGTTCGAAATCCGGTTGCAGGTGAAGCAATAAGAGAAAAAGACGACCATTCAGAGGACGCCTGGACGCATGCGACCGGAACACCTCCCCTTGCGGATCAATAGAAAGCGCTAAGCCGGCCGGATGCGCCCTGCACCGGTTATGTTCATCTAACCCGGATATTTCATGAAAATTTTTCAGCAAGTATTACACAAGATCTTAATAATACGCGGTTAGACTCAGAATTGAGGTAATAACAAGCGGTACATTTTGTTTCCTCAATTGTAAAAGACAGATGCTTGAAAAATTTTAACCCTTTGGGCGAAATGCATTCGCCCATTTGCTGCGTTATCCGGGGTTTGCGGTACGCGAGTACAGCTGCACACCGGAATGCCTTGCAAATGAACGAATGCATTTCGTGAAAAAACCGGGCTAAAAAGGAAGCTCCATCATGTCCGCACGGTTGAAAATAATAATTGTATTATTGTCGATCGGCTGCGCTTCCTGCGCCGCCACGCCGGATATCCATTCGCGGATACCCGGCACCAACTTTGAGATTAACCAGCCCGCCCAGCTGGCCATGCGCCTGGCGGTCTCCACCGGCAGCAACCAGGTGCTGGTCGGTTCCGTCAAACACGTCTCGACCCTCTGGGACATCTCCACCGGGCAGAAGCTGAAAACCTTCAGGACTTCCTCGAGCATCATCGGCATTGCCGCCTGGGTGCGGGTGCAGTTCTTGCCGGACGGCAAAAGGGTCATGATACACGACAGCGGCATCAAGATCGTGGATATTGAGACCGGGCGTGTTGTCAGGGAGTTTCCGGAGTCTCATCTGGATTTTGCGGTTTCCCCCGACGGAAAATTCTCGCTCATGGGCGGGCCCACCCATGAGCTTGCCCTGTTGGACCTGACCACCGGACAAGTCAGGAAGCTCAAGGGGCATGCCGATTCGGGCTGGAGGGGCGCCATTTACTCCGTGGATATTTCTCCCGACGGGAAATACGGCATTTCCGCAAGTTTCGATTCGACGGTGCGGCTCTGGGATCTTGCCACCGGCGAGGAGGTGAGAAGATTTCTCGGACATACGGGGACTTTCCGGGAAGGGATGGTCAATTCGGTAAAATTCTCCCCGAGCGGCGAATATGCGCTTTCCGGCGGGAGCGACAAAACATTGCGGCTCTGGGAGGTCAAAACAGGGAAGCTGCTCCGGACCTTTGTCGGCCATACGGACGTGATCTATTCCGTCGCTTTTTCTCCCGACGGCCGGTTGGCCCTTTCCGGCAGCTGGGATTCCACGGCCAGACTCTGGGATGTGGCCACGGGCGAAACCCTTAAAATCTTCAAGGGCCATGCGGAGGGGTACAGGAGTTCTTTTGACCCCGGCGTCTACGTGGTGCGTTTCATGCCCGACAACAAATATGCGATAACCGTCGGGGACGCCTCCGTGAGGATCTGGGATATTGCTTCGGGCCGGGAGGTCGCCATGCTGGTCAGCTTCGAAGACGGCGAATGGCTCGTAATCACCGGCGAGGGCTACTACAACGCATCGACCAACGGCCACAGGTATATGCGCCTGCTGACAGGTGACAAGGCATACGACATGGAACAGTTCTACGACGTCTTCTACCGCCCGGACATCGTGGCGGCAAAGCTGAGGGGCGAGGACGTCAGCGGGCTGGCGACCCTTACGATGCAGGCTGCCATCGAAAGCCCGCCCCCCTCTGTTACGTTCACCTCCGATTTAAGCGATACCGATCAGCCCAGGGTCAAGGTCTGCTATGAAATCAAAAATGCCGGGGGCGGGATCGGCGAGGTCAGGCTGTTCCATAACGGCAAGCTTATCCAGTCGGATGGATACTACAAGGAGGCGGCAAGGCCCGCGGCCCTTCAGACCCAACTGGCCGCACTGAACAGCAGGGCCGTTTATGAAGATATGCGCAGCATATCGGTTAAAGGCAAACCGGACGCGGTCTCGTTGTCCGGCAGGCCCAAAGGGGATGTCTATACAGACTGCCGGGAAGTGGATGCCGTCCCCGGCGAAAACCAGGTGGGCGTCACCGCCTTTAACGCCGGCAATACCGTGCAGAGTCATCTGAACATGGTGCAATTCAATTCACGGCAAAAGGCTGAAGAACCGCATCTGTATATCCTTGCCGTCGGCATCGATCAATACCAGGAGAACAGCGTCAATCTCAAGTTTGCCGTAAAGGATGCCGGAGACATCGCAGCAAAACTGAGAACGCAGGCGGCGACGGTGTACGCCCCCGGCAACATCCATTATGCCCTGCTGACGGACAAGGGGGCTACCAAGGCCAACATCACCCGCGAGATCGAAACGCTCGCGAAGGCCATAAAACCGCAGGACAGCTTTATCCTCTTTGTGGCCGGCCACGGGGTGCTTCTCCAAAACCAGTATTACCTGCTCACCCACGATTATGACGGCACGGTGAGCGAAAAAAGCATGATCAGTTCCAATGAGATCGTGGAGATGTCGAAACAGATAAAATCCCTGAGCCAGCTGTTTATCTTCGACACCTGCCATGCCGGCGGGGTCGATTACATCATCAGCGGTCTGTACGATGCCAGGATGTCCGTTCTTGCCAAGAAGATGGGCCTTCACATCTACGCTTCGGCCAGCGACAGGGAAACGGCAATGGACGGCTACCAGGGCAACGGCCTTTTCACCCATACGCTGCTGGACGGGTTGAGCAACAACAGGGAAGCCGACAGGAACAAGGACGGGAAGGTCACGGTGGTCGGTCTGGGCGAATATGCAAAAAAGAGGACCCAGGATATCTCGAAACAGATCGGCCAAAGCCAGACGCCGCTGATCATCAACTTCGGCAAAGACAGCCCGATCTACAAGCTGCCCTGAGCCGCCCAAAACGGTTGTCTGAAAAAAAGAAGCAACCACCGTCCCGGTGAAGTTTCCGGCCGGCAGGTGCCGAAATCGCTCAACCGGGTCGGTTCCGCATGGATCTCAAGCTTCCGGCCACAGCTTTGCGGCGTCCTCGCGCAATTTGTACTTCTGAATCTTGCCGCTGGCGGTGAGCGGGTAGTCCGCAACAAAATGCACGTATTTGGGAATTTTATAGCGGGAGATCTGGCCGCGGCAGAAATCGCGGACATCTTCCGCCGCCAGCGCCGTTCCGGGTTTGAGCTTTATAAAGGCGCCGACTTCTTCACCGTACTTTTTACTGGGAACCCCCACCACCTGGACATCCTGAACCCCTTCCAGCCGCAGGAGAAACTCTTCGATCTCGCGGGGGTAGACGTTTTCCCCGCCGCGGATGATCATGTCCTTGCTGCGGCCGGTGATGGACAGGTAGCCGTCCCGGTCCAACTCGCCGATGTCGCCGGTCCGCAGCCAGCCGTCGGCGTCGACGGCCGCGGCCGTTGCTTCCGGCATCCGGTAATACCCTTTCATGACGTTGTAGCCGCGGCAGCAGATTTCCCCCGGTTCGCCCGGGGCGACATCCCTGCCGGTTTTCGGATCGATCAGCTTGACCTCGATGCCCGGCATGGCGGGCCCGACGGTTCGGGTGCGGCGCCGAATGTCGTCCGTGGGCTGGGTCTGGGTGATGACCGGCGAGCCTTCCGTCAGTCCGTAACAGATCGTGACTTCGGACATGTGCATTTTTTCGATCACTTCTTCCATGGTTTTTACCGGGCAGGGCGAGCCGGCCATAATCCCGGTGCGCAGGGATGAAAAATCGAATTTATTAAAGAGCTTGTGGCTCAGGATTGTGATGAACATGGTGGGGACGCCATAGAGGGCGGTGCAGTGTTCCTGTTCAACCGCAGCCATGACCTGAACCGGGTCGAAATCTTCCAGTATGACCATGCCGGCGCCGTGATTGACGGCGGCCAGGACGCCCAGGACGCAGCCGAAACAGTGAAACAGGGGGACCGGCAGGCAGACGCGGTCGTCCGGTCCCAGGTTCTGGTGTCTGCCGATCCAGTAGCCGTTGTTGGCGATATTGTGATGGGTCAGCATGACGCCCTTGGGAAACCCGGTGGTGCCGGAGGTATACTGCATGTTGATCACCTGGTGCGCATCGAGTCCGGCCTGGCGCTGCTGATAGGCCTCGTCGCCGGTCATCCGGCCCATGGCCATCAGTTCCGGCAGGGAATAGATTCCGCGGTGTTTTTCCTGGTCCAAAAAGAACACCCGCTTCAATGCCGGAAAGCGTTCGCTTTGCAGGTAACCCCGGGGCTGGGTTTTCAGCTCGGGGATCAGCTCGGTTACGATGGACAGGTAATCGGCATCGCGAAATCCTTCGATCAGAAACAGGTTTTCGGCTTCGGACTGCTGCAGCAGGTAGGACAGTTCGGCGCGTCGATAGTGCGTATTGACGGTCAGCAGGATGGCGCCGATTTTGGCTGTGGCGAACTGCAGCGCGACCCAGTAGGGAACGTTGTTGGCCCACACGGCGACCTTTTCGCCGGCCGCGACGCCCAGGGCCATCAGACCTTTTGCCAGCCGGTCGACCACCCGGCCGAACTCGCGATAGGTCAGGCGAAAGTTGCGGTCGACGTATATGATGGCTTCCTTGTCGGGATGCTGTTGAACGGCCCGGTCCAGCAGCTGCCCCAGGGTGTATTCGTGCAAAGCGGTTTGCGGCGTGTTCATCCGTGCGACTCCATAATATACAGAACGGCGTAGATGGCCGCCTTGCGGTCGCCGGCGCAGCCCACATGGTGCGGCACCACCGAGTTGTAATACATGCTGTCGCCCGGATTCAGCACGTGGGTGTCCTGTCCGTAGATCAGCTCCACCTGGCCGGCAACGACCACGATAAATTCCTCCCCTTCATGGCTGCTGAGGACTTTGTCCCGGCCGGAGGCGGGCATGAGCTCGACATAAAAGGGCTCCATGTGGCGGTCGCTTTTGCCGCGGCCCAGGGAATAGAAGGCGACTTCCGCCGGCGCCTGGGCTCCGCGGTGGGTGGTCAGCTGCTGACGGCGCTCGGCCAGCCGGACGATCAGGGGATCTTCGGAAATATGGTCGTCCATGAAGGTTCCCAGGCGCACGCCGAGGGCCCGCGCAATTTTGATCAGCGGGCCCAGTGAAGGGTAAATATCGTTTTCCTCGATGGCTTTTAAGAAGCCGGTTTCAAGGCCGGCGCGGGCGGCCAGATCCGCCGGCGTCAGGCCCGCCTTTGCGCGATAGTCCGCGATACGTTTTCCAATAGTTGCACGCATCATCAGTTCCTCATCATGTCATCGGATAAGTTTTGTCTTTTTATCAAAACCAAGTTTGCATGATTATCAGTGACGGCAGATTTCTGTCAATTATTTTCGATTCGCCCCCTGACTCTCGGGTTTTTCCTGTTTTTCATGCCGCTGTCGGGATTGACACAAAGGCAATAAGCTCCTATATTCGTCATATAGTCAGTGGTGATCACATGATGTACGAACATCCCCCCTATCGCCCGCCCAGCGAGGCGGGCAGCATTCTCTTTCGGGTAACCCGCGGGTGCCCCTGGAACCAGTGCACCTTCTGTTCCATGTATAAAGGATCCCGCTTTGAACGGCGGCCGGTCGAGGATGTTATTCAGGACATCAAGACTGCCGGAAAATTTTACAGGCACAGCGCGCCGACCATTTTTTTGGGGGATTCCAACAGCCTGATTCTGGATCCCGACGCCCTGAAAAAGATTCTGACCCGCATCTACCAAAACTTTCCGGACGTTCAGCGGGTGACCAGTTACGCCCGGGCCCGCACCCTGGGAAAAATGAAGATGGAGGATCTGCAAAAACTGCGGGCGGCAGGACTTACCCGGCTCCACGTCGGCCTGGAAACCGGGGACCCGGAGCTGCTGCTGGAGATCCGCAAGGGCGCCACCCCGGAACAGATGGTGGCGGGCTGCCGGCGGGCAAAGGAAGCCGGATTTGAGGTCAGCCTGTACGTCCTGGCCGGAATCGGCGGGCAAGAGCGCTGGCAACAGCATGCCGAAGGAACCGCCGATGTGCTGAATCGCGTGAATCCCGATTTTATCCGCATCCGCACCTTTGTGCCCACGCCCCTGTCGGAGCTGTGGGATAAGGTGGAGACCGGAGCGTTTGCGCCGGCCTCTCCGGAAACGATTCTGCGGGAACTGCAGCTTCTGATCGAGCGCCTGGATGTTGCCTCCGAGTTTCTGAGCGACCACATCTCCAACTACGTGCCGGTCAACGGCAAGCTTCCGGAGGATAAGAACCGGATGCTGGCGATCGTCCGGCAGGCGCTTGCCGCCCTTGAGAATGATGCCGGGTATCGCCGGCGCCTGGAGAGAATCCGGCGGCTCACGCGCCTGTAAACTTTACCCTTACCCTTGCCGTTAATGAGGTGTCATCATGTTCGACAACCTTGACCCGGTCACCCTGGCACGTTTCCAGTTCGCGTTCACGATTTCGTTTCACATTCTGTTCCCGGCCTTTACCATCGGGCTGGCCAGCTGGCTGGCGGTTCTGGAGTGGCGCTGGCTGCGGACCGGCTATGCGGTTTATGCCGAAGTCTACCGCATGTGGGTGAAGATTTTTGCCGTCACCTTCGGGATGGGGGTCGTATCCGGTGTGGTCATGGCCTTTCAGTTCGGCACCAACTGGTCCGGATTTGCGGACGGCGTCGGCAATGTGCTGGGGCCCCTGCTGGGCTATGAAGTCCTTACCGCTTTTTTTCTGGAAGCCTCATTTTTGGGGGTGATGCTGTTCGGCTGGAATCGCGTCAGCCCCCGGATGCATTTTGCCGCCACCCTGATTGTGGCGGCGGGGACGCTGATTTCAGCGTTCTGGATCCTGTCGGCAGGCAGCTGGATGCAGACGCCCCGGGGGTTCCGGGTCGCTGAAAACGGGATTCTTTATCCCGTGAACTGGCTGGAGATCATCTTCAACCCGTCGTTTCCCTACCGTTTCTTCCACATGGTCGTGGCCGCCTATCTGACCACGGCATTCGTGGTGGCCGGCATCGGCGCCTATTACCTGTGGCGCGGAATTCATGTCAAGCACGCCCGGGTGATGTTCGGGATGGCCATGATCATGGCCGTTTTCGTGGCGCCGGTGCAGCTGCTGATCGGGGATCTGCACGGGCTCAACACCCTGGACCATCAGCCGGTGAAGGTGGCGGCCATGGAAGGCCTCTGGGAAACCCAGCGCGGCGCTCCCCTGAAGCTGTTCGGCTGGCCGGATTCGGAGGCCGAGATCACCCGGTTTTCCCTGAATATCCCCGGATTGTCCAGCCTGATCCTTACCCATGATCTTGACGGCGAAGTCAGGGGGCTGAAGGACTGGCCTAAAGACGAACGCCCACCGGCGGCCGTGGTATTCTGGGCTTTCCGGGTTATGGTGGGCCTGGGAATGCTGATGATTTTAACCGGCGTACTGGCGCTGGTCTTCTATGTGCGCAGGCGCCTGTTTGATACCCGCCCGTTTCTGTTGTGGTCTATGGCCCTGGCGCCGGCCGGATTCATTTCCGTCTTGGCGGGCTGGTTTGTCACCGAGGTGGGGCGGCAGCCCTATGTCGTCTATGGCGTTCTGCGCACGGCCCGGGCCGCCTCCCCGGTGTCCGGCAGCCCGATCGCCATATCTCTGGCCGCTTTTATCTTCACCTATGCCGTTGTTTTCGGCGCCGGAAGCTATTATATCCTGCGGCTGATCGGCAAGGGGCCGCCGTCCGAAGACGGAACTTACGGCTCCCACGGCGTCGAGCAGCCGCCGCTGGTCACGAAACTGTTTTCGGAAAAAGGAGGCCGGCATGTTTAGTTTCGAAACGTTTCTGGATCTGCCGCTGATCTGGTATGGCCTGATCATCACGGCCGTTATCCTGTATGTCATCCTGGACGGCTTTGACCTGGGGGTGGGGATCCTTTTCCCCTTCGCCCCTTCGGACCAGTGCCGCGACCGCATGATGAACTCTATCGCGCCCTTCTGGGACGGGAACGAAACCTGGCTGGTCCTGGGCGGCGGGGGGTTGCTTGCGGCCTTTCCCCTGGCATACGCCGTTCTGATGCCGGCGCTTTACATCCCGGTGATTCTGATGCTGCTGGGCCTCATCTTCCGGGGGGTGGCCTTCGAATTCCGCTTCAAGGCCAACCGCTCCCGTGTGATCTGGGACTACGCGTTTCATTTCGGTTCCCTGGCGGCAACTTTCATGCAGGGGATGTTCGTGGGCGCTTACGTGCAGGGCGTCAAGGTGACAGGGCGCAGTTTCAGCGGCGGCGCCTTTGACTGGCTCAACGCCTACAGCGTCATGACCGGGATTGCGCTGGTGTTCGGCTATGCGCTCCTGGGTTCAACCTGGGTGGTGATGAAAACCGACGGCGCCACCCAGCGCTGGGCGCGAAAGACCGCGGCCTACGTGCTCGGATACGTGGGGCTGTTTCTGGCGATTGTCAGCATCAGCATGCCGGCCATGAACGCGGATGTGCGCGTCCTGTGGTTCAGCCGGCCAAATTTCTTTTACCTCTTGCCGGTGCCCCTGGCGACGGCGATACTTTTTGTCATGATCTGGCGCGCCCTCTACACGGGCAGGGAATACCGCCCCTTTTTCCTGAGTATCGGGGTCTTTCTGATGGGATACCTGGGCCTGGGAATCAGCCTGTGGCCGTGGCTGGTGCCGTTTGCGGTCAGTTTCCGGCAGGCCGCCGCAGCGCCGGAATCCCAGTCCCTGCTCCTGGTGGGAATGGTGGTTATGCTGCCGATGGTCCTGGGCTACACGGCCTTCTGCTACTACGTGTTCAGGGGAAAAGCCTCCCATGAAGCCATTTACTGACAAGCAAAAGGAGTGGCTGTGGTTTGCGGGACTCTGGTGCGGGGGGCTGGTCGCAGCCCTGGCGCTGGCACAAACGGTGCGCTGGATGCTGTCCATTTAGAACCCATTTTAAAACACATCTGAGGTCCGATGGCTGCGTTATCTGCCGATTCAAAATGCTCACATACTCACGTGTATGCTCCGCTTTCTCATCGGCAGATGCCTTGACCTCGAACCCCAGCTGTGTTTTTTGAGATGGGTTCTTGTGGATAAAAAAAGGTCAAGATTTCGAAGCTCAAAAAAAGCGGGACAGCTATTGAGCTTTTTAGCTATGGGGTACTTGAAAAAAGCTATTACCACATACCTGCTTTTACTCGCCTTTTTATCAGCCCAAAAGCTTTAGCTCTTCCGGTTTCCGGCCTGGTAATTGATCAGGTTTCCCGCCAGCAGGATCTCCCGGTCCTTTTGCGTCAGCCCCGGCAGTGCCAGTTTTAAGGGGCGCACGGCGCTGCCGTTGATGATCCACCCGGAAATGTCTTCGACGCCTTCTCCCACCAGCCGGCGGATCCCGGGCAGAAAGATGTAGCTTTCCAGTGAAAAGTCGATCGTTTCGCTGTCCGCTATCAGGGGCAGAATTCCCCAGTTGATGCAGTTGGAGCGATAGCGCTTGGTAGCGTATTCCCGGGCGATATTGGCCCAGGTGCCCAGCACTTTCTGGCAGGAGGCGGCTTGCTCCCGGGCGGAGCCGTCGCCGGGTTTGACGGCATAGACGACACTGCCAATCCCGGTGTTTCTGGCCAGACTGTCAATACCACCAAATCCGGGAATGCGGGCGGAAATAACTTTGTATATGGCGCTCATTTCAGCCGGAAGCTTGTCGGTTTGGCTGCTTTTCGAGGCCTGGTACATGGCCTGGACATCCTTGGCCCGCCGGACATACCCCGGGTCTTTGCGGCTCAGGGTGAATTCCGCCAGACGCAGCGGATTGGAGCGGTAGGAGGAGGTTTCGCCTGAAGGGATCAACTCGTCGGTGGTGGTGACGGGATCCAGCAGGATGGAAACCACTTTGAGGAGCAGATTCGGGGGGAGCGGATCCATTTTCGGCCAGTCGGTAATGTTGGGCCCCATGACCAGCGCTTCTTTTTTCATTGGCTTGCGAAAGCCGTTGTAGACTCTCTTGGCGTAAATCTCTTTTTCGAAGCGATAGGGGTAATGGTCCTTATAGTCGGGATTTTCGGCAGCGGAGGTCAGATAGCCTCCGTTTATGTAAGTGGCGGCGATCGAGCGGGCGTCCATCAGGGCGACGGCCGCGATCTGGCCCTCGCCGGGCTTTGAGCCTTCACGATTCGGAAAATTGCGGGTGGTGTGCCGGATGCTCAGGCCGTTGTTGGCGGGGGTATCCCCGGCGCCGAAACAGGGCCCGCAGAAGGCGCTGCGGATAACGACGCCGGCAGCCATGAGTTTTTCAATGGATTTGTTCCGGGTCAGGGCCAGATTGATCGGCTGGCTGGCCGGGTAGACGTTCAACGGGAAGTCGCTGCCGGCGCCGCCGCCTGCAACAATATCCGCCATGGCGCTGATATTCTCGAACAGCCCGCCCGAACACCCGGCAACGACTCCCTGGTCGACTTTGATTTTTTTGCCCTTGACCTTGTCCACAAGGGAAACAGCGACACGCTGCCGGTCGAAAAGCGCTGCCGCGTCTTTTTCCGTTTTCCTGAGGATGTCCCGGGCGTTTTTCTTGAAATCCGAAATGGCGTAGGCATTGCTGGGGTGAAACGGGAGGGCGATCATGGGTTCGATTTTCGAGAGATTCACCCGCACCAGGCCGTCGTAATACGCAATGGGACCCGGCTTCAGGACGGCAAAATCGTTTTCGCGGCCGTGGATCCGGTAATATTTTCGGACTTCATTATCGGTAGTCCAAATGGAGCTCAAACAGGTGGTTTCGGTGGTCATGACATCGATGCCGATGCGAAACTCGACCGACAGATTTGAAATTCCCGGGCCGACAAATTCCATGACCTTGTTCTTAACGAACCCAGACTGGAACACCGCCGCAACAATGGCCAGGGCGACGTCCTGGGGTCCGGTCCCCTTGGGTGGGGCACCTTCCAGATATACGGCCACCACCTCGGGGTAGTTGATGTCCCAGGTCTGGCCCAGGAGCTGCTTGACCAGTTCCGGGGCGCCTTCGCCGACCCCCATGGTCCCCAGGGCGCCGTAGCGGGTGTGGCTGTCGGCGCCCAGGATCATCCGGCCGCAGCCGCTCATCATTTCGCGCATATACTGATGCATCACCGCCAGGTGCGGGGGTACGAAGATGCCGCCGTACTTTTTGGCGGCCGAAAGGCCGAAGGCGTGATCATCCTCGTTGATGGTGCCGCCCACGGCGCAGAGGCTGTTGTGGCAGTTGGTCAGGACATGCGGCAGGGGAAACCTTTCCAGACCGCTGGCCCGGGCGGTCTGGGTGATGCCGACATAGGTAATGTCGTGAGAGGTCAGAGAATCAAAGGAAATACGCAACGAGCCGGTGTCTTTTGCCTTGTTGTGGTTTTGAAGAATACCGTAGGCCATGGTCTCCCGTTTCAGTTTTTCGGGAGCCAGGCTCTCGGCCGGAGGCATTTTAATCCCTTGGCGCCGGCAGGCATTGCCGAGTTGTTTCAGGGTTGACGGGTCATGGTCTTCGACGATTTCCCGATTGTTGACCAGAAAGCCGCCCTTTGCTTTTGACACGGTTACCATAATCATCCTTTCAACTGAAAAGAAAAAAATTACAATATGTTAAATCAATTGAAACTATTGTCGTGTCCCGCGAATGCATTGCCAACCGACAAGCATGCCGGCCTTCTCCAAAACACGACCGCTTCTTCCTATCACCGGCAAATAGAAACTGAAGTTATTTTCGGGACGCAATACTATGTGTGATTTTTAGTCGCTCCTTTTCACAGATTCCAATTCATATCAAGAAATTTTATCATTATCTCGATTTTTTGAATGGAATTAAAGCGTTTCCGTCATTTTATAAAGGATATCGTCATAGGGATGCCGGTAAAGGCCCTGTTTCATGCGGCGCTGGTCCAGAATATGCCCCACGATCCCGATGGAGCGGCCGATCACGAAAAGGGCGTTGAGGGCTTCCAGTTCAACGAATTCCCTGACTTCATCCTTGTTGAAACCGATCCCCCTGAGCATATCGCAGCATAATGTGCCCACGCAACCGTCCACGTTCAGGATCAGGTTGTCGCGTTTGGACGTCGTTATCTTCTCCACTGCCAAGGCATAGTCCAGATAGGGCGTCATGGGAAAATGCGCTTTGGCATACCCGTTTAAAATCTCCACGCGCTTGTCCGGATTGGTCACCGACTTGATCCGGTGTCCGATGCCGGGAATGTTGCGTCCCTGCGTCTTCATGTCGGCAACCAGGCTTTCCGGCGTCCTGCCATCGTCGCAGTATTTAAGGAACAGCAGGGCCGCATCATTGATGGCGCCGCCGAAACGCGGACCGATCGTCAGCAGACCGCTGGTCAGCGCGCTGACCAGGTCCTTGGCCGCCCGGGCCGCCACTATCGCGTTGTGCGCCCCGGAAACCGCCGGGCCGTGATCCGCCGTAATCTCCAGCACCATTTCAATAAAGCGGGTCGCCCAGCCGGGCAGCCGGCGTTTGAACCACAACAGCCCGATCACGCCGCCGATGCCGTAATCCTGCTCAATGATGCCGGAGATCGGTACCCCGCAGTAATGCAGTTCCTCGCCGCGCTCATCCGATATGGTGCACACGAAATTG
>JBFLWU010000077.1:3888-13697 GCA_040757625.1 Thermodesulfobacteriota bacterium | reverse complement strand
AGGTCTGAGCGCAAGGCGCAAGCCGATGAAAAAGCGCAGCAACCATGGGAGGTTGTGAGCATTTTGAAGAGGCTTGCAACGCAGCTATCAGGCCTCAGATGGGGTTTTGAAACGGCTTCTAGAGATCATCTTAAAAGATATAAGGGAGTATTTTACATGTTCCCCGGCCCCGCCCAGAGGATAAAAAAAACCCGGGTCAAAGAAGCTGGCGGGCGCCCGGGTTTCTAAAATGAAATTATTTCTGCAGGGTTTTTTTCACTTCCTGTTCAAGGCGTTTGCTGTAATCTCTTAAATCCGCTTCAGTTTCCTTCAGTTTTTTGATGGCGGCTTGGGCATGTGACCCGAAAAGCAGAAAGACGCTGAAAACCATCAGACGTCTGTAAAGACCGATTAAATCCGGCTGGAATAGTTGCTGCGTCAGACCGTGGCCATATGAAAAAACATACAAGAGCGATTCGACACACCAGTAAAGCACTGAAAGGCCAATTCCCACAAATATCAACAGGTTGTTCGAAAAGATATTGCCGTTTTGTTCCTTCATCGGTACGCTCCCTTCCATGTTGACCGCAGTGGGTTCAGAGAAAAAGTCCTCAACCCGTTTGTTTTATGACTGAATATTATTATAGTAAAAAAAATTTTATGTCAAAAAAGATTTTCATTTTGCTTGACATGACGCCGATAAAGATTAATGGTTTGCCCCAAAATGTGCACCGTTTTTTTTGATGCCGCGAATGATATTTTTTTTGAACGGCAAGTGTTTGCAAAGTCGCTTGCACGGGAAGCCTTCTGTAAGGAAAACCAATGAACTTAGTTAAGGTACTTATTGAAACTATCGGCGGATTGGGTCTTTTTATTCTGGGAATGAAGATGATGACGGATGGCCTGCAGATGTCTGCCGGGGACCGGATCCGGCGAATTCTCGGCGCCGTTTCCTCCAACCGGGTAATCGGGTGTCTGACCGGAACAGGTGTTACCGCCATCATTCAATCGTCTTCGGCCACAACGGTGATGCTGATCGGGTTTGTCAGCGCCGGCTTGATGTCCCTCGAGCAGGCCGTCGGCGTGATTCTCGGGGCCAATATCGGTACCACCGTAACAGCCCAGCTGATCGCTTTTAAACTGAGCGATGTGGCCTTGCCGGCCATTGCCGTTGGTGTTTTTTTAAAGTTTTTCACCCAGAAAAAGAAATACCGCTATGTGGGGGAATTTATTCTGGGGTTCGGCCTCCTTTTTTTCGGCATGACGGTCATGGGTCATGGCCTGGGCCCGATAAAAAAAGATCCAGTCTTTATTGATTTTTTTACCCGATTTAACGCCGAAACTTTCGGCGGCATTCTGCTGTGCGTGTTTGTCGGTACGGCGCTGACGGTTCTGGTGCAGTCATCGTCCGCCACCATCGGGTTGACCATGACGCTGGCGACCCAGGGCCTGCTGACCTTTCCGGCCGCCATGGCGCTGGTGCTGGGGGAAAATATCGGCACCACCATAACGGCCCAGCTGGCCCGGCTGGGGTCGACCAATATAAACGCCCACCGGGCTGCCAACGCCCATACCATTTTCAATGTCATCGGCGTGGTTTTCATGATATTTATTTTCCCGCACTTTTTGGATCTGATCGGTTTTGTCACCCGGCATATGGGAATCGGATCCCCTGAAACGGTTGTGAACGGGGAAAGCGTCAACGTTGCCCGCTATATCGCCAATGGACACACCCTGTTTAACGTCATCAACGCTGTCATCTTTTTAATCTTCATGCCGGTGCTGGTAAAATTGAGCATTCTGCTGTCGCCAAAGCCGAAAGAGGAGGAAGACATCTATCGTCTTCCGGATTTCGCCGGCCGGCTTATTGACAACCCCATCGCCGCCCTGACGTCGGTTCGCAGCGAAATCGTGCGTATGTCTCAGACCGCCTCGGAAATGTTTAAACATATGATCGCCTGCATAGAAGAACGGGATATAAAAAAGCTGGAACGCTGGAGAAGCGTGGAAGGCTTTCTGGACGCCATGCGAAAAGAAATCTCCACCTATTTAACCCGGTTGTATCAAAGCGAAGTAAGTGAATCGGAGGCCAAGGAAATTTCCAGTCTCATGAGAATGGCGAATAACATTGAAAGAATCGGCGACGCCTCGGAAGACGTTGCCCTGCTGATAGAGCGGTTTATAGAAAACAACATGCAATTTACTTCCATGGCCCAGGAGGATTTAAAGAAGATCACCGGCCGGGTGCTGGAGTTTCTGGATCTGATTACGAACGGAATCAGAGAGGGTAAACCAGAGATTATGGATCAGGCGCTGGCCATTGAAACTTCCATCAATGATATGCGAGAAACCTTGCGCCAGGATCATATCAACCGGCTTCGAAGCGGGGATTGCAGCATTGATCCCGGCCTGCTTTACATCGATATGCTGGCAAATTTTGAAAAAATGGGCGGCTACTGTTTTAACGTCGCCCAGGCCGTCGCCGGTGTTAAATGATATACCCGGGTTTTTTAAAAGCAGCAATTTATTGACACAATCATCTCAATTCACTATAGTCTCCCAACAAAAAGAAATACTTGTCATTTTTTGTCTTTCCGACAGGGCATCCGTGCCGGGTGTCAACCGGTTCAGACAACATCCATGGAATCCCAATCATTTTTGAAACCGGATGCAATCACCGGCAGGAAGGTAGACGGTTGGCGTCGGTTTTTTGATTCGGCCGTTATAATTCCTTGTTCCCTTTGTGCCGCTTTTGGTTTACGACAGTCGATTCAACAGGCTTTCAGATTTTCGAGACTGTTAACAAATTCCCGAGATTGAGGCGAAACGTTCCTGGCGTCAAATTGACATCAGGGATAAGTGGAGGTGATGGAATGACTGGTTTTCGGAAAATGATTCTGTTTTTCTTTGCGGCTGCAATTTTACTTTCCCTCAACCCGGCGCTGGCGGTCCCACCGGATTTTAATGCCGACAGGCGGGTGAACATCAAATGCCCCACCACCATTGATAGAGACCGGGAGGGTCAATTTGAACCGGACGGATTCATTCAGACCGTCCGGCGGCTTTATCGCGAGCTGGATCAGAACCTGCAGACAGCGGAAAAAAAGGGGGCTGAAAGCGGCGGCGCGCGCTATGTCTTCAGCGCCGATCCCAACCAGGGCGTCTTCTTCATTGCACACGCCAAGGCATTCTTCCCGGCAAACAGTTTAACCAGCCTTTTTCCCCAGGACCGGATTGAATTTCAGGAAGTTTTTTACATCACCGAAATAAACTGGGACACCCTGCAGCTGACGGTGGTGCGACAAAAAGACAAAAGGACCTTCCGGCTGGAACTGCCGGATTTTGAGAAGGCCTTTTTATGGTATAATGCCCTGCTGGACAAGCAGCGAGCCTATATCCCCATCTACGGTTTTTTGAGCCTTCCGGGAGAGGCCGATGAATTCCCGACCATCTGGAACAGCTGGCAGGGCAGCAGGAAAGATACCGCTACGCCCCCGGAGAGCCTGGTGGATTATGATTTTTATAAAATCCTCGATTATCGCGACGGGTATTACCTGTTGGGCAAAGACTTTGACGAGCTCGATTACCGGAATAACATCGAAGAGTTTGGCATCATCGGCTGGGTTGAAAAAAAATACATAACCCTCTGGCGTTCGCGACTGTATTATCATCCGCTTCAAACCGCTGCGTTTTTCAATGAAAAAAATGATCGTGAATCCGCCAGGGAATCCACCGAAATCAACAATTTTTATGTGGACCATATTTATTTAAAGGAAAGACTTTTCAGTGATATTGTTGAAAAACTGGACCAGGAAAGCCTACATAAATTTTACTCCCATTTCGGTTTTCCCCAGTTAACCCATCCGGAAGTTGTGGCCGACGATCAGTTTGCCAGAGTGTTCATTCCCGGCGCGTTTACCCCCCGCCTGATGCGGCTTCTGGGGGAGTCCATCAAAAAAAACCTGAATACGTTCTTTTTAATCGACGTGTCTGAAAGCATGCGTCCGTTTGAGGATTACCTGAAGTCCTTTAACAAGAGCGTCAGTGCGATGAAGGACAAGGGGATCGGGCTCAGGATGAACCGGGTTTATGCTTACTGGGATTCCACGGCCAGCGATCGGGACCCGAAGGGCGCGCCCAATTTTATACGGGTCAAAAGACCGGAAAGCCTCGATTTTGCTCATAAGAGCGGTGATCGCAACTATGCCGAGCCCCTGATCAGGGCGTTTATAAAAGTGTTGGACGAAATCGAGTTGCTGCAGAATGAAAGACAAATTCTGCCGCTGCATGAAAAGCTGTTGTTTGTCATAACCGATGCAGGCCCCAACGACCTGACGGACGGAGCTTTCGGCGACATCGTCGCCAGAGCGCAGCACCTGAATCTGCGGGTTTACTTTGTCTATCCCAGTCGGCACGGCGTCAGAAACCCCAGCCCGAGGCTGGACGACAACCCAGTCGAGGTTTATAAACAGCTTGAAGAGATGATCGCCCGTTTTGAAACAAGCAACACGTCCGGCCAGGCGGTCAGCTTCCGGCGGTTTCAGTTTGAAACGGCGGCGCTGCAGTCCCAGGTCCAGCGCCAGGAGGACTTCAGCAAGCAGCACCGCCGCCTGCTGGAAGGAATTGAAGCATACATCGACAACGTCTTTCAAACCGCCCGCGGAAATGAGCTTTCCAAGGATGTCATCCTGTATTTTTCCGATGAAAAGCTGATGGAAAAGATGCGGAAATGGAGCGACCGCAAAATTCAGGTATTAAACCATGTGGTCAAGTATATTCGTTCGGTTGACAACCCGGCGATATGGGAAGAAAGAATCGCAATTCCCGCCAAACCGGTTGAATCCTATTTGCGGGCGATCAGAACCCAGGACGATGTGACCTTGTCGGACCTCAAGAAACTGGTGATAATCAATTCCCTGGTCAGTGTGGATGAAGTCGAAAAGAGCCGCAAACTTTATGATCAGATTAAACCGCTTATTGAGAGAAAGACCTTTAAAACCGCCGATGAGGTTTTCTACACCGCGCTGACCAACAAAGAGGCCGGTCAAAACATTCAATGGAACAAATCCCTGGGAGAAACCAATGAAAAGCTGGGCGACTACCTGGCCGGGCGGGGATTTCATCTAAATTCTTTTAATCAGGCCGTTCAACGTAAATTCATGTATCTGAAAGTCGGAGAGCTTTACGGCCAGGGAAGGTAATCGCATCAGCCTATCTGAAACGAAGCCGGACGAAAACAGAGCGTTCAAACCGCTTTCTAAAATCTTTAAACAGCACAAGAAGATGAAGATGAAAAGACAGCCGATTCAATGGTTCTTGATTCTTTTTATTGTCTGGGGGGTTATGGTCGGAGATGTTTGGGCCGACAGTCTCTTTAAAGACCGGAAGATCATTTTAAGTAATGATAAAAACCGGGTCTTTAGTGTCGGGGTGACCGGCACCACCGCCGGCTATAACTATATTGCCCTGATTGAAAACGCCAGACAGGAGTCCATCGCTCTGGGCGAATTGGGCTACTGGGAGCAGGTGGTGGATCCGCCGTCCTTTCTGCGAAATTACGATCTTCAACTGATTGTCAAAAACCAGGCCTCCGGAAAATTTAAGCTGGAATTTGAATATGACAACCAGCGGCAGGATATCACCTATCGCGTTATTGAGGGGGCGGTAGTCGTCCGGCTGGATGCCGGCGACTATTATCCCGCCCTGATCATCACCAGTGTCGCCCCGGAGAAGCCCCTACTGGAGGCGGACCGGCTGCCGGCCGGCGCAAGAAGGTTTTTGTTTTTTGATTTTAACAGCTTTGATGTGGATTTGAGAAAGTATTACGGCAGCGTGAAACGCCTGTTGAGCGAGCCGGTCTATTCCTCCAGTTTTTACTATTATGAAGCCAGTAATTATAACAGCTACTATTTCAAGACGCTGCCGACAGCCGAAGGGCTGGATACCGAAAAAATGGGACTTTCCCTGGAAGACGGAACCCTGACATATTACCAGAAAGTGCTGGACAATCTGAAAACTCGCCTGGGGAATGATTTTGCAGATCAGATAATTATCGTTTCCCGGTTCGGCAAGAAATATTCAGATGAACTTAGGCAATATGCATATGAAATCGGAATCAACCGCAAGATCGTGATAACCTTATGGTCATATGAAGACATCCGCTAAACCCTGCAGTTTCAACAACAGGGTAGATCCCGGGGTCGGCTGAAAGGCGCTGTGAAAAGCCTTCGGCGGATGGCCAACTGCCGACAGAGTATCTAAACATGGTTTTCAGCAGGGACTTCCGCAAATTACTGGTTGTTTGTCTGAAGATGCTTTTCCGGAAGTCCACCCGGAAACGGTTCGTTTTTCTGGTGTTTGCCTTTTTGTTCATGATGGGCTTTAACACCTGCAGTTATCTCATGAAGTTTCATAAGACCGAAACATTGAAAAGGGAGCTTCTAGCGGAGAAAGCCTTCCGGGTTTTTTTTACACGGATGCGCAGTTCCAATGATTTTGAAAGGTTTCTATACCATCACCGCCAGCCGTTGCAGGCTCTCGGCGCCCATGTCGTCCAGGAAGCCTTCATTTATCAGAATAATCTTTATATTCATTTTATGACGCCTGGGGAACTGGAAACCGGGCCGGCCGCCCATGAAAAAGACGCCATGGTTTTGATGTACGACATGTTTAACATCCGCAGGCCGGTCGCAGAATTTTATACGGCCCTCAAGGTGGACGGCTATCGTTCCAGCGTTAAAAATCAATATGTGGATTATAACGGAAACCGCCTGGATGAAGATACGATCCGAAACCGACATGAGACCCTTAAAGCGGACCTGATTGATATCGCCGATATGATCCGGGCCCTTTCAAACGATAAGCGAAAGGACGTCATCAATTCGGTGAAAAAGACAATACTCGACAACCTGAAGCGGGCGCCCGGGAATAAGTCGGATGAACCCAATCTGTACCTAAGCCGGGTTGAGGCAGCGGTCCCAATGAATTTTCTGCACATCTGGGCGCATATCCAGCAGGACAACACCACTGATATTATCGACCTGCTTGATTCTGCACGCGCCAAACCGGACGGCTCCATTGAAACCGACAGCGCCTATCTGCAGATTCCGGAAATTTATGCCGGCAAGGCCCTGTATAAAGACCTGGACATCTATCCCCGCTATGCGCCCTTATATATACCGGGCCTGCTGAAAACCCGCTGGATCTGGCTCCTGTATCAGGACATCCGGATTAACGGCGATTTTATGGATTATCTGAACCAGCTGCATTTCAATGGGCACTACCTGTTTTCCTATGAAAAATCAAAAATCCTCCAGGATAAAGTGAAAAATCTAAATGACGATATTCAAACCAACCAGATTTATTTTTATCTGACGGATCTATCCATGGGGATTGCGTTTCCGTTTATGATTTCCCTGTTTGCCTTTATTCATTTGAAAACGGAAATCGCTTTCCTGCTCATGTACCGAAACCGCGTGCGGGAGATATTGTTCATCTTCTGGCTGCTGCCGCTGGGCCTCATGTTCGTGCTCAAAGGCGGGATTCTGGCAGGATATTTCCTTTACCTGTCCGCCGGCGGCGGGCCTGCGCTGCTGCTGCCACTGCTGGCATCTTTTGCGGCGGTGGCGGCGGGATTTTATCCGATAAACAGATGGTGTTTTAATCAGTTTACCGGTGATACCCTGAATCTGTATGCCCTTCACAAAGGACGCTAGCGCCGTGCAAAACCTTTTCAGAGTGGATTTTCCCCTGGTTTTAAGATGGGACGATTCGTTTAGCATTACGTTTTCGTTATCGGAAGCATCCCGGATTGAATTTAAAAGCGGGTTCTACTTTCTGTGGGGAGACAACGGGTCCGGCAAAACCACCTTTTTGAATATGCTGGCCCTGACCGCCGGAAATATCGGGAAAAAAGCCGCCGGCGACGAAGGCGCCATCGTCTATAACGCGGACGCATACAACGGGCCGGGATTTAATCATATCCGGGCCGCACGGATACGCGAAGAACAGTTTTGCATTTTCCCTCAGAAGGCGTTTTTTCTGCCGGTGTCGACCCGGGACAATTATACCATTTTAAACGGGTCGGATCCTGACAAAGAAGCCGGCTTCTCAGACCGGGAGTATCCGGATTTACTTTCCGGCGGCCAGCAGCAGAAAATACTGATGGATATCATTCTGGATGAAAAAAAACCGGTGTGGTTTCTGGACGAGCCGCTTTCAAATCTGGACTCGGAAAGGCGCCATTATTTCTGGGAAACCCTGGGAAAAGCCTATCAGAAAAAACTGCAGACCATTTTTTTTATCGACCACGGTATGGGGAGCGAAATCAAAAACGATGGACAGTTTTATTACGTAGACCGCCTGTGTGTCGTTACGGAAAACCGCCAGAAAAACAGGCTTCCGGAGACCGATCGCCGGCATATCGAGATATATGCAAACGATTCACCCCAGGAATTTTTTAAAAGGAAGATCCGGGAAACAGAGAATGCCGCGGACGCCGGGGTAAATGAAACCGGCCTTCTTCGGAAAGGAAAAGCCGGGGCTTCAATCATGTCATAAAAAGGACGGCAGGAAGAAATATGAAAACATGGATACTAGGTTTTAGGGGCTGCGTTATCGCTGCAACAGTTTGTCTCATGGGCCTGGCGTTTTCTCCCGCAATGGGGATGGAGCTGATTACCCGGGAAACGTTTGACACCGAAAAGGGCACGCATAAAGACTATCCGTTTCATATCCTGTTTAAAAAGCTGGCCGAAAGCACCGGCGCCGAGAAAAGACAAATCAAAAACCTGATTATTTTAAAACAGGTTTTTGATTCGAACATGCAGGCAAAGGAGAAAGCCGGCCTGTTAACCTACCAGCGCACCTATGGCATCATCAAAAACATTGATGGTGAAAAAGTGAAGATTTATTCCATTGAAACCGGCCGGGACGTCGAGTTCCATGTCGGTATTGATCGGATTCCGCTGCAAAATCAGAACAAGTATGATGTTACCGGACCCAATATCGGAAAATATGCAGCTGTCGTTTATACGCTCGATAATAGACTTTATAAGGTTGAAACAAGCTTTCTGATCGCGGAGCCGGAGCAATTATCCCTTAAAAGGGAAAATACCAACAACCGGATCGACTGGCAGCGGCCTGATACCGCGCAGAAACCATACGGATATACCGTCTTTATAAACGACAAGCCCTATCAAACCGTCGAAGAGACAACTATCGCTGTCCCGAGAATAAAAGGACAGGTGGACACCTATCGCGTACGTGCGCTCTATTCCCATGGAAACGGCCGGATTGAATCGGGCGTATCCGCACCGCTTCAGGACGCGATCACCATGGCAGAACTGCAACAGCAGGCGCTGGCGGCGGCGACCTTCGGACAGGTCGTGGCGGGGTTAAAGCCGGGAACGTGGGAGGCGGCCCGCAGCCAGCTTTATGCCAGCCAGGGGCTTTTTAGCGGGAGTCTTTCTTCTCCGCAGCGGGAGCAGGCGGCGGGGCTGGCGGGTTTTTTTAAGACGCTTGAAGAAGGCGACCGCCTGCTGGGACAAACGCCCCGGACGGCAGAGGGGCTCGATCAGGCGCTTGCGGCGTACGGCCGGGCCGGTGAGCAGGCGGCGGGTCTTTCCCCGGGGCTCGAGGTGGGGTTTATCGTAAAGGAAAAGAGCGCGGCAGCGGACACGCTTCAGGCGGCCTTAAAGACGCAGCAACAGCAGGCGCTGGCGGCGGCGACCTTCGGACAGGTCGTGGCGGGGTTAAAGCCGGGAACGTGGGAGGCGGCCCGCAGCCAGCTTTATGCCAGCCAGGGGCTTTTTAGCGGGAGTCTTTCTTCT
>JBFLWU010000077.1:0-3788 GCA_040757625.1 Thermodesulfobacteriota bacterium | reverse complement strand
CCGGTGAGCAGGCGGCGGGTCTTTCCCCGGGGCTCGAGGTGGGGTTTATCGTAAAGGAAAAGAGCGCGGCAGCGGACACGCTTCAGGCGGCCTTAAAGACGCAGCAACAGCAGGCGCTGGCGGCGGCTCAAAAACCGACAACGGGGCCCACAACGGCACCAGCCGCAGCGCCGGCAGCCGTACCGGCCACGCCCCCTCCGAGCCCGGTTGATCAGAGCGCTGAAATTAATCAGGCCATGAGCCGTTTTGATGAAAAAAATTATACGGAAGCATACAACCATTTTGCTACGGCCTACAGCGCCCCGATCGACAATATCCAGAAGCGCGACCAAAGACAGGTTAAGGGGTTGCTGTCGCTGCCGCCGAAATACCGGGCGGAAATAATTTTCCTGATAGAGTTTGAACGAATCCGCCAACAAAGCAACAACGATCGGGACCGGATCAGAATGGGCCTTGAGGACCTGCTGCAGGACATTGAGAACCGGCAGGGCCTCTGGGTTATCATTCCAGAGATCCGAAGAGAGCGCATAAAAAAACATATCCGCGAATTTCAATAGACCGGAGCGATTCGAGTTTCAACAGCGCTACAGACTAAAAGATCTTGACAAATTAGAATCGACTCTACTATGTAAGTAAAATAGATTGATAGCCGAAAAGCAGGAACATCTGATAATGAAACGGTCTGAAAAGACACTAATATTTTGGCGCTGGTGGTGGATCTCTGAAAACAGGGGGTACGCCAGCGGTTTCTTTTCGAAATAGGCTAATAGCAGAAAAAAGTTAAGAATGAACCGGGGGACTCCCAAATCCCACGGTTCTTTTGTTTTTAAGGGCTGTGGAGGGTGTCACGGCCTTTTTTATTTTCATGGTGACCCAGCAAGCTCCCGTAAGGAGCTTGCCCGCCATGATAATCCGATTTGTAGCCGACCGGTATTCATTTAATAACAAGTCTCAAGGAGGTGGGAACATGTTGGTCGTGATGGAAAAAACAGCAACAACCGGGGAAATTGAAGCCGTGGCGGCGGCGGCGGAAGCGCGTGGCTATCAGGCTCGGTCGATTCCCGGAGGCGAGCGGGTTGCCATTGGCATTTTGTACAACAAGGGCGCAGTGGATGCATCTATGTTTTTGGGTCTTAAAGGAGTCAAAGACGTGATTCCCGTTACCCGGCCGTACAAGCTGGTCAGCCGTGAGTTTCAGCCCGGCGACACCATCATCCGCATCGGCGATGTGACCGTTGGAAAGGGCCATTTATGCATCATTGCGGGGCCCTGTGCGGTGGAAAGCGAGGCTCAGGCCCTGACGATAGCCAAGCTGGTGAAACAATGCGGCGCCCACATGTTCCGGGGGGGCGCCTTCAAGCCGCGGACATCGCCCTATTCCTTTCAGGGATTGGGGGAAGAAGGCTTGAAAATCCTGGCACGGGCAAGGGATCTGACGGGCATGCCGGTTGTTACCGAGGTGATGGATTTTGAAAATTTTGAGATGGTTGAGGCTTACGCGGATGTCATTCAGATCGGCGCCCGCAACATGCAGAATTTCAGCCTGTTGCGCCGCGCCGGGCGGTCCCGAAAACCGGTAGTGCTGAAAAGGGGGCTGGCGGCAACGATTGAAGAGTGGCTGATGGCTGCCGAATATATTTTGGAAAGGGGCAATCCCCATGTCATACTATGTGAAAGAGGCGTGCGCACTTTTGTCCATCACAGCCGCAACACTCTCGATCTTTCGGCCGTTCCGTTTGTGCGAAAAGAGAGCCATCTTCCCATTATCGTCGATCCTAGTCATGCCGCCGGCCGCAGGGACCAGGTCATTCCGCTTAGCCAGGCAGCCGTGTCGGTTGAAGCACAGGGGCTGATGGTGGAAGTTCACCATGAACCGGATAAAGCCCTGAGCGACGGGGCGCAGTCGCTTTACCCGGATCAATTTGAGCGGTTATGCCGCCGGGCGCGGCAGATTTTCGACCTGCTGCAGACCCCGGACCATGAATGGGCGTCCGCATCACATTGAAGGACCCGGTAAAAAACATCATGCGGTTATCCAAAAAGCTTTAGTCTCGGGGATCGTTCTTTAACAGGATTAAAATATGTTGAGAAAACTGCTTATGTTTTATAGATACTACCGTATTATTCCGAAAGCACATATAAATTAAGACCGTGAGGGTATCATGAAGCGATTGGAAATCAGCGCAAAAACCGGGCAGTCCACCATTCTGGTAGGAGAAAAACTGCTGAATATTTTCCGATATATTCCGCCGTCTGAAAAAGTGGTGGTGATTACCGATACCCATGTCGGGGAATTGTATCATAAGCAGTTTCCCCGGGGAGAAACCATCCGCATCGGGACCGGTGAAGCCATTAAGAATATGGAAACGGTTCAACAGATATACAGACAACTCGTTGCAATTGAAGCCGACCGGAGCGTATTTATCGTCGGAATCGGGGGCGGTGTGGTTTGTGATATTGCTGGGTTCGCGGCATCCACTTATATGCGAGGTGTTCGGTTCGGGTTTGCTGCGACAACCCTTCTGGCGCAAGTGGATGCCAGCGTGGGGGGGAAAAACGGGGTTAACTTCGACGGCTACAAGAATATGATCGGCGTGTTTCGGCAGCCCGAATTTGTGCTGTGTGATCCGGGGCTTTTAACCACGCTTCCGGAAAAAGAATGCCTGAGCGGTTTTGGGGAAATCATCAAACACGCCGTCATCGGCGATCGGGCCTGTTTCGAATTTCTGGAAAATACTTATGAAAAAGTGCTGAAACTGGACCCCGCAGTGATCGAACAGCTGGTATATGCGTCGGTTGTTCTCAAAGCCGCCATCGTAAATCGCGATGAAACCGAACAGGGCGAGCGGCGAAAACTGAATTTCGGGCACACTTTCGGGCATGCCATTGAAAAGATAACCGGCAGAACCCACGGGGAAGCCGTGGGATTGGGGATGGCGGCCGCCTGCAGGCTCTCACAGAAAAAGGGGCTGCTTTCCAGGCAGAGCGTCGAGCGGGTGATCCGCCTGATGGATAAACTTCACCTGCCAGTGTCTATCGGTGTCGACCGGAAAACGCTGCTGGACGCGCTGCGGCGGGACAAAAAAAGGGCGGGCGATAAGATCCATTTTGTTCTGCTGCAGGATATCGGGCGGGCGATAGTCGAACCGATTCCCCTAGATGAACTGGAAGCGCTGGCGGATGATATATTTGCGCTTCGGTAACGGGTGCGATGTTGGTTTCTATGGTGGATACGGTTCGATCAACCCGAAGCAGGAAATCGAAGCACAGGCGAGTTATCCTCAAGCCGAAAACACCTAACAATTGAAACCGGACAAATGATATCCGGCCGGATCAGAATTAAAGGAGCGGCATGAACCAGCGGTCTTTCAAGCCGGACCAACCCTGGCGGGCGTATCTGATAGTGCTGGCGGCCTGCCTGACGGCGTTTATTCCCGGTTCTCTGGTTTTCGGATTTCCAGGGGTCATGGGGCCTTACTGGCAGAAGACCTTCAACGTCGGCAGGGCCGAAATCGGTCAAATCCTCTTCTATGTTTTGGCGGCTGCCGGCCTGCACATGTTCCTGATCGGGCGTCTGCAGGAACGGATGCGGCCGTCCTGGATCGCGGCGATGGGCGCCGTCATTTACGGTTCCAGCCTCATGCTGCTCGGCCGGGCATCGCACATGAACGGAGTATATCTTTGGGCTTTTTTGACGGGCGCTTCATCCGCATTTTGTTATCTTCCCCCGCTGATGGTGGTGCAGCGCCTGTTTCCCGGCCGCAAAGGCCTCGTTTCCGGTCTGGTCA
>JBFLWU010000076.1:0-13886 GCA_040757625.1 Thermodesulfobacteriota bacterium | reverse complement strand
TCTGTTTTTTAAGGCCGTGGGGCTACAGTCCGCACGGCCTTTTTTGCGGAAAAAAGGAGAAAATGGTCATGACAATTCTAGGCAAGCAGATTCGAACCGAGCGTATCATCAACCGCAACACCGGCCGTACCGTGATCGTTCCTATGGATCACGGGATTTCGGTGGGCCCCATCAAAGGGATTATCAACGTGAAAGATGCCATTCACCTGGTATCGGAAGGCGGCGCCAATGCCATTGTGGAGCACAAGGGCCTGGTTGGGGCCGGGCATCGCCGCAGGGGAAAAGACATCGGCCTGATTATCCATCTGTCCGCTTCAACCAACCTCTCGCCGCACCCCAACGCCAAAACCCTGGTATGCTCGGTGGAGGAAGCCATCAAACTGGGCGCCGATGCGGTCTCCATTCATGTGAATATCGGCAACGGCGGCGAAAAAGACATGCTCCACGATTTCGGGCAGGTCAGCTACGAAGCCCGTACATGGGGCATGCCGCTGCTGGCCATGGTTTATCCGCGCGGGGAAAAGATCAAGGATGAGTATGATGTTGAGGTGATCAAACACGCAGCACGGGTGGGAGATGAAATGGGTGCGGATATTGTCAAGGTTTCTTACACCGGTTCGGCTGAATCATTCAGGGAGGTGGTTGCCGGATGCTCGGTGCCGGTGGTCATTGCCGGGGGCCCCAAAATGAATTCGGACCGGGACATCCTGGAGATGGTAAGGGGATCCATTGATGCTGGCGGCGCCGGGGCTTCCATCGGCCGCAATGTCTTCCAGCACCGCGATCCCAAGCGGATGGTGGCGGCCATCTGCGCCATTGTGCATGAAAACAAGAGCGTGGATGAGGCGCTTAATATACTGAAATAATGATTCAGGGTTCAAGTCAGGCAAAAATGTGATATAAAGCTGAAAAGCTGGAAAGGTGTCGCGCTGTCAGACAAGAGGTGTTTGCAGTTAGCGGTCTTGGGGGCGAAGGCTTCCCAACCGTTTAACAATCTATCGACAACCGTTGAACCCTTTCTTTTCAGGAGAAAGGAACAGTGATGCGAAAAATCTGGGTTAAGGTCGATCCCTGGGACAAGGCGCTGGTGACAACGGCCCTGGAAGGCGGAGCCGTCGGCATCATGGTTCCCAAGGGATTTTCTCAAAAGGTAAAGGCCCTTGGCCGGATACAGACGATCTGCGAAGACGGCGACATCATCCCCGGCCGGGATGTGGTCGTGTATCAGATTAAAAGCGGAGATGATGAAACCGAAATTACGCGGTTGAGCCGGCAAAAGCGCGTGATTCTCCAGTGTCACGACTGGACTGTCATTCCGCTGGAAAACCTGATCGCCAAGGGCGCTGACGTCATCGCCGAAGTTTGCAGCCTGCCGGAAGCCCAGACTGCTTTCGGTATCCTGGAAAAAGGCGTTAAACACATTCTGCTGGATATCAGAAATGCGGCCGAATTGAAAAAGGCACTTTCCGTTCTAACGGCCGATGTCGAGCAAATTGCGCTGCAGACGGCCCAGATCGAAGCCGTCAAACCGGTGGGCATGGGCGACCGGGTCTGTGTGGACACCTGCTCCGCCATGGAAACCGGCCAGGGCTTACTGGTGGGCAACAGCAGCAGCACGCTCTTTCTGGTTCATGCGGAAAGCGTTGCCAATCCCTATGTGGCTCCCCGGCCCTTTCGGGTAAACGCCGGGCCGGTGCATGCCTATACCCGCGTGCCGGACGGCAAGACCCGCTACCTATCCGAATTAAGTGCCGGCGATCCGGTCCTGATTGTTGATTTTAACGGTCATACCTCTGTCGGCACGGTGGGACGGGTCAAGATTGAAAAACGACCCCTCATGCTGGTGGCGGCCCTGGTGGACGGCAAGCCCGTGAGCACCATCGTTCAGAACGCTGAGACCATCCGCCTGACGGCACCGGACGGCCAGCCGGTGTCCATCGTCAGCCTGAACCCGGGCGACCAGGTACTGGTGGCCACGGAAGCCGCCGGACGCCATTTCGGGCACAAGATTGAAGAAACGATTACTGAAAAATAAATTTTAAAGGCAACCTATGGACAAGCCAGTGAAACCGGAACTCATACCGGATGGAGTTTCAGCGCACGCTATTACCGGACTACGAAGGGACATCGACAAGATCGACGAACAGATCCTTGATTTGATCAACCAGCGGCTTCTACTGGCCAGGGAGATCGGAAAAATCAAAGCTAAAAACGGCGAACTGATGGTGGACGGCGCCCGGGAAAGCACCCTGATCAAAAGACTGCTGTCGCTGAACAACGGCCCCTTAAGCAGGCATGCCCTGCAGCATGTCTTCACCGAGGTCATTGCGGCAGCCCGTGAGATCCAGAGCCCTCAACGGGTGGCCTATCTCGGCCCGGAAGCCACCTTTACCCATATTGCCGCAGTGAATCATTTCGGCCGATCCATGACGTTCGCCCCCCAGGGGAGTATCCGGGATGTTTTCAGCGAGGTTGAAAAGGGCGCTTCTCATTATGGTGTGGTGCCGGTGGAAAACTCCATCGAAGGGGCGGTCAACTATACCCTGGATCTTTTTTTTGAATCGGAATTGAAGATCTGCGCGGAGATTTATTACGCCATCTCCCACGACCTGCTGTCCGTCGATTCGAATCTAAGCGATATCCGCAGGATTTATTCGCATCCCCATGCCTTTGCCCAGTGCCGTAAATGGCTTGAAAAAAAATTGCCCCGGGCAGCGCTGGTGGAATGCAGCAGCACGGCCGAGGCTGCCCGTAAAGCATCCGGCGAGAAAGGCGCGGCCGCCATTGCCAGCAAGGAAGCCGCCCAGAGTTATAAACTCGAAGTGCTGGCCTCCCGGATTGAAGATGTTTCCCGTAATGTCACCCGCTTTCTGGTGATCGGGAAGGATGCGATCCGGCGAACCGGGGCCGACAAGACCTCCATCATGTTCGTGACTGCGCATGTCCCCGGCGCGCTCTTCAGGGTGTTGAAGCCCATTGCCGATGCCGACATCAACATGGTCAAGCTCGAATCGCGTCCTTCCAAGCATGAAAACTGGAGTTATTTCTTTTTCGCCGACCTGGAAGGTCACATCAGCGACCCCAAGGTCAAGGAAACCCTGGACGATATGAAGAAGCTGTGCCTGTTTATGAAGCTCTTGGGATCCTACCCCGTGGCCGGGGTGGTTCAGCAGCGGGTACCTGACTGACAAAAATTGAAAGCTAAACATTGATTTTAATATTATAACATATTAGAAAAAATATTAATTTTATTATTGGACAGCAAAGATTTTTTGACGGGATTTACTATGAGTCATGATTTGCCATGAAAATCGATGCGCACACATCTCTTTATGCCGTATTCGGCAACCCCGTGGGGCACAGCCTCAGCCCTGTGATACATAACCGGGCATTTGCTGAAAGCAAATTTAACGGCGCCTACCTGGCATTCAGGGTAACCGATATCGACTCGGCCATGGCAGCGGTCCGCACCCTGAATATCAAGGGGGTGAGTGTGACGATCCCCCACAAGATAAAGGTCATGGGGGCGCTGGATGAAGTCGATGATCAGGCCCGCCGGATCGGGGCCGTCAATACGGTGCTTAACCGCGACGGCAGGCTCTGGGGGTATAATTCGGACGGCCATGGCGCTGTAAAGGCGCTTCTGGAAAAAACGACCGTTCAAGGGGCTGACATTGCGATTGTCGGCGCCGGCGGGGCGGCCCGGGCCATTGGGTTCAGTCTGATCGACCATGGCTCACGGGTCACGGTCATCAATCGCAGCATCCAGACCGGTGAGAATCTGGCCAATGACCTGGGGGCCGATTTTAAGCCCCTGACGGGCCTGAAGCATATAGCGGCCGATATTCTCATCAATACCACGCCGGTGGGAATGACACCGATGGTTGATAATCTGCCGTTGCCGCCGGAACTGCTCCGCAGGAATATGCTGGTAATGGATATTGTATATAATCCGGTTCAAACCGCGCTGTTAAAACATTCTCAGCGCCTGGGTTGCCGGACGATTGACGGGGTCGCCATGTTTGTTTATCAGGGGGCATATCAGTTCAAGCTCTGGACCGGGATGGAAGCTCCCGTTGAAGTCATGCGGACAGCAGTTTACGACGCGCTGAAAGCGGTTGCCGACATCTAAAATGATTGAAATAATTCCATATAAAATAAAAGACAGCATCGTCACCGTTCCGGGATCAAAGAGCTATACCCACCGCATTCTGATTGCTGCGGCCCTTTCCGACGGTATGTGTCGAATTGAAAACGGTCTTCGCAGCGACGACACCCTTCTGACTTTGAACGCTCTGAAACAGATGGGCGTCGACATCGAGGAGCATGCTGATTGTTTTCGTGTACAGGGGAACGCCGGTGTTTTTAAAGAACGCAGCGAACCCATTCATTTGGGAAATTCAGGCACCTCCATGCGACTGTTAACCGCACTGGCTGCCTTGGGCAGAGGGACCTACCGGCTCACCGGAACAGACCGCATGCAGCAGCGGCCGATTCAGGACCTGATTGACGGTCTGATTCAAATCGGCGTGAAAGTTGAATCGGTTAACGCTGACGGCTGTCCTCCGGTGGATGTTGCCGGCGGGCGGGTTCCAGGCGGCAGCGTGCGCCTTAACTGCAGCAAGAGCAGCCAGTTCCTGTCGGCCTTGTTGCTGATGGCCCCCTATACAACTGCCGGCCTGGAGATCATCGTGACCGAGGGACCGGTGTCAAAGCCTTATATCGACATGACGGCGGCGGTCATGGAGCGGCTTGGTGTTGCGGTTGAACGGGACGGCTATCGGCGGTTTGCCGTCAGGGGCGGGCAGGTGTATCGGGCCGGGACCTATGGGGTGGAGCCGGACGCATCCCAGGCCGGGTATTTCTGGGCGGCAGCGGCCATCACCGGCGCATCCGTTAAAGTCAAAGGGATCATGAAAGACTCCCGTCAGGGGGATGTTCGTTTTACCCGACTGCTGAAAGAAATGGGTTGTGAAATCATTGAGGAAGCGGACGGCATAAGGGTTTGCGGTGGACCACTTTCCGCCGTTGAAATTGATATGTCCGACATGCCGGACCTGGTTCCGACCCTGGCGGTGGTGGCTGCTTTTGCAAAGGGGACCACCGTTATCCGCAACGTTGCCCATTTAAAGGTTAAAGAGAGTGATCGTCTGGCGGCGGTTGTTGCCGAACTTGCCAAGATGGGTATTTCTGCAAAGGCAACGGACAACGACCTGACGATTACCGGAGGAAATCCCCGGGGGACAACCATCGAAACCTATAATGACCACCGCATTGCCATGAGCTTTGCGCTGGCAGGACTTAAAATTCCGGGCATGATCATTCTGAATGAAAGCTGCGTGGAAAAGTCGTTTCCGGAATTCTGGCAGGTCCTGGAGCAATTGTACCGAAAATGAATAATAGTTTAACTTTTTGAAAAAACCCAATCAGGCTAGATGATTTAAAAAAACAGCTAAATTGATACCGGAAATGAACATTTTTCTGATTGGATACCGCTGCACCGGCAAAACATCCGTGGGAATTGCGCTTTCACAAAAACTGGGGCTTGCCTTTGTGGACACGGATGAACGGCTGCTAAAGGCGGAAGGAATAACCATTGCAGAGATGGTTGACAGAAAAGGATGGGAGTATTTTCGCCGGCGGGAAAAAGAGATCATACAGTCCATATGCGCCCTGGACGGTCAGGTTGTCGCAACCGGCGGCGGGGCAGTTCTGGATCCCGCCAATGTTAAGGCCATGAAAAGCAGCGGCAGGCTGGTGTGGCTTCAGGCCGGGCCTGAAACCATCCGTAAAAGAATGCTGGGAGATGACCGAACCGGCGACCAGCGTCCGGCCCTGACTTGCCAGAGTGCGACGGATGAAATCGAATCCATTTTGAAAGATCGGATGTCTTATTACCGGAAGGCCATGGATTTTTCAGTCGATACGGACGACCGCTCGATCGGGGAGATCTGCGGGTTGGTTGTAAAACGGCTTGATAGCGAATAGCTACGGGTTACAGATTATGAGATAAAAGTGGGGAGGCCTGGAGGCTGTGAGGCCGGAAAACTGCTGGAGGGGTCAATCGACCATCTCTTGAATCCTTGAAGCCTCAAATCCCGGCACCCTTTTTCCCTTTATCTGTCAAAAGATCGAGGAAATATCAGTTCAACATTAACCTGACAAAATAGGGATTAAGAAATCATGGCGGGCAATACATTTGGAACCGCATTTAAGATTACCACCTGGGGGGAGTCCCACGGCCCGGCCGTAGGGGCAGTGGTGGACGGCTGTCCGCCGCGCCTGCCGCTTGACGAATCCGTTATTCAGGCCATGCTGGACCGTCGCAGGCCGGGGGGGGCGTCGGCCAGCACCGGGCGCAAAGAACCCGACAAGGCCCTGATCCTGTCCGGTGTGTTTAACGGATTGACCACCGGAACGCCGATCCTGATCATGATTCACAACCGCGACGCCGATCCCAGGGCCTATGAACATCTGGCCGATGTCTATCGCCCCGGGCACGGCGACATTACTTACACGGCCAAATACGGTATCCGCGACTGGCGCGGCGGGGGAAGGGCTTCCGCCCGTGAAACTGCCGGCCGAGTTGCCGGCGGTGCCGTAGCCCGGGCGCTGCTGCAAAGGGAGCATATCGGGGTGTGGGCGTACACCATTGCACTGGGGGGTGTCACGGCGCATGAACGCGATTTAAGCGCAATGGACGGCAACCCCTATTATTGCCCGGACAAGCAGGCTGCCGTCGCCATGGAGAAACGGGTTCAGGAGGTTAAAAAACAAGGGGATTCCGTCGGCGGCATTGTAGAGATTCTGGCCCGGGGGGTTCCCAAAGGGTTGGGCGAACCGGTTTTTGACAAACTGGATGCCGATCTGGCCAAGGCCCTGATGAGCATCGGTGCTGTCAAGGGGATTGAGGTCGGATCCGGTTTCCAGGCCCCTGCCATGCTGGGCTCCCGGAACAACGACCCCATAATCCCGGAAGGGTTTCTCAGCAACCACGCCGGCGGCATACTGGCAGGAATTTCAAACGGCGATGATATCGTCATGCGGGTGGCGGTCAAACCGATTCCGTCCATCCGTATCGAGCAGCAGACCATCGATACGGCCGGAAAGCCCCGAACCATTTCCATTAAAGGGCGGCACGATATCTGCGCCATACCCCGCATCAATGTGGTGTGCGAAGCCATGGTCAGCCTGGTTCTGGCCGACCATCTCCTGAGACAGCGGGGAACCCAATGAGTACCGTCACCATCGGTATAATCGGCGGCAGCGGTCTGATGGGCCACTGGTTTAAATGTTTTTTTGAAGCGGCCGGATGCACTGTCCTGATCGCCGGCCGCAGGACTGCCTTGACCTATGCGGAACTCGCCCGAAAGAGCGATGTGGTGATGCTGAGCGTGCCGTTGAGCGCGATCGAACCGATCTGCCGGGAAATCGGGACGGTCCTGAGCCCCTCCCAGCTGTTGATGGATATCTGCTCGCTCAAGGAAAGTGTTTTAAAATGCATGCTGGCGGTTCCATCCGTTCAGGTCGCCGGCACCCATCCGTTATTCGGCCCGGCCACGGAAAGTCTTCAGGGGCAGAACATTATCATCTGCCCCGGGCGGGGAACCGATCGATTGCAATGGCTCGAAGAACTATTCCGGGCAGGCGGCGCCGTGCTCACCCGTATGGACCCCGCCGAACACGACCGCCATATGTCCCTGGTGCAGGGGTTGACGCATTTTCTTACCATTGTCATGGGTCGAACCCTGCAGAAGTTAGATCTTCGGCCCCATGACGCCCTTAAGGTCGCAACCCCGGTCTTTCGGATTCAGCTGGATATCATCGGCCGGCTGTTTGCCCAGGATCTTGAACTGTTCCGGGACCTGATCCGGAACAATCCCCATATGGGGGAAACCTTGAAAACGTTCATGACGGCTCTTGATGAAAGCCGCCGGGAACTCATCGCCTCCGATGCCCAGGCGGACACCGGCGATTACCTGCATGATATTCATGGATTTTTAGAAAAATTTTGCGGGCAGGGTCTTGATGAAAGCAATCGTTTATTGAATACGCTATATTCCGGTTCTGTAAAAAAGCCTTGAATTTCAGACTCGAGTCCGATCACCTCTGGATAAAATCGCGGGGCCTGCTTTGCCTGGGTGCCATCTGTAACTTTAAAAACCGTATAATAGGCGCTTTTTTTCTTGATTAAGGCGCCTTTGTTTTTTATAAAGCCCCGGGTTATGCGGTCGCAATCTGACACTGTGTTTGAATTGGTTAATGGAGAAATTCATTGCGAAAGGCATCCGAACGAGAATGGAAAAAACTTATTCCCATCAAAAATTGAAAGAGTTTGTCATCCGGGTTTTTTTAAAAATGGGCTGCCCGCAGGATCAGGCCGAAAAGGCTGCCGATATCCTCATCGCTGCGGACCTGAGGGGGATTGATTCCCATGGGGTCGCGCGGTTAATCGGGTATGTTCAGCTTTGGGAAACCGGACGGGTTAATATCAACCCGGACATACGAATCGTTCACGAAACCCCCAGCACGGCGGTTGTGGACGGAGACAGCGGGCTGGGGCTGGTGGTGGCGCCGGTTGCCATGAAAATGGCCCTGGATAAGGCCGAATCGGCGGGAACCGGCTGGGTGGCTGTGAGAAATTCAAATCATTACGGCATTGCCGGCTATCATGCCATGGAAGCCTTGTCCCGCGACATGGTGGGGATTTCCATGACCAATGCCAGCGCGCTGGTGTCCCCGACTTTTTCAAAAGAACGCATGCTGGGAACCAATCCCATCGCTGTGGCCATACCGGCGGACAAAGAGCCCCCCTTTGTGGCCGATTTCGCCACCACAACGGCCGCCTACGGCAAAGTGGAAATTCAGATGCGCAAGAATGCGCCGGTGCCGAGCGGTTGGGTCCAGGATGCCGCCGGCAACTCCACCACCGACGCCTTCGCCGTTAAAAAAGGGGGTGCCATGCTCCCCCTGGGAAGCGACCGTGACCACGGCAGCCACAAAGGGTATTGTCTGGGCGCGATTGTCGATATCTTTTCAGCCGTGTGCTCCGGCGCGAATTACGGCCCCTGGGCGTCGCCTTTTTTAAGCTACCTGCCGCTGCCGGACAATCCGGTGGGGAAGGGGATCGGCCATTTCTTCGGGGCTATGCGGATTGACGCCTTCCGGCCGGCACAGGAGTTCAAAACGCATATGGATCAATGGATCAGGCGATTTCGCAGCGCCAGTCCGGCAAATGGTCATCCAAAGGTTCTGATCCCGGGCGATCCGGAACGCGAGATGACAGCCCAGCGGTTGCAGTCGGGAATTCCCCTTCTCGCGCCGGTTGTGGAGGACCTGCAGCAGGTTGCGAAAAAGTTTGCGGTTCCCTTTGATATGAATCTTTAAGCTGAACCGCCTTTTTGTATGACACGGCCCTGATTCAGTTTTGCATTGCAAAATTCAGAGGAAATCGGACCCTGCCGACAGGTAAACCCTAACGTTGCATAAACCGTATGGCGAAGAATGAAAACATTCTGATATTATAACAAAATGCATTTAAATAGCATCAAATGGAAGATTAAACCTCGGGTGCATTCGGCGGATGGGGTCAATGGTTGCCGTGTTGTTTACCCTTTTGGAAAGTCGGAGAACTCAATATCCTGCGTGGCCAAGGATTCGCGGCAGATGGACTCCAGCTTCACCCTTGGCGCCTTGGCTCTGAAGCCCTCCGACTTTTGAAACGATAGGGTAACGATATGGTAAAGTTTGACAGGTTATCCGGAGCGTCTTATATATAAACGTCTAAAATGTTACCGCCAATGCAAAGCGGCAAAGATACAATGAAGTGAATCGAAAATCATAATACGCAAGGAGGAATGGTTAATGGCAAAAAAACAGATCAAAGGGGTTATCCCTCCCATGATTACCCCTTTTAAAGCAAACGGCGCTGTGGACTACGACAAACACATCCAGAACATGGAAAAATGGAACAAGGACAAACTGGCAGGCTACCTGGTCCTGGGCTCCAACAGCGAAACCGCCTATTTGAATGAAGCCGAAAAAATCAAGCTGATCAAGCTGACCGTAAAGCATGCCAAAAAAGGCCGCATGATTCTGGCGGGAACCGGCGTGGAATCCGCCCGCGAAACCATCGCCCTGACGAACAAGGCCGCGGACCTGGGGGTGGAGGCCGCTCTGATCCTGACGCCATCCTACTATCATGCCAAAATGAATGAGGAAGCCCAGATCAATTTCTTTACTGAAGTCGCCGATCATACCAAAATTCCGGTGATGATCTACAATGTAACCCCTTTTACCCATATCAATGTGACGGTTAATACGGTACGGGTGCTGAGCAAACATCCCAACATTTTGGGCATGAAAGACAGCACCGGCAACGTGCCGCAGCTGGTCTCATTTTTAGGAGTGATTGATAATGGCTTTAATTTGATGGTGGGAACGGTATCGGCCTGGTATCCGGCCCTGACACTGGGAATCAAAGCCGGCATCTTCGCCCTGGCCAACTGCGCCCCCAATGAGTGCTCCGGCGTGCAGACCGCCTTTGACAAGGGCGATCACGATACCGCCCGGGAGCTTTACGTCCGGATATTCCCGGTAAATGCCGCCGTGACCGCAACCTACGGCATTTCCGGTTTAAAGTACGCTTCAGACCTGATGGGGTATCAGGGCGGCCATGTGCGCAGCCCCCTGCTGCCGCTCAAAGAAGAAGAAAAAAACAAGATCAAAGAGATCCTGAAAACCGCTAAACTCATCTGAAGAGTGATAATATATTTCACTGATGAAAAAACCACCCGCACTACCCATGCTGCGGGTGGTTTTTTGTTATGTTGACAGGTCGGTTTTGAATGCGACCTTCAGCCTAATCCCATGGTTTTAATATAATCCGCGCATCCACGATACTGACGCCGTTTTCATGAACGATCACCGGATTCAGGTCCATTTCCTGAATTTCAGGATAGGCTTCGATCAGGTCTGAGCAGGTCAAAAGCAGCCGGATCAATGCATTTTTGTCGCTGGAATGCTGTCCCCTTACGCCGTTTAAAATCGGAGCGGATTTGGTTTCGTCGATCATTTTTTTGGCGGAATTTCGTGAAATCGGCAGAACCCTGAAAGACACATCTTTGAGAATTTCCACCAACACGCCCCCCAGCCCGTACATGATAACCGGTCCGAACTGCTCGTCGATTTTAGTCCCGATGATGACCTCTACGCCCTTGGCGGCGGCCATGGGGGCCACGTGAACTCCCCGGATATCGGCTTTAGAATCATATTTTTTGGCATTTTTGATGATTTCCTTGAAAGCCCGGCGGATGCCGTCTTCCGAATTGATTCCCAAGCGCACGCCGCCGGCATCGCTTTTGTGCAGAATGTCGGGGGATGAAATTTTCATGGCGACATCGCCCGCAATGGCTTCTGCAAAACGGACCGCTTCTTCCGGGGTGGTCGCCAGAAATTCCTGGGCAACCGGTGCGCCGGCCAGATGCAGCAGGCGTTTGGATTCATATTCCAGCAGTGCCGTGCGGCCTTCCTGGCGTGCCGTGCGGATAATTTCGCGACCTTCAGGTTTTGCTTTGGCGCCCCAGTTAAACACAAAATTGACCTTGGTGTGGTACATGTTCAAATAATTTCCATATTCCGCTAAAACCCCCATACACTTGCAGGCCACATCCAGGGAATCATACACCGGAATGTTATAATACCGCAGCAGGTGCAGGGAATGCGGCTTGGCCGAACTGTACAGGCTGTGCAGCACGATGGGCTTATTGCGCTTGGTCAAAATTCTTCCCATGCGGTGGGCGGCGTCTTCCTCCTGCAGCGCCAGGATTTCCGCGAAGCGAATGCCGTAGCCGCCGAAAAGCCCGACGATCAACAACCCGCCGACATTGGGGTCTTTCAGGATGATATTGGCGCAGTCGGCAAAAACGGTCGGATCCGAATCCGTGCCGCCGGCAACATCTACCGGGTTGCGTACCGACGCGCCAAAGGGGAGAATTTTCTTCAGGCGTTCTTTTGTTTTGGCGGTCAGTTCGGGTATCTCAACACCCAGATCGGTTAAAATGTCCGCAGCAATGGTGGCATGACCGCCCCCGTCGGCCAGAATGGCCACCCGGTTGTTTTTAACGGGGGGAAGACTGGAAAGGGTTTCCGCGGCCGGAAAGAGTTCGCCCGAATTTTCGATCAAAATAATCCCGGCGCGCCTGAAAGCGGTCTTGGCGACTTCAGACATGCCGGCCAGGGCGCCGGTGTGGGAACCGGCCGATTGCCGGCCGGTGGAGGAACGTCCGCTTTTGAGCAGGATAATGGGCTTGTCGATGGTTGTTTTATAGGCCTGCTGCAGAAATTCGCGCCCCTGGCGCATTCCTTCCACGTACATCAGGATGGCCCGGGTGTCGGGATCCTGTCGAAAGAATTCGAGGTATTCATGGAATTTGATGTCGGCCTCGTTGCCGACCCCCACGTAATAGGAAAATCCTTTCAGGCTTTTGAGCTTTGCTTCAGTGATCAGGGTCAGGGCCATGTTGCCGCTCTGGGACAGCAGGGCGATGTCGCCCTTGGGTACATCCCGGAGGCCCACCAGGTTCAAGTTTTGTTTCAGGCTGATCATGCCGGAGGTGTTGGGGCCGATGAGCCGGATGTTTTGCTCGCGGGCCATGGCAACCATTTCCGCTTCCAGCGCTTTTCCTCCTGCGCCGGTTTCACCGAAGCCGCCTGCGATGACGACGGCGCCGTGAACGCCTTTTTTACCGCAGTCTTTTAATACCGATGGGATGGTCTTGGCCGGGGTGGTGATGAGGGCGATATCGACCGGGTCGGGGATATCGGACACCGTGGGATAGCATTTGAATCCCAGAATGTTTTTTTCCTTGGGATTTACCGGATAAATCCGGCCTTCAAACTTTTCATTCAAAAGGGTCCGGATGGCCTGAAATCCCCGTTTGGTTTCGCTTTTGGATGCGCCCACGATTGCGACGGAAGTGGCATTTAAAATATTTTCGAGCACGTTTTACCCCCTATGCTGTATTTTATTTAAATCCCAGAATTCTGGATACGTCATTCACGCTTTCGACCCTCAAATTCCTTGAGAGATTCCTGGCGCTCTTTGGTGGAAACGCACGCCAGGCAGGCTTCGGTTTCAAAATCCATCAGAGCTTCCAGGCTGACTTCGCCGCGTGCCATTTGAAGTCCCTTTTTAATCATTTTTATTGAAAATGCCGAATTGGCGGCTATTTTTTTGGCCAAGATCCGGGCTTCGTCCATCAATTTCTCGAGGGGAACCGCCCGGTTGACTAGGCCGATGCGTTCGGCTTCCTTGCCGCTGATGTATTCACCGGTAAAGAGCAGTTCCTTGGCTTTGCCCGGTCCGATCAGGTCCTGAACCAGACGCATGGCGCCGCCGGTAACTGAAGACGTTACCTTGGCTTCGGGCGAACCGATCTGGGCCTCTTCGGCCGCGAGACGGATATCACAGGCCAGCGCCAGCTCGTAGCCCGATCCCAGGGCATAACCGTTGATGGCGGCAATGGTGGCTTTTTCAAACCGGATGATTTTGCGGGAAGCCTCCTGCAATTCGTTCAGATAATCTCGGTAGGCTTCAAGGCTGCGGGTTTTCGATTCCTTCAAATCCGCTCCGGTGGAAAAAGCCCGCCCGGCGCCGGTAAATATCAGAACTTTGATCTCAGGATCGATTCTGCTGTCTTCAAGTGCCGCCTGAATGTCCAGCCAGAGTTGTTTGTTCATGGCATTCAACACCTTGGGCCGATTGAGCTGGATCGTGGCAATGCCTTCGCCTTTTTCATAGATAATGCATTCAAAATTCATTTGCGATCCTCATTCGTGTGGGTTGATTTTAATAATTATTTTTTTCATCGTTATTAAGAACAATC
>JBFLWU010000075.1:0-13996 GCA_040757625.1 Thermodesulfobacteriota bacterium | reverse complement strand
GGCGATAATGTTACGATATCGGCCGAGTTGATCACGCCGATTGCGATGGAGAAGGAGTTACGGTTTGCGATACGCGAAGGCGGCCGTACGGTGGGCGCCGGCGTGGTAAGCGAAATAATCGAATAACGGCAGAGGAGTTTCCCGGTGAGAGTAATCATTACGCTTGCATGTGCTGAATGCAAAAGAAAAAATTATACGACGACAAAAAACAAACGGACAACTCCGGACAAGCTGGAGTTTAAGAAGTATTGCAGATTCTGTCGGACACATACGATGCATAGAGAGACCAAATAGCATGTGTCTTTGTGGGATCTTGTTGCCAGCAGCGGAACCGGATTCTTTGATAATAGGACTTGCAGGCCAGTAGCTCTAACGGTAGAGCATCGGACTCCAAATCCGGGTGTTGGGGGTTCAAATCCCTCCTGGCCTGCCAGATGATATCGAGGTGGAAGCTCAGAGCTTGATGGTCGGAGAACGGCAGGGATTAAGACTTTGAGCTTTCACCTTTTAGGGAGCAAAATGGGACGGATACTGCGGAAAAAAGCTTCACAAAAAATAAAAAAGAAAAAAGGTGTCGATGAAGGGACTACGTCCCAGGCAAATACTGAAAACACGGCCGAGCAGGCTGTTCCGGCGGTTGTATCCGATAAAGATGCAGCCAAACGGCAGGTGGTGCCCCAGAAGAAGTCCTTACCCGCCGTTAAACCTTCTCAGGGCGGAGCTGTCAAAAATTTTATGGAAAGGTCCGTGCAGTTTTTGCGCGAAGTCAAGGTGGAACTTAAAAAAGTGACCTGGCCTTCGCGCAAACAGACGATGGGCTCGACGCTGGTGGTCCTTATACTGGTGATAATCATTTCACTTTTTCTGGGGGTCGTCGATATCGGTTTGTCGAGTCTGATTCGTTTGGTTTTTAAATAAACGAGGAGAAAAGTATAGTGGCACGCAAATGGTATATCGTTCATGTCTATTCGGGGTTTGAGAATAAGGTCAAAACAGCCCTTGCGGAACGCATCGCTTTATCCCCTCATCCGGAAAAATTCGGTGAAGTGGTCGTGCCGACCGAGCAGGTGGTGGAACTCATAAAGGGAAAACGCAAGACGTCGTCGCGCAAATTTTATCCCGGTTACATCCTGGTGAGCATGGAACTGGACGATGAAACCTGGCACATCGTTAACGATACCGCCAAGGTCACCGGTTTTTTGGGGGGAAGGGACAAACCGACGCCGATTACCGATGAAGAAGCCGAGCAGATATTGAACCGGATGGAAGCCGGCAAATTAAAGCCGAAGCCGAAATACTTTTTTGAATATGGCGATGAAATTCGGGTGATTGATGGACCGTTCACCAATTTTAACGGCACGGTGGAAGAGGTCAATCACGAGAAGGGCAAGATAAGGGTGCTGGTAAGCATTTTCGGACGTTCGACACCAGTTGAATTGGATTTTGTTCAAGTTAGCAAGCTATAACATTTAGGAGCAGGAAAGAAAAATGGCCAAGAAAGTAATGACACAGATCAAGCTGCAGGTAGCGGCAGGAAAAGCCAACCCGTCACCGCCGATCGGTCCGGCTCTGGGACAGCACGGTGTTAACATAATGGATTTCTGCAAGGCTTTTAATGCCAGGACCGCAAACGATGAAGGAATGATTATTCCCGTGGTGATCACCGTATATCAGGACCGGTCATTTACCTTTGTCACCAAAACACCACCGGCTTCAGTTCTATTGAAAAAAGCGGCTAAGATTGCAAAAGGTTCGGACAATCCCAAACGGAATAAGGTCGCTAAAGTGTCGCGGGCTCAGGTTGAAGAGATCGCAAAACTGAAGATGGTCGATTTAAATGCCAACGATCTGGAAGCCGCCTGTAAAATTATTGAAGGGACAGCACGAAGTATTGGGATTGAGATCGCCTAAAGAATAAAAGGAGTGATGAAGAAAAATGCCGAAGCGGGGTAAAAAATATTCAGAAGCAAAAAAAAGGGTTCATGCCGGCAAAAAGCATGATTTTGTTGAGGCCGTTCAGCTGGCAATCAATTCGGCCTATGCAAAATTCGATGAGTCCGTTGATCTGGCGGTACGCCTGGGGGTGGACCCCCGGCATGCCGAACAGATGGTGCGCGGTACGGTGGTATTGCCAAACGGCCTCGGCAAGGAAGTCAAAGTGCTGGTGTTTGCCAAGGGCGAAAAGGAAAAGGAAGCCCAGGATGCCGGAGCTGATTTTGTCGGCAACGACGATCTGATTGAACAGATCAAGAACGGATGGTTCGGTTTTGATAAAGCCGTCGCAACCCCCGATATGATGGGGGCGGTGGGCAAGATCGGTAAACTTCTCGGTCCCCGGGGATTGATGCCGAACGCCAAAATCGGAACCGTTACGTTTGATGTCGCCCGTGCGGTCAATGACCTGAAAGCCGGAAAGATCGATTTCAGGGTTGAAAAAGCCGGGATCGTGCATGCGCCCATGGGCAAGGTCTCTTTCGGGGCGGAAAAAATCGTTCAGAACATTTCCGCTTTCATCGAGACCATCATCCGGCTGAAACCGGCGGCCAGCAAGGGGACGTATCTCAAGGCGATTGCCATATCCACAACCATGGGACCGGGCATCACCATCGATACGTCGTTTGTTAAGGACGTCGTCAAATAAGATTGTTTTCAATCTTTTATAGGTTCCGGATTATTAATGTCGGCGCAAAAATCGGTCCCGGGCAACCTGTCAGGGCAGGGTTGCGCCTGGCGGTTTTTCGAAATAATCCGATACCGCGAAAGCGGATGTTTTAATAAATTTTTTATGAGCGCTTGAATACCAAGCGGGATTTTAAAAAACTGTCAAAGACCGTAGGTTCACCCATCAGTGTATAATCGGTTTGACCGGCCTACAGAGACAGGCATTTACAATGAAATTGTGCCTCCGGTTTTTACAGAAAAGGAGGGAGGTGTTAATAATTTGCAATTAGACGAAAAGAAAATAATTGTTGAGGAACTGCGCGAAAAGTTTTTGAAAACAAAGGTCTTAATCGTTACCGATTATAAGGGATTGCGGGTGGAATCCCTCAATGACCTGCGCAGAAAGCTGCGAGAGGCCGGGGTCGAGTATCAGGTCGTGAAGAATACGCTGCTGCGACGGGCTTCCCAGGAAACGGACGTCGCTGTAATCCAGGACAGTTTCAAGGGACCCAGCGCCATCGCTATAAGTTATGATGATCCGGTGGCGCCGGCCAAGGTATTGACGCAGTTCGCCAAAGAGAATGAGAAATTCGAACTCAGAATCGGCGTCATGGGCGGCAAGGTCATCGACCTGAAGGGAATAAAGGCGCTGGCGAACCTGCCTTCGCGCGAGATTCTGCTCAGTCAGCTGCTCTCGGTCATGAACGCCGTGCCGACATCGTTTGTACGGGTTCTGAGCGCGGTTCCGTCCGGCTTGCTGAACGTTCTGCAGGCCCTTAAGGACAAAAAAGAAGCGGCCGCCTGAAAATTGTGAGACGGCGCAGGCGGCAGGTTTAAACAGCGGCAGACAGAATGATACGCCGCTGAGATGACAAATGTTTAGAGCTGATAAAATCAGCGGAATGATGACAAGCACCGTTCCGTAAGTGAAACTGGAGGAAAGTAAAATGGCAAATATTACCAAAGCAGATGTAATTGAATTTATAGCCAATATGTCGGTATTGGAGTTGTCCGAACTGATCAAGGAGATGGAAGAAAAGTTCGGCGTGTCCGCAGCGGCACCGGTTGCCATCGCAGCGGCTGTTCCCGGGGGCGAGGCGGCTGCCCCGGCGGAAGAAAAGACCGAGTTCGACATTATTCTGATTACCGCAGGCGACAAGAAGATTCAGGTCATCAAGGAAGTGCGGGCCATTACCGGCCTGGGACTGAAAGATGCCAAGGCCCTGGTGGACGAGGCCCCCAAACCTGTTAAAGAAGCTGTTCCCAAAGAAGAAGCTGAAAAAATCAAGGCTCAACTGGAAAGCGCCGGCGCCCAGGTTGAATTAAAGTAACCGACAGCCGGTGAATGCAAAAGGGTGTGGGTGATAGGACTGAAAAACCTTCAGGGACGCCGGAAATCACTCCGGACAACGTTGGTTTTTCTCCTGTCACTCATCACCCGTTACCCAATTTCATCATAAGATAATTGGAGAAGTCATGGCGGAAAGCACCGTGGTTAACAAACGTGTCAGAAAAAGCTTCGGCAAGATACGTAAAATTGTTGAAATCCCGGACCTGATCGGGATGCAACGCGAATCATACAAACGATTTTTACAGATAGACACCCCTCCTGAAAAACGTGAAGATATCGGTTTGCAGGCGGTATTCAAATCTGTTTTTCCCATAAAGGATTTTACGGGAAGCGCTTCGCTGGAGTTCGTATCCTACCGTTTTGCCGAGGTCAAGCATACGGTTCAGGAATGTATTCACAAGGGGATGACTTACGAACTGCCCGTGCGCATCACCGTCCGGCTGGTGGTATATGACATCGATAAAGAGACCGGGGTTTCCAATATCCGCGACATCAAGGAGCAGGAAATCTATTTCGGTACGATTCCTCTGATGACGGAAAAAGGTACGTTTATCATCAACGGCACCGAACGGGTTGTCGTCAGCCAGCTGCATCGATCATCGGGCGTCTTTTTCGACCACGATAAAGGCAGTACCCATTCCAGCGGCAAGATTATCTACACCTCCCGAATCATCCCTGTACGGGGCTCCTGGATCGACATGGAAATCGATCCCAAGGACATCGTCTATATCCGGATCGATCGGCGCCGCAAGTTTCCCGTAACCCTGCTTTTCAAAGCGTTCGGCTATTCCGCCGAAGACATTTTGACGTATTTTTACAGTACCGAGAGGATCCTGGTTAAAGGCAAACGCTATTATAAGGAATTCAATCCCGATCTGCTCAAAGGGCAGCGGGCCGGGCGCGATATCAAGGACCCGGCATCCGGCGAGGTGGTGGTCAAAAAAGGGCGGATGTTTACCAAACGTGCGATTGCCCAGTTGAAAGCCGGCAACACCACAACGATTCCGGTGGGCCTGGAGGATATCCTCCATAAGGTCTTTGCCCACACGATTGCCGATCCCAAAACCGGCGAACCGATTGTAAAGTCCAACGACCTGCTGGATGAAGAGAACCTCGCAAAACTGGGCGATGCCGGCATCAATGAGTTCGACCTGCTGTTTATCGATGAAATGTCCAGCAGCGATTCCATCCGCAAGACTCTTTTGCTGGACAAGGTGGATACCAAGCAGGATGCTCTGATCGAGATCTATCGGCGGTTGCGGCCGGGAAACCCGGCAACGCCGGAAGTAGCCCAGGATTTTGTCGACCATCTGTTTTTCAAATCGGCCTATTACGATCTGTCCAGCGTGGGACGCCTGAAGATCAACCTGCGCCTGGGGATTGATACGCCCATCCATATCGTCACCCTGCGCAAGGAGGATATTCTGCTGACGGCCAAGACGCTGATTACCCTCCGGGACACCCAGGGCGTTGTGGACGATATCGACCACCTGGGAAACCGTCGGGTTCGCGCCGTCGGAGAGCTGCTTGAAAATCAGTATCGCATCGGCCTGGTGCGGATGGAACGGGCCATTAAAGAACGGATGAGCCTGCAGGAGGTCGATGCCCTGATGCCCCATGATCTGGTGAATCCCAAACCGGTTTCGGCGGTTGTGAAGGAATTTTTCGGCACCAGCCAGCTCAGCCAGTTCATGGATCAGACCAATCCGCTTTCGGAAACCACCCACAAGCGGCGGTTGAGCGCCCTTGGACCGGGCGGGCTCACCCGGGAACGCGCCGGTTTTGAGGTCAGAGACGTGCACCCGTCTCATTACGGGCGCATTTGCCCCATCGAGACGCCGGAAGGACCCAATATCGGGCTGATCGTGTCCCTGAGCACCTATGCGCGGGTCAATGATTACGGATTTATCGAAACGCCTTACCGGGTGGTGAAAGACGCAACGGTAACCAATGACGTCAAATTCCTGAGCGCCTTTGAAGAAAAGGAACACCCGATTGCCCAGGCCAACGCGCTGGTGGATGCAAAAGGCCGTTATGTCAATCCGCTGGTGACCTCAAGGGTCGCCGGTGAGTTCATGATGGTCAATCAGGAAGAAATCGAACTCATGGACATTTCACCCAACCAGCTGGTCAGCGTGTCGGCTTCACTGATTCCTTTTCTGGAAAACGACGATGCCAACCGGGCCCTGATGGGGTCCAACATGCAGCGCCAGGCGGTTCCGCTCATCATGAATCAGTCCCCCCTGATCGGTACGGGCATCGAAGGGGTGGTTGCCAAGGATTCCGGAGTGGCCGTTGTGGCCCAGCGCGACGGCGTAGTCGAATCGGTCGAAGCTTCCCGCATCGTTTTGCGGCATGCACCGTCCAAGAATCCGCAGGTCAAAGACGTGACCATCTACAACCTGTCGAAATTTAAACGCTCCAACCAGAATACCTGTTTTAACCAGCGCCCCATTGTTGAAATCGGACAGCGCGTCAAGATTGGCGATATCATTGCCGACGGTCCCGCTACCGACAAGGGCGAGCTCGCCCTGGGCAAAAACGTTACGGTGGCGTTCATGCCGTGGGAAGGGTATAATTTCGAGGATTCGATCCTGGTAAGCGAACGGCTGGTTCGCGACGGGGTTTACACCTCGGTTCATATCGAGGAGTTTGAAATCGTGTCCCGGGACACCAAGCTGGGGAAAGAGGAGATCACCCGGGATATTCCAAACGTGGGCGAGGAAGCCCTCAAGGACCTGGATGAAAGCGGGATTATCCGGCTGGGGGCAGAAGTGGTTCCCGGAGACATTCTGGTGGGAAAGATCACGCCCAAGGGCGAAACGCAGCTTTCCCCAGAAGAAAAACTGCTGCGGGCCATTTTCGGGGAAAAAGCCGGCGATGTCAAAGACACCTCTTTGCGGGTTCCGCCTGGCGTTGAAGGGATCGTCATTGACGCCAAGGTATTTTCCCGCCGGGGGGTCGACAAGGATGAGCGCAGCCGGCAGATAGAAAATGCGGAAATCGCCGCGCTTACGAGAGACCGGGACGACGAACTGCGTATCATTGAAGACGTCGCCCGCGCCGAGGTCGTCAAGCCGCTCATCGGGCAGAAGTCCGAAATAGCGCTGAAACGCGGAAAGAAGATCCTGCTGCCGAAAGGCAGCGCGATCGATGCCGACATGCTGGCGGAGATCCCCCTGGCCCAGCTGGAGGGGATCGTCCTGCAGGATCCCAAGGTGACCGAAAAAATTCATGATATTCTTGAAGAATATCGCCAGAACTGCGACCGCTGCCGGGCCGAGTTTGACGAACAGGTCAGCCGCTTTGACCGCGGGGACGACCTGCCGCCCGGCGTTATCAAGATGGTCAAGGTTTACGTGGCGATGAAACGGAAACTTTCCGTGGGCGATAAAATGGCCGGCCGCCACGGCAACAAAGGGGTGGTGTCGCGGGTCTTGCCCCAGGAGGATATGCCCTATTTTGAAGACGGCACTCCGGTGGATATGGTCCTGAATCCCTTGGGAGTTCCCTCGCGAATGAATGTGGGGCAGGTTCTGGAAATTCATCTGGGATACGCCGCCAAAGGACTGGGCGCCCAGATCAACAAACTGCTGGAGGAGAACAAGCTCAAGGATCTGCGCGCCAAAATGAAGAAGATTTTCTCCGATGCAGACACCCAGAAAATGCTCGAAGGCCTGAATGAAAAAAACCTGGTCAGTTTCGCCCGGCAATACCGCGACGGCGTGCACATGGCAACCCCTGTTTTTGACGGAGCCAAGGAAGAAGAGATCAAGGCGCTCCTGGAAGAAGTCGGTTTTTCCACTTCCGGACAGGCCACCCTGTATGACGGGCGCACCGGTCAACCGTTCAAACAGAAGATCACGGTGGGCACCATGTACATGCTGAAGCTGCACCATCTGGTCGACGACAAGATTCATGCCCGCTCGATCGGGCCGTATTCACTCGTAACCCAGCAGCCCCTCGGCGGCAAGGCCCAATTCGGCGGCCAGCGGTTGGGGGAAATGGAGGTCTGGGCCATGGAAGCTTATGGCGCCGCCCATGCGCTGCAGGAGTTTTTGACCGTCAAGTCTGATGACATGGCGGGCAGAACGCGAATGTATGAAAAGATCGTCAAGGGTCAGAATATCTTGGAACCGGGCATTCCGGAATCCTTTCGGGTTCTGACAAAAGAACTTCAGAGTTTGGGTTTAGATGTCAAACTAATTGAAGGAAAAGACGAATAAGGAGAAGAACTTGGAAACTCTATATGATTTTTTCGCTAAACCTAAAGACCCCAGACTTTATTCCGGAGTCCGCATCGGCCTGGCCTCATCGGAAGAAATTCTGCAGTGGTCGTTCGGGGAAGTAAAAAAACCAGAAACAATTAATTATCGAACCTTCAAACCTGAACGCGACGGACTGTTCTGCGCAAAAATTTTCGGTCCCACCAAGGATTACGAATGCAACTGCGGCAAGTACAAGCGCATGAAGCACAGGGGCGTCATCTGTGAAAAATGCGGCGTGGAGGTTATCCAGTCCAAGGTCCGCCGGGACCGGATGGGGCATATTGAACTGGCCACCCCGGTTTCACACATATGGTTTTTAAAGAGCCTTCCGAGTAAAATCGGCAATTTGCTGGATTTGACGCTCAAAAATATGGAAAAGGTTCTTTACTTCGACAATTACATCGTTACCGATCCCAAGGGGACCGACCTGGCCCGCGGCCAGCTCCTGTCGGATGAAAAGTACTACGAAGCCCTGGAAAAGTACGGAACGAAGTTTGAAGCGGGGATCGGGGCCGAAGCGGTCAAAACCCTGCTCGAGCAGATCGACCTGGAGAAGTTGTATAGCGAACTGCGAACCGAAATTCGCTCTACCGGTTCGGTGGCCAAACGCCAGAAGCTGTCCAAGCGGCTCAAAATCGTGGACGCCTTCCGGCGTTCCGGGATCAATCCCGCCTGCATGGTGATGAGTGTCATTCCGGTCCTGCCGCCGGATCTGCGTCCGCTGGTTCCGCTGGAAGGCGGCCGTTTTGCCACATCCGACCTGAACGATCTCTATCGCCGGGTGATCAACCGCAACAATCGCCTGCAGCGCCTGATCGACCTGAAGGCGCCCGAGATTATTGTCCGCAATGAGAAACGAATGCTGCAGGAGTCGGTGGATGTACTTTTTGACAACGGTCGTCACGGCCGGGTGATTACCGGAACCAACAAGCGACCGCTCAAATCGCTCAGCGACACCCTCAAGGGGAAACAGGGCCGGTTCCGCCAGAATTTGCTGGGAAAGCGGGTGGATTATTCCGGACGGACCGTCATCACCATCGGGCCCAATCTGAGGCTCCACCAGTGCGGTCTTCCCAAGAAGATGGCCCTCGAGCTGTTTAAACCGTTTATTTATTATCGGCTGGAGCAGAAAGGACTGGTATCCACCGTTAAAAGCGCCAAGAAAATGGTTGAACGTGAAACACCGGAAGTCTGGGACACGCTGGACGAAGTCGTCAAGGAATACCCGGTGATGCTGAACCGCGCACCTACCCTTCACCGACTGGGGGTTCAGGCTTTTGAACCGACCCTGATCGAGGGAAAGGCCATCCGGCTGCATCCGCTGGTATGTACGGCTTTTAACGCCGACTTTGACGGCGACCAGATGGCGGTTCACATTCCTCTTTCGGTGGAATCGCAGATCGAGGCCCGGGTGTTGATGCTCTCGAGCAACAACATTCTTTCCCCGGCCAACGGCTCGCCGACGATTGTGCCGACCCAGGATATCGTTCTGGGAATTTACTTCATGACGCGAAGCGCCAAGGAAGCCAGAGGGACCGGCATGGTATTCGCCAACCCGGAAGAGGTGCGCGCCGCCTTTGACGCCGGTCAAGTTGAGCTGCATGCCGAAATTACCGTGCGGATGGGTTCGGAGCGATACACCACCACCGTGGGGCGGATCCTGCTTTGGGAAATTATCCCCAAAGACAACATCGTTGCCCTGCGGCATATCATGACCGCCGCGGAAGAATCCGCCAGGGACATTCAGGCCAAGATCCAGGACGGCAAACCGTTTGTCGACATGGTCCAATCCTCTGAGAGCCCTGATAAAGAGAACGGCGGGTATATCGGCCTGCTGCGCAAGGATGAATTCATCCGGATCTTCAACGTTTCCGACAGCGATGCCGATGGAATCTTCGCTCTCAACGAGGGGGATGTCAGCGATATTATTTCAGGCGACAACGGGTTCCATCTGTTTGAGGTCGTTGGGAAAAAGCCCGAGGTTCCGTTTGAGGTCGTCAACCATGTCATGGACAAGAAAAGACTCAGCGAACTGGTGGATTATACTTACCGGAATCTGGGCCCAAAGGCCACGGTCATTCTTTCCGACCGCCTCAAGGACATCGGTTACAAACACTCCACCGAGGCCGGACTTTCCATTTCAATTGACGCCATGATCACCCCGGCAACCAAGTGGGACATCCTGAACGAAGCCGAAAAGCAGGTCAACGAAATTGCCAAGCAATATACCGAGGGTCTGATTACCCAGGGGGAAAAATATAATAAGGTTGTGGATATCTGGGCCAAGGCCACCGATGACGTTGCCAATGAAATGATGGAGGCCATGAAAGCGGCGCCGGCCCTGGACCGTTCAGGCAAACCGATTACGGACGCTAAGGGCAAACCCGTCATGGTGGAAAGTTTCAATCCCATTTACATGATGGCGGATTCCGGCGCCAGAGGCAGCAAGGACCAGATGCGCCAGCTGGCCGGCATGCGCGGTCTGATGGCGAAACCGTCCGGTGAAATCATCGAAACGCCGATTACCGCTAATTTCCGCGAGGGGCTTTCGGTCTTGCAGTATTTTATCTCCACCCACGGCGCCCGTAAGGGGCTTGCCGACACCGCCCTGAAGACAGCCAACTCCGGGTACCTGACGCGGCGTCTGGCGGATGTCGCCCAGGACTGCACGGTTTCCGAGATAGATTGCGGAACCATGCTGGGGGTTGATGTGGAACCGCTGATGGAAGGCGGTGAGATTATCCAGCGCTTGGGCGAACGTATCCTGGGCCGCTATCCGGTTGAAGACATTGTCGATCCGTTTACCGACGAAGTCATCGTCCGGGCAACCGATGAAGTCGATGAAGATGCGGTCAAAAGAATTGAAGATGCCGGGATCACCAGTGTCAAGATCCGGTCGGTTCTGACCTGTATGAGCAAATACGGGGTTTGCGCCAAATGCTACGGGCGTGACCTTTCCCATGGACAGACGGTTGAAATCGGCCAGGCCGTCGGCATTTTGGCGGCCCAGTCCATCGGCGAACCCGGGACCCAGCTGACCATGCGTACCTTCCATATCGGCGGTACCGCCAGCCGGCGGGTCGAGCAGGCCGATATCCGCGCAAGACTGGACGGCGCCATTAAATTCGACGACCTGCATGTGGTCAAAAACGCGGAAAACAAGCTGGTGGTCATGAACCGCCGGGGCGGGGAATTCGCGATCGTGAGCGATACCGGCCGGGAGCGGGAGCGTTATCCGGTGATTTACGGCGCCCACATCCTGGTCAAAGATGGCCAGAAGGTTAAAGCCGGTGATCTGCTGGCGACCTGGGACCCCTTCACGACACCCATTATTACCGAAGTGGACGGGACCGTGAAGTTCGGGGACATTACTCCCGGCAAGACGTTGCAGGAAAAAGTCGACCCGGTTACGGGCATGTCCAGCCGTACGATCATGGAATCCAAAAGCGCCGAGGTGCGGCCCCGGATTTCGATTAAGGATGCCGAGGGCAAAACCGCCAGCCTGCCGAAATCATCCGGCGTCGCCCGGTATATCCTGCCGGTCAATGCGATTCTGATGGTTGAAGAAGGCGATACGGTCAAGGCCGGCGATATCGTTGCCAAACTGCCGCGGGCCACCACCAAGACCAAGGATATCACCGGGGGTCTTCCCCGCGTGGCCGAGCTTTTTGAAGTGCGCAAACCCAAGGAGACATCGGTATTGAGTGAAATCGACGGTTATGTCGCCATCTCCAAGAGCACCAAGAAAGGAAGACAGAAGGTAACCGTATCCCCTGCCGATGTGGGCGATAAAAAGGAATATCTGATTCCCCAGGGCAAACATATTAATGTGTATGACGGCGATTACATCCGTGCCGGGGAACCGATCATCGGCGGCTCGGCCAACCCTCAGGATATTTTGAACATCAAGGGGGATGTGGCCCTGGCCCGCTATCTGGTGGATGAGGTTCAGGAAGTCTATCGCCTTCAGGGCGTCAGAATCAACGACAAACACATTGAAATCATCGTCCGCCAGATGATGCGACGCGTTAAAATAACCGCGGTGGGCGATACCGATTTTATTCTGGAAGAACAGGTCGATAAAAGCGCGTTCGAGGAAGCCAACCTGACCGTGGTTGAAAAAGGCGGCAAGCCGGCCAAGGCCGAACCGCTGATTTTGGGCATCACCAAGGCGTCGTTGAGCACCGACAGCTTTATATCGGCCGCATCCTTTCAGGAGACCACCAAGGTTCTGACGGATGCCAGCATCGCCGGAACGGTGGACAACCTGCGGGGGCTGAAGGAAAATGTGATCATGGGCAGGATTATTCCGGCTGGAACCGGATTTCACCTGTATAACCCCATAACGAGCGATGTCGCCTGACGAACCGGTTACGGGCTCAGATGTGCCGTAAAAATTCGATGACGACCGGGAGGACCCTCTGCCTGCGGGCCGTGAAAAATGAAAGATAAAAAATAAATGGTTGAGAAGCTGTTTTTAGCAATAAAAATGCTTGACAATTTGTTTTTAAATTTATAACTTTCTGCTTTTTAGACACAGCAAAATTTTAGCCGGAACATATTAAAAGGGGAAGATATGCCGACCATTAACCAGCTGGTCCGGAAGGGCCGCAAACGAGTAAAGAAAAAAACCAACACGCCAGCACTTAAAGGCGCTCCGCAGAAAAGAGGGGTTTGTACCCGGGTCTATACATCGACACCCAAAAAACCCAACTCGGCGTTGCGTAAGGTGGCGCGCGTCCGGTTGACCACCGGCATTGAGGTAACCGCCTATATTCCCGGGATCGGGCACAATTTGCAGGAACACTCCGTGGTGCTGGTTCGCGGCGGCCGCGTCAAGGACCTTCCGGGCGTCAGATACCATATCATCCGCGGGACGCTGGATTCGCTGGGCGTGGCGGACCGCAAACAGGGTCGGTCGAAATACGGGGCCAAAAAACCCAAGTAAAAAATTGGTTGGCGGAACAGTTCATCAGAAGGGCCCCTGGCCTAATAAAATAACAGAAAATAACGGTGCAGCACATGCCAAGAAGAAGAGAAATTCCGGAAAAACTTATTATACCTGATTCCAAGTACAACAATAAGCTGGTTTCGAAGTTTATCAACGCCATCATGCGAAAAGGCAAAAAAAGCATTGCCGAATCCATCCTGTATGATGCCATGGATATTATCGCAGAAAAAACAAAAGAGCCGGCGATTAAAGTTTTTGAAAAAGCCGTCGATAATGTTCGGCCGATGATTGAGGTAAAATCACGGCGCGTGGGCGGCTCAACCTATCAGGTGCCCACGGAAATCCGACCCTCTCGGCGAACCGCTTTGGGGATTCGGTGGATCATCAATTACGCCCAGGGCCGTTCTGAAAAAACAATGGCGAACAAATTGGCAGGAGAGCTGCTGGATGCGGCCAACCAGAGAGGGTCTGCGGTAAAGAAAAAAGAAGATACGCACAAAATGGCGGAGGCCAACAAGGCATTTGCTCATTTCCGCTGGTAGTGAATGAAAAAAATGTGAGCATGGGCGCCAGGCCGGTAAAATTTTCCGGCGCCATGATCGATGCGCGAGCCGGGCGGCTGATGCGATAATTTTTTCAAGGGGAGGAACGAGAGATGGCGAAGCAGAAGTTTGAGCGGACCAAACCGCATGTAAATGTGGGGACGATCGGTCATATTGACCATGGCAAGACGACGCTGACGGCGGCGATCACCAAGCATATGGG
>JBFLWU010000074.1:0-16210 GCA_040757625.1 Thermodesulfobacteriota bacterium | reverse complement strand
TTTTCATTTTCAGGTAAATCCGGATCAGCAATTACGTTTCCAGTGCATGACTGCATTCTCATGACTCCGATGATTTTTTCGTTTTCCCTGGCCAGAAAGACAAATCCGGGCAGGTTATTCAAGAGTTTAAAAAACATTTTTTCGATTTCCAGACGTTCCTTTTCGCCATTTCCCAAAAATACGCCGATATGGTGTGGGTTGTTAAGCATGGCGATGCTTAATACTTTCGCAGATTGCTGGATGTCATTTTGTTCCATAAAGGAAATTTGAAGGCGGCTCATATTCGATCCGTGAATCATTTGAGGTTTTAATTGATGCATAAAACGAAAAGCTGAGTGGGCGCAGCACGGAAGGTGAGAACCGATGAGCCAGGCGTTCAGCCGCAGTTTTCTCGCGCTCCGCTCAAGCGCGATGTTAACCTTAAAATCTACCTTTTATTAAATTGTCTTGATCCTTCCTGATTACATCTTCCGATGGTGATAACCATCCAAACCTCTCAAAGAACCATATTATTGTTGAAAGAGAAAAATCCTTGCTGGCTGCGACCAGTTTTTCAGAATCGATCTCTTGTGATTTTGACAAAATATTTTGACTTGCAGCATAGTAGCTGTGCCATGCTCTTTCCCAAGGTGCTGTTAGTACGAAACCTTGAATTCCTTTTATATCGATTTCTATATTTACCACCCCAGAATAGGTTCGGGACTGGCAAAGCCGAGCAGCAAATTCAAAAATTTCTGTTATGTTATAAATGAAATTGATGATTGAAAAGAAACCAGGAATTTTTTCCCAGTCTACTTCTCCATCCGTTAAAATACGATGGGACTGCATATCATTCTGTAGTTTCTTTTTCCATTCAAACTCTGTAGCTTCTCTGACGGAAAAAAGGTGTAAGAATTGACCACTTTGGTAAAAACGCCAATATTCGTAATGCCCCATAAAGTTGGACCATGAAGAAACCCAGTTATTCCCTTGTGAACGTTCAGTATCTCTTCTGCTTAAATGAGGGTAATCCCAACCTCGAAGACTAAGCTTTGTTTTTTCTATAATTTCATAACATTTGCTTAGCGAAGGTATCAGATTTTCTCTATAATCATGAGGCCTGAAATTAACCCGCCAATGAGGATATTTGAGAACAGGAGTCGGAAGATCCAATTTTTTATCGTTCATAGCCCCTCCAGTTCGGTATCAAATTTCTGGATGCTTGTATCTGTCGCTTTCAGACCGATACGATAGGCCACTTCGAGAATTCTCCGAGCACGTTTTTCCGCAGCTAACTCAAGGAGATCTTGCATTTCTTCGGCTGTTGTAATCCTGGTAGTCCGAGGCTTACCGGGGGGTCTCACGAAAACATCGCCTTCTCTTAATCTTTTGCCTGTTTCTGGACCGTTCTTTTTGCATACAAAAGGTGTATCAAAAAATTCATTAACTTGAATTGCTAAAAAAATATTACTATTCCTGTATGTCACTATAACTAAGTCAATTTTGATTGGAGGAGAAGCATATTTGTTTATCACATCGATAACAACGTCTGTATCAAATGTAGCCAAATGTTCAGACGATATGCCAGGTAAATCCCATGTGCTGCCACGCTCTGACGCTCCGATTATAATTATCCCGCCATCACGAAGGTTGCCCATGCCAAGAGCTGTTCTGATTATTTGCCACTTTAGCTCTTCCCAAGGAGCTGATTCTTTAAAGTCGACACTAATTGATTCTTGGCATCGATCTAATGCATTATATACACGTTCATGTAGCTTTTTGTGTCCGGGCATATCAGAAGTTGGTATGGCCATGATATCTTCGTTTAGAGGGTTAACGTTTCGGCTTCACCCGTATGTTTTTTTCATCGGGTTCAATCCGTTGTTCGCGAGTTCCTAAGCCTTCTCGTTTGATCCCGGCAAGCGTCTTATAGTTTCTTTCAAGTGCCCATGGGATTGTACTGTGCTCAGGTCGGACCGAATCAACAAGGGACCTTTACCTTCAAATTCCGTTGACACACGGTAAATTCCTTCTCTTGGTGGCTCGCCGACGCATCTAATAAGTGCCTTATGAGCCTTTTCCATGCAAACACAATATAAATAATCAGACAGCTCGCGTGTTTTCCCTAGTTGGGACTCGGTTGGAAAGATCGATTGTACTCCCGGCCTCATCTGACCACCGGAAACAATTACGATCAGTTGAAAAAGGTCTACCCCGGTGTGGTTGTCTTTAATTCTGGAGTCGATGTCATGGTGAGCAAATATCCTATCGCGAAGCTGGAGAAGCATGTCATGAACGCTCAAGTGTTCTCTTGGAACGAAAGCAAGCGCGATCCTTCTTGATTCCTTTGGATGTCTGAACGGACGTGCGTAGAACACATGTAAAGAAACCATGAGTGGATAAAACATGGGTTCTGTATTAGGCATGGTCAACAACTGAGAGGCCACACGTTCTGCCAGCTCAAATGAATGGGCGGCGACATGATACTTCCAGTACTCATTGCGGTGTTCTGGTTTTGCCTTTTTCATAATCTATCGAACAAGCTGTTTTTAGGGCCTATTTCGCCGTTTTCGCCCCTAAAAAACGCATGATAGGGAGCCGGTTTTTCCCGGACCTGATATTAAATCCGGGGTCTGACCACGCTATCTTGCCTAAATCACTTCGGATATGTTCCAAAAACAGGTGTTATCATCGCTTAGCGGTGCGCTTTCAGGGGCGAAATGAACGCTGTAAGCGGACTGCTGCTCCCGGAGTTGGTAATCGTCCCCGCTTCGGCTTACACTTCGGCCACTCACCTGGAAACCGAGTTTCTCTTTTGTCATTTCAACAAATTCTTTAAGGAATTCCTTCTTATGACAACGATGAGTTATATGCCATATGCAACCGGGGATGAAATATCGTCTCGCTCGTGGCATTTCCCAGCATCCTTCTTAAAGGCTGTTTTCACCCCTAAAAAGTGGGCTCTAAGCATGATAAAAGGTATCTATATGGGGATTTTTTATCGTATTATCATCATGTTACCGTGGTCAGACCCAAACGGGCAAAACAATACCTGACCCTTGATGGGTTGGCAGCACGCCAAGCGGGCCAAGGTGCCAGTGCTGCTCAACCGGATCATGCTTTGCCCATTCCTTAAACCAGACAGATTTCCTCCAATCGATATCATTTTCATTTTCAGGTAAATCCGGATCAGCAATTACGTTTCCAGTGCATGACTGCATTCTCATGACTCCGATGATTTTTTCGTTTTCCCTGGCCAGAAAGACAAATCCGGGCAGGTTATTCAAGAGTTCAAAAAACATTTTTTCGATTTCCAGACGTTCCTTTTCGCCGTTTCCCAGAAATACGCCGATATGGTGTGGATTGTTAAGCATGGCGATGCTTAATACCTTCGCAGATTGCTGGATGTCATTTTGCTCCATAAAGGAAATTTGAAGGCTGCTCATATTCATTCCCGATTTATTCATAATCGTGTGTAACGAAAAGCTGAGTGGACCCCGATATGAATAGCGCGGACAGACAGATTAAACACCTATCCGCATTTTTATCGCGCTCCACTCAATCTACTATTATACAAAGCTCATTATTTGTCAGAACCACTATCGCCGAAGATATCCTTTTTAATTCTCGCGTAAAAAAGTCCATAACATACAAAACCAATTCCAATTATTAACAAAGCCAAAAATTCTCTTTCTAATATATATCCTAACACCCCGGTTCGTAGATCCCCAGAATTAAAGGTGAATTCAGTTTTAGATCCTTGGTAGATATCATACCCCAAGATACAAATGCCGATAATGAATGAAGAGATAGATTTAATCTTTTTCAAAACCTTCACCTTTGTGAAGTATTAAAAGCGGGTCGCCCATTAATGGGCGACCCCGCGCGACCTATGCATTACTTGCGTCCACCGATTCACTCAGCTTCTTTGCCAATAAGCAAATCTTCTCGAGTTCTTTGACCGTAGATTCACAACCGAACTGTTGAAGCAGCTCTGGCGGCGTTCTCGTCTGTGGCAACTCATCGACAGGGACACCCATTATATCCGGAAAGGCGGTATAGTATGTAAGACTACTCACAAGGGCCTCTTGGAGGTCAAGGATACCAGATATCTGCTCTGGGGTTAGACGTGATTGAAACACGTTGAGGAACGTAGACACCCCATCGTGGGCGTTGCGAATCTGCCGCACAAGCATCGTCCAACCATTCTGATCCAACGCCTGAACTCGAGATCGCGCTGCTGGTGCGATTACATGTTCGCCAATTCTCATGACATCCTTGTGCATTGCATACGGGTCCAGGGATGAGGCCACTCGTTGATCCAACACGTCAGTACCGAAGCCAAGTCCAGTTCGCAGACCGCTAATAGTTGCGTTGAGCAGAATCCGGAGTCGATTAGCGATCCGTTCATCGGTTGATTTCCACTGTCGTTGCTCGTGTCGGCGTAGAATCCAATCGACATAGCAGATCGTGATGAGAATACCGAGCAGTTCGGTGGAGAGGTTAAGGAAGAACCCGTCGCCGTCCCAGGCGAAGTGAGCTGCGATCGCGAGGCCGAATACGACCAGCAACGGGAGAGCAAGGCGTTTCAGAAGTTCAAGCATGGTGTGTATCCTACCTCTGGTGCATAACGGATTTTTCACCGGCTCGTGTGGAACGCAGCGGAACACAAATCCGAGTGCAAAAAATGGTTATGTTCCAATTTCCTTCTATCAAGATATTTTTAAATGCACCTAGTACAATATTAAAGGACACACTCTGGTGCGTATTTGCAAAATAGTTCCGCTGCATCACATCGACCTTTGGACAAGTAGATGCATGACTTTGCAATTGTTTGACCAAAGATCTGGTTGGCCCAAGCAGATACTTTAGCGATTTCGTCTTTATATGTGGGCTTAACGCAACCTAAGGTTAATTCAATGTGTTTCCGCAAGAAAAAGCATATGAAATCTGCAAGTTGAATGAGGCCAACTTCTTTGGAATCTACAAAGTGAGGGACATCTATTATCTGATCAAGCTTTTCTTGTTTTTTACCACGGTTGTAATAAGAATCGGTCCAGTCAGGAGGATTTAATACTAAGTCGGTAAATTGTACTTTTTCCTTTTCTTCATTATCAAAAACTAAAACTGTATTTCCTTTATTTTTTTTCTCTCTTTGGAAACTTTTTTGTAAAGAGAGGGTTAAATGAAGAGCCATAAAGCGCCACAAGGTTTTTATATCGTTGTAAAAAGGCTCACTATTAAAATGTTCAAGAAAGGTGGCTTTGTTTACTGCAGTAAATACCACATGATGCTTTCTCTCTTGGAGCCAGTTGAAAATAGCAGTAATTATTGCTGACCTTTGATTGCCATCCAAATCCCGCCATGGACTATTGCCTGAATAAAAATCCCTGGTATGAATTTCCTGTATTTGTCGGCCAATAATGTTTGAGAGGTATTCAAGAAGATTCTGCCAATTAATTTTTGTGACGCGCATACGTGTTGCGTCGGTTATAACCCCTACCATTACGGCCACAGCCTCTTCACCTATACCGCTTTCGTCAATATAACAAAATTTCATGATTAACCCTTCAAAAACATAACGCTACGCTTGTGCGGCGAGGTTTACCGGGTCAGCACCGCGCGATTGTTGTGTGATCTTATTTGTTGTTTTTCCAATTTGCTAATCGGTGTTCAAAATAGCCTCTCAGCAAAGTGTACCTAAAGGCTTTTTTAGTGTCATTCTCATTTTTGAACTTTTGAGAAAATTTAATTATGTTTTGATACGCTTTATCGATAATTTCCTTTTCAATTATGTTACCTGTTGACTGCCAAAAATGGTCGCCAAGGAAATCAATTATTGGGCAACCATCATCATCTATTGTTAACAGCTTTAAACATTGCTTTGCGGAAATAGAGCCAACCTCTGAATAAATATCATTTGGTTTTAGCCTTGCAGTCATTTGGAGATAGTCAATGCATTCTTTTCCAACAACTATCCTTGGGTATTGTGCTATTTTAGATTCAAGTGAATAGGCTCTCGCAAGGCTCGGGCCATAAATTTCTCCTTCTTCGATCTCCATTCCCAAGCCTATATCAATTCCGCCTCTAATTGGATGACCCGCTGCAAGTGACAACAATGCAGTTGAAGCTGCCGCAGCCATAATCCCCCAAATACCTCTTGTAGGAAGTTTAACTTTATCGGTTCTTAAAGAAACAAAAACAATAATGGCATCCGAAAAGGATTTGATCTGTATTGGATTACTGGTAAGCTGTTTATAGATCTTACGCTGGTCAGCGGTGAGGATGCTAACGTCGGTGTCCCTTTTTGAAAAAGACCTGAAAAAATCTTTAAACATCTTTCTCATGCTTGTAACAACACCATAGGTTCCCTTAAGATCTTTAATAAAGGTGTCCATTTGTTCTTCATTAGACTTATCAGGAAGGCTACGTAGGGATCTCAATTTTTCCTGTTGACCAAGGACATCAAGAAAGGCGACAGTATAGTATCCTATATCAATATTTCGTTGGGGATGCTTTTTTTTCTTTTGAGTTTTCATTCTTTTATTTCATTACACAACGAAAAACTCACTATTGCGCGGAAAGGGTGGTCCTGACCTCCGAAATCATCGATTCAGTGCCAAGCTTCTTCGCGTCTGGTGAAGTTTGATGTTATATTCAAAACGACTTAACTAATGCAAACATCGCAAATGCCAAGAAGCCAGCCATAAATAGACCAATGAAGATCTTCAAACCTTTCGGGCTCAGTATGCCAAAATACTTGATAGCCTGTGATGTAAATAATTCATTGCATCCAGGGCAGATGACTTGAGCACTTTCATCAATCCAAATCTCTGGTGCTTTGTGCACACCCTGCACCTGCTCTTTAATATCGCCTCCAATTCCTTTATATGTTCTATGGAATTTGGCATTAAAATTTAAGCCGCATTTTGGACATATAGCTTCAGTCACTTTGCGGGGCCGGGCCATGGTAAGCCACCGAGTTTTATATTTTGATATCACATAACAATCTGTTATTATGGATTATTTCGTTATTTCCGCCCCCAAAAGCGCATGATAGGTAGCCGGTTTTTCCCGGAACTGGTATCGATTCCAAGCCTTGATGCCACCACTGCCTTTAGTCAGGAATCCCGGCAGCGACTTCACTTTGAAAAATTCAACAACTTGCCTGATTCGGGTACTACATAATTCATGCCGGAACCGGTTTGATGTCTAAAATTCCGAAATATTATTTTAACCGCTTTATATTATAAGGGATATTATTTTCAGGATCGTGTTTCAGCCGCCGCCGGCAAGAGCGGATATGCGGCTCAGCGGCAGGCCATGCACAGAAAATTGTGCACGCGTGCACAGAAAACTGTGCATGAGGAGAAGATTCTATCGGTTATGCTGCCGGCGGCAGATTGTTTTTAGATAGGATGGAATTTATTTGTAGATAGGGAATTCGGGGAGGGGAGTCAATAGAAAAAGGCGTACGGCATACGGCGCAGGGTTAGGGACGAGGGAAGAGGGACGAGAGACGGTATGAAATATTTAACCGCAAAGGCGCAAAGGGCGCTAAGATTTTTTGCCCGAATCGGGTGCTGGCCAAAGGAGAAACGGCCAACTGTCGATTCGGGCAAAGGTGCTCATTTTTTAATGTGCAGGCAGGTCTCGGCACGATGACCCGGAAATGAAAAAAATGAATGATATCCAAATGGGCCGCCGGAATTCAAACAGCGTCAAAGCTTGCAGCATTTTAAATCAGAACGGGAATGTTCAATTCCCTTTAACATGAAGGGACAGGATAATGAATTCGGTTCCACGGTAAATTTTCGCCCGGATTTCACCGGGCCCCCTGGACAGCAGGGCCTTGACCGCATCGATGCCTTTCACGGACTCGTTTTCAAGCTCGACAATGACGTCTTTGGCTTTCAGGCCGTCTTTTTCAGCCTGGCTGCCCTCGCGGACTTCGGCCACCAGCACGCCGGTAACGGATCCCAGCGATAAATACTGTGCCAGGGCAGGCGACAGCTCCTGGAGGGTCAGTCCGTATCTTTGGATGCTTTCAGTATCCTCAACAATCGGGACGGACCTTGCGGCAAACAGGTTTTTGGCAACCAGAATAGGGGCGTTGAACTTTAACGCCAGGACGATGGAGTCGCTCGGCCGGGCATCCACTTCAAGCGCGCCGCCGTCCTTGTCCATGACGATCTTCGCATAATAAACGTTTTCTGATTCATGGGTGATGACGACATGGCGCAGGATTCCCCCGAGGGTTTCGATCATCTTTTTAAGAAGGTCATGGGTCTGGGGCCGGAGCGGTTTGATCCCGCCAAGCTCCAGATAGATTGCGTTGGCTTCAAAGGGGCTGATCCAGACGGGCATGGCCGTTTTGGCATCAGGATCGCTGAGCAGCACCACCGAAGATTCGTTCGTGACCTCCACCAGGTTGTAAACCCTGACCTCCATGAGATCTTTCCGGTTAACCGGGGGACGCCCGCTTTCCGCTGAAAAAGCCGTCGCCGATTGGAAAATCACCAGCGCGAGGCAAAATGCCGCAGCGGCAAAAATTAGGACGGATGTTTCTTTTGGCGTCATTTGCTTTGTTGGGGAGCTTGGTGCAATTATTCTTCAATACCGTAGAATACTATTAAATTTTACCACCCATTCGCTGCGCTCATTCGAGATTCACCCTGTTGAATCCCGCTTACAGCGGGTAATATTCAACAGGGCAAGGAGATCATGGAGAAACCTTCCATATGATATTTACGAAACAGGGTACCTATCCGGGGAAACGATTCCGCCAAGGACCGGCCAGCCAGTCTTCGGCTTCTTCGAAGGATCTGAACACCTGAAGATAAACCGGGACCGTTTCAAGGTATACGGACAGCATTCGCATCATTCCGTAGGAGGCGTCTTTTTGAGTGACGACGGCCCATTTGGCGCCGGCAAAATGTCTGGAGAGCTGTTCGATGTGGGCGGCAGTTGATTGCGCCTGCGTGGGAGTGATGGCCGTATCGATCCCGGTGTGGTCGGATAATATGGCAAAACCGGACTCGAAATCCGGATCGTCTCTGATCCGGTCGATGGCCTGAAAAATGTCGTCAGTTGAAAAAGTTCCGGTTACAACCACCCGGACTCTTTTTTGATCTTTTTCGATCCATATCTTGATCGGCATAAGTGCTTACCGGATCAATCAAACCTGACCGCTGAAATAGGTTGGATGTTTACCCTGAAGTTGCATAAAAAACATGACACAGTGTATAAAAAAATAACAACAACAGGGCCTGTTAGACTCATTTGGATATCGTGCGCAATCGAATTTCTGGTGACTTCCGGCATAAAGTCAATCATGTGTCATTTTTTCCCGGAGGGAAAGCCCAGGGAACCCCGTCTCCTGCGTTGCCAAGGGTTCGCTGTAGAAAATCTGCGGCTTTACCCCCGGTCGCCTTGGATCAGGGGATCCTGGGCTTTGGCAACGTCAGGGTTTAGTGGCGATTATTTATCAAATGAAGCGTGCGTGTCAACAAAAACAGCGAACGGCTTCAGGGCGGACATTGACAGCGCCTGAATTATGCCGCCCGATTCCGGCAGCGGCCGGAGGGCGGCGTCTCCCGGTCAGGAGGAAACCGGCCGGTCCTCATACCGGCCGGAAACCGCCGGGACCTGGATGGATTGATGGGGATGCCTGCCGGTAATGTTGCGATAAAATTTGTGGATCGCCTTCAGGTCCTGATCGATATCGCCGGTGGGGTGAAAAACCGGGCCGATCCCGCCGGTTTTCAGGCGATAATCCAAATAGCCCATTGCAATGGGGACGCCGGCGCCGTTGGCGATATGATAAAACCCGGTCTTCCAGTAGCGGACTTTTTTGCGGGTGCCGGCAGGGGGCACCATCAGGATCATTTCCGCGCGGCCTTCAAAAGCCGCTATCATCTGGGCGACCACGTTATGGGACCTGCTCCGGTCGATGGGCATGGCGCCCAGCCACCGGAATACCGGCCCCAGGGGCCAGAAAAACCAGGCGGCCTTCATCATGATGAGAACGTCGATGCGATAAACCAGGCTGATCGCAAGGGCATAGATAAAGTCCCAGTTGGAGGTGTGGGGGGCGGCAATCATGACATATTTGGGTATATCCGGCCGTGCGCCTTGAACCTTCCAGCCGGCGAATTTCAGAAAAATGATCGCCAGCCAGCGCGCCGACGTTCGGATGATGGGTGTTTTGTGAATGCTCATATAAAGTTTTTCCTTCTAATAAAAAAGTGGGGCATCATACCGGATGAAATCGATCAGAGGAATGATTATTCGGGCTTTTACAATTGTTTTACAAATCCCCCAAAAACAACTTGAAAAAAACCTGCCGGCGTTATATTGGTCCAACCAATTTATACTGGTATGAATGTCATACCTGAACCTTGTATGAAAATTGATGAGACGGTGTTATATTACTGAATGCACCAGGATTCGGGGTAAAATACAGCATACAGAAACAGGATCGAAATCCAAAAACAAGGTAAGGATCATTTTCTCATCAATTTTCCCCCTGCGGGTGCGCCGGAGGCTTCCATCTGCTGCGTTATTAAGGGTTCGCAATAGTACAACACTATGGCGTCACCCTTAAATGCCTTGCGGATGAAAGCCGCAGACGCATACAAGATTGAAGAACCCTGCAGCAAGCTGCAGGGAATCTTCGACCGTAAGGATTTTTAATCTAATTTTAATATTCGCTCGCTAACCCCGCAGCAAGCTGCGGGGAATGCGCTCGCTGTTGCGGTTCAGGTAATACCCGAACCTTGCATGAAGATTTATGCGAGACTGTTTGGAAAGTGATGAAATCATGACGGATTTGTTTCTGGTAAAATGGATTTTCGCCCTGTCCCCCATTGCGGTGGTCCTGGTCCTGATGATCTGGTTTAACTGGAGCGGCGGCCGGGCCGGCGCGGCCGGCTGGATGACCGCGCTGGTTGTCTCGGTCCTTTTTTTCGGCGCCCACCCCCGGCTGCTGGCCTATTCCCAGATGCGGGGCGCGCTCCTGTCGCTGAACGTGCTCTATATCATCTGGATGGCGCTTCTGCTTTACAACGTGGTCAATGAAACCGGGGCCATCGCGGCCATCGGCGCCGGCATCCAGCGCTTCAGCGGCGACAAGACCATTCAGCTCCTGATTTTCGGCTGGATATTCAGCTCGTTCCTCCAGGGGGTGGCCGGTTACGGCGTTCCCATTGCCGTGGCGGCGCCGCTCCTGGCCGGGCTGGGGTTTTCGCCGGTGGTGGCCGTGGCCGTGCCGGCCGTCGGGCACTGCTGGTCGGTGACATTCGGCTCCATGGGGGCGTCGTTTCAGGCCATGATGGCGGTGACCGGGCTGGGGGCGGATGTCCTGGCGCCCTGGTCGGCTGTTTTCCTGGGGCTGGCGGCCTACCTGTGCGGCCTGTTCAGCGTGCACGTATACGGCGGCTGGAAAATGGTGCGCCACAGCCTGCCGGCCCTCCTGCTGGTGGGCACGGCCATGGCCGGCGTCCAGTATTTTCTGGCCACTTCCGGGATGTGGACCCTGGGGGGGTTCGGCGCCAGTCTGGCGGGCCTGATCGCCTGCCTGGCGGTGGCCCGCCTGAAAATGTACAACAGGACCGAAACGCCGGACATTCCGTCGCGGATGGGGCTTGGCTGGGCCCTGTCGGCCTATCTGATTCTGATCGTGATCGTTTCGGCCGGGGTGATGCTACCGGCCTTAAAGGGCTTTCTGGGCCAGGTCAAGCTCTCGCTGCCGTTTCCCGAGATTACCTCGCGGACGGGCTGGGTGGTTCCGGCCGGCAACGACAGCGGCATCAACGTGTTCGGACACGGCGGCGCGCTTCTGGCTTACGCGTCCGTGGTCAGCTACCTGGTCTATCGCGCCAGGGGCTTTTATGCACCCGGCGCTTTGAAACAGATACTGGCAAAGACCGTTAAAAGCGGCGTTCCCACCAGCCTGGGGATCGTCAGCATGGTGGGGTTTGCCCTGATCATGGACCACTGCGGCATGATTTATCTTCTGGCCGAAGGGATCAGCCGGGCTTTCGGAAGCGCCTATCCTTTCTTTGCGCCCTGGATCGGCCTGCTGGGGGCATTCATGACCGGCAGCAACACCAATTCCAATGTGGTTTTCGGCGTCCTGCAGCAGCAGACCGCCGAGCTGGCCGGCCTGAGCGCGGCCGTCGTTCTGGCGGCCCAGACCACCGGCGGCGCCCTGGGGAGCATGATCGCGCCGGCCAAGATCCTGGTGGGCTGCTCAACGGTGGGACTTTCCGGCAGGGAGGGGCCGGTTCTGCAGGCGACCCTCAAGTACGGCCTGATCATCACCGCCTTTTTCGGGGTGTTTACAATGGCCGTTGTCCTGATATAGGTGCCGGGTGCCGGGGATCAGAGGTTATAGGAGGGAATATTGTCGGTGAAGAATTTAATCAAAGAAATTCAAAAGCGGGTGAAGGGGATTCTCCTGCTGGCCATGCTGGTGATACCGTTTTTCCTGTACAAGGCCGCCGGCAGCGGATCAACAGGGGCGGTTTATTTTTTTCTCGTTCTGATGACGGGGAGCATGCTGGCGGCGATGCGTTCGGCCTGAGCTGAAGAGGAAGCCGTCGCTGCTTCCCCGTTTATTGGCGCTTCGGCCTGGGAAAGCCCCCTCGCCCCCCTGAAATAATATTTTTTTGAGATAGCTGCTAATAGCTCTTCGCCGGGGAGAAAAATTGGCTGCCATGAAAACCGATGCAACAATAAAAGAACCCGCCGACAGCCTGAGGGCGGTCAGCCGGACCAAACTGCACGAACAGATTGCGGCCCAGATTGAAGGGCTGATCGAAAGCGGGCGTTTGAAAGGCGGGGATCAGCTGCCGCCGGAAAGACAGCTGGCGGATATTTTCAAGGTGTCGCGCCACTCGGTGCGGGAGGCCATCCGGACCCTGGAACAAAGACAGATCCTCAAAAGCCGTCCCGGCAGCGGGACCTTTGTAATAACCGGGGCTGAATCCACCCTGGTCGAGTTTCTGGCGGAATCGCTCCGCAGCAGGAAGAGCAAACTGTTTGAGATATTCCAGTTCCGCAGGATGCTCGAGCCCCAGATTGCCGCCCTGGCGGCGCAAAACAGCTCGGCTGCGCATCTCGACGAAATTGAAAACGCCCGGGAGGCCTATCAGGCGGCGGGGGGCCATCCCGGAAACCTGAAGGAAAAAGACCGGTCGTTCCACCTGGCCCTGGCGCGGGCCACCGGCAACAGCGTGTTGCTGCAGATTATGGAGCGGTTGACGGATGTTCTGGACGAAAGCCGGCTGGAAATGTCCCAGAGCCCGGCCCGGCAGCAGTTTTCCGTCAAGGGGCATGCCCGTATTGCCGCGGCCGTCCGGCGCCGGGATGCCGATGCTGCCCATCAGGCCATGAATACGCATCTGGATGAGATCGAAAGGGTTCTTTATGAGCGTTCCGGATGGAAATGAATAATTGACGGTTGCCGGCGGGTTCTATATAAAGCGGGCATAGCATCCGCCAGGGATGTTCCGTCGGACGCAATCGTGATGTTGATTTCAGCCGAGGGGGATCGGTGATGACGACAATCAATGATATTGTTCTGATTTATTTTGAAGACAAGCCGCTGGTTTTCGCCAGGGTCGAAGCGATAACCCCGGACGTCAAGGCCGGCTGGTACGGCCTCAAGCTGCTGCTGCTGCAGATGCCCCTGCAGGCGGTGACCTGGATCCTGCGGGACGCCTACATCAACGGCGGCGAGTTTACCATGAACGGCAAACGCATGCGCCTTGAAAAGGTGGTCGCGCCGGCTGAGCCGGATGAGACCGGGAAACCGGCGGTCAAAGAGGAAGCGCCGAAGAAAAAAACGGAGGGCAAGGAAGGGGGCAAGGTCATATCGCTGGCGGATCTGAAGAAGAAATAGGCAGCGAAATTTAGGGCTGTTTCCTTCCGTCGTTTCCAGACGCGATGAAAAGCACAACCCAAATCGTGATTTCGGCGTCGCGCCGGACGGACATACCGGCGTTTTACATGCCCTGGTTCATGGAGCGGGCGGCGCACGGTTTTTTTGAAGTGGTCAATCCGTTCAACGGGCAGGTTTCAAAGGTTGCGGCAACGCCGGAGCGCGTGCACACCGTTGTGTTCTGGTCCAAAAATTTCGGCCCCTTTCTAAAGGGCGGATACGGTGAAAAGCTGCAGCAGAGAGGATATCACCTGTTCTTTAATTTCACGGTCAATTCAACCGCTCCGCTCCTGGAACCGAGAGTGCCGCCGCTGGAAGAGCGCCTGAAGCAGCTCGAGGAGCTTTGCCGCCGCTTTGATCCCCGGGCCGTCAACTGGCGCTTTGATCCGATCTGCTCCTACACGGCCGGAACCGGCGCGATTGAAAACAACCTGGCGGACTTCGGCCGGATTGCCGCTGCCGCCGCCCGCTGCGGGGTCCGGCGCTGCATTACCAGCTTCATGGACGATTACGCCAAGATCCGCCGGCGGGTCGCCGCAAAACCGGGATTCAGCTTTCTTTATCCGGACCCGGCCGAGCGGCGCCGGATCGTTCTCGAAATGGCCGGTGCGCTGGCGCAAAAAGGGATGGCGCTTTACCTGTGCTGTGAAAAGGAACTGCTGGACAGCCTCCCGGAGGGGTCCGGCATCAGGGGCAGTTCATGCATCCCCAATGACTTTCTGGCAACCCTTTACGGCGGGCGCCTGTCGGTCAAAAAAGACAGCGGCCAGCGCGTCGCCGCCGGCTGCGGCTGCAAGATTTCGGCGGACATCGGGTCGTATCGGACCCAGCCGTGCCATCATCGCTGCCTGTTTTGCTATGCCAATCCGGCGACCGTTTAAACAGAAGGTTTCTCCGCGACCTCTGTGCCTCGAATGTGCGCAGCGAATGGGCGGTGAATGAATAACGTTATGGGATCATTGTACTGATTTGAAAACTGAGATTGTAATTTAGCATGAAAATAGGAAGCGTCCTTCTTAAAAATAATACCGTCCTTGCCCCCCTGGCGGGGATCAGCAATCTGCCGTTTCGGCTGATGGTGAAGGCCTACGGCTGCGCGCTGGTCTGCTCCGAGATGATCAGCGCCAACGGGATGGTGCGGGCCACCGCAAAAACCCTGCGGATCCTGGACAGCGCACCCCAGGAAAAACCGCTGTCGGTGCAGTTGTTCGGCGCCGACCCGGCCGTCATGGCGGAGGCCGCGCTGATGGTTGAATCCCGGGGCGCCGACATCGTCGACATCAATTGCGGCTGCGCGGTCCGCAAGATCATCAAAAGCGGTTCCGGCGTCGCTCTGATGCGGGAGCCGCAGCGGGCCGAGCAGGTGATCACGGCGGTGCGCAAGGCGGTAAAAATCCCGCTGACCATCAAGATGCGGTCGGGCTGGGAGCCCGGCGGGCGCCAGGCCCTGGAACTTGCCAGGATTGCCCAGGGGTGCGGCGCGGACGCGGTGACCGTGCACCCGCGCAGCGCCACCCAGCGGTTCGGGGGACGTTCGGACTGGGGCCTGATCGGCGCGGTCAAACGGGAGATTTCCCTGCCGGTCATCGGAAACGGCGATATTACAACCGGGGAGGACGCGCTGCAAATGCTGCAGCTCACGGGGTGCGACGGGGTCATGATCGGCAGAGGGGCCATCGGAAACCCCTTTATATTTTCAGAGGTCATCGCTTGCCTGCAGGGCCAAGCGCCGCCACAGACGGACCTGGCCCTGCGGCGCCGGACCATGCGGCATTATCTGGAAGAGTCGGTAACGTACATCGGGGAGACGCATGCCTGCTACATGATGCGCAGCCGGCTGGGCTGGTTTGTAAAGGGACTTCCCCACAACAGCAGGTTCCGGGAATCCATCAAGCGGGTGACGTCCCGGGCCGAGGCCGAAAGCCTGATTGACGCCTACTTTGAGTTTCTGGAAAAAAATAGTTGCGAGGTAGTTGAAGCGGCCGCCGCCGGGCAGCCTTAGTGCGCTATTCCGTAATGAGGGGGCGGGAAGTTTTTCGAACGCTGTCAGGTCCGCGCGCGGACCTTCGACATACGGTGAAAGGATAACGGTATCACCCCACAGACGGTCGTTATAAAACTCCCCGCCCCCTCAATTATTCATGAAAATATGAGTTTAGCCCGGATATTTCACGTTATGCATTCGTTCATTTGCAAGGCACTCCGGGGTGCAGCTGTACTTTGCGTACCGCAAACCCCGGATAACGCAGCAAATGGGCGAATGCATTTCGCCCACCGGGTGAAAAT
>JBFLWU010000073.1:0-17169 GCA_040757625.1 Thermodesulfobacteriota bacterium | reverse complement strand
CGCTTTCGTGCGGGTTGCCTATCTCCCCAACCCGAAAAATTTCAAACTGTTCGCGGCCGCTGTACTGCTCTATATCGGCCTGAAAATGGTCCGCGACCTCATGCGCAAAAACTCGGGCGGTAAGGACAAAGCCGCCAGCGAAAAACGCTTCCAGGAATTGGTGCGCAGCCATCGCCGGAAAACCGCCGGCAATGATGCCGCCCTGGATGCACTGCCGGCCGTGAGGGTCACCCATTTTAACCGGAAACGGCTCGGTTATACTTTTTACGAAGAACAGTTCGATATTCCCTTCTGGGGCATCTTCGCCCTCAGCTTCATTGTGGGGATTGTCGGCGGCATATACGGCATCGGCGGCGGGGCCATCATCGCCCCCTTTTTTGTGACTTTTTTCCATCTTCCGGTTTATACCGTGGCCGGGGCCGCGCTCATGGGAACTTTCGTTACGTCGGTCGCGGGGGTTGCCTTCTATCAGGCGATTGCCCCGTTTTATCCCAACCTGTCCGTGGCGCCGGACTGGCTGTTGGGGGTCCTTTTCGGGATCGGCGGAATGGCCGGCATGTATCTGGGCGCCCGCTGCCAGAAATTTGTTCCTGCCGCGATTATCAAATGGATGCTCGCCGGCATTATCGTCTTTACGGCGGTAAAGTATATCGCGGCCTTTTTCGGTTTATAAGCTACTTAAAGGGCTGGGAAGTTTTTTTACGAACGCCGATGGGGTGAGCCATTGTCACTTCACCGTTTGGCGATGGTTTTCCCGTTGGTAGCCCCCGTGAGCGACGTAACCGTCTGATCGAATAATGATCGTACGGCAGCGACCCCGCTCAATTTCGATTGAACCAGCCCCAAAAGGCGGACTTTCACGGCAACGATGATCGTCTCTGCCTGTTGCGGCTTAGCGCAAGGGTTTGGGGGCGTTAACAGGGCGCAGGTACCTTTGGTTACCGCGTTCACGGGGGCTACCAACGGGAGGACCGGACAACCTTACCCCCCGACCCCTGAGCTACTTGACCTTCAGATGCTCCACGGCCTTTTCGAGCCCGTCGATGGAGAGCTCGAACATGGGGAATATCTGGCGGATGAGCCGGATGGTGTGGGTGTAATCCCAGCGCAGAATGGAAACGGGGTTGAGCCAGACGCTGTGCTTGAATGTCTTTGCCAGAAAATGCAGCCGTTCAATGCTAGGCATGGAGCTGCGGTCGCCGACATAGATGGAGCCCTCGGTGGCCATCAGCTCATAGGGCGCCATACTGGCGTCGCCCAGCAGCACCAGGCGCGTTTCCGGGTCCACGCGGGTGAATTCTTCCAGCATCTTCGGTTTCTTGCGCCTGGCCGGATCCTCCCACACAAAATCGTAGATGGTATTGTGGAAATAATAGGTTTTCAGGTCCTTGAACTGGGCTCTAGCATAATCAAAGAGGGTCTGTACCACCCGGATATAGGGATCCATGGACCAGCCCCCATTGTCGATGGCGAGAATGACCTTGAGGCGGTCCCGCAGGCTGCGGTCAAAAACGATCTCAATTTCACCGGCGTTCTTCATAGTCTGATAAATGGTGGCGTCAATGTTGAGCTGATCGCGCGGTCCGGTCGGCATCATGTGCCGCAGCCGCTTTAAGGCCTCTCCTACCATGGCTTGGGTCAGCGGCCCGCTCAGGGAATAATCCTTATAGCGCCGCTCCAGCGCGACTTTGACGGCAGACTTGTTGCGCGATACCCCCCCCACGCGCATGCCGTTGGGGTGATACCCGGAATGGCCCACCGGCGAAGTCCCCGCGGTTCCGATCCACCTGGAGCCGCCGTCATGGCGCTCTTTCTGCTCCTTGAGCCGCTCCTTGAAATAATCGATCAGCTCTTGCGGGTTGAGTTTGTTTAAGGTGGATTCATCCACCCCCAGGGCATCGGCGAGACCGCGCGGGTTTCGCAGCCACTCTTCGAGCATGATCCGCGTCATTTCATCAAAGTCGATTTCTTCGTGGGCCGGCATTTCGGCCCCTTCAAAGTAATGGGCAAACACCTGATCAAAGCGGTCGAAATAGCGTTCGCTTTTGATCAAAATCGTTCGGGAGGCCCTGTAAAACTCATCCAGGGAATTCACCAGGCCGCTGCTCAGCGCCTTTTGCAGCGTTAAAAAGGAAGTGGGGCTGACCTGTATCCCGGCTTCGCGCAATTTGTAGAAGAAATCTATAAACATATTTGATTATTAAAAATATTCAAAATTCTGCGGTAGCTAACATCATTATTGATTACGATTGAAGTCGTTTCAAGAACCTGGATCAGGCCAGAGAACAAGGCGCAGGCCGATGAGAAAGTGCAGCATACATACAAGTATGTGAGCATTTTGAAGAGGCTTGCAACGCAGTTAGCGGACCTTAGACGGGGTTTTGAAACGACCTCTAAAAGTTTTTACGATAACTGACGATATGCGCGGCTCTCTCGTAGTCCTGGCTCTTTTTAAACAGGACGCCCAGAAACGGCAGCTCGCCCTTGGCCAGCTGTTTGGGTTTAAAATCAGGGTCCGCCTCCAGCGCCCGGACCCAGTTGATCAGCTCCCGGGTGGCCGGTTTTTTTTCGATGCTCTCAATCTGCCGCAGCTTATAAAAAGCGTTGACGGCATTCTCGGCTAGGTCGTTGTCGATCTCCGGAAAATGGACCGATATGATTTTGCGCATCATTTTAGGATCCGGAAAAGCAATATGGTGAAAATTGCATCGGCCCAGGAACGGATCGGACAAATCCTTCTTGGCGTTGGAGGTTATTATGATCACCGGACGTTTTCTGGCTCGGACGCGTTTGTCGATCTCGATAATATCGAATTCCATCTGATCCAGCACATCCAGCATGTCATCCTGGAAATCGGTGTCGGCCTTGTCGATTTCATCGATAAGCAAAACGGTGCGTTCTTCCGAAGTAAAGGCCTGGCCGATCTTGCCCATCTTGATATATTCCTCGATATTGCTGACGTCTCTTTTTGAGTCGCCGAAACGGCTGTCATTCAGGCGCGTCAGGGTATCATACTGATAGAGCGCCTCGATCAGCTTCATGCTGGATTTTACGTTCAAAACGATCAAGGGCATCTGCAGGCTTTCGGCAATGGCATGCGCCAGCATGGTTTTGCCGGTGCCGGGCTCCCCCTTGAGAAGCAGCGGCATTTCCAGCGCCATGGAAATGTTGACAATGCCGGCAAGCTCTTCGTCCAGTACATAGCGGGTGGCGCCTTTAAAGTTTCCTTGTGTTTGAGTGTTCGCCATTAGTTCTTCACCTTTCTATTCTATACAAATAAGATCTGATTCGTTCAGTCGCCAGCGGGCTTCACAAAATACCATGCATTAAAATTGACGGATTCCTAAAAATCAAAATTCGGATGGCAAAGGAAAAGCTCCAAGCTCACGGCGCGCGAGTCTCGTGTGATGAGGGATACTTATCGTACGCCGTAATCACAACGAGATGAAGCGCAACGCAGAAATTGGACTTTTTACGAAGCCATCAATATTCACTCCGGATTCGATCCGACAATTCCCTTGTCAGCGAGAGCACCTTCCGGGCCAGGGCATGGCTCAGCGAGCCGGCACCGCAACTCGGCGTTATCATCGATTGCGCCATAATCTGCTTTCGATCGATGCCGAGGGCCTCGATTTGTCCGAATTTTTCCCGCCAGGCGTCCATCAGGGAATCGACGTTTTCTTTTTCGATGTCCTCCGGATTTAGCGTCGGCACAATTCCCCAGGCCAGAATGCGGCCGGAATTCACAAACCGCCTGATCTGCCCGGGATACAGAATGAAGCGGTCGAAATAAGCATAAGCATCAAAATTAATGATATCGACATCCGAATCCAGCAGCAGGGACCAATCCGTATTGGCGCAGACATGCACCCCGGCAAGCCCCCCTTCCGCGTGAACGGCATCGATGACCTCCCCCAGACAAGCGGCGATATCCTCCCGGGAAATACTGATAAATTCAGAGGAGCCGAACCCGGCCAGGGCGGGCTCGTCAAAAAACATGATCGTCGGGCACCCCAGCGGTTTGAACTCCCGCAGCTGCCATTGGGCTTTGAGCGCCAGCAGCTTCACGGCCGCATCCCGCAGCTGATCGTCATAAAAAACAGCCCGGCCATCCTGGTCGCCGACACCGGTGGTAAAGGTGATAGGGCCCGTGATCTGACCTTTGATTGCCGCCGGACTTTCCCCGGAACGTTTCAGCCGCTCCTGCAGCGCAAAAAAGCCTGCGGCCGTTTCCGGCGTCAACTTGAAGCGGGAATCCGGCAGTGCTTTCTCGCCCGCCGCAACCGCCATATAATCTTCATAAAACGCAAGCAGATCGGCGTCGAACGCCTCGCCGGCCTTATTGATGAATGCCTTTCCGCGCTCCAGGGCAAATCCCGGCATCCCCGGCAGAAACTGACGCAGCATGCCTTCTTCCTTAAAAACCGGGAGCTGGACCCAGATGGGTATTTCCGGTACATGTTCAAAAACCAGTTCGCAGGCTTTTTGATGGTCAACCAGCGGAAGGCTGCCGATCAGTGTCGGCAGGCAGTTTGGCCGAAAAGTGTTTGTCATAAAAATGGTCCTTTTATGTGTCGTTTCACGGCATCAATAACGAAAGTAAGTAACATGATTGATGTTCCAATACAAGGGATAGAAAGATTGGGTATTGTCCTAATTTGAATTGGCATACTCAATCAAATCCCCGATTGACCAAATTCGGTTTTCAATTCCAACTTCCATAGCTGGCGTACAACTCAAGGTTCTGTGAATCCGAACAAAATTGTAATGGGCAAAATGAAGCGCAATAGCCGCTTTCAGATTGTCTAATTTCTTACTAAAGGCATTTGTAAGGCGGGTAAATCGCCTCATTGACATACGCATTGTTAAATTTTGACGCTCCACAAAAGACGTTGAAACCTTATCCATATCAGGATTACCCCTAATGATCGTCTTATCTGTTGAGACGACTTTCGGGGGGCTGTATCTACCCGGCCCAATCGCTTCCGCTTCGTAGGACTTTACAATCTGAGCATAATCAACATTGCCGCCGAACTCTAATTCAATGGCTTCAACGTAATGTTTTAGTTTGTCGGAACTAATCTGGACCCGATTAGCCAGCCGCAATGACAGGTCACCGATAAACTCGTTTGCCATATCCCTGTCACGCTTTCCGGTTCTGAAAGAAGGCACCAATTTAGAATCTGCATCAATAGCAACCCATGTCCAGAAATCCCCGCATTGATTTTTGTCGTCGGCCCTTCTAACGTGCCGCTGCTTTTTCCCAACATAGCACCACACTTCATCAACCTGGATGTTTTTGCATGGCAAATTCACCATTTTTTCATCCATCAGGGTTTTGCAAGAATCCCCCACTTTGACCATTAATCGCATGATCGTATCCCTATGAACCCCTGTCATGCGTTCAGTGGATCTGATCGAAGATCCTTCAATTAAGGCCGATACGATCATTTCTTGTTTTTTGGAATTTAATTTATTCATTGCAAAATCCTTTCGGCTGCATTATGATTGTTGCGTAAGTGGAGGCACCGGGGATCGAACCCGAGCAGTCGGGTGTAAATCCCAACTACGAGCGCCCAACTCTGCCCCCACAATTTTTTAAGGGGAACAGGTTGAGTTATCAGCTTGATTCCCCTTTTATTTTTGACCGTTATCGCTTTCATGTCCTCAAATATAATAATTTTATTATATCGTGTCAAGAAAAAAAGCTTGCAAAATATAATTTTTTTATTATAATATGATTAAGTGGAAAATTAAGATTTTCTTACCGCTATCCGGGAAAGACATTTTTGACGAGTGGATTGTTTCTCAGAGTCCAGAAGCAGAAGAACGGATAAGGGGAATGATTAGATTGTTATCTGTCAGTCCAATTGAAATGTGGTCCCGTCCATTTTTTGCGCACATGCATGGGCATAGACATATTTGCGAAATAATAGTTAAATACAACAAAAAGCAGTATAGGCCTCTTGGTTGTTTTGGACCTGTACCGCAAACATATACAATTCTGGTTGGCGCAACAAAAAAGGTAAATACCTGGACCCCACACGATGCGCTAAAAACAGCCGAGAAAAGAAGGCAATTAGTTTTTAATGACAGGAGGTATTTAGGTGATTACAAACCGTGAAAAAAAAGCATTAATAAAAAGACTTCAAAACAAAAAACACAGAGATGCTTTTGTTTCTGCCATTATTGACCAAACCATTCCCTTTCAGATTCGGGCCATGAGGTTATCAAAAGAAAGAAATTGGACTCAAAAAGAACTGGCACGTAGAGCGAGCATGAAGCAAGAAAGAATTTCTATGTGTGAAAATCCAAATTATGGAAAACTTTCATTAAGTACGCTAAAGCAGCTTGCTTCTGCGTTTGATGTTGGATTGATAGTTAGGTTTGTTCCTTTTAGTGATCTTGTTGAAATAGAATCAAATATAGATACAGGCTCATTAAATCCAACAAGCTTTGACAATGACGATTATTTTAAAGAAAAAGATGCAAAAGGGGCAGCCGCCTCTTTGCTTCATGAACAATATTCAGAGGAAATAGTTAGACAACCAAATACGGATTTTTCGGACGTAAAAACAAAATTTAACTTTGAACAAATAAAAAGTGTTGATTATATAAGAGGTGATATTCATGAAACTGCTGTCGGTGCATCTGGCTAGAAGTATTTGGTTGGGCAAGGTGGGCGATTTAAATCCAACCGGTATTAAATTGGACAAAATTCTTTATCCCTTCTTGATTGAAACATATAAGTTTAAAAAGCATCCTTTGCCAACCGACCTTACCAATATGGAAAAGGGGGTTTTATTTGGAGCGGGAGAGTTTGAGATTGATACGAATTTGTCCGTTGGTATTAATTTTACACTTTATTCTGATGGATTTGTTGCAGATGCTACTTCATCAACAAACCACTCTGATGCGTTTTTAGAGGATGTTTTTAATCGGTTTTTGAAAATATTTAAAATGCCGCCATACGAATCAGTTATTAAAGATCAAATATATCTAAGCCAAATATTCGTATCTACTGACAAGTCTTTAGAAATTCTTAATCCAAAATTAAAAAACATATCAAATTTTTTATCCGACAATGTTGAAACTGGCATAAAGTTTTATATGGGCGGTTTATCTTTTTGGCCGGATCAAACAAATAAAAGAAATCCTATTCCATTTATGTTTGAAAGAGCTTCAAATGTACCATTTTCTGAAAATAGATATTATTCTGCTGCCCCATTGCCAACCGATAAGCACATAAAGGCGTTGGCTAACATAGAAGAAATTTTATCTTAAATAATGAAAACAGAAATAAAAAAAGCAGTTGAGGGGTTGCATAATTGTAAATCAAAATGGCTTGAATCCGTACCCGTTAAAGAAACATTTGAAGGCGAAACGGTTTTGGAGGGTGTCGTAGAGGTGTTTGAACTTAAGGACCACCCAACAGCTAAGAAATGCTATGCATGGTCTTATTTGGTTGATGATTCGGGGAAAAGAAAATTTTTTGCGGTTTTACATCAGGATCCAGTGAAATCGCCGATAGAAGCTGTTAGGGTAGCAATCATGGAAGAATTTCATAAAAAAAACATTTGGGAGAAGTGAAAATGAAGGTAAAGATTTTTGTCGATTTTTGGAATTTACAATTATCGTGGAACGAATACCACCTAAGATTGGGTTCTTCTGATATCATCAGAATACCATGGGATGTGACTCTTCCTCAAGTGTTGCTTAGTAGGATCGGGAAAGATTCTGAATATGCCGGAACGCACGTTTATGCATCTATAAATCCTACAAGTCCAAAGGATCGAAGGCTCCGTTCTTTCCTACAGCAAATGGATTTATTTAAAGGTTATAACGTAACAGTAAAAGAACGAACACCCGCAAAACCAATTAAATGTACTGATGAAAATTGCCGGAGAGAGATTACACATTGCCCATATTGTCGAAAAGAATTAATAAGAACTGTCGAAAAGGGAGTTGATACATCTATCGCTATAGAATTGTTTCACTATGCGCTGGATAATGTTTACGATAAGGCGGTTTTAATATCTAATGATCAAGACTTTGTTCCGGCTATAGAATACATACAGCGCCGAGGAAACCAAATCTTTCATGCATCATTTAAAAACCAGGGATTTGAGGTTAAGAAAGCTTGTTGGTCTCACATTGATTTTGAAGATATAATGCCAGAACTATTGAATCCCACCACTTAACTGAGTTAGGTTTTTCTAAAATAAAAAGGGGAACCGTGTGATTCCCCTGGACTTTAAAACCCACCTCCATAAATTTGAGGTGAGGGACTGTAAAACTCAGATGATTTTAATCTGAGGGCTATTATAGCCCTGCTTATTGCCACTCATTTAAATTCTTGTCAAGTGAATTTTTCATTTGGATCTAATTATAATACCCAAAAAGCCAAAACGCAATCCAAAATCAATAGAATTTTTCTTATATTGTTCAAAACATTATTATAAGCAAGTTCTGTGTCAAATCAGCAAGTAGTTTGTTTAATTTTTAAACAAACTAGCTCATATTTTTCATATAAAAAACTCCATTTTTTCTGAGATTTTATAGCAACTCTTGTACCAAAATCTTGATTCGTTCGTTTTCCGAACGAATCAGGATTTCAAATTAGGACACTACCAAAGATTGACACGCCATTTCCCTGATGTTATATTCTTTTTAACTTTAAAATATAATTTAATATAATGCCTTTTGGGGCAATGTCGGCATTGTTGAGATCGACGCCATTGGGGGAAAATGGCTGATATAATATCCATAGAGGACAAGCTGCGGCTTACCAAGGACAAAAAGGCCGATTTAATCAGGAAGCGGAAAATTTCAGCTGTCCATAAAGTGTTCCAGTGTACCCACTGTTCTTACAAGTGCGAGAAATGCGGCACCCAAATGAGTACGACCCGGGAAGGAACGATTATCAGGGATCCCAATCCAAGAATTCCTTACCGCTTTTGTGAAAGCTGCACCGAAGAGTACATCGATTTTATAGAGCGGCTCAAAGGGGGGGGTGACCCGGACCGTTACTGGCACAACGATGCCTGGCTGGCCGTCTGGAAGTCATGGATTGACTATCAAAGTTCCCTTGACAATTATCTAAAATCAAAAGAATTTTTAAAGCTTCTGCGAGAAATGAAGCAAACCACCCCCGAGCAATAGGAGGCTGTTATGTTTGGAATTGGAATGCCTGAATTAATTATTATTCTGGTAATAATACTGATCATTTTCGGAGCCGGCAAACTACCCGAAATCGGCGCCGGTATGGGAAAAGCCATCCGAAATTTTAAAGGCGCCTCATCGTCGGAGCCGGAAAAAAAGGAACCGGAAAAAATAAAAGACGAAAAGAAACCGATCGAACCGAACTGATTTTCAGGGGTTAATTTCAAACCCTGCTTATATAAACGACTCTATTCAGGTTCATGCAAGGCAATCCCCTCACTGCGGGATCAGCGTCATGAACACACTCGGAATTTCGATGGACAAACCGTCTGCGGCGGGATACCCCCCAGGCGGTTTACATTTATTAAAAGGGAATATCATCATCTTGGGGACCGGAACCGGCCGGCCCGCTGACATCCGCATCCCTGCCTCCGTATTGATTCTGCGAGCTGGTGTTGCCCGTTTCCCGTCCGCCGAGAAACTGGACATCGGATGCGATGATTTCGGTTGTATAGCGGGTTACGCCGTCTTTTTCCCATGACCGCGTCTGGAGCTTTCCTTCAACGTAGACCTGGCGTCCCTTCGAAAGGTATTCACCGCAGATTTCACCCAGCTTGCGCCAGGCAACGATCCGGTGCCATTCAGTCCTCTCTTTTTTCTCCCCGGATTCCTTGTCTTTCCACTCGTCGGATGTCGCAATGCTGAAGCTGGCGACCGCACTGCCGTCTTGGGTGTAGCGGACCTCAGGATCATTGCCCAGCCTGCCGATCAGGATAACCTTGTTAATGCCTGCCATGATTCACCTCTTTGCTGTGTTTATTTTGAATTTTTGAAAAACGCCGTATAATTTTCCCGGGCAGAGTTTCTACCGCCTGAACCGCCCCGTAGGGACAGATTTCAGCACAGCAGTAGCAGCGGATACAGCGGTCATAATCAAAAATCATCCTGCCCCTGTTAAAGGATATAGCCTGGGCCGGGCAGTACTGCCGGCATTCAGCGCAGTTTTTGCAGAGTTTACCGTCAACAACCGGTCGCTGGACGAGATGCTTGCGGATGACCGGTTGCAGCAGCCGCGGTCCGAATGTCACCGGCCCCAGCGTCGGCAGCTTGAAATCATGAATGATGTGAAAATCGCCGTTGATATATACCTCTTTGCTGACCAGTCCCATATTAGCGGCCGCCCGGTTCGTCAGGAGTGCATCCGGCTCCATGCCCAGCATCCGGCAGATCGCCCGGTCCGCCTCAATGGCGCTGCGGCTGCCCACCAGCACGTCCAGCCTTCGGGGTGTACCGCTTTTGCCCGGCCCCTGGCCTTCCATCGCCAGGATGCCGTCCACGATGGTCACCGCCGGCTGGATAGCCTTATATATCTGGACCAGCAGCCGCGCGAAAACTTCCCGGTCCACACCGGCCCGCAGATGCCACTCCGGCTTGCGCAAGCCCACGATACAGCCGAACAGATTCTTTATCCCCAGGGTCAGCAGCATCTGCGAATGCGTCTTTAACTTGGCAAGGTTCACCACCACGTCCGCTTCCATAACGTCCTTGGCGATTTCAATGCGGCCGAAGGGTTCCCCGATATCCACCCAGACCGATTCTTCCAGCGGCTGAAAAGAAACGTCAAGCCCTTGAAATGCCTTTGAATAACCGCCTTCGCGAAGGAGCTTTTCAAAGGAGCCCAGGGCCGGGCTGTCGGATATCTGCGGCCGCCCCCCCTTGTTAAGCACATATTCCGCCACCGCCCGGACCACCAGCGGATGGGTCAGGACGGCCCGTTCGGGTTTTGCGGGCGACAACAGGTTCGGTTTTATCAGCACACGGGGATTTCCATTAAAGAGATCCTCCCCCAGGGACGCCATCATCTCATAAAGTCTGGGCTTTAAAATATCATATTGATATGTAGATTGTCTGAAGATAACTTTTGACATATAAGACACTTGAAAACCGGTTTACAAATTCGGCCGCGGCTGTTAAATACCCGCATCCTTATTATGTTTATGCGAGTTAATCAAGACAAACCCTATTTTTTTTATTGAGCATCGATAATATGAGCTCCGAATTTCTCATTGTCTCCCAGAATCGGGGGTATCTGTATGTGGTTGCGGCGGCCCTGCTGTGGGCGGTTTCAGGATCTGCGGCCAAGTTTTTATTCAGCACCGGGATCTCACCCTTTGAGCTGGTGCAGCTGCGCCTGACCATAGCCGCCGCTGTTCTGCTGATCTGGCTTCTGGTCGGCCGCCCTGCCTGGCTCAGGATCGCTCCCCGCGATATCGGCTATTTTATTATTCTGGGCAGCGGCGCCATGGCCACCGTTCAGTTTACCTACCTGTTCGCCATCAGCAAAATTCATGTCGCCGCCGCCGTTCTGATACAGTATCTTGCGCCCAGCCTTATCGCGCTTTACACCGTTGCCGCAACCCGCGACCGTCTGGGCCGTATGACGGTTCTGGCGCTTGCCGTTGCCTTCAGCGGCTGCTACCTCGTGGTGGGAACTTACAATTTCGATGTGCTCAACCTGAATTACCCGGGTGTTGTCAGCGGGTTTCTTTCAGCCCTTTCCTTTGCATGGTATTCGCTCCAGGGCGAATACGGCATGCGCCGATACCATCCCTGGACGGTGCTGTTTTTCTCCATGTTCTTCGGCGCAGCCGCATGGAACATTCTGCAGCCGCCGCTTGCAGCCTTTTGGCGCGGCTATTCCTTGCTGCAATGGGGCTGGATCAGCCACATCAGCCTGCTGGGGACGCTGCTGCCTTTTGGTTTATATTTCAAGGGCATCAACCTGATACGTTCCACCCGCGCCAGCATCACCGCCACTCTGGAGCCGATAACCGCAGGCGTGTTGTCCTATATTTTTTTAAAAGAAATCATGAGGCCGCTGCAAATTACCGGCGGCATCATGGTCATTGCAGCGGTCATCCTGCTGCAGATCAAACAGGAATTTGATGAAAACGCGCCCGACGTTATCCGCAGGCGCAAAGGACCGGCGACTAGTGACGTCATCGACAGCGCTGCAAAAACGGATTAAGCGGCATATCGCCGGCAGGGAACACCGGTTTTTCGCGGCTACGGCCCCGGGACTTGAAAGGGTCTGCCGGGAAGAACTGAATTCACTTCTGTCCCCCGGGGTTCATATCGCTGCAGTTGATGGCGGCGTTGAGTTTGACGGCCGCCTGCACGACTGCTACCGGTCCAATCTGAGCCTGCGCACGGCCAACCGCGTTCTCATGCGCATCGGCTCCTTCTATGCCGCCGATTTCAGGCAGCTTGAAAACAGACTTGGGGATATCCCCTGGGAGCTCTACCTTTACGCTGGCACCGGGACTAGAATCCATGCGACCTCGCGGCAATCCCGGCTGTACCACAAAGACGCCGTTGCCGAACGCGTTGAGAAAAGCATCTCATTCCGGTTCAGGCAATGCAAGATCCCCCAGAGACCCTGCCCGGTCCCAACCGGCATTCAGCGGCTGTTTGTGAGAATGTCCCAAAATGACGTTACCCTTTCCATCGACAGCAGCGGAGAACTGCTTCACAAGCGGGGCCTGAAGCCCCAGACCGCCAAGGCACCGCTGCGTGAAACCATTGCCGCAGCCGCCCTGATCCTGGCCGGCTATACCGGCTCAGAACCCCTCATAGACCCCATGTGCGGTTCCGGATCGTTTTCCCTCGAGGCCGCCCATATGGTGTTGCAGGTCCCTCCCGGCTGGCACCGGGAGTTTGCATTCATGAACTGGCCGTCGTTTCAACCCGGACGCTGGAAGCACCTGCGGCAATTGGCGGAAATACAGTTCAGAAAAATCGACGCGCCTGTCATTTTTGCCTCAGACCGGGACGAAGAGGCGGTGGCCGCACTGAAAGAAACCCTGTCCCGCCAAGGGCTGACGGAGGTAGTCAGCGCCGGCGCCCGCAATTTTTTTGATTTCCTGCCCAAGAACCTAACTGACCTCCCGGGGCTGGTGGTGCTTAATCCGCCCTTCGGCCGCCGCCTGGGATCCCGGCAGGACAGCGACAGGCTGTTTACGGATGTCTGTCGGTGGCTGCAAACGCAATACCGGGGCTGGAAATTCGCCCTGATAGCGCCCAGAACCGCCCTGATCGACAAGGTTCCCTTCAAATCAGTCGTTCACATTCTGCCACTCGGGGGTTTAAAAGTGGCCCTGCTGACGGGAAGGATCCCATAAGCAGCGAATTTCGGCACCCTTGACAGCCCGGTTGGGGCGGCCTGTTTATTACCGCATTTCCCGGCGGCGAAACGCAAGGCTTATCGCCCACAGCTGTCGCGGCAAACGACCACTTTTGGGTTGACAATGAAATATCATGTTGACAGGCGCTATTTAGAATTGTTATCTCTCAATTCAATTCATAATCTGTTAATATTTAACGGCGCTCTAAAAGAGAACCTGCAGTAACACGCCTTTCCTTTTAACGTCGTTAAACTTTTCTGGATGACATCATTTTGCCATGACATAGCATATTTCCTTCAGCATGCAGGCATCGATACAGCGTATCTGATATTTCGTTAAAAATTACGGAATTGCCTCGGGACTCGGCATTTTCTCCCGTTTTACGGCTTCATATAAAATGATTTCTTGATAGAGCGGCTTTGCACCTGTCGGCAGAGTCATTTTCAGATCTGCTTTTCATATATATGTAGGCGTATCCATTAATCTTAAAAGCCTTATGAAAGAGGAGGAAGGGACATGAAAAGAGCAAAACTGATTGGAATGGGATTACTGGTTGCAAGCCTGCTGCTTTTAGGCGGCTGGAACGCGATGGCGGCCGAGTATCCGGAAAGGGGCATTGAAATTATCGTTCCCTTTGGGGTCGGCGGCGGCAGCGACACGGCAGCCCGGGCAGTGGTCGAAGGCATGAAACCCCTGTTGAAAGTGCCCATAGTGGTGACCAACATTTCCGGCGGCGGCGGCGCCAAGGGGATGCTCCAGGCATCGCAAATGCCAGCGGACGGCTACACGGTCTTTGCCACTACCACTTCTCACCTGATCGACGCCGTCAAGCCCAAGACGCGTTCCCAGCTTTTAAGGGACTTTGATCCCCTCATGCGCATCCAGTGGGACACCACGGCCGTGTTCGTCTCGGGCGAATCAAAATTTAAGACTTTAAAGGACCTGATTGAATACGGCAAGAAAAACCCCAGATTCCTCACCTTTGCCGGGACTTCCCCGGGCGCCTGGTCCGAAATCCAGACGGTTGGTTTTTTCAAGAAGCTGGGGGTGGATGTGACCTTTGTGCCCTTTGAATCCGGCGCTGAAATCAAGGCGGCGATCCTGGGCGGCCACATCACCGGCGCCTGTGAAGAGCTTGCCGAGACCCTCCCCCTGGTCCAGGCCGGCAAAATAAAGGCCCTGGCCGTCATCATGGAAAAAAGGCATCCGGCCCTTCCGGATGTGCCCTGCACCCAGGAACTGGGGTATGAATACACCCACGGATTGATGCGGGCCTGGTCGGTTCGCAAAGGAACCCCGCCGGAGCGCGCAAAGTTCTTGCACGACGTCATCAAGAAAGCCTTGGATCATCCGAACTATGTAAAATTCGTCAAGGAAAACCATCTGGATGCGCGGCCGGGGTATCTGGGGCCGGAAGAAACGCGAAAGTACTGGGAAGATGAAGTCCAGTTCTTTACCGATGTGCTCAAGGAACTGGGGTATTTAAAATAGCATCGGCAATTTAAGCAGACAGGGCGTGCGGAAACTATTTTTCGCACGCCCTTATGAAAGACGACGATTATGAAAAAAGACGAACTGATTGCAAATGCGGGAGTAGTTGCTTTTTTTGTCTTCATGCTGGTTCAGGCTTCGGAACTGAAATTCGTACGCCGCTTCGGGGACATGGGCAGCGGGTTCTGGCCGATCATAATTTTATCGACCGCCATTTTTCTCAGTTTACTGGTCCTGATAATCAACACCCGCAAATACCTCCAGGAAAAGAAAGCCGGCGCGCCGCAGGAACCGGCCATAAGTTCCGGGGAGGCGAGAGAGCGCCGCATGAAGCTGGTGCTCAGCGTAATCTGCCTGCTGGTCTATATCCTGATCATGCCCTATATCGGATTCGTGCTTGCCACCCTTTTGTATGTGCCGGCCTTTATTCTGGCCCTGGGGGAAAGGCGCAAGTGGGTTCTGGCCGTATCACCGTTTCTGGTAACCGCCATGGCGGTGGCCGTTTTCGGCAGGTTTATCGCCATGCCCCTGCCCCGGGGGGTGGAAGCATTCGCGGCCTTCAGCCGCATTTTTTATTGATCTAAAGGAGATCGGCATCATGCTTGAACATTATCTGACCGCATTTGCAACCATTCTGCTCCCGCAAAACCTTCTGGCCATCTGCTTGGGGGGCCTGTGGGGAATACTGGCCGGCGCCCTGCCGGGAATCAGCACCTCCATGGGGGTTGTCCTGCTGCTCCCGTTTACCTATGCGATGTCTCCGATCGGCGCTTTCACGATCCTGGTGTCGGCATACTGCGGCGGCATCACCGGCGGATCCATCACCTCCATCCTGTTCGGCATCCCCGGCGAACCGTCTTCGGTACCCACGGTGATCGAGGGCCATGCCATGGCCAAGCAGGGCCATGCCGCCTATGCGCTGTGGGTGTTTCTGTTCTGTTCCATCGGCGGCGGAATTTTCAGCGTGCTGGTGATGATGGCGGCCACCCCGGTGATTTCCAACTTTGCCCTGCGCTTCGGACCGCCGGAATATTTCGCCCTGACGGTTCTGGGCCTGAGCGTGGTCTCGGGGCTCTCGGGCAGCTCGCTTTTAAAAGGAGTCATCGCCTGTTTCTTCGGGATATTTCTGGCGACCATGGGCACCGACGGCATCACCGGTCTGGAGCGTTTCACCTTCGGAACCACGATCCTGCTGGGCGGCATCAACTTTGTCACCGCCATGGTGGGCATGCTGGCGGTATCCGAGATCTTCATCGAAGCCCAGGAACCCTTTCAGGAATACAAGGGCGCGGCCGGCTACACCGGCATGAAAACCAAATCGGAGTTTCCCAAGTTTTCCCTATACAGGCAGAACTGGTTTAACCTGTTGCGTTCCTCCTGCATCGGAACGGTGGTAGGAGCGCTTCCCGGGGCCGGCGCCACCATCGCCTCCTTTCTGGCATACGGCGAAGCGGCCCGGTCGTCCAAACACCCCGAGAAATTCGGCAACGGCGCCGTGGACGGCCTGATGGCGTCCGAGAGCGCCAACAACGCCTCCACCGGCGGGTCCATGACCATCCTGCTGTCCCTGGGGATACCGGGCAGCAATACCACCGCCATGCTGGTGGCCGCATTCATGATCCACGGCATGCAGCCGGGTCCGCTCCTGCTGACCGCTCGGCCGGACATCATTTACGGAATTTTCGTGGCCATGCTGCTGGCTAATATTTTCCTGCTGGGCCTGACCATCGGCGGCATCCGTCTGTTTTTGCAGCTCAACAAGCTGCCCTATTCGGTCTTTTCGGCGGCGATCATGATCCTCTGCACCATCGGCGCCTTCGGCATCAGCAACAACATGGACGAACTCTATCTCATGTTCGCCTTCGGCGTGATCGGTTACTTCATGCGCAAATACGGCTATCCGGTGGCCCCGGCGGTTCTGGGACTGGTCCTGGGAGATTTGGCGGAACTGTCCCTGCGGCGGTCGCTGCTGCTGAACTTCGGCAGCCCTGCCATCCTGGTCACTCGACCCATCAGCGCAATCCTGCTGGCAGGCGCACTGGTGTCAATCGTATATCCCCTGCTTAAAAAACCGAAAGCCCTACAGCAGGAGGCAGGGTAACAGTTCACCTGTTGAAAATCCAACTTAATACATAGTTTTTAAGAGGTAATATGGCTCAGCGAGCGATCCGGGAGTACGATGCCAAGCGGATGCTGGCAAAGTATTGGACGGAATATTTCGGAAAGGAAAATCCATACGGGGGGGCCGGTGTACTGGTGACGCCGGAGACCGATCTGACATCCCTGGCCGGGCAGCATGCCTGGCTGTCTCAAAAAAAGCTGGTGGTCAAGC
>JBFLWU010000072.1:0-17420 GCA_040757625.1 Thermodesulfobacteriota bacterium | reverse complement strand
CAAGGGTGAGCGACAGGTTGCGGGGCTTGTCGGCGGCAAAGATCTCTTTGAGGGTCTCGGCGCCGATCTCAAGATCCTTGGCGGCCGCCGCTGCTTTCTCCCGCCCGCTGAAACCGACATGGACAACTGGATGCGGGCCCAAATAGACGGCGCAGGCCAGGTCGGTTGTGTCGTAAAATTCCTTCAGGGGGAGTTGATAATTATTAAGGATCTTTCCTGCAATGACAACGGCCAGCGGCTCCTTGAAACTGTCTCTGATGATCTTTGCCGACTGCATGGTCAAAAAGGCGTTTCCCGGAAATTTGTCTGCCGTCAGCTTGAACGCCTTCAGGAAATCGGCATCCGTCCTGCTGACCGCCTGCAGAAGGTTTCCGTTCGGAGCGGATTCGGCTTCGGGGGTGTTCAGGGCTTTTTCGATTTTTTTCCAGAGCGCTGAAGATCGATAAAACTCTTCAATCCAGCGGATGTCGATATCATCAGAAGCCTTAAACGGGGTAGATGAGATGTAATTCCCTTTAAGGTCGAACAAAACGGTAAAATCGATCTTGTCGGTCTGGGCTTTGTAGCCGTCAAAGGTGACGGTTGTCAACAGACCGTCGATGTCTTTTAAGATTCCGCGAATCATGGATTTAAATACGCCGTGGTAACCGGTCAGGGTGTCATTGCTCATGGCCGTCAGTTCCTTTGAAAGCAGCTGCGACTGGGTTCGGGTGCTGGCGGCAAGTTTAAAGGATATCAGGACGGTTATCGCTGAAATGATAACGGCAGCGGTAATACAGAATGTCAAGAGCGTCTTGGTTTTCAGACTTTTCATTAAAAACCCTCCTATTCGTTGGCTGCTTTTATATCGACGATCTTCCAGTGCTCCGCTTCCTTTTTAAGTATCAGGGTCTGGAAAGTCTCATCCGCATAGTTCGAAGAGCTGTAAGCGAGCAGAAATCTGACTTCGGTGCGTTGTTCCGAAGCAGGTTCGATGATTTGGATATTTTTTATCTCCAGCCGGATCCAATCTTTCAAGCGGTTCTTTTGGGCCTTGTCGCTTCGCCATTCGTTTTTACTCAGACCCTTTGAAGTAAAACTGTCCGAATAAAAGGACATGAAGGTTTCCAGATCCCCCCCTCTGCCGGCCGTATTTTCCCAGGCGGTTTTCCATTTCATCAAAAACGCTTTGATTGCTTCGGAATGACTGTCGGCCTGCGGGACCGGCTGCGCCGGTTCTTTCGCCCGGGAGGACGCGGAGGGCGAAGCCTTAGGCGCCGGCAGAACAATCTTATGCAGCGTTTCCGGGACGGCGGGAATCTCGGGGACGGGGCGGGACTTCGGTTTTAGCGTAATGAATGCAACAACGGCAGCGGTAGCCATCAGAACGGCGACCGTCCCATAAACCAGGCGCAATCTTCCCGGCCGCTTTTTCTCCGGCTTGGGCTTGCGCACCTCCAGGCCGGCATCTGGTTTTTGGATTCCTTTTTCGGGGCCGGGCTTATGAACGCCTTTTTCTTCAATTTCTATGTGAATGTCTTCAAGATCGTCGATGGCCGGCCGATGTCCGGGGGCCTCTTCGGGCTTGGCTTCAAACTTGCGGAAAAGGTCCTCGACACGGCTTTCAATAGCACTCCCGTTTCCTGAAGAATCAGGCTTCACGCTGCCGGACCCCGCCGTTCTGCGGGTGTTTCTGTTTTCGCCTTCGGTCATAAGGGCTCCTGAAACATAGAGAAGCGGCTGCGTTTGGGGCTCCGCAGGAAACGCTCTGAGACATGCGGCCGTTTCAATCTAATTCAATGCCCAGGCTTTCCATGATTTTGCCGATCAGCTCTTCCTGCGAAAACGGTTTAATCAGAAAATTTTTGGCGCCCTGATGGAGCGCTTCGGAAATTTTATGCCGTTCCTGCTCGGTTGAAACAAAGGTGACCGGTATGCCCTTCAATTGGCTGCTGGCTTTGATGGTTTTCAGCATTTCCATGCCGTCCATGACCGGCATGTTCCAGTCAAGAAGGATTAAATCGACCTTGCCGCCTTCGGCGGTGAGGAGCTCCAGCCCTTCCTTGCCGTCGGCGGCTTCGAGAAATTCAAACCCCAGTACGTCAATGGCGCGTTTGATAAACTGTCGGGTTGCGTTTGAATCGTCTACGGATAGAATTCTCATGCACGGGACTCCTTAGCTGGGTTCGTTCGCATAATAAAAGCCCATGGTATGCCGAAACATTCTATAGTCCTGCGTCAGGTTGAAAAGGGATTCTGAAGCGCCCAGAAAAAGATAGCCGCCCGGTCTTAAAACCTTTGAAATGCGCTTCAGAATATTTTTTTTAAATTCATTTGAGAAATATATGAGCACGTTCCGGCAAAAGACGATATCCTGATTTTCAAGATGAGAAAAATTTTCCTGCAGGTTCAGCTTCTGATACCGGACGATTTTTTTAACGTCATTATTGATGACCCAGACCTTATCGTCCTGCCGGAAATAGCGGTTTTTAATCTCTTCCGGAAGCCCGCGGGACATGGCCAGGCTGTCGTAGCGTCCGGCCATGGCAAGATAGAGCACGGCCGAGGAAATGTCCGTCCCCAGTATTTCAACGTGTTCGGGTTTAAGTATCCGCTGCTTGCGGGCAAACTCCTGCACGGTCATCGCGACCGAATAAGGCTCCTGCCCGGTAGAGCATCCGGCGCACCAGATTTTAATTTTATTGCGCTTGCCCGCCCCGATTTCGGCGGCATATTTTTTCAGGAGTTCTTCCCCCAATACGGCAAACGGACTTTCGTCCCGGAACCAGAAGGTTTCATTGGTGGTAATGGCTTCAACAATCTTGTCGCGAAGCCTGAAAGAGCCGTCTGAAAGCGCCTTATGGTAGAGTTCCGTAAATGAATTGCAACCGCTTTCGACCATCAGGGCCGTCAGGCGGGTGCAGACAAGGTACATTTTTTCTTCAGGCAGGAAGATTCCGCAGTTTTGTTCGATATAATCCCGCAGGAGATGAAATTCATTGGTATCTATTTCTGCTGTTGCAAGTTTCATGATCGGTTCGGTCCGGCTGCCTGCGTGCGCAGGCGTTGGCGGCCGCATAAATCCTTTTAACCGTTTGTTTTCAATATAAATAATTTTTCATACGCCTGTTTTTTGTAAATGTGAAATTATAAGAAAATTATGTCGACAAGTCAATAATGATCCCGAGCTCTGAAAGTCCCCGCGCCAGCCTTGACGCAAAACGGGAATTATACTATGCGAAATGTGGAAAGGCTCATCAGGTCCCTCAGCTTGCCGCCTGCGGATAGAACAGGTTCACCTGCCGGCGCGGAAATTGTCGCCGGCATAATGTCCGGTCGTTCGGCATATTCAACCCGGCCGGTTCAGCCGAAACGGGCAGCGAAGCCTGACCGGAGCGAGGGGCGAAAAGATATGCGGGGTTATGTATGCCGATGGAAAAGAGGAAATTCAGCCGCATTCCTGTAAAGCTGGAAGCGGAGTTAACAGCCGGGGACATGACCTTTCGTGTCGAAGAATTGAAGAATCTCGGCATCGGCGGGTGCCTGCTGCCCATCGATGCCGATTTGGCGCCGGGAACCGTTTGCCACCTGCGTATTTTGCTGAATCCGGCCGAAAGCGAAATCAGCGTTGAAATCGACGGTGAAATCAAGCGCAGCGCTTCCGGAACTGTGGCCGTCCAGTTTACCCGTACGGATCCGGACAGTCTTTTTCATCTGCGGAACATCGTTCGATACAATTTTCCGGACGCCGATGTCGTTGACGGGGAAATCAGAAAACATCCGGGGCTCCGCTGACCTGTGATGCTGTAACGCGTGCGCAGAATTTCATTCGCCCCGCTGCCTGCGAATCATGGGCCCGTTTCACCAGGGCCTTTCCTGCAAAAAGGCTGCAGCGCCGGATGGACGGACCGGGCGAAAGGCAATTTTTATTGCTTCCTGCCGGAAAATTGATTATATTTCAAAAATTATTGATAATAGAGACAAATCCATTGCCCAGTCCCGGCGACTGTCTGAAAGGAGTTGAATCATTGGATCATTCATTGGGTCCCGAGCAGCTGGATGAAATCGAGAAAATTCTGCAAACGGATCTCATGGAAGTGGGGGTCCATTGTGTCGTCCTGCTGGACATGGCGGGAAATATTATCGCCGATCTGGATAACGGGAAGGTCAAGTTCGATGTCTATTCCCTGGCGGCACTGGCCGCGGGCAATTTCGGCGCCGTCAGCACCATGGCGCAGATGATCGGGGAAGAAGAGATTTTTCTGCTGTACCATAAAGGCAAAAAAGAAAATATATATTTCAGCAAGGTGCTGGAGGATTTCTTGCTGATCACCATATTCGGTCATGATTTGTCCCTGGGATTCATACGCCTGAGAGTTGCCGAGGCTATCGCAAAAATTGAAAAGGTCCTGAAGCCCTGAGATGCCGGAAACGAAGGCGCTGCATCTGTACCCACGGAGTAGCCCGGAGCCGGATGGCGGGCGATTCGCCCGATGTCTTTCCATGGGGAATTACCGATGGCATTCATAAATTTCAAAAAGCGCGAAGTTCAGATAAAAATCGTATACTACGGCCCGGGACGGTGTGGAAAGACTACCAACCTTGAGTACATCTTCAGTAAATCCAAGGAGCACATACTAACGGAGCTGGTTACCATCAAAACCCAGGGTGACCGCACCCTTTTTTTTGACTTTCTCCCCTTCGATGTGGGGAAGATCGAGGGCTATGACGTTAAAGTTCAGCTCTATACCGTCCCCGGGCAGATTATGTATAATTCAACCCGGCAACTGGTCTTAAAGGGGGTGGACGGTCTTGTGTTTGTGGCGGATTCTCTGGAAGCGATGCGGATGAAGAATTTCGAATCCCTTAAAAACCTCCAGGAAAATCTGAGGCTGCACAAAAAAAGTATTTTTAAGATACCCCTTGTATTGCAGTACAACAAAAGGGACCTGGCGGAACAGGGCATCCCGCTCCAGTCGGTGGAGTCTCTTGAAAAAGATCTTAATTCCCAGCTGAAAGTTCCGGCGTTTGAGGCCAGTGCCATGAAAGGGACGAACGTGCTGGCAACCCTGAAAAAGATAATCATCCTGACGATTTCTTCCATCCAGGACCAGTTGAAGTAGGACGGACTGGCAGGCGGAGGAAAACCGCCGGCGTCAGTCGCACTTTGAATCGCGAAAGCTTATGAATACATGCGGCGCAACGCCGCACAGGAACGCGATTGATGGATATCGAAACCTTGTACAGATTCGGAAATACCTCGCTCCATAAGATTCGAAACCGCAACGAACTGCGCGTGATCAGGCTTCTGGGGGAAGTCCTGCGGGAGACCCCCGACTATGCCCCCGAAGCCCTCGATATCGAAGACATTTATGCCCTTGCCTTAAACAGGCTGCCGGCGCATTATGTCCAGGAAGGGAGCATCGTTCTCAACGATCCGGTTGGCGACACGACGATCAGGGACTCGCTGCGCGAAGCCATCCGCTCCGTCCGGCAGCGGCCGAATTATTAGCAGGCGTCTCAAAAAAGATTATACTCGAAATGGTTGAGGGGCCGGACCGAAGAATGGGTAACCTACTCCCCGACTCCTTAATAATTTTTTTTGCAATTAATTCTAGAAGTCAATTCAAAACCTCGGATCAGGTCTGAGAGCAAGGCGCAAGTCGATGAAAAAGCGCAGCAACCATCGGAGGTTGTGAGCATTTTGAAGAGACTTGCAACGCAGCTATCAGACCTCAGATGGGGTTTTGAAATGGCTTCTAATCATAATACCGATAAAAAGGATAAGAGGCGACGATGATTACCGTCATGATTACCGGCGCAAACCGCGGGATCGGCCTTGAACTTGTCAAGGCGTATGCCGCCGACGGCGCGCAGGTTTTTGCCTGCTGCCGCCGTCCGCAATCCGCGGAAGCGCTCCGGGGTATTGCGGCAAAGACGGGCGGCCGGGTTTCAATCCATCAACTGAACGTGACCGATCCGAAGGAAATTGCCGCCCTGAAACAGCAGCTCGGTTCAATCCCCATTGATATCCTGATCAATAATGCAGGGATATCCGACGGCCGGGAGACCGCGGCGGTCGACTATGCCGTGTGGGAAGAAGTATTACGGGTCAATACCATCGCGCCCTACCGGGTCAGTACAACCTTTCGCGCCAACCTGGCGGCGGGCGCCGAAAAAAAGCTTGCAACGATTTCCAGCCAGATGGGGTCCATTGCCGAAAATACGGGCGGGCGGCCGGCTTACCGGTCGTCCAAGGCGGCGGTCAATCAGGTCATGAAGGGCCTCGCCGGCGAGTACCGGGGGTACGGCATCACCGTTGTCGTTCTCCATCCCGGATGGGTGCGCACGGACATGGGCGGGCCCCAGGCGCCGGTCTCTCCGGCCGACAGCGCCCGCGGCATCAAACGGGTCATCGCCGCCGCAACGCTTGAAAACACCGGCAAATTCATGGATTATCAGGGAAAGGCCTTGCCCTGGTAGCCTGCTAAAAAAGGCCTCCCGGCCGATTTTCAGAAAGGCCGCAAAACATGCCTGATCGGGAAAACGCTTGGGCCGCCTGTCGGCCGCACACACCGCCGGACATCGTCTGGATCGCGCCGGGGTTTGCCCTGGGCTCCCGGCCTTATGACAGCCAGCGGCCGGCGATCGCCCGGCTGGGGATCCGGACCGTCGTTTCCCTGCACGAGCCGGCACCGGGCGAAACCGAGGACTGGCAGGCGCTGGGCGTGCGCCTGATTACGGTAGCGACGCCGGACTGGATCGAGATCCCGATTCTCAATTTCGACCGCGTGGTGGAGGAGGTTTGCACCTCTCTGCGGACCGAACAGCCGGTACTGCTGCACTGCCTGGCCGGTCTCAACCGGGCGCCCACTCTTGCCGCAGCGGTAGTGTGCCGGCTTTATGAAACGGATGTGGACGCGGCCCTTGCGGCCGTTCATCATGCCCGCCCGGCCGCCCGGCCGACCCCGGAGCAGGAAAAATCGCTGCGGCAGTGGCATGCGCTGCGCTGCAAATAACCTGTATGCTATCTCTATCAGGCGGTTGAAAAACTGCGTCTGAGGCCGCCAGACGGTGTCGCGCGGCTCTCGCCAATGCTCACATATGCTTGAATATGCTGCGCTTGTCGAATCGCCGCGCGCCTTGTCTGGCGACCTGATCCTTGTTTTTCAGCCGCCTGTTAGATTCAGGAGGCGGAGATTATTTTAAATGATCTTCAATCCCACCGGGGGCTGCCCCTTCGGCCCCAAACGCATCAGCAGCCTGATAGAGACCTTTGAAAAATGCCCAATTTTGTTCAAGTTCAAGGAAGGCGATAATTTTAACCGCAGGAATACATTGAGTATTTCGAGGAATAACATTTGAGCCTGACGCCGAAATCGGGCAAAAGAGGGCGTTTCGCAAAGGTTTCTGCTAGTGCCACTTGAAAATCTTCAGCCCCACGGCAAAGAAAAAAAGCCCGATGGCCGTCAGGATAACGGCGGGAACGTAGATTTCCGAAAACCCGGCGCCCTCGATGAAAATGCTTCTTAATCCGTCGGCCAGCAGGGACAGCGGCAGCTTCCGGATAAAGGGGTGGCTCCATTCCGGAAAATTGTGGTAGCTGAAAAAGATCCCCGAAAGGACCATCATGGGCATGACCACCACGTTGATGAGGCCGTTGCCGGTCTCGGTCTTTTCGGTATGGCAGGAGACGAAGACGGCGATGCCGGCAAAGGCGATATTGCCCGCGAGAAAAACAACCAGCAGCGCCGCCGGATTTCCCCAAATGCTGGTGTCGAACACCAGATGGGCAAAAACAAGCAAGAGCGCGGACTCAATCAGGTTCATGGCGATGCGCACGATCATGAGGGCCATCAGCAGGTGGGATTTCTTCATGGGGGTCGCCACCATGCGGCGCAAGAGCTTCTGGGAGCGTTTTTCGATCATCCCGTAGCTCATCCCCCACATGCAGGACATCATGATCCCCATGGCGATGAGGCCCGGCACCAGAAAATCGATATAGCGGGTCCCCCGGACGGTCAAGGTCTTGACATTATTGATCGCTGTGGCGGGGGGTGAGCCTTCGCCGCCGAGAATCTGGGAAAGTTTCAGATAAGTGAGCTGGGCATCGGTGTTTGACGGATCGAAATGGTACTGAATCCGGCCGCCGTCCTCCGTGATCGCCACGCTTAAACTCCCGCGTTTCATCAGGGTCATGGCGTTTTCCCAACCTGTTATCTGAAAGAAAAAGGTGGTGTTTCCCAACTGGTCGTCTTTCGTCGTGATTTTATAGCGGGCCGCTTCGCCCCCCTCCGGTGATATTTTTTCAGCCTTCCGCTCAAGAAAGGATTCGATGCCGGAGGCCGGCGGCGGGGAGGACATGCTGATTCGGCCGGTATCGATCAGGGCGACATGGCGGACGATATCGGCCTTTTTGGTAAAGGCGATGCCCAACCCCAGGGACATGAGCATCGGGAAGATCATGCCCCAGAAGATGACCTCCGGTTCGCGGAAGATTTCTTTAAAATGGGCCGAGATGAGCTGGGCGAGCTGTTCCCGCCGGATCAGTTTATTCATGCAGCCGCCTGCCTGTCATGGACGTAAACAGGTCGTCCAGTGTTTTTCTTCTGCATTCCATGTTTTTAAGGCGCAGGTTTTTCAGTTTAAGGAAATTCAGAAATTCCGGCAAATCGGTTTCCATCTGCGTCAGGGCGATAAAGCCTTTTGCATGTTTGGCATCCCACTGAATCGGAAACGGTGCGTCGGCATTGAGCGCATCCGCACCGGGGCCGGAGGGGTCCAGCGTAAATTCAATGATTTTCTTTTCATGATCGTTGTCCAGCAGTTCCTTGAGGGTGCCTTCTTTTAGAATCCGGCCCTGGTCGATGATGATAATGTAGTCGCACAAATGTTCGGCCTCTTCCATGTAATGGGTGGTGAGGATCAGCGACGTTTGCGTGTTTTCCTTCAGCTGCAGCAGGATCGACCAGATTTCCCGCCGGGCGTTGGGATCCAGGCCGGTGGTGGGCTCGTCCAGCAGCAGGATCCCGGGGCGGTTGAGCAGGGCGATCCCCAGGGCCAGGCGCTGGCGCTGACCGCCGGAGAGGTTGCCCACGTAGGATTGGCGTTTTTCCTGCAGGCCGACGGTTTCGATGATCTCGTCGACCCGCCGGCGGTCCAGCTGGTAGAAACTGGCAAAGAGCCGCAATGTTTCCCGGACGGTCAGTTTGCCGATAAAATGCGTTTCCTGCAGGGACAGGCCGATGACCCGGTGCAGGGCCTCTGCGTTGCCCTTCCACTTTTTCCCCATGATCAGGATCTCACCGCTGTCCGGTTTCTGAATGCCTTCGATCATTTCCACCAGGGTGGTTTTTCCCGCCCCGTTGGGGCCCAGCAGGGCCACAAACTGGCCGCCCTCGATCCGCAGGTCGACGCCCTTTACGGCCTGGACCGCCTTAAAGGATTTATAAACCGATTTGACTTCGATGACCGGGTCCGTCTTCCTGGGGGGTGGCGTAGGGTAAGGATTCATTTTCCGATAAGTGTGCCGCAGGTTTCACAGCGGTATTGGGCCGATGCGGTTTCGGCCGCCACCGGCTCAAAGTCGTAGCGCCGATCGCCGGATCTTTCAAAGCATTCGGGGCAATGGCCGTCTGCCAGTTCAGCGGCGCTGATGGTCAGATGGCAGTGCCGGCAGCGCATCCGTTTTTGCGGTCCGGGCAGCAGCACCAAGTTTTTATGTGCGCAAGCATTCATCAATACGATTACATAGACTATTTTATTGCACCGCAGAGGCGCAAAGGGCGCAGAGAAAAAGATAGTTTATTTTTGCTTTGCGCCCACTCAGCGGAAAGCAACAAAAACATATTCTCTGCGCACCCTGCGGCTCTGCGGTGAATATGAATTAAAAACAAACCCCTTTTAGGGGGCGCACCAAGCGACCCATTTCAGGGGTGGTGTCTGGCTTCAAGGAAAACACACCTTTTTAAAATTGCAGCGGTCGTGAATCTGTTCATCGTCGATCTTTTTAAAAAACTCTTCATCCTTGGGGATGTTGTTGTTAACATCGGCCAGAAGCGACTGCATGTCCGCCACGCTCCCCCTGATATAGGAGCGGGTGTTCTTGATCTCCCCCTTGCTGATATGAAATTCAGCCTGCTGGTCGGACAAAAGATTGTATTCGATCAGGCGGATCCTTTCGGGCTTGATCTTCCAGTGCTCCTGGGCGTACATGGCATAGCAGGACAGCTGCAGGGAAATATCCTCGCGGGTGGTCCGTCCGGTTTTCCAGTCGACGATGGTCACCCCCTCGGCGGTCCGGAAGCTGCAGTCCAGGACCGCCCAGATCTTGATGCCGTTCAGAAAAAAGTACGAAAAATCCTCGATTTCCAGCCAGCCGTCCTGCGGCAGGGCTTTTAGCTCGGCAAACAGCGCCGAGCCGTAGAAGTTCTTCAGACACCGGGTCACGTTGTCCGCCGTGCGCTTCCACTCGGCATCCTCTATGCCGGCCTCATATTCATGTTCAAACAGGGCGCAGGTTTTCGGGTGCGTGCGGTAGCGCTTTTCCCGGGAGGAGCGGAACTCCTCGCGCATCCGGTCGATGGTGATGGCGATGATCTGCTCCTCGCCCAGGATCGATATGCCCCGCTGCAGGTTTTTCAGGGTGTGCTTGATGCACTGATGCACCAGGTCGCCCGCCCACATGAAGCGGTTCTTCAAGTTTTTGAGCATGTAGATCTGCCAGGTCCGCTGGGGCGCGGCGGCCTTCCAGCCGCCCCAGTACCCGTAATAATTGAAATAGTACTGGCGCGGGCAGGTCAGAAAGACCTCGTCCCGGGACTTGGACCAGGAGAATTCGTTGCGGATTTCAGTCATGGCGGATTTATATAACAAAAAGAGGAGGGTGACAAGAACGGCGCAGCCTGAGTACTCTGTTTCGTAAATATCATACTAATTTCATTCAAATGATTCGCCGCCGGGGCACAGCGGGCACAGAGCGTTGAATCCATTTATCTGAACCGGGAGATACCGGTTCAGATCCCCTGTGTCCGCTATCAGCTTATGCGGCGTATAGACAGCAATAATACAGAGGGCGCATGCCCCTTGTCCATGGCACTTCAGTCTGCGGCCTTCAGCCGATCTTTCACTTGACACCCCCGCGCCTGTCCGCTAAGATCCCCGAAAACAAAAAGCTTTCCCTGCTCCCGTCCTTACCGCACTCAAATGTTTAAAAATTTTGGTGGTGCCATGAAAAAGATCGCCAGGCATTTATTGATCCCTGCGGCAGCCACAGTCATCTTTTTCATTATCGCATTCCTGCCGGCGGAGTTTCTCGCCTGCCGCAACCGGGGGCAAATCTCAGTCTGCATCGCCCTTGCCGCCGGCCTGCTGGGGATTTTTGCGGCCGTGGAAGCATTGATCAGCAGGGTGCGCGGGGATGAAAATTCGGTGTTGTGGATGGCCAGCGCCCTCATTCTGGCCATCCCGGCCATATTTATTGTCCTTGACGCGGCCTGAACGGTGCGACCGGCGGGAGACGGCTGGCGCCAGGCGACCAAAAGCGCCGGGGGCGGCATCCGTGCGGCCCCTTAATTTTTCCTTGACATCCTGCCGCCGAATTCCTAAAGCACTTCCTGTCTCCAACTGTTTTCCGGCAGCCTGAAACCTGAATTTCGACCTGAATCTTTTCGCCACGCACAGTTTTCTGTGCACGCCTGCACAATTTTCTGTGCATCCCCTGCCGCCGGGCCGCATTTCGGTTCCCGACGGTGAGCCCTGAAACACGCGCCTGAAAACAATATTTCTTGTCATATAAAGCGGTTAACGCAGGATTTCGAACACTTGTTTAAAATATTATTTCCAAGCTTGTTCCGGCATGGATTTTGTAACAGCCTGATGCAGCAGCCTGTCGGATTCAGCGGGACGTAGCCGCACCGGCTTCCCGGTTCGCATTGTTGAAAGGTTCTTTTCATTATGGCGGCCCAGGCATTGGGCCTTTAGCGCGTTAACAGCCGATACAGGTGATTCAGTGGCAATCGGAGCAGAAAAAACCCCTCGTTGCAAAGAAGATGCAGGAGGGGTTTTATATTTTAAAGAACAGACGGCCATGACGTTCGAGACGGCAACCCTGCCGCAAAGGGCTTCCGCCCCTGCGGCCCGGATGCCGGGAGAACAAACCTGCGTTGCAGCTTTGTTCTCTTAGGGGCCACTGCCGTTTTAAGCTCAACTGGCCATAATACGAACCATAATAAAAATCATCCTTATTAAGTGGAAATAATGTGGATAAAGGAAGTTACATGCAGTTGATAGAATATTAAATCAGGAAAAATAATATTTTTTTAATTTTATATAGAATTTTATATAAAACATATAATCTAAATGAAAAATAGAACTTTGACCGGTTTTATTGCCTCAAATTGATTATTTCGAATAATTTTTTGGTGCATAGTTAGAAAAAAGTAGAATTCTACATAATATATAATGTTCGGTCAGAATAGGAGAGGAACAACATGAAGCGAACCGATATCTACAGTTACTTCTGTTTCGGCTACAACTACTATCTCTTGAGGTATGAGAGCAAAGGAGTCCTGGTTCATGGCGATAAGGACTCCCTTATCTCTCGAATAGAAGACTTCCTTAAGAACGTCGAAGATCTCAATCTACAAGTCACGAGCAAAGCGGCTGAGCAGCTTCGCACTATTCTTCAGGAGATTGCTGCAAAACCATCGGAGGCGAAGGTTGACGTTGCTCTCGCTACTCAGGTGACCTCTGCAATTGACGCGCTCGATAAAACACTCGATGCTGAGCTACAGTTACGCTACGCATTCATCGTAACACCTAAACGATTTGGCCTCGATAATCTGCTTGAACACCCTGTCACCTTGTTTGCAGGTGAGGTATTTCAATTATTGCCGCGCATTTGCCAATTCGATATAGCACAGGCGTGCCGTTGTATTGCGTTCGGGCTTCCCACAGCTGCTGCATTCCATCTGATGCGAGGGACGGAAGGAGTCCTTCGCTTCTACTATGAAGCACTTGTCAAGCGCGGGCGCGTTGGGCATCCAATGTGGGGTCCCATTGTCGAGCATCTTCGTAAACGCCGCGACGCACCGCAACTGTCATTACTCGACCATCTCGACCACATCAGAACTAATTTCAGGAATCCAACACAGCATCCAGAGGCTAGGTACGATCTTGATGAGGCACAGGATCTGCTGTCTCTGACCATCGATGCAATTAATCGCATGGTTAGAGATCTCCGGGCGCGGGGTCTGGCTAGGGGCACAAGTGCAAGCTGACCGAACCTGTCGCTTGAGTGGAGCGCGAGAAGAGTGTGGCTGCGCGTTCGGCTCATCAATTCTCAGCTATTTTGCTGCGCCCCACTCAGCTTTTCGTTAGAAGGCGCTATTTATGAAAAGAAAAGAATTTAAGAGTCCAAATGATTGGCAAGAATTCTGTAATTTTATAGTGAGAACGAACAGGTATGTTCTGAATAAAACATGGAATGACTTTATCAACCTTATCTTATTTTCTGCCCAAAAAAGAGAAAACATTTTGGAAAAAGGTACAAAATTAGTTCGTGCACGAATAGGTAGTTATTATGATGAACGTGAAGATGAAAATGGTGAACTGAGAGTTGTGACAGGGCCGTTACCTCCAAAAGAGCTAATGGCACCACCACCTAAAAAAGCTGAAGACGCAAGGATTAATCCTCGTGGAATTAGTTATCTCTATCTTTCGAATAGTGTAGAAACTGCAATTTTGGAAGTGAGACCATGGATAGGACAGGAGGTCTCAGTTGGATATTTTGAAATCGAAAAGGAGTTAAAATGTATCGATACATCAAGAGATAAAAAAGGAATTTATTATTATTTTGGTAAAGGCAAACCAAAACTCACCCAAGATGAAAAAGAAGAATTTATTTGGGGCGGAATCAATAGCTCCTTTTCAAGGCCAGTTCGGTCAGCAGACGAAACAATTAATTACATTCCCACACAGTATCTTTCAGAAATTTTTAAAAGCAATGGATATGATGGTATTATTTACAAAAGTGCACTTACTGAAAAGGGGTACAATATCGTTTTATTCAATCCAAAAAACGCAGGTTTAAAGGGCGCAAGGGTATTTCAAATAAAATCAATTAAACAAACCTTTAAAGAATGTGACAGCCCTTATACATGCAAGAAATAATTGGAACTTCTAACATTGGCGTTGAGCAGATGCCGAGAAAATAGCCACTAAGATCGAATAGCCTTGGCGGGCACTGCTCACGCCGGGCGTTATACTGAATAATAAAAGGAGCAGACATGTTTTCTAAGGCAATCGAAAAAGTAATAAAGTTTACGCGGCCAATTCATACAATTTCGCGCACCTATGGATCGTCGTTAGTTCAAGCTGGGGCTTCTTCATTGTTCTTTGTCAATTCTGATGGATGGGCTTTTACTTGTGGGCATGTTGCAAAACATATAGCAATTTCTGATCAAGTATTGAGAAGGAAATTAGAATTCGAAAAGGCCCTGGCTGAAGTACCACAGGGAAAAACAAAACGTAAATGGAAAAAAGAACTTGAAAGGAAATACAAACTTACGAGTAATGAGACGTTTGAAATTTATAATAATTACGTAAATTGCATAGAGGGAAAGTTGAATGCCGAAATGAAGATTCACAAGGAAATTGATGTTGCGCTTATACATTTCAAAGCCTATTCGAAACTTTTATGCGATAACTTTCCGGTCTTTGTTAAAGATGATTCTTCTGTTCGAGCAGGAAGGTCAGTTTGCCGGATAGGGTATCCTTTCGCTGAGTTCAAGAACTATGAGTATGACGAAACTAAAGATAGTATAAAGTGGACAATGGAAGGTCGGATTGATACACCATTTTTCCCAATAGACGGCATGGTCACAAGAAACCTTATTGGGAAGGATAAGAAATTGATAGGTTTTGAACTCAGTACTCCCGGCTTAAGAGGCCAGAGTGGGGGACCGGCATTTGATGTTGAAGGCCGAATTTTAGGCATGCAGGCAGCTACTGCACATTTGGATATGAACTTTGATGTGGAACAGGACGTAGTCAGAGGAGGACGCAAAAAGGAAGTAAAAGACTACGCATTTCTTCATGTCGGACATTGTATTCATGTCAGTATTCTTAAAGAATTTATGAGGGAGCATGGTGTGCGTTTTGAAGATGCCTGAAGAAAGTATAATCTCGGCTTCCAGTCGGACTCGGTTCCCTCGCCGCTGAAGCCGGGCGTTATGCGAGATTAATAAAATATGATTGGAATTTATATATGGGGTGTCTTGGCGGTCTGCCTTCCGTTAATTATGCTTTGTCTACTATTCTTAAATGCGGAGAAAATATATGATTATAATCTAAAAATGAAGAATGAAAACCCTTTTCTATTTAAAATATTTGGAATGAATGAAAAATATCTGGAAAATAAAAGCGCTTGGGTGAAACGTCATAGAATATATATGGCGATTGTTTCATTGCTATTGTTGTGCATCATGGTTCCAATCATAATGTCAATCTGAGCGGGATTACCCGGCCCGCATAACATGACGCTGGAGTGGAGCGCGAGAAAGATGCGGCTGCGCGTTTAATTCGTCTGTCGGAGCTATTCCTACCGGCGCCCACTCAGCTTTTCGTTGAGTCTGTAGAAAAAGTATACTTTTAGCAAATTATTCTACCAGAAACATTATGCGGAAGAAAAGTAGTAAAAGTGATGGCTGATGGTAGAAAACATGTAAATAACTCATTATTGTGGATCTGGGGCGACTGTACGTTACTACTTATAATTGATCTGAGAACAAGTGCTTTTCTCGAAAATTAAGAAAAATAGCCAAAAAGAGACTTTTTCTACAGACTCGTTGGAGCATTTAAATGAATGATAATGAAACTAAAAAATTTATTTTCCTTACATGGGCATTACACCAATTCATACAAGAATTTTCTTATTCTTTAACAAATGAACCAAAAATAAAAGTTAAGCAACTATATAATCGATTTTCTAAAAAAATGCCCGGTGGTAAGGATTTCAATATCAGTAATCAAGTCACTTCCATTTTATTTTTATGGGGCTCTGTTGCCCTGCCCAAAGAGACATTTTTTGAAAATATCCCACCTATAATTTTCCAAGATCTGTCGAATATTTGGGGTAAATGGACTATCAAAACCTGGGAACTTAGCCATAACGAAACTTCTAAGGATCTAAAATCTTTTGTTCGCCACATGAGAAATTCAATAAACCATGGCCGGTTTTCAACCGACAATGATCTTAACTATACTTTCGAAGATAAAAGGAATGATAAGATTAACTTTTGTGTGAATGCTGATTATGATTCAATAATTCAATTTTCTAAATCCTTGTGTGATGGATTTATGATTAATAAATGGTCTAAATAAACAGGCTCCAACATGTCATTTCACCTGACTGGTGTTACGCTGCACTTCACTCCAGCCGGTGACTTCTGCATTGGGCAGATCATAGGAGGAACTACTCGATGAAAATTACTATTTTTGTTGTTGCAGGGTTTCTTCTAATATTTACGTTTCCAGTAGCTGCATCTACATGGTATTTAATGATGTTTGAGAAATCGAATCTCTATTCTGCCGTTATAGCTCACCGCATTGAAACGACCCTTATCAAAACCGCTGCTGATAAAGCGTCAGTTTGGGTTCGCAAAGACTTTCTCAGGCCTAAAGACTACAATTATCCTAAACAACCACGAACGAATGAGGGTCACATACACACAGATGCATTCCTGTGGGAAAAAGAGCATCTTGTGGTTGATTGTGCAACACGGCAGATCACGGTCATTGATGGTTCATACGTGTTGGCGAACGAAAACATTGAATGGAGCAGCAGCAGTCATCGCGCATTGCAAGTAACGCCAGATACCATCTCGGAAGTTGTTTTCAAACTTGTTTGTTCTGGAGAGCAAGTAAGATCGAATGAGGAAATTCAACTTCTCGCGCAGGAAATCGAAAACCATATCCTTACTGAGCCTCGAGAGCGAAACAGAATTCGGGAGGAAAATAATATCCCTAAACTTCAGATATAAATTCCAACAATGCCCGGCCTTAGCGCGTCTAACAAGGACCTACGGGTTACTGCGCCCTTTGGCGTTTAACGTGAACATTGAGCCCCAAGAATAATAATTTTGCAAAGGAATCATTATGTCTATTTGTCGTGGTTTCATTAGACTAAATGGCACTGGGGTCTGACCAAGATAAGCTGTTGTTAATACGATAAAAGGACTTCATGTGGATACCTTGTGTGATGCTTAGAGCTCACTTTTTAGGGGTAAAAACAGCCTTCTAAGAAGGATGCTGAAAAATGCCACGAGCGAGACGACATTTCATCCCAGGCTACATATGGCATATAACTCATCGTTGTCATAAGAAGGAATTTCTCCTGAAATTTGCGAAAGACCGTCAGCGCTGGGGGCACTGGTTATTCG
>JBFLWU010000071.1:0-17998 GCA_040757625.1 Thermodesulfobacteriota bacterium | reverse complement strand
TAAATGTAAAATTTGTCATGGCCTGCCTCCTTGGTTATGGCTCTGTGGTGTAAGGTTTCTCTTTCACCATAACCCACGTTTGCAAGGGGCAGGTCAACTTTTTTCAAACTGCAAACATTATGTCTAAGGTGATATAGAGAAAGCGCGTTTAGCTGTCAAGCAGTGCTGAAAATCGGCTTCTGTTTTTTAGGCGGCGGCGCAGTCAAGTTGGGCTTGACATAATCTGTTTTGCGGCTTAGTTTCGGAACGAATTTCCGAATAAAATCCGTCAATAAATTTTGAAGGTAATCAAAATGCCACCGATTATTTCGATTGTGGGAAAATCTGAATCCGGCAAGACCACGCTGCTCGAAAAACTGATCCCGGAATTAAAGCGGCGGGGGTATCGCATCGGCGTCATCAAGCACGCCGTTCATGAATTCGTGTTTGACAAACCGGGCAAAGACAGCTGGCGGCATAAGGCCGCCGGGGCGGAAGCGGTTCTTGTGGCAGCGCCCGGGACGATAGTCATGGTAAAAAATGGGCGGGGGGAAACCCTGGATGAGCTCGGGGAATACTTCCGGGACATGGACCTTGTTCTAACCGAGGGGTTCAAACACGGCGATAAACCCCAGATTGAGATTTTTCGCAAGGAACGGCATCAGCAGCCGCTCTCAGCCGGGAATTCCAAACTGATCGCCATGGTAACCAATGCCGACATCCAGTTGAACGTACCGACATTTGGGCTGGAGGACATTGTGCCGCTGGCCGACCTGATTGAAGAAACATTTTTATGAGTCCAGAAGGTTTTAAGCGGCTGAAAACATGGTTTAAAACTTACGTTTCCAGGTATATTTCTGAAAATCCCGACGATAATCATGCCATTCGTTTGAAAGATGAGCATACCTTCCGTGTTTGCGGCAATATCGCCCTGCTTTCCAAAAAATCGGGTTTAAATTCAGAGGATATGCTGCTGGCGAAAACCATGGCCCTGCTTCACGATATAGGAAGATTCAGTCAATACCGCCGCTATGGGACATTCAGCGACCGGGACTCGGAAAACCATGCCGAGCTGGGCATTGCCGAAATAGCTGCCCATGAGGTGTTGTCGTTCTGCCGGCCGCCGGAGATCGATTTGATTACAAGCGCCATCGCCCACCACAACGCAGCGGCTCTGCCTGAAATCCGGGACGGGCGGATGCTGTTTTTTATGCGATTGCTGCGGGATGCCGACAAGCTGGATATCTGGAAGGTTTTCTGCAACTATTACCGGCAGTGCCGCCTGCGACCAGGTGGAGCACCAAATCAAACGATTGTTTTGGGGCTTCCAGACAAGCCTTTGTGCTCGCCGGCGGTTGTAGCGGCGCTTTATGAAAGGCGCTATGCCCGCCTGGAGGATTTAAGGACGTTAAACGACTTAAAACTGCTGCAGATCAGCTGGGTCTACGATCTTAATTTTCAGCCGTCCTTTAAAGCGCTGCATCGACGCGGCTATATTGACCAGATCGCTGCGACATTGCCATCGTCAGAGGAATTGAACGCCCCCCTCAAACAAATCCAGGCGTTTATTCGATCACGCGTGTAACCAAATACAACCAGCCGGTTCAATACGTAGTGGTGTGGTTTAACCGGCTGTTGAATAACGTCGCCTAAGGCCGTCATGCGGCGTTGGCGGCTCTTGTCTCACAGGCGGGAATGGCGATCTGATCCTTGTTTTCCTGCCTCCCGGACAGTCTGGTTTCATAAAAATACTGGACAATTACGACGCAAAAACATAAGTGAAGGGGAAAATTCTATGAAAGAAATTCTGGTTTTTGTACTTTTTATCGGCGCCTGGTACCTGCTGCAGGCCTATATTCTGCCCAAACTGGGGGTTTCCACCTGAATGCGGGATGCTTGTCAGGTGACAAGCAACAAAAATGATGACAAAAAATCCGAAACGCAGAAAAAAACAGGATGATGATTCCAAGCTGATCGCGGCCATCAATTCCGGCCAGAAACATCTGTTTTTAGATCTGGTGACGCGTTATCAGCAGCGGCTTTATAACTTCGGCTTGCGCATGTGCCGGGATACAAGTGATGCCGAGGATCTGGTTCAGGATACCTTTTTAAATGTATTCAAATATTTAAAAAACTTCCGCTATGAAACCAAATTCAAGAACTGGCTGTACCGGATCGCCAGCAGCGTCTGTATAAAAAAACGCAGAAAGTCCAAGTTCGCACCGGAAAGGGAGCTGTCCCTGGAAGAATTTATCCCCAGGGAGGACGCACCGGCCCAGACCGAACTGCCGGATTGGGCTGCAATTCCCCTCGATAAATTACTGAACGATGAATTGTCGGATACCATTCAGGATGCGATCCAATCGCTTCCCGAAAAATACAGACTGGTTATCGTGTTAAGAGATATTGAGGAATTTTCAACGGAAGAAACCGCACAGATTTTAAAGATCAGCCCGGCCAATGTCAAAGTCAGGCTCCATCGGGCGCGTCTTTTTTTAAAAGAAAAACTGCAAGAGTATTATGGAAATGAACGCTCATACGCATGATATGAAAATCTGCCTGGCAATGTTCGAAAAGTTGTCCGAATACATCGACAATGAACTGGATGAACTGACCTGCCGGGACATTGAACGCCACGCCAGGGAATGCATTCGCTGCCATACCTGCCTGGAAACATTGAAGCGAACCATCGATCTGTGCCGGAAGTCCGGCGATAGATCCGTACCTGAAACGTTTTCTCTAAGATTAAAAGAGGTTATACAGAGCCTGTCCTAGCGGCCCGATAACCCCATTCGGTTTGGCGGACTCGTAATAATTATATTTTCTCGCCAAGGCGCAAATACCCCAAGAACATATCATTTGCATTTCAATTGAAGACCTGATCCCCTTAAGCCCTGGTCCCCATATTTTACTTTGACAAAAATCAGCCTAAATGCTTAAAAACAGACCTTCATCAGCATTCAAAAGAGGGGTTTTATGGACTTTTTTCTATGTGTACTGGGAATGGTGATGATAGTGGAAGGTTTCCCCTATTTCGTCTTTCCTGAAAAAATGAAGATTTATGTTCAAAAAGTGCTTGAGATGCCGGAGGGGACCTTGCGTAAATTCGGATTTTTCCTGATGGCCATCGGTCTGTGGCTGGTTTACCTGGGCAGGAAGTGATCGCGATGTTTTCTCTAGATGATTATGATTATGATCTTCCCGAAGAACGGATCGCTCAGCATCCGGCAGCGCGGCGGGATCGATCCCGGCTGCTGGTGCTGGACCGCCGCAGCGGCAGGCTATCCCATCGCCGATTTGCCGATTTGGAAAACCTGCTGGCGCCGTTTGACGTGTTGGTGGTTAACAACACCGAGGTCATCCCCGGGCGGCTTTATGGCCGAAAGACTACCGGCGGCAGGGTCGAAGTCCTGATTCTCGATTATGCCGGCAGACGTCCGCTCAAACACCCTGCCGATGAATTTGAATGCGAATGCCTGGTCAAGTCATCCAAACCCGCCCGGACGGGATCTATCCTGCTTTTTGACCGGGGATTAACCGCTGAGGTGCAGGGCATTGACAACAATATCCATATGCTGAAGTTCAGGTCGCCGGAAAATTTTGAAAAGCTCCTCTACGGAATCGGGCGCGTTCCGTTGCCGCCCTATATCAAGCGGGGAGATAATCAGGAATCAACCCGGGATGACCGCCGGACGTATCAGACCGTCTATGCTTCCCGCAGGGGCGCGATTGCAGCGCCGACCGCAGGGTTTCATTTTACGGCGCCTTTTTTGAAAAGAATAAGGGCCAAAGGCGTTAAGGTTGTTGAAATCACGCTGCACATCGGATACGGAACATTTCTGCCGGTCCGGGTGACGGATATCCGGGAACACCGCATGCATTCCGAACGCTATTCGGTTTCCGATGCTGCGGCCGGGGAAATCAACCGCGCCAGGGCGGCCGGGAGCCGCATCATCGCTGTTGGAACCACCTGTGTGAGGACCCTTGAGTTCCTGGCAGGCAGAGATGGAACGCTGGCTGGCGCAGAGGGCACTTGCGATCTTTTTATCTACCCCGGTTATAAATTCAAGATTGTGGACGCCATGCTTACCAATTTTCATCTGCCGAAATCGACCCTGCTGATGCTGGTTTCGGCTTTTGCCGGGCGGGATACCATATTAAAGGCGTACAGGGAAGCGGCAGCTGAAAATTACAGATTCTACAGCTACGGGGATGCGATGTTTATCGCGTAGCAGCGGGTAATTTTTATGAGTAATTTTGAAATCATAGCCCGGGCGACCGAATCCGGCGCCCGGGCGGGAATTTTAAGAACGTCCCATGGGGCCATCGAAACGCCGGTATTCATGCCGGTGGGCACCCTGGGAACGGTTAAATCACTGGCGCCGGAAGATCTGAAGGAAGCGGGGGCCCGGATCCTTCTGGGAAATACCTATCACCTGTATCTGCGGCCGGGGTGCGAGGTGATCGAGCTGTTCAGCGGGCTTCACCGGTTTATGAACTGGGACCGGGCCATTTTGACCGACAGCGGCGGGTTTCAGGTCTTTTCCCTTGCCAAGCTTTCCAGGACTACGGAAGACGGTGTGACCTTTCAGTCGCATATCGACGGCTCCACCCACCTGCTGACACCGGAAAAATCGGTGGAAATCCAGCTGTGTCTGGGCTCCGATATCATCATGTGTCTGGATCAGTGCATCCAGTATCCGGCAGAAAAGAGCGCCGTGCGCGAAGCCATGGACCTGACCACGCGCTGGGCCAGGCGCTGCAAGGAATTTCACGATCGGCACAGCCGGGGAAAGGATGCGCTTTTTGGGATCGTCCAGGGCGGGATGTTCAGCGACCTTCGCGGCGAATCGGCTGCCGAACTGGTGGAAATCGGTTTTAACGGCTATGCCGTCGGAGGATTGAGCGTGGGCGAACCCAAGGACGTCATGCTGGAGACGGCGGCGCTGACCCTGCCGCAGCTGCCGGTTGAAAAACCCAAATATGTCATGGGGGTGGGGACCCCGGAGGACCTGGTCAACCTGGTCAGCCTGGGGGCGGACATGTTCGACTGCGTTCTGCCCACCCGCAATGCCAGAAACGGACAGTTGTTTACGGACGGAGGCGCCATCAATATCAGCAACGCCTGCTTCCGGAAGGATACCGGGCCGGTTGCCCCCGGCTGTGGCTGCTATACCTGCCGGAACTATTCAAGAGCGTACCTGCGGCATCTCTTTCTGGCAAAGGAGCTTCTGGCCTATCGCTTGAATACCATTCATAATGTTCATTTTTTCCTGGACCTGATGAATCGGATGCGGGCGGCTATCCGTGAGGGAACATTTGGAACTTTTAAAAAGAACTTTATGAGCAGCAGAATTTGATACTTTCGTTGCCGGATGACCTAAATCTGTGTTATTTAAGGACAGCCCGGATAAAAGCGACAAGGGAGGAGCCATCATGAAGGAAAAAGTTCAGGCGGCAATCAATAAAATCCGTCCGATGCTTCAGGCCGACGGCGGGGACGTTGAACTGGTAGCGATCACCGAGGGCGTCGTAGCGGTGCGATTAACAGGGGCCTGTTCCGGTTGCCCGATGTCCCAAATGACCCTTAAGAAAGGGATCGAAAGAATGCTCAAAGAACAGGTTCCTGAAGTAAAATCGGTTGAATCCGTCAGCTGAAGGGGAGGTTTTCTAATATGACGATCGCAAAAAATATTGAGGCTATACTGGCAAAGTCATCCTGGATCCGCAAGATGTTTGAAGAAGGCGCACGCCTCAAGGCGCTCCACGGCGCCGACAAGGTGTTTGATTTCAGCCTGGGCAACCCGAACCTTGAGCCGCCGGATGCATTCCAGAGGGCTCTCAAAAATGCCGTGGATGCTTCAGCGCCCGGCAGCCACGGGTATATGCCCAACAGCGGCTATCCGCACGTGTGCGAGGCGGTTGCCGCCTATCTGTCCGATGAACAGGAGATCCGGATTACGGGCAAAGAGGTGATCATGACCTGCGGGGCGGCGGGGGCGCTGAATGTCATTCTGAAAACCATTCTGGATCCTGGCGATGAGGTCATCACCCCGGCCCCTTATTTTGTCGAATATAACTTTTATGCGTCCAACCCCGGCGGCGTTTTGAAAACGGTTCCTACCCGGCCGGATTTTACCTTGGACTGCAACGCCATCGATGCGGCAATTACCGCGAAAACCAAAGCCGTGCTCATCAACTCACCCAACAATCCCACCGGCCAGATCTATTCAAAGGAGAGTCTGGCGGAGCTGGGCGCCCTTCTGCGGGAACGGTCCAAAAGATCGGGACGGACGATCTATCTGATTTCGGATGAGCCCTACCGCAAGATTGTCTATGACGGAGCAAAGGTACCGAGCATATTTTCGTGCTATCCGGACAGCATCATGGCCACTTCATATTCAAAGGACATTTCCGTTCCCGGGGAGCGCATCGGTTTTCTTGCAGTCGGTCCGGATGTGTCTTCAAAAAACGAGCTCATGGCCGGGATGGCTCTTGCCAACCGGATACTGGGCTTTGTCAGCGCCCCGGCCCTGATGCAGCGGGTAATTGCGGCGGTTCAGGGGGCCAGCGTGGATGTATCGGTTTATGCCCGCAAACGCGATTTGCTGTGTGACGGGCTTGCAGCCTGCGGTTATGAATTTACAAAACCGGCCGGGGCGTTTTACCTCTTTGCGAAGACCCCGGACCCCGACGATGTCAAATTCGTCAGAATGCTGCAGGAGGAACTGATTCTGACGGTCCCCGGCAGCGGCTTTGGCGGACCCGGGCATTTCAGGATAGCCTATTGCGTGGACGACAAAACCATCCGCAATGCGCTGCCCGGATTCAAGAAGGTCAGAGCAAAATTTTAGAAGTAATCTCAAAAAAATATGTCTAAATGATTGAGAAGCTGGGGAGTTATATTTCAAGTGCCTATGGAGTGAGACCTCTTCACTTTACCGTTTGTTGGCGGTCCGTCCCGGGATGGACCGGAGAACAGGTAAATACTCCCCGACGCCTGAACCGCAACAGCGAGCGCATTCCTCGCAGCTTGCTGCGGGGGTAGCGAGCGAATATATAATCAGATTTTAAGTCCTTACGGTCGAAGATTCCCTGCGGCTTGCTGCAGGGTTCTTCAATTATATATTTTGAGATAGCTTCTAATAGAGGCCGCCCAAAAAAGAATGGCTAGCGGTTGCAGCGGGAGCGAAATAGCCGGATGATTAAAATATTTAAAACAGCAGGCAATGGATTCACCCCGATTGATCAGATTGAAAAAAACTGCTGGGTGAATGTTTCAAGCCCTGTTACAGACGAACTGGCGAATCTGTCAAAGGAATTATCTATTCCTTTGGATTTTTTGACAGATTCTTTGGATGTTGATGAAAGATCGAGAATCGAAACCGAAGACAGCATTATTTTAATTATTTTAAGGATTCCGATATTTGACAGAGACAATTCGGGAATTCCGTATTCAACATTGCCGGTCGGCATCATTCTCACTGAAAATATAATTATTACCATATGCATGTGGGATATCATTGAAGCCTTGGATATGTTTAAGAGTAAGATAAAAAACGTTTCGACTGAAAACCGGAAACGTTTTATCTTGAATCTTTTTCACCGGACGGCGTTTTTCTACCTGAAATATCTGAAGGAAATCAATAAGAGGAGCAACGAAGTTGAAAAGGAATTACAACGATCGATGAAAAATGAGGAGCTGATCAAACTGCTGGACATTGAGAAGAGCCTTGTTTTCTTTGCCACTTCGTTAAAATCCAATGAGCTCATGTTGGAGCGCTTCCAGAAAATCAAATCGATTGAATTGAATGAAGACGACAAGGATTTACTGGATGATGTAATTGTTGATAACCGGCAGGCTATTGAAATGACGAATATTTACAGCAACATCCTAAGCGGGATGATGGATGCTTTTGCCTCGGTCATATCAAACAATCTGAATATTGTAATGAAATTTCTGACATCGGTTACGATCATCCTCATGATTCCGACACTGGTGGCAAGCATATATGGGATGAATGTTGATCTGCCGTTTCAACATTCATCTTTTGCATTCTTTATAACGTGCGGGATTTCGTTTACTTTGTCGGCTATCGGCGTATTGCTGTTCCTGAAAAATAAATGGTTTTGAAATCGTATAATCCGGCGGTGGACAGGGCCTGAAAAGCTTTGTGGGATTTTGCTCTTTCAGGATGGGGACATAAACCCGAGGCGCGAATTTTTTTACCGGAAGCGTTTCCTGCCAATAAGAGAAAGGTGCTGAATGAAAGTTATTAAAATTGATCATATCGGGATTGCCGTTAACAAGATTGAAGCAGGTAAAGATATTTGGACGGACAAATTGGGGCTTGAATATGAGGGGGTTGAGACAGTCGAGGCCCAGCGGGTTACCACCGCTTTTTTCCCGGTGGGCGAAAGCGAAGTGGAACTTCTGGAACCGACTTCCGAAGAAAGCCCGATCGCCAAATTTCTGGCGAAAAGAGGTGAAGGCATTCATCATGTAGCCTTTCGGGTAGAAAATATCGAGGCTGCTTTGAGCGAGTTAAAGGAAAAGGGCGTTCGGCTGATCGATGAGGTTCCCCGGCGCGGCGCCGGGGGGGCTAAAATCGCGTTCATCCACCCGCAAGCCACCAACGGCGTGCTGGTTGAGCTTTGTGAACGTTGACCTGCTGTCTTCATCGTTTTGCATCAGGCATAAGGGAAAAGAGACTTTTGAAAAGAGGAGCCGCACATGTCAGAACATCCAGACAAGCAAAAGTGGTCTGCACTCGTTAAAAAGGAATTGGGTGAACCGGTTGAGAGCCTCAACTGGATGACGCCGGAGGGAATCCTGGTCAAGCCGCTTTACACGGCCGAAGATCTGGAAGGATTGGATTTTGTCAACACGCTCCCGGGTTTTTCTCCCTTTGTGCGGGGCGTTCGGGCCAGCATGTACGCCGGCAGGCCCTGGACCATCCGCCAGTATGCCGGTTTTTCCACGGCAAAGGAATCCAACGAGTTTTACCGCAAGAATCTTGCCGCCGGGCAAAAGGGGCTTTCAGTGGCATTTGACCTGGCCACGCACCGGGGGTACGACTCCGACCACCCCCGGGTGATGGGGGATGTGGGCAAGGCCGGGGTCGCCATCGACACCGTTGAAGACATGAAGCTCCTCTTTGACCGGATTCCGCTGGACGACATGTCGGTTTCCATGACCATGAACGGTGCGGTCCTGCCCGTCCTGGCCGCTTTTATCGTGGCAGCCGAAGAACAGGGGGTCCCGCAGAACAAGCTGACCGGCACGATCCAGAACGATATTCTCAAGGAATATCTGACCCGCAACACCTATATTTATCCGCCGGAGCCGTCCATGCGGATCGTGTCGGATATCATCGGGTATTGCTCAAAGAGGATGCCGCGTTTTAATTCGGTCAGCATCAGCGGCTACCATATGATGGAAGCGGGCGCCAATTCGGTCCTGCAGACGGCCTTTACCATGGCGGACGGACTGGAATACGTGCGGGCGGCGCTCAAGGCCGGACTGGGTATTGACGATTTTGCCCCGCGCCTGTCCTTTTTCTTCGGCATTGGAATGAATTTTTTCATGGACATTGCCATGCTGCGGGCGGCCCGTCTGCTGTGGAACGAGCTGATGCAGCAGTTCAGCCCCAAAGACCCCCGCTCCCTGATGCTGCGGACCCACTGCCAGACATCGGGCTGGAGCCTGACCCTGCAGGATCCTTATAACAATATCGTACGGACGGCGCTGGAGTGTCTCTCGGCGGTACTGGGCGGCACCCAGTCGCTGCATACCAATTCCTTTGACGAGGCGGTGGGGCTGCCCACCGAAACTTCGGCCCGCATTGCCAGAAATACCCAGATCATCGTCCAGGAGGAAAGCAAGGTTTGCCAGGTGGTGGATCCGCTGGGCGGCTCCTATTATGTTGAATATCTGACCCATTCAATCGTCAAGGAGGCCAAGAAGATAATTGCGGAAGTCGAGAAGCTGGGCGGCATGGCCAAAGCCATTGAATCGGGTATGCCCAAAATGAAAATAGAAGAATCCGCCGCCCGGGCCCAGGCTAGAATCGATCAGGGCAAGGATATTATCGTGGGCGTGAATAAATATCGGGTGGAAGAGGAAATATTGACGGACGTGTTCGAGGTTCCGGCCGCCATCCGCGACGAGCAGATCGCAAGATTAAAGGAAACAAAGGTCCGGCGCGATCCGCAGGCCGTAGCTCAGGCGCTGGCCGCCGTTACCCAAAGTGCTGAAGGCGGCGGCAACCTGCTGGAGGTCTGTATTCCGGCCATGCGGGCCCGGGCGACTGTTGGAGAGGTATCAGAAGCGATGGAAAAGGTTTTCGGGCGCTTTGTGGCCACCACCCAGTGCATCTCCGGGGTGTATGCGGCCGAGTTCGGTGATAGTGAAATCGTAGCCTCCCTGCGGAAAAGAACCGACGATTTTCATGAGCGGCACGGGCGGCGACCGCGCATGCTGGTCACCAAGATGGGCCAGGACGGACACGACCGCGGAATCAAGGTGATTGCCACCGCTTATGCCGATATGGGGTTTGACGTGGACATCGGCCCCATGTTTCAAACGCCGGAGGAAGTCGCCCGCATGGCGGTTGAAAACGATGTGCACGTCGTCGGGGTGTCGACCCTGGTGGCCGGGCACAAGGTGCTGATCCCCCATCTGCTGGAAGCACTTATACAAGAAGGCGGCGGGGATATTCTGGTGGTGGCGGGCGGCATCATTCCCCCTGCGGACTATGAGTTTTTATATGGCCAGGGCGTTGCCGGCATCTTCGGGCCGGGAACCGTCGTGACGGATTCGGTCAATCAGGTGCTGAATGCACTGGAGCAAAAGAGCAAAGCGAACCATGACGACTGACAGCGTAGAGCCATACCTTAACGGCGTCCGGGAAGGCAACCGGCGCATGCTGGCAAAAACCATCACGCTGGTGGAAAGCTCACTGCCGGCTCATCAGGAATTGGCCGCCGCGATTCTGGACGGACTGCTTCCCTATACCGGCCAGGCGATCCGACTGGGGATATCCGGTGTTCCGGGGGTGGGCAAAAGCACGTTCATTGAAACTTTCGGCATGATGCTGATCCGCAAGGGGCTGAGCGTGGCGGTTCTGGCCGTAGATCCCAGCAGTTCCCGGAGCGGCGGCAGCATCATGGCCGATAAAACCCGGATGGATAAGCTGGCTCTGGAAGAAAAGGCTTTTATCCGGCCTTCGCCAACCGAAGGAACCCTGGGCGGGGTTGCCAGAAGGACGCGCGAGGTCATGCACATCTGCGAGGCCGCCGGGTATGACGTTGTGATTGTTGAAACCGTGGGGGTCGGCCAGTCGGAAACCCGGGTTGCATCCATGGTGGATTTTTTTCTGGTCCTGATGCTGGCGGGCGCCGGGGATGAACTTCAGGGTATCAAAAAAGGGATTCTGGAGCTGGCCGACGCCATTGTCATCAACAAGGCCGACGGCAACAACATTGAAAAAGCCCGGCTGGCGAAAAAAGCTTATGAAAACGCCCTCAGCCTGCTCACGCCGTCGTCGCCCTCCTGGTCGCCGCCGGTGCTGACCTGCAGCGCACTGGAGCTGACGGGCATCGACGCGGTATGGGATACTGTTTTGGACCATCGGGAAAAACTGACGGCCACGGGAGAATTTGACCAAAAACGCCGCAACCAGGCCTTTGACTGGATGTGGATGCTGGTGGAAGAAGGGCTGAAAGCGCGTTTTTTCAGCAACAAAGAGGTACAGGCGCAATTGCCGAAAATAAAGCAGGCGGTTGCCGCCGGAGCGGTCACGCCCGCGGCTGCGGCAAATGACCTGCTGGCGTTACTTGAAAAAAAAGGAATGCGATAATGGGTATTATTGAAGACAAGATACAAGAGTTAATCGGGCGGGAACAGAAAATCCTGAAGATGGGCGGAGATGCCGCTGTGGCCAAACAGCATGAAAGCGGCAAACTGACCGCACGCGAGCGCCTGAACCTGCTGTTTGATGCCGGCACATTCCGTGAAATTGATATGTTTGTCGAGCACCGCTGCGTTAATTTTGAAATGGGAACGGTCGACATTCCCTCCGACGGGGTGGTGACCGGACACGGCCTGGTGTCCGGCCGGCCGGTTTTCGCGTTTTCCCAGGATTTCACCTCCCGGGCCGGCAGCCTGGGGGAAATGCATGCCAAGAAAATCTGCAAGGTCATGGACCTGGCATTAAAGGCCGGCGTCCCTTTTGTGGGCATCAATGATTCCGGCGGGGCGCGAATACAGGAAGGAGTGGACGCCCTTTCCGGTTACGGCCAGATATTTTTCCGCAATTCAGCGGCATCGGGGGTGATTCCGCAGATTTCCGCCATCATGGGGCCCACGGCCGGCGGCGCCGTGTATTCGCCGGCCATGACAGATTGGATTTTCATGGTCAAAAACAGCAGCTACATGTTCATCACCGGACCGGAAGTCATTAAGGCCGTAACCGGCGAGGAGATATCCTTTGAAGAGCTGGGGGGTGCCATGACCCACAACAAGAAAAGCGGCGTGGCCCATTTTGCCTGTGAAAGTGACGCGGACGCCATCGCCCGGATCCAGGCGCTCTTGTCCTATTTGCCGTCAAACAACATGGAGGATCCGCCCCGGGTGGATACGGGGGATGATCCCGCGCGGACGGACCCGGCGCTGGACACTATTATTCCCGACCGGGCCAACAAGCCCTACGATATGAAAAAGGTGATCCTTTCGCTTGTCGACAACGGCGAAATCTTCGAGCCGCACGCCCTTTATGCCCAGAATATCATCGTCTGCTTTGCCAGGTTAAACGGCAGGACCATCGGCATTATCGCCAATCAACCGATGGTGCGGGCCGGCGTGCTGGATATCAACGCGTCCGACAAGGCCACCCGGTTTATCCGTTTCTGCGACGCATTCAATATCCCGATGCTGACCATTGCCGATGTGCCCGGTTATATGCCCGGGAGCCAGCAGGAGTGGGGCGGTATTATCCGTCACGGCGCCAAGCTGCTGTGGTGCTATTCCGAAGCCACCGTGCCCAAGCTGCTGCTGGTCACCCGCAAGGCCTACGGGGGCTCCTACCTGGCCATGTGTTCCAAGGATCTGGGGGCCGATATGGCCTTTGCCTGGCCCAGCGCGGAGATCGCGGTGATGGGCGCCGAAGGCGCCGCCAATATCATTCACCGCAAGGCCATTCAGACGGCGGCGGATCCGGCGGCGGAGAGGAAAAACAAAATTTCGGAATATGAAAGCCTGTTTTCAAATCCCTATCGTGCGGCCAACCGCGGGTATATCGATGCCGTCATCCGGCCGATGGAAACCCGGCCGCGGCTGATTGCCGCCCTTGAAGCCATGGGTACCAAGCGCGAAACCCGACCGCCCAAAAAACACGGAAATATTCCGGTCTGATGGAGATCCGATGGATGACGAAAAAAAAATGGCCGCAGCCATCGCTGCGGTCAACCGTTATATGGAGATGGAAGCACCCGAGCGCGACCAAACGACCTTGACCAATGCCGGCCTGACATCCCGGATGAACATCTGGGGCGTCAGCGGCCGGCAGGCCCAGATGCAGGTGCGGACGCTGATGCAGTTGAGAACGTTTAATACCTGAACATTGCATGAAAAATGATGAGGAACTTGAGCGGGGCCGCTGCCGTGCGGTTATGATTCCGTCAGGTGGTTACGGCTCCCACGGGGGCTATACCCGGCCGGACCGGTGAACATTAAATGCCTAGCAGATGAAAACCTTGATTTCCAACACGATGAAACCAGCTTACAAGTTAAGGATAGGACTACCATGAACAAGCACGATCAGGTTAAAATGACAAAGATGAATTACGCCAAAGACCGGCCCAAAGCCAAAAACCCGGTCAAGATAGAAGACCTGTCCCTGCGGGACGGCTACCAGTCACTGTTTGCCACGCGGGGGCGCACCGAAGACATGATCCCCGTCGCCGAGATGATGGACGAGGTCGGTTTCTGGGCCATGGAAATATGGGGAGGCGCCACCTTTGACACCATGCACCGCTTTCTCAACGAAGATCCCTGGGAACGCCTCCGGACCCTCAAGCGTTATATCAAAAAAACGCCGGTTTCGATGCTGCTGAGAGCACAGAACCTGGTGGGCTATCGCAATTACCCGGATGACGTCGCCCGCGCCTTTATCGAGAGAACGGTTGCAAACGGCATGGACATCTTCAGAACCTTTGACGCGCTCAATGATTATCGCAATTTTGAAACGGTTGTGCCGATCATCAAGTCCAGCGGCAGGCATTTTCAGGGTTGTATCTGCTACACCCTGACGGAAGCGCGCATGGGCGGCGAGGTGTATGCCCTTGATTACTACGTCAAGAAGGCTAAAGATCTGGAAAGCATGGGCGCCGACAGCATCTGCATCAAGGACATGGCCGGCATGATCGCGCCCTATGACGCCTACGCCATTGTCAAGGCCCTGAAGGCGACCGTGACCGTTCCGATTCACCTGCACAGCCATTTTACTTCCGGCATGGCCTCCATGGCCCAGCTAAAAGCCGTGGAAGCCGGCGTGGACATGCTGGACACGTGCCTGACGCCCTTTGCCTTTCGAACGTCGCACGCCGCCATCGAACCCCTGGTAATGGCCCTGCTGGGCACCAGTCGCGATACCGGCTTTGATATCCGACAGCTGGCGGCGATCAACGACATACTGGAAAAAGAGATTCTGCCCAAATATCGGCACCTGCTGGACGATACCCGGGTGTCGGTCATCGATATCAATGTGCTGCTGCACCAGACCCCCGGCGGCATGCTTTCCAACCTGGTCAACCAGCTGAAGGAAATGAACGCGCTGGACAAACTGGACCAGGTTTTCGCCGAGCTTCCCAGGGTCAGAAAGGATCTGGGCCAGATCCCCCTGGTGACACCCACCAGCCAGATTGTGGGTATTCAGACGGTGAACAACGTCCTCTTTGACGACCCCAGCGAGCGCTATAAAATGATCACCGACCAGGTCAAAGATTTGTGCTTCGGCCTTTACGGGGAAACGGCCGCCCCCATCGATCCAGCGCTTCAGCAGAAAGCGCTAAAGTGCTACAAGGGCGGGGAAACCCCCATCACCTGCCGTCCGGCGGAGATCATCGCTCCGGAGATGGAAAAAGCCAGAGAGGCGGTCAAGGACCTGACAAACGATCCGGACGATGTGTTGATTTACGCGCTGTACCCGGTTACCGGCAAACGCTTTTTAAAATGGAAATACGGCAAGGAAGCACCGCCGCCGGAAACAAAACCCAAAACAATGGAAGCGGTCAGGGTTGAAGCCGAGCTGGTCGCCAAGGCCAAAGCCGGCAAGCTGATGGAAAAGCCCCGGAAGGAAACTCCGCCCAGGGGGAAAAATCTGCGGATGTTCAACGTCTATATCGATGATACCTATTACGAGGTGGGGGTGGAACCGGTAAGCGGCAAGGTTGAAACCATCGAAACCCCACGCACAGTTCCCAGCCGGGCCCGAGAAGAAGAGAAAGCGGCGCTCGACCGCGTCCAGGCCCCGGCAGAGGCTCAGCCGGCAAAAAAGGCGAAAGCCGCCGGGCCGAAATCGGGGGCGGGCAGCTGCCCGGCCGGCACCCCGCTGGAGGCGCCCATGCCGGGCATGATCGTCAGGTTTGAAAAAGGGATCGGCGACAGCGTCAGGGCGGGCGAGACCGTCGCGGTCTTGGAAGCCATGAAGATGGAAAACGCCCTGGCGGCGCCGGCGGCCGGCACCATCAAACAGGTTTATTTCGAGCCGGGGGATTCGGTCGCCAAGGGGGATGTGCTCTGTATCATCGAATAATTAGAGTAGGATCATTGCATGCACGAAATGGGAATCGCACTGCAGATCGTGGAAATCGCCACGGCGTCGCTTCCGGCCGGAAGTAAAGATATCCGGGTCGAAAAGGTGAACCTGAAAATCGGCAAACTGGCTGCGGTGGTTCCCGCCAGCCTGCGATTCTGTTTTGAAGTGGTCACTAAGGATACGCCCTTTGCCGGTTCAACCCTCGATATCGAAGAGGTCCCGGTGGTGGTTAAATGCCGCGGCTGCAAGATCGAATGGACCGTCACCGGACCGGATTTCAGGTGCAAAACGTGTCAAAACGGCGAGGTCGACATTCTGTCCGGCCGGGAGATAGATATCATTTCTATAGAAGTAACGGATTAAGATTAATAAGAATATAAATTTAATATCACCGCGGAGGCGCAGCGGACGCAGAGCAAATAATTTTATGCTTTCCGCTGAGAGGGCGAAAAGCATAAACGCACATTTCAGAAGAAAAGGAAACATCCTTGATCTATATCTGCCGACCCCTCAACGGCAAATAAAAAAATATTCAACGTTGCGGCCTTTGCGTCTTGAGCGAAGCGGGCGGTGAAAAAATATAAAAACTTGTCACTGAAATTATAGTATAAAGCACTAATTCAAGGATTTAAAAAATGGAAATTAAAGTCGTTCGCAAGGTGCTGGACGCCAATGACACCATGGCCGCGCTGAACCGGAAGAAGTTTGCGGATAAAGGGGTCTTTGTTCTGAATCTGATGAGTTCTCCGGGATCGGGTAAAACCACTACCCTGGAAAAAACCCTGGCCCGCATTCTGCCGGAGATCAAAAGCGCCGTGATTGTGGGGGATATCTGCACCTCCAACGATGCCGACCGGCTGGCAAAGACAGGGGCGCCGGTGGTCCAGATCAATACCGACGAGTTCGGTGGGGACTGCCACCTGGCCGCCCACGTGATCGGCAAAGCGGCTGAAGACCTCGACCTCGATGCAATCGATTGCCTGATCGTTGAAAATGTCGGTAACCTCGTCTGCCCGGCCGAATTCGATATCGGCGAAGACGCCCGGGCCGTGATTCTCAGCGTGACCGAAGGAGAAGACAAGCCGGTCAAATACCCGCTGATGTTCCGGGTCTGCGACGTGGCCCTGCTGAACAAAATCGATTTGCTCCCCTACCTCGACTATGACCGCCAGGCCGCCGTCAACTATATCCGACAGGTCCATCCGCAGATGCCGATTTTCGAAATGTCCGCCAAGACCGAAGAAGGCTTCGGCCCCTGGCTTGACTGGCTGAAAAACCAGGTCCGGCAGAAAATGAATACAAATCGATAGTAAGGGTTAAGCCGGAAAACCGTGACAGATTTGCCGCGGCAGTTTGGTTCTTCAGGTCTTATCAAAGCATTCGCTGACAGTACGTAGCAGCTGCGCCAGGGGAGTTGTGATGGTTCGTTCAACATTGCCGGGAAGGCCGAAATCGATGGCATAATTCGGAGACGGCAGAGACATCGCACGAATGGCAGCAGCTTCCCCGCGCTCATCGGCCATGACAGCGTCGATGAGTTCGCCGCCTTTCAGAAAGAGTTTGCAAGGGGGGTGGCCCTCTTGGGTCACGGTTAGGGTGGCCGTTGCCTGCGCTTTAGCGGCAACATTAACAAAATCCGGCAGTTGGATTCCGCCGCAAGTGTTGGGATCCCGTTGTCGGCTTAAGACCGCCATCGCCGAAACGGCCAGTTCACCAGCATTAATCGGTTTGTCGTAAAATCGAATCAGATCTGGAGGCATTTTGGATTTCAGGCGTGCGGTGCCGTAGGCCGTAATTACAAAACAGGGTACCGCCGGCGCGAAGGCATTTAAAAATGCCAGCAGCATCAACCCGCTGACTTTGGGCATCCGGATATCCGTAATCACCAAATCCATCGCCTGCCCCTTCATGAGGTTTATGGCCTCCTCTCCATTGTCGGCCTCATGAATGACAATTCCGGCATTTTGATCGGTAATTGCCCGCACAATGCGCTTTCGCAATATGCGGTCATCATCGGCAATGAGCACATGCGGCATGATTCCCCCTTAATGATAGTCTTCGGATAGGCGGGACATCTCTTGGCCCTTAACCCGGTTATTTCACGAAATGCATTCGTTCATTTGCAAGGCACTCCGGGGTGCAGCTGTACTTTTCGTACCGCAAGCCCCGGATAACGCAGCAAATGGGCGAATGCATTTCGC
>JBFLWU010000070.1:0-18249 GCA_040757625.1 Thermodesulfobacteriota bacterium | reverse complement strand
AGCAAATGGGCGAATGCATTTCGCCCACCGGGTGAAAATTTTTCAGGCATTTGCCTTATGCAATTGAGATAACAAAGAGTACCGCTTGTTTCTGCCTTAATTCTGAATCTAACCGTGTATTATCAAGATCTTTTTAAAACTTGCTGAAAAATTTTCATGAAATATCCGGGCTAACCACCTTCAGTCTATTAAACAATCCTCCCAAACAATTTCTCGATTGTGCGGACATCCCACCTTGCCCAGGTGGGGCGGCCGTGGGGGCAGTGGGAAGGGTCGTCGCAGCGGCCCAGCTGCTCCACGAGGTGCTGCATCTCTTTTTCGGAAAGTGACCGGTTGGCGCGGAGAGTGCCGTGGCACGCCATAACCACCAGGCAGTCCTCCAAAGCTTTTTGAATTCCGGCGCCGAATCCGGTTTCCACCAGGGACTCCGCCGCTTCCCGGATGAGCGGCGCGATTTCACGGCCGGCCAGCACCGCGGGCACCGCTTTGACCACAAATGTGCTGCCCCCGAAAGGCTCGATGTCAAATCCCAGATCCTGAAGTCCGTCCAGTACTTCGGAAAGAGCGGCGGCCTGGCGCTGATCAAGGTCAACGGTCTGGGGGATCAGCAGGCCCTGGCTGTCCTTGCGGGAAGAGTCGGCCTGACGTTTGAGCTGTTCAAAACGGATGCGTTCGTGGGCGGCGTGCTGATCGACGAGGATCAGATCTTCGCCGGCCTCGCACAGAATATAGGTACCGCGAAACTGGCCGATGATCCGCCAGTTATCGAGCCGGCCCGGCGCCCAGAGGGACGACTGGTCCTGCGGGAGGCTGCGGACAATTTTTTTTGGAGATTCACCGACAATCGATTTGAATTGGGGGCTCAGACGCCTGAAGGGGGCTGCCGGCTCTGCCAGCGCAGCCGGTTTGACAGGGGCGCTTGAAAGTGCCGGGGTCGGCGCCCAGCCGGGCCGTCCGCTTCGATCCAGCGCCGCTGTCACCGCCGCCCGGACACCATCATGAACCCGGCCGGACTCGGCCAGCCGAACTTCGTTTTTGGTGGGATGGACATTGACATCCACCCGGTCAAAGGGGACTTTTAAAAAAAGAACCGCCACCGGAAACTGTCCCTTCATCAGGCGCCGCTCGTATCCGGCCATCAGGCCGTGCTGGATTGTCCGGTCACGCACCGGCCGTCCGTTGACAAACAGGTAGATCCCCTGGGTTGAACTGCGGGCTGCCCGGGGGTCGGAAATCCATCCGGAGACGGAAACGGCTTCGTCATTAAAAGCAATTTCGTAAAGCGATTTTAAAAGATTCTGCCCCAGTATATCGGCTGCCCGGACGAAAGGATCCACCGCCGTAAAATTCTTGGTGGTTTTACGGTTGTGCTGCAGCCGGAACTGAACATCCGGCCGGGCAAGAGCGATGGTGGCAATGGTGTCGGTGATGTGCCCCATTTCAGTGGCGCTGGTTTTTAAAAACTTTCGCCGCGCCGGAGTGTTGAAAAACAGCTGCCGGACGGATACCAGGGTGCCGACCGGAGCGCCTTCGTCGGCAACCTTTATGAGTTTGCCGCCTTCAAGATAAACGCCGGTGCCGGCGTCCGCATCTTTGGTGCGGGTGATCAGGGTAAAACGCGACACCGCCGCAATGCTGGGCAGCGCCTCACCCCTGAACCCCAGGGTTTGGATGCTGAAAAGATCCGTGTCGCTTGCCAGCTTGCTGGTGGCATAGCGCTCAATGGACAGCAGGGCGTCGTCGCGGGACATGCCGTTGCCGTTGTCGGACACCCGGATCAGGGAGCGGCCGCCGTTTTCGATTTCAACCAGGATGCGGCCGGCACCGGCGTCCAAGGCGTTTTCAACCAGCTCTTTCACCACCGAAGCCGGGCGTTCAACCACCTCGCCGGCGGCAATTTTATTGGAAAGTATTTCAGGAAGTACTTTTATGATAGACATGTTGTATAGGGGTATAGACTGAAGGCCGAAGGCTGAAGGTCAAGGGGTATTCCGCAAAGCACAAATCAGACCATTCAAAACCTTTTCGGTTTCTTCGACCATTGGTTCAATCATTGATGAATCCTGAGCACTCAAAAACCCCAAACGTTTCGATAAATGTATTTGATAATGCAATTCCCTTAATGACCCGAAGGCGATATTAAGAAATCTGAGATAATCTGCTTCCGTATCTCGGGCGCAACCCTCCACGATATTTGAAGGAACAGAAACTGCTGCACGACGTATTTGAGAAGACAAGCCGAACAGCTCTTCATTTGGAAAACCTGAAGTCACTCGGTAGACTAACATCACTAATTCATCTGCCAACTCAAATGCCCTGAGTTTTGTATGATCCCGCATATTTTCCCTTCAGTCTATCATCCTTCAGTCTTCAGCCTGAATACCTTCAGCCTTCTTTCAAACAGCGCGCCAGAAACTCGGCATCCTTGGGAGACAGGTTAAACTTTAGGCAGGCGGCTTCAATAAGCTGCCGGTTCTTTTTATCCGGGTTGTCCTGACGCGCTTCTGCAATCCATTTGACCGCTTTGCGCAGGTCTTCTCCCTGGGGTTCGATGGGCATGGAAAATATACTCCTCTTAATTGTTATAAAAGTTATTCCCTACCTCGAAGCCGACCGCAATGCCTGCCGACCGGGGTTGTTCAGGTTGACAGACTGAAAACCTAAAGCACAAGGTGTTTAGACTGAAGACTAAAGGCTGAAAGTTAAGGACTACCTCGTAAGGCACAAATCAGCCCATTCAACACCTTAAAGTTGGGAGCAACTGAAACTGCTGCCCGCCGCATTTGAGAAGACAAACCAAATAGCTCATCTTTTGGAAATACGGCGGTTACCCGATAAAACCATCATCGCTACTTCATCTGCCAGTTCAAATGCCCTGAGCCTGGTGTGTCCATGCATTCCCTTCAGTCTAACCCCTTCAGCCTTCAGCCTAACCCCCTTCAGTCTCTTTCACATTTCCGGTCTGCGCCGGTGAAAATCGGTTGCGCCCTCAAAATTATAAGCCGTTTTCAGGAGTGTTTCTTCCCTGAAATGGCTGCCCATCAATTGAAGACCGATGGGCAGCCCTTCGGTTGAAAACCCACAGGGAACGGACATTCCCGGAATCCCGGCCAGGTTGGCTGAAAGCGTAAAAACATCGGAAAGATACATGGTCAGCGGATCTTCCGTTTTTTCACCGATGACAAAGGCCGGTGTAGGTGCCACCGGCGACAGAATCACATCGCAGGTTTCAAAGGTCCTGTTAAAATCGTTCATAATCAGGGTCCGTACCTGGGAAGCTTTTTTGTAATAGGCATCGTAATAACCGGCTGAAAGAGCGTAGGTGCCGATAATAATCCGCCGCTGGACTTCCGGTCCGAATCCTGCCGAGCGTGTTCGGCGGTACATGTCCAGCAGGTTCTCGGAATTTTTATCCCTGAAACCATATTTCACTCCGTCGTAACGGGCCAGGTTCGAGCTGGCTTCGCAGGGGGCAATCACGTAATAGGCCGCCACGGCGTAGCGGGTGTGAGGCAGGGATACTGAAACGGTTTTAGCCCCCAGGCCTTCAATGAGCCTGACGGCATGTTGAAAGGCAGCCGACACTTCGGGGTGGAGCCCCTCGGAGGAGCTGTATTCAGCGGCAATACCAACGGTCAGCCCTTTGAGTCCCTCTGTCAGGGCGGCGGTAAAATCCGGCACCGGTTCAGGGACCGATGTGGAATCTTTGGCGTCATATCCGCAGATGGCGTTTAAAAGGATGGCACAATCGGTGACGTCTTTGGCCAGAGGCCCGATCTGGTCAAGGGATGAGGCAAAGGCAACCAGTCCGTAGCGCGATACCCGGCCGTAGGTCGGTTTTATCCCCACAACGCCGCAATGCGAGGCCGGCTGCCGGATGGAACCACCCGTATCCGACCCCAGGGCGCCCAGGCAGAGGTCGGCCGCCACGGCCGCGGCCGATCCACCGCTGGACCCGCCGGGGATCCGGTTAAGCTCCCAGGGATTGCGGGTCGGCTTGAAGGCCGAATTTTCAGTGGAAGACCCCATGGCAAATTCATCCATGTTTGCCTTGCCGATGGTAATCGCACCTGTCTGTTTGAGTTTCTGCATGACGGTGGCGTCATACGTCGGTACGAAATTTTCCAGTATCCGCGATGCGCAGGTGGTCGGCAGCCCCTCGGTGCAGATCAGATCTTTGATCGCCAGCGGGATGCCGCAAAGCGGCTGGACCAGTCCGGAGGATATCATTTGATCGGCCGTGCGGGCCTGCTCCAGGGCAGCATCGGCTGCAACCGTGAGATAGGCGCCGATTTTCGGTTCAACCGCTGCAATTCGATCCAACACCGAACGGGTCAGTTCCCGGGCGGATATTTCTTTTTTTTTCAGCAAGGCATGGGCTTCGTGAATGGTCAGTTCATAAAGTTTCATATCAGTCAATTACCTTGGGAACCACAAAATTGCCCTCCTGTTTGTCCGGAGCGTTGGCCAGGGTTTTTTCCCGGTCCATGTTAACGGCTTCGGAATCCTCGCGAAAGGCATTGGTCAGAAAAATGGCATGGGTGGTGGGCTTGATCCCATCGGTGTTCACCTGGCCGAGCATGTCCACATATTCCAGAATCTTGCCAATCTGGACGGACAGGAGATCGATGCTGCGCTCCTCAATTTCAAGCCGCGCCAGGTGAGCCACATGCAGGACTTCTTCTTTGGTAATTTTCATTTCAAGCCTCTTAGGTATATAGGCTGAAGACTGAAGGCTAAAAAATAATTGGTTTCTTAGACCATTGGTTCAATATTTTTATATAATTACGAATAATTAACTTTCAGTCTATCCAGCTTCAGTCTTCAGCCTAAAACCCTTCAGTCTATTTGTTCACAATGATCCCGCTGATCTTCTCCTTTTTCAGCCGTTCCAGCATCCGTGAAGCCTCTGTCCTGTCTTTAAAGCTTCCGATTCGCACACGGTACCAGGTCCCCTGCCCGGAGACCGTTCCGGAAGTGCGGAATGCCGGATATCCCTTCCGGATGAATTCGGCCACCTTCGCATCGGCAAGCTTGGCTTCCCTTAACGCCGCCACCTGGACTGTAAAACTGCCTGTCGTTTTATCGTTGTCGGCCGAGGCCTTCAGGCCCTCAACGGCCTCAGCCGGTTCGGCCCTGTTTTCAGGTGGTTTTTTCCCTTCAGATACCGGAACCTTTTTAATATTTTCGGCCGGTATGTCGGTACGGCCTGCTTCCGGACCGAGCTGTGATTCAACCCGGTTTTTTTTAAGCGCCTCGTGAAATTCGAGATCGGGGTTGTCAGGGACTGCTTCGGATCGGTTTTTGTACCACTCCCATTCTTTCTTCTGCACGGCTTCTTTTAACGCAGCCAGTTCCTTCTGCAGCGATTCAATATCGAAATACACCGGCGCCGTTCCCCGCCCCACCAGAACACCGAGAACGAACATCCAGGCCGACACGAAGAAAATAATGCAGAGCCAGAGGGTGGTGCTTTTTCGTCCGGTTTTGCCGGAAATATCTTCACTTTCTTTTTTTGTCTTCATGAGAGGTGGACCATACTTGCTCGGTGCTTGTTGTCTGATGGCCGTACCCGTCCAGGCAAATAGACTGAAGACTGAAGGCCGAAGGCTATAAAACAACTTGTAAAGCGCCAATCAAGCAATTCAAGACTTCCCGGTTTCTTCGACCTCTGGTTCAATGTTATTGTGTGATAACGAATAATTACCCTTCAGCCTAAACCCCTTCAGCCTTCAGCCTAATTCGCCTTACATTTTCCGCGGTGCCGATACTCCCAAAAGGGCAAGACCGTTTCGAATGACCTTCTGCACCGCCAGGACCAGATATAAACGGCCGCGTGACAGAATGGGATCCTCGGTCAGGACCCGGTGTTTATTGTAATAGGCATGGAAACAGGATGCAAGCGACATGAGATAAAAGGTGATCCGGTGGGGCTCTAAATAAACGGCGCTGCTGTTGACCGTCTCCGGATACCGCGCCAGGGCCTTCATGATCTGGATTTCCTCAGGCTCCGTTAGCCGGGAAACGGCCTCCGGCTCCCAGTCCGCAGACAAAATCCCTTTTTCCCTCCCTTTGCGGGCGATGCTCGCTATGCGGGCATGGACATACTGAACATAGTAAACCGGGTTGTCATTGGTCTTTTGCTTGGCAAGCTCCAGGTCAAAATCCAGTGGGCTTTCGTAGTGGCGTGTTAAAAAAATAAAGCGGGCGGCATCCCGGCCGACCTCATCGACGACATCCTTCAGCGTCACAAACTCGCCGGACCGGGTGGACATGGCCACCGGCTGTCCCCCCCTCAGGAGATTCACCAGCTGAACCAGAATGACTTTAAACTGATCGCGGCTGTAGCCGGAGGCTTCTATGGACGCCGTCATGCGCGGGATATAGCCATGATGGTCTGCACCCCAGACATCGATGATGCGTTCAAATCCCCGGGCAAACTTGTCGTGGTGATAGGCGATGTCGGATGCAAAATAAGTTGTCAGGCCGTTATTGCGGACGACCACGCGGTCTTTTTCATCCCCGAAACGAGTGGTATTGAACCAGGACGCGCCGTCTTTTTCATAGATGACCTGTTTTTCCTTAAATTCGTTGATGACCCGGTCTACATGGCCGGAATCGAACAGGCTTTGTTCGCTGAACCAGTCGTCGTGAATGACGCCGAATGCGATCAGGTCTTTTTTGATATCCGCCAGGATGACGTCGGCCGCATGCCGGGCGCAGTACCCGATGGCCTTGTCATCGCCCAAATCGAGCAGGCTGTTTCCTTTTAATTTTTTGATTTCATTGGCGATATCAACAATGTAGTCGCCCTGGTAACAGTCCTGGGGAAATGCGATGTCCTCGCCGAACAGCTGCTGATACCTTAAAAAAACCGACCGTCCCAGCGTCCGGATCTGGCGGCCGGAGTCATTGATATAGTATTCTCGTTGAACCTTATACCCGCAAAAAGACAGGATATTTGCCACGCTGTCGCCGACGGCCGCTCCGCGGCCGTGCCCCACATGCAGGGGGCCGGTCGGGTTGGCGCTGACAAATTCAACCTGAACCTTTTTCCCCTGCCCGATATCCAAGGCGCCGAAGCGGCCATCCTGTTCGTGGACGGTCTTTAAAACCGGAAGCCAGGAGGCCGGGTCGATAAAAATATTGATAAAACCGGGCCCGGCGATTTCTGTTTTCGCAATGACATGATCCGGATCATCCAGGTATTTCAAAATGGCTTCCGCCACTTTGCGGGGCGGTTTCTTCTGGGCGGATGCCATGACCATGGCGATATTGGTGGAAAAATCGCCATGGGTATCCAGTTTCGGTTCGTCAATAACAATTTCCGGCAAATGGGCCGACGGCAGCTCGCCCTGCCGGTGCGCCTTTGCCGCGGCATTTTGAATGATTTGTCGTATGGTCAACTTCATGAAATAAGCTTTACCTTCTTGGAAAAATTTTTTATTAGTTCATAGGTGCTTTTTGCTTTTAAGTCAAGTTCTTCAATTAAACAAGAAAAGCGCAAAACAGCTGATATATAGCTTTAAAGATTGACATCCTTTCGGGTTTTTATTATACACAAAGACAAAGATAACCGTAGGCTGAAGCCTGCTGCCGGCATGAATTGAGTTTAAAATCATAACCACGAAGCAATGGGTATCATGAAGATACTTAACGTTCGTGGTTTTTTATGTATTGGAGATAAAATATGCACATGGCAGATGCTTTGGTATCCCCGGCTGTAGGCGGGACCATGTGGGCCGCATCGGCAGGACTGATCGGTTACTGCTCCCGGAAAGTCAAAAGAGAGCTTGACAACGGCAAGGTCCCCTTGATGGGGGTTCTGGGCGCTTTTATTTTTGCCGCGCAGATGATCAACTTCAGCATTCCGGCAACCGGTTCCAGCGGCCATCTGGGCGGCGGAATGATTCTGGCGATTTTACTGGGGCCTCATGCCGCTTTTCTCACAATAGCCTCCGTCTTGACCGTGCAGGCCCTCTTTTTTGCCGACGGTGGACTGCTGGCGTTGGGCTGTAATATTTTTAATCTGGGCTTTTTCCCCTGTTTGATTGCCTATCCCTTTATCTATAAAAAAATAACCGGACACCGGGCCACCCGTACGCGCATCGTGACAGGGGCGCTGCTGGCGTCCCTAGTGGGGCTGCAAATGGGTGCTCTGGGAGTGGTGATGCAAACCGTATTTTCCGGGATTACGGAACTGCCGTTTAAAAGCTTCATTCTTTTAATGCAGCCGATTCATCTGGCCATCGGACTTGTTGAGGGCGTTGCCACCGCCGCTGTGGTGCTGTTCGTCTGGAAGTCACGACCGGAAATCCTGGAGAAAGCGGCCTCCGCCGTACCCCTGGGCGGTTTGCCTCTCAAAAATATTCTTGCCGGGATCGTGATGGCCACCCTTGTTATCGGCGGCGCTTTTTCCTGGTTTGCATCCACACATCCCGACGGCCTGGAGTGGTCCATGACCAAAACATCCGGAACCGAAGAGTTAAAAACCCCTGAAACCGGCGTGCATGATTCTCTGTCCAGAATCCAGCAAACACTATCCTTTTTGCCGGATTATGGTTTCAAAAGTTCAGCCAGACCGGAAAAACAAGGAGCGGCGGCCTGGCCCGGCGTCGATGCCGGAACGACCCTTTCCGGTTTGATTGGCGGTGCGCTGACCCTTGGGATGGTAGCCCTCATCGGGTTTTTTATAAAAAAACGTAAAAATCAGTTGCCAGGTGGCGGTGACCGAGGCCCAGGAATGTAGAGATCAGGCTGATGACGCACCGGGGATCGGGATATAACTTTTTCCTGCGCCTCCAATTTGCTATAATCCCCGGCATGATACCCAAGCTTGTCTTTACTTATACACCTGAACGGACCTTATCCCATGAAACTTGAATCAGCTTTCTTTGACATCGGATATATGGACAGGCTTGCGGGTCAGGATACGCCGATCCATCGTCTGGATCCCCGCGCCAAGCTGCTGGCCACCCTGGTGTTTATTATCGCGGTTGTTTCTTTCGACAAGTACGAAATCTCTGCGTTTATTCCTTTTTTTATTTACCCGACGGTTCTGATGGCATCGGGCAATTTGCCTCCGGTTTATATCTTAAAAAAAATAGTCGTGGTCCTGCCGTTTGCGTTATTGATCGGAATTTTCAACCCCATGCTGGATCGCGAAATCCTGGTTCGCCTGGGGCAGATCAACATTTCCGGCGGATGGATTTCTTTTTTGTCCATTATGATCCGATTTGTCCTGACGGTGGGTGCGGCGCTGATTCTGGTTGCCTGCACCGGTTTTAATGCGGTTTGCATGGCTCTGGAGAAACTCGGAACCCCTCGTGTTTTCGCCGTTCAGCTCCTGTTTTTGTACCGCTATCTTTTCGTCCTGGTGGACGAAGGCGCCCGTATGGTCAGGGCGCGCTCGTTGCGAACCTTTGACGGGCGGACGATGGGGGTCAGGGTCTTTGGATACCTGCTGGGGCATTTGCTGCTGCGGACCCTTGACCGGGCCCAGCGCATTCATCTGGCAATGTTCTGCCGGGGATTTGACGGCGAAATCCGGCTGATGCGCCCGTTAAAAATCGGCAGAACCGAGATCATTTTCATCCTGGGATGGTCGGCCTTTATTGTCCTGATACGTCTCTATAATATCCCGCAGGTTGCCGGGAAGTGGATCCTGCAATTAATTTAACCGACGGGCCGGGAAGAATGCCTGCGGGGTCAATTCACTGTTTGCCGGCGGCTTGCCTGGGGCTGCCCCAGGCGGACAAGACAACATTTGAATAACACCTCGACCCCCGATTGAATTATACGATACGCTGGAACCTAAAAATAGATGAGCAAAATACGGAGCGATTATAATGACCCATCATATTGTTGAAGTTCACGATCTTGAATATAGCTATCCGGATGGCACCTCTGCTTTGCAGGGGGTTTCCTTTCGGATCGCCCACGGTGAATCAATGGCCATCGTCGGCGCCAACGGGGCGGGTAAATCGACTCTGTTGCTGCATTTAAACGGCTATCTGGCGCCGACCCGGGGGAGCATTCAAATCGGAGATTTTCCGTTGACCAAGGAGGCCCTCAAGCTGGTTCGCAGGACTGTCGGGATGGTTTTTCAGGATCCGGACGATCAGTTGTTCATGCCGACGGTTTATGATGATGTCGCCTTCGGCCCCCTGAACCTGGGGCTTACCGCCCAGGACGTGGACGAGCGGGTTACCAGCGCCCTTTCGATCGTAGGCGCCGACCATCTGAAAAATCGTCCGCCCTACAAACTTTCCGGAGGTGAAAAACGTGCGGTCGCTATTGCGACGGTTCTTTCCATGTCTCCGGACATCCTGGTGATGGACGAACCAACAGCGAATCTGGATCCCAGGGCTCGCCGACACCTGATCGAACTTCTGAAAACATTCAAACATACCAAAATCATCGCAACCCATGACCTGGACATGGTGATCGATCTGTGTGAACGCACCATCGTGATGCACAACGGACGCGTAACCGCCGACGGCCCGACAATGGAAATATTCAAAAACGACGCGCTGCTGGAGAAAAGCCATCTGGAAAAGCCTCTGCGAATCCAAGGGTGTCCCGTTTGTTCAGAAACGCCAGGCTGAGGAATAAAAAATCTCGCCGTTGACAGGCGGTTGAAAAGCAAGCATCAGATCGTCAGGAAGGGTGCGTGGCGGCTCGTCAAGTACAGCATGTCAGGCATATGTGAGCAGTAGCGCGAGCCGCGCAACGATGCCTGGCATCATCAGACGCGGTTTTTCATCAACCCGTTAAGAATAATCAATTTCATATGAAGAAGATTTTAGGTTTTCCGACCGGAATGAATGGCCTGGAAACGGCTTCTAAATAGGAATTATTATCGTTTACTTGGTGTTACCTTTGTGATAATCAGTTTGAGTAAAACTTTATTTTTCCCGGCGACGGGTTTCATTGTTCATCGGCACTTCTTCCAAACAGGCAGATTACCAGGGTATAGCACCGTGGCACAGCTGATAAACCCTTCAAAAGCAGCGCCTTCAACCGAACGGGTCAACCGGCTGGTGGTCCTGCCTTTTATGAAATCGGTTGAGATCGCCTATAAAAGCATCAAGGTCCGTTTTTTTCGATCTCTGATCACAACCATGAGCCTGGTGTTGGCCGTCTCTTTTTTAAGCTTTGTTAATGTCAGCAACGATGTAGCCAATGGCCTGCTGGCCACCCGGGATTTAACCCTTCGGCAATCCCTGATACAGTCCGGATACGACCTCGGCCCACGGGACACCCAGGTTGAAAGCAGCCCTAAACAGCGCTGGATCGTCATTCTGTCGCTGCTGGTATGCGTGGTAGGAATCATCAACGCCCAGCTCATGGCGGTTACGGAGCGCTTCCGCGAAATCGGCACCATGAAATGCCTGGGTGCGCTCGACCGGTTTGTTCTGCGTCTTTTCCTGCTGGAGGCCGGCATGCAGGGGGTCGTCGGCGCCGGCGCCGGCACCCTGTTGGGGGCTATCTTTGCCCTGCTCGGCGGCCTGCTGCATTTCGGCACAGCAGCCCTGAATAACCTTTCATGGGCCCATGTGGCCCATTCGCTGCTGCTGGCAACGGGAACGGGATGCCTCCTGAGCCTGATCGGCGTTCTGTATCCGGCCCTGGTGGCCGCAAAAATGCAGCCGGTGGAAGCCATGCGGGTGGAGCGGTAGCCATGACAAACACTAACGAATCGCACAATATTGTCCGGGTTTCAGGAGTCACCAAAACGTTCAAACTCGGAAAAATAGATGTCCAGGCGCTGAAGGGCATCGACCTTCAGATTGCCGCCGGAGAATATATCTCCATCATGGGTCCGTCCGGCTCCGGCAAAAGCACCCTTTTCAACATGATCGGCGGCCTTGACAAGCCCACCACCGGCAAGGTTTTTATCGACGAGGTCGACATTGCCCAGCTGGACGCCTATGAATTGGCCTGGCTGCGCTGCCGCAAAATCGGTTATATTTTTCAAACATTCAATATCATCCCGGTGATGACCGCACTTGAAAACGTGACCCTTCCCATGACATTTGCCGGCATGAACAACGACCGTGCCGTTGAAAAGGGCCTGCAGCTCCTGAATCTGGTGGGACTCGGGGATCGCTTTAGCCATAAACCGTTTGAACTTTCCGGCGGCCAGCAGCAGCGGGTCGCTGTTGCCCGCGCCCTTGCCAACGATCCAGCCATTATCCTGGCCGATGAACCCACCGGCAACCTGGACCTGACCACCGGCGAGGAAATCATCAAACTGCTCAAACGGCTCAGCCAGGAAAGAAAGGTCACCGTCATATCCGCCACCCATGATTTTAAAATGTTGAATGTTTCGGACCACGTGGTCTGGATCCGTGACGGCCGCGTCGATAAAATCGAAAGCCGGGAGGAGCTCTCCATTTCGGTCGGCCAGATCGATATCCGCAAATAAGCAGGTGGAGGTCATGCCTACCCTATTCATTTCCAATTATCAGCGCCTCTGGAACCGAATCCCTATCCTTTTGCTGGGACTGCTGCTGGGTGCTGCCCAGTGCGCACTTCTCCTGTCCCCATTTCCGGCCGGCGCCGTCGTTCAGGGCGCACATATCGATAACCTCATGGTTGACATTCAGGCACTATCGGCCCTTGAGGATCGAAGTACCGGATCCCCGGGCAGCAGGGCTGCCGCCGAATACATAAGAAAACGGTTTTCCGACTTAGGATTCAAGGAAATCGGCGTACACCAGTTCACCGTTCCGGTTCTCCAGCACCAGAACAGCACCCTCTTTTTGCCGGATCAAAACCTGGAGATTAGCCTTTTCCCGATCCAGGGCAACGCCATATCTCCCGGGACCATCCCGTCCCAGGGTATATCAGGACCGCTGGTCTATGTCGGCTCCGGCACCCTGGCCGACTTTAACGGCAAGGCGCTGGACGGCGCCATCGTTCTAATGGAGCTCGACTCCGGCAAAAACTGGCAAAATGCCGCTAATTTCGGCGTCAAATCCTTGATTTATTTGGATCGGGGGACTACCTCCAACACATTTTTCAAGGAAAAATTTGAAGTTTCGCCGATTCCGTTTCCACGTTTCTGGTTGCCGCTCTCAAAGGCTCGAGAGGCCTTCGGCCCATTCGAATCAGCCCTGAACGGCCAGTTGGCCCCTGCGGTGCGCCTGACCTCGGATATTATCTGGCAGGAAGCAGTCGGCGAAAATATTTACTGCCTGATAGCCGGCGAAAGCGCTGGCAGTCAGGAGGATCTCCTGCTGGTGGAAGCGTTTTATGACAGTACCCCCCTGGTCGTCGGGCGTTCACCCGGAGCCGACGAGTCCAGCAGCATCGCCACGCTGCTGGACTTAGCCCGCACCCTTAAGGAAAAACCGCCCCGAAAACCCATCCTGCTGGTGGCAACCGGGGGACATGCCCAAACCCTGGCCGGTATGCGCGAACTTGTCTGGAGCATCTGGGAACGCTCCAAGGAAATCCGCGACCGTAAAAAGCTCTTAAGGGATCTGGTTAAAAACACCCAAAAGGTCATCACCCGACTTCAGGACCTGTCGCCGGGGGAACCTGTCGCCGCCGATGCGGCAGATGAGACGCTTGACGGCATGATCAAGTCGGCCGTGATCGAACGGATCAAAACCGAAGTGGATTCGATTTCACGAACGCTCATGCGGCTGCGGATGCAGGTGCAGGATGAAGGCAAAAAGCAAACGATCCAGGCACTGGCACAGCAACGCTTGATTCTGCGCCGCCTGAGCTGGCGGACCGATTTTGTCAACCTGACGCCGGAAGAACGACTGGCAATGAAAAAAATCATCCCTCTTGCCGTCAAAGACCAGAAGGCGATCCTGGCTGACGCCAAAAAACAGCGGGACCAGCTCAACAGCGCCGGCGATTTTCGGTCCCTGGCGAGGTCCAAAGAAATCGGCGTGGTGGTTTCGCTGCACCTTTCCAGCCACGGTACCGGCTTCGGCGCCTTTAACAGCGGCTGGCTCTACCCGCTCAAGTCGACCATCAACCGGGTATCGGCCTATAGCACGATAGACAGTGTCCTGCGTCAAGGCGCCGAAAAGCTGGAGCGGTCCCTGGCCTCTCCCGGTTTTTACCATGATACCCTAAGGCCCAGCCGCCGCCGGCCCTGGCAGAGCTACTTTCTGGACAATCCGCCCCTGGGCGGCGAGGTGAGCGCCCTGGCCGGATACCTGGGAGTTACCTTTGCCACCGTCAATGACGCCCGCCCCTATTGGGGAACCCCTCATGACCGGCTCGAAACCGTGGATGCCGAATTTCTCGCTCGCCAGAGCGCCATGGTTTCCGGCCTGATCGATGCGCTTGCCCGGGCGCCCAGCCTTCAGACCGGCACCCTGCCCCGCAATGGATTTGCATCGGTCAGCGGACGCGCAAAATTTCTGCGCCACGGTGAGCTGTTTGCAGACCAGCCGGCTCCTGAAAGCGTAATCCTCGCTTTTCAGGGGCCGGCCAGCTACCATGCGATGGTTGACCACATGGGAAAGTTCGAACTCAAAGGAGTCGCGGACCGAAAACATGTGCTGGATAAGGTCATCCTGGAAGGCTATCGCTTTGAGCCTGGAACCGGCGAAATCATCTGGGCCATCGATAAGGAAAAAACCGACAAATCGGCCTATCGCGTTAAAATGCAGCGACGCACCATGGAAACCGATCTGGTGATGTTCGCCTGCCGGCAGTCTGTGATGTTCAACTTGCTGGAACCGCGCAATTTTCATTATATGACGAAAATACAGCTTCTCGACGGCAGCCGGGAGGCACCGCCCCTGCGTTACTGGTGGAGCCGGATCGATACCCGCTCTTCCACCATTGCCTCGGTCTTTCTGGAAAGCGGAACGCAATACAAGATGACCCTGTCGGACACTGTAATCCAGAACAAACTGATTCTGACAAACGGCAGCGAAAACAATCCCGAAGGGGCAGGCTATCTCGTTGACGCCTGGCCCCTGCTGAAACTGACCGAGTATCGTATTGCCCGGGACATGTGGCTGCTGCTGGCGCCCCGCATCGCCAATCTTGAAACCCACGGCATCTTCAACGAGCGCATCCGCAACCTGCAGCGGGAAGGAACCGGAGCGCTGCAGGCGGCCGAAAAGGCCCTTGACGCCAAGTTATACGATCGTTTTGCGGAATTATCTTCCCGGTCCTGGGCACTGGCCAGCCGGATATACGATGACGTGGAAAAGACCCAGAAGGATGTCCTCTTCGGCGTTCTGTTTTATATCGCTCTTTTCGTGCCGTTTGCATTCTGCCTGGAACGGTTCATATTCTGCTACTCGGACATTTACAAAAGGATCATTGCATTTTCAGCCATTCTGATCCTGTTGATCGCAGTAATCTACAAGGTCCATCCGGCCTTTCAGCTGGCTTACAGCCCCATGGTGGTCATCCTGGCTTTTTTCATCATGGGGCTGTCCCTGATGGTGACGCTCATCATTTTTTTCCGGTTTGAAGATGAAATGATTCTGCTGCAGCGCCGGGCCCGCCATATCAAGGCCGAAGAGATCAGCCCCTGGAAAGCCTTTGTGGCTTCTTTTTTCCTGGGTGTCAGCAATCTTCGACGGCGGCGCCTGCGAACCCTGCTGACCTGTGCCACGCTGATTATCCTCACTTTTACCATTATGAGTTTTACTTCGGTAAAAACCATGCGGCATCATGCCCGCCTGCACTATCAGGAACAACCGCCGTATCAGGGGCTTTTGTTTAAATCCACCAATTGGCAGAGCCTGCCGCCGGAAGCCTACGGCATTTTTTCAAACACCTTTGGAAAGGGCGGGATCGTCCTGCCGCGGGTCTGGCTGGAAGCGGAAGACCGCACCCAGTCCACCCCGATCCCCGTTCGCTATAATGACAAAATCCAGGAAGCCCAGGGCCTGGTGGGGCTGTCCCATCAGGAATTTCTGCTGTCCGCCGCGGATGGACTGCTGATCGGCGGCCGCTGGTTCAACGAAAACGAGCGCCAGGTCATTCTTCTGCCGGACCGGATGGCCCAAAGCCTCGGCATCGACCCCCGCAAACCCGAGGGCAGCACCGTTCAACTCTGGGGCGTGCCGTACCGGGTGGTCGGGATCTTTTCCGGCACAAGGCTGACGGATCTGGCCGACCTTGACGGTGAACCCCTCACACCGGTCACATTTCCCAGCGAAGCCGCCGTTGAAATGACCGAAGTGGAAATGGATGCGGTGGAATCGGGCGAAGATGTTCTTGCGTTTCAAAGCCGCTACCAACACACACCCGGCGACCTGACCCTGATCATTCCCCACCGCACCCTTTCAGCAATCGGCGGCCGTCTCAAAGGACTGGCTGTCCGCCCGGACGCAAACACGGATCTTCAGGCGGCAGCGGAAGAAATGGTCGACAGGTTCGGATTGACACTTTTCAGCGGGGAAAAAGCTGGAACGTTTTTGTATAACGCCAGCGACACCATGAGTTACAGCGGCGTCCCCAATATCGCCATCCCGCTCATTATTTCCATCTTTATCGTGCTCAATACCATGATCGGAAGCGTCTACGAAAGAAAAAGGGAGATCGGCATCTACACCTCGGTAGGGCTGGCGCCCTCGCACGTATCGTTTCTGTTCATCGCCGAAGCCATGGCATTTGCCGTTCTCAGCGTGGTGCTGGGATACCTGCTGGCCCAGATCAGCGCCTATCTTTTTGCCGGTACGGATCTCTGGGCCGGCATCACGGTGAACTACTCTTCGCTGGCCGGTGTTGCCGCCATGCTGCTGGTCATCCTGGTCGTGCTAATCTCCGTTGTCTATCCTTCCCGGGTGGCCGCGGAAATCGCCATTCCCGATGTCAACCGCGCCTGGACCCTCCCCCAGGCGAAGGACAACACCATCGAAATAACGCTGCCTTTCCTGATGGAATACAAAGAACATAAAAGCATCGGCGGGTATCTTTTTGATTATTTTAAAAGCCACCAGGATGTTTCCCACGGCGTTTTTTCCACCGATGAAATCCTTTTTGATTTTGTTTGCCCCATTGTTCCGGTAACCGCGAAAAAAGATGTGGCCTGCATTGATGGCGCCTGCTGTATGGATGCCTGCCTGCAGCTGCATACCAACGTATGGCTGGCGCCGTTTGATTTCGGCATCATGCAGCAGATCAACGTCCAGTTCTGCCCGGCGGAAGAAGAAGCCGGCTTCCTTGAAATTAAAATTCGCCTGGCGCGCAAATCAGGGGAAGCAAATGCCTGGCGGCGGATCAACAAGTCCTTTCTGCTCGCCCTGCGAAAACAGTTGCTGGTCTGGCGCTCCCTGGATAGCGAATCCCGGGATTATTTTGAAAGACTTCTGATGACGACGAATATGCCCACGACCACGGAAGGAACCACCGTCAAGTGATGACCGCAGAAAAAGAAAATGCCGGCAGCGGCAGCGCCTTTGCAGAAGAAAGCGCTGCCTCCGGAAATTATCCCATCCGATTCCGGGCCATATTCCTGGGGATTCTCCTGGCCGCAATCATCTGCGCCATTACACCCTTCAACAACGCCTATTTACAGGGGACGCCTCTCGGCGGCGGGCATTTTCCGCTGGCGCCATTTTTCGTTCTGATATGGCTGACCGTTCTGGTGGCGGTCTTGCGGAAAATTTTTAAAGGCCGCAGCCTGATTACCGGCAGGGAGCTTCTGGTTGCCTGGATCCTGATGGTCCTGGCTTCGGGTATCGCTTATACCGGGCTGGTGCGCACCTTTTTTATCAACCTGACCGCCCCCTATTATTTTGCCACAACCGAAAACCGCTGGAGCGAAGTCCTGCATCCGCTCCTACCCCGCAGTTGGTACCCCCAAAATGAAAATGCCATTGCCGGTCTTTATAACGGGCTGGCCGGAGGCCGCCAGATGGGCTGGTGGGAAGTGCTGCAGCAAATTCCCTGGCAGTCCTGGCTGACACCGCTTCTGGTGTGGGGGAGCTTTATATTCCTATGCTATTTTGTCATGCTCTGCATCGTCAACCTTCTGAGCGGACAGCCGCTGTACAAGGAACGCATGAATTTTCCCCTCCTGCGGGTGCCGCAGCTGATGGAAGAAGCGCTGGATGAAAAGGGCCTGGGGCGCTTTTTTTCCAACCGTTTTCTTCTGGCCGGCATGCTGGTGCCGGTTTTCCTGCATCTGGTAAACGGGCTCAACTTCTATTTTCCGGACGTCCCCCAGATTCCCACGCTGGTTCTGGCCGGATCATATTTTCCGAGGCAGGGGCTTTTTGCGGGATTCTACAAACTCAAAATCTATATCTA
>JBFLWU010000069.1:0-18540 GCA_040757625.1 Thermodesulfobacteriota bacterium | reverse complement strand
AACGGAATACAAAGTTCCCTGCCTGGGCGATATTCCCCTCATGGGATGGCTGTTTAAATCTGTTTCCGATTCCTCCGAACAAACAAACCTGTATGTGTTTTTAACGCCACGGGTCATTAAAAGCCCGGCGGAAGCGGAAGCCATCTATCAGCATAAAAAGAACCAGATCGATCAAATCGAAGAAGGCAACATCAAATTATACGAAAAAAATAAAAATGGCTCCCCGGACGTTCCCTCCGGACAATCCGACGTTACTTCCGGGAGAAAGCCCTGAAAAACGGCCTTCACTCAATTTAAGCTATGAACATCCAACTTTTTGAAATACTCAAACAGACCGCCGGCGTCACTCGGGAAAATTTAGACGAGCTTCAAAAGCTGAGCGAAGAAAAAGGCGGCAGGATCAGCGAACTGCTGATAAAAAGAAAGATCATCACTGAAAAGCAGTTTCTGGAAGCCTTGAGCATTCAGTACCAGATACCCTTTATGCCGATCCTGCCCCTGAATAACATCCGAAACGAATTTACCCGGCAGGTGCCGATACAGTTTCTGAAAAAATACGTCATGGTCCCCCTCGGCATGAACAGCGATGCCTCTGAAGCGGACGGCCGCCGCGAACGGCCTGCCGATGCTCCCGCAGAGCCCATTCCCGCCGGCAATACCGCCTATCTCATTGCCATAAACGACCCGGCGCAGCTGCAGCCCCTGGATGATCTGGTCAGGCTCCTCAAACTGGACGCGTACCGGATCGTCCTGTCAACAAAGGATGCGATTCTGTCGGTCATCAATCTGTCCTATGACCTGGGCGGCGATTCCGCCGAGCAGCTGGTTCAGGACATGGAAGAGAACGGCCAAACCACCATCAGTGTGATTGAAGATACGGCCGACCTGCTGGACGATACCAGCGACGCCCCCATCATCAAGCTGGTGAATCATATCATATCGCAATCGGTAAAGGCGCGCGCCAGCGACATCCATTTTGAACCCTACCAGGATCGGTTCAAGGTCCGTTATCGCGTGGATGGAATTCTCTACGACCTGCTCACCCCGCCCAAATGGATCCAGCCCGCCCTGATTTCCCGTATCAAGGTCATGGCCAAAATGAATATCGCCGAAAAACGGCTGCCCCAGGACGGCCGTCTGGAAGTCAAAATCGGCGATCAGGATATTGATGTACGCGTTTCCACCATTCCGACATCTTTCGGCGAACGCCTGGTCTTAAGGCTGCTTAACAAGACCGGTTCGCTGTTAAAGCTGGCGGAAATCGGCCTTTCATCGGAAAAACTGGCCCTGCTTGAAGAACTGGTGCAATCGCCCAACGGCATCATACTGGTCACCGGCCCCACCGGCAGCGGCAAAACCACCACCCTGTATGCCATTTTAACTTCCATCAATACCCCGGAAATCAATATCATTACCATTGAAGACCCGATTGAATATCAGATCAAGGGCATCAGCCAGATTCAGGTCAATCCCAAAATCAACCTGACGTTTGCAAAGGGCCTGCGGTCCATTGTCAGGCAGGACCCGGACGTCGTCTTGGTGGGCGAAATCAGAGATCATGAGACCGCCGAAATCGCCGTTCAGTCCGCCCTGACCGGCCATCTCGTCTTTTCCACTCTCCATACCAACGACTCCGCCAGCGCCATCACCCGCCTGGTGGATATCGGCGTGGAACCTTTTTTAATTTCCTCATCCGTGGTGGCGGTGGTCGCCCAGCGACTGATTCGCGTTCTCTGCAACGAATGCAAGGAAGCGCATCTGCCGGACGAAACCGAACTGAAAAGCATGGAAGTGGATCCGGACCGGATTAAAAACAGGCCGATATACAGGGCCAAAGGATGTCCGCACTGTTTCCATACCGGCTACCGCGGAAGGATCGGAATTTTTGAAATCCTGGTTTTAAACAACGCCCTCAGGAGCCTGGTGCTGAAAACCTTTGATTCAAATTTAATCAAGGCCGAAGCGTTGAAGCACAACCTCATCACCCTGCGCCGGGACGGCATTCAAAAAGTCCTCGACGGCATCACCACCATTGAAGAAGTCCTGCGAGTGATTCAAAAATAGCCTTGCTTTTTAACGCCGTTACCTTTAGACATTCAGATCGGATTCAGTTGTTAGAAGTCATTTGGGAGTTTCTGCCGATTAGCACGGAATTCTCAGGCAAGTGAGTTAAAATATAATTTTGGCATCTGCTGGAATCGGATCCTTGATACGCTTTCCAATTAGCAGGCGCATTGAAACAGCAGTTTATGGAAGTTGCCGGAAAAGTATCACAAATGCTACGGATCGATGATGATCCTCTAAAAATATGTTTGTTGAGCTACCGCAGTAATCCCCACTGCGGCGGCCAAGGGGTCTATGTCAAGAATCTGAGCCGTTCCCTTCAGGATCTCGGACATCAGGTGGATATCGTTTCCGGTCCGCCCGTCTTCGTGAGCGACAACGGCATCCGGATCCATCCCCTCCCCGGCCTTGATTTATACAACCCCGATCATCTCTTTCGGGTTCCTTCCGTAAGTGAACTCATGGACCCCGTCAACCTGGTTGAGTGGCTGGGGGTCTGCAGCATGGGATTTCCCGAACCTTATACATTCGGACAAAGAGCGTTTAAACTGTTAAAAAAAACCGCTCGCCGTTATGATATCGTCCATGACAACCAGAGCCTGTCTTACGGCGTCCGCAAGATCAGCCGGTTGGCGCCCACCATCGCTACCATCCATCATCCCATTACCGTTGACCGGGACCTTGCCGTCCGGAGCGCAAAAACCTTTTGGAAAAAGTTAAAGGAAATGCGCTGGTATGCGTTTATCCGCATGCAGAAAAGGGTGGCCAAAACCTTTTCACATATTATCACCGTTTCAAAACATTCCCGCCGGGACATCAGCACTGAATTCAGGATTCCTCCGGGCCGGTTCCGAATCATCCCCAACGGCGTCGATACGACCCTCTTTTTCCCGATGCCCGCGGTCAAACGCGAACCGAACCGCATCATCGTAACCAACAGTGCCGACACGCCCTTAAAGGGACTGCCGTACCTGTTAAAGGCGCTATCAATTCTTTCTAAAACCCGCGATGCCAAGCTGGTGGTCATCGGTGCACCCAAAAAAAACGGCGGCATCGAAACCCTTATCCGGGACCTGGATATCGCAAACCGGATTGTCTTCACCGGCCGGATCGATCAAAAAGAGTTTGTGACGCAATATGCCCGGGCGGCCGTGGCGGTAATTCCCTCCGTTTATGAAGGATTCGGTCTCCCGGCAATAGAAGCCATGGCCTGTGCGGTCCCGGTGGTCAGCACCACCGGCGGCGCCCTGCCGGAAGTGGTGGATAATGCCGGCATACTGGTCCCGCCCAAAAATGAGCAGGCCCTTGCAGATGCCATCGCCGCGATCTTCGACAATCCCGAGCAGGCATCCCGGCTGGGCCGGGCCGGTTACAAAAGGGTTCAGGAACATTTCTCCTGGAATAAGGCGGCTGAAAAAACGGTAGCGGCTTACAGGGAAACCATTCGTGCTTTCCATCGACGTTAACAAGCTGTCCATCAGGCCCGGCCTGCGGGCACTCGACATCGGCTGCGGCTCGGGGCGCCACACAGCCGCCATCGCCCGCTATAACGGAGTTCAGGTCATCGGCGCCGATATCAATGTCGCCGACGTTATCGAAGCAAAAAAGCGGCTGTTATTTCAAGAGCGTCTGGAGGGTAAACACGGGCGATGGGGCCTGCTGGCTGCCGGCATTCACCGGCTGCCCTTTACGGATAATTTTTTCGACCTGATTGTCTGTTCGGAAATCCTGGAGCATATCCCCGATCACCGCAAGGCCGTGGCCGAGGCCGTCAGGGTGCTCAAACCGGGCGGCCACATGGTCGTCAGCGTTCCCCGGTTTTTTCCGGAGCGGATCTGCTGGGCCCTTTCCCGGGAATATCACACCGCCGATAACGGCCACCTCCGGATTTATAGAAAGAATGAGCTGGTCCGGCTGCTGGAAGGCAGCGGTCTTAAAAAGTGGGCGTCCCATTACGCCCACAGCCTGCATTCGCCTTACTGGTGGCTCAAATGCCTGACGGGACCGAACCGCAAGGATGTCCGTGTCGTGAATTTATATCACGACCTGCTGACATGGGACATCATGAAACGGCCGTGGATTACCCGCTTCCTGGACTCCCTGCTGAATCCCGTTCTGGGAAAAAGTCTGGTGCTGTATTTAAGGAAGGTGAAGACCGAAGACTGGAGACCGAAGGTTAAAAATGAGACATGATTTCCCCTTTAGCCTATTGACCTTCAGCCTTCAGCCTATTTTCTTCAACACCCCCAGGGTTTTCACCCGCTCAAGCTCCCTGAATCGGCCGGAAGCCAGCGCCTGGCAATAAATCTGGTAGGGGGCCTGCCCCCCCTTGGTTGGATCTTCAAAAATATCATGTATCAGCAGATAGCCGCCGGGCATCAGGTGCGGCATCCAGGCCCGATAATCCCCCAGCGCCGCTTCATAGCTGTGCCCGCCGTCAATGAACACAAGACTCAGCGGCGTCGCCCACATGCGGGCGGCCACATCCGAGCGGCAGACCATCGCTACAACGGTTTCTTCGAGCCCCGCCGTTTCAATGGTCTTTCTGAAATAATCAAAGGTGTTTATCCGGCCCCCGGCAGGGTCGAACAGCTCCGGATCAAAGTAGGCCTCGCCGGGCTGCTGCTCCTCGGAACCGCGGTGATGATCGATGGAAAACAGGATGCCGTTGTTTTCGCGGCAGGCCGTGCCGATATAGACCGTCGATTTGCCGCAGTAACTGCCGATTTCAAGACACGGGCCCATTTTGGCGGCCTCGCGTGCCGCCTCATACAGGCGCCGTCCTTCTTCCGGATCAAGAAAGCCCTTGATCTTCTCGATCAGATCCATGTCCAGTTCGAATATCATAAATTTAATTTCAGAGTCTGCTCCCAATTGGTTGGGAACAAGCGGCCGAGGAGTCATGTGTTTATTTGATAGAAGCCATCTCAAAAAAATTTTTTTCAGGAAATGGCGAGTATTGGCCTGTTCACCGGGCAGCCCGCCGGCAAACGATAAATTGGCGACAACGCACTCATTTTACCTATAGTTTTTTTTGAGATGGCTTCTAATGCCCGGTTAGCGGAAATTGCATCTCAAAATAATCTCCCAGCATTCCATTCGAACCCCTTTGTGTTATAGATTCATTTAAAATCAGATCCTAAAACGGACGGCTGCCAAGGCTTTTGAAAAATGCCCCATTTTGTTCAAGTTCAATGAGGGCGAAAATTTGAACCACAGGAATACACTTCGTATTTCGAGGATTCAAATTTGGGCATGACGCTGAAATTGGACAAAGGGGGGCGTTTTGCAAAGGTCTTGCTAAGGCATGTCCTCATACCCTTTGGCCAGCACCTCCCGGGGTTTGGCGCCGTCGGAAGGGCCGACGATCCCCTCTTTTTCCATGACTTCGATAATACGCGCCGCCCGGTTGTATCCGATGCGAAGATGGCGCTGAACCATGGAAATGGAGGCCTGCCGGGTTTTGGTCACCAGGGCCACGGCCTCGTCATACTTTTCGTCGTACTCCGCGTCTTCCGAAAGCGCCAGTTCTTCAAGCTGGGCCTGGGTGATACTCGTATCGTAATCGGGCGTCTGCTGCTTTCTCAGAAATTCCGTGATCCGGGCGATCTCCGCTTCCGAAATAAACGCGCCGTGGATGCGCTGGAGCTTGGCGGTGCCGGGGGGCAGGAACAGCATATCGCCGCTTCCGAGCAGGCTTTCGGCGCCGTTGGTGTCGATGATGGTGCGGGAATCGGTCTTGGAGGAGACCTGAAAGGTCAGGCGCGTCGGGAAATTGGCCTTTATGATGCCGGTCAGTACATCCACCGAGGGCCGCTGGGTGGCGAGGATCAGGTGGATGCCGGCCGCCCGCGCCATTTGGGCCAGCCGGGTCAGGGCCACTTCAACATCCCGCGAGGCCACCATCATCAGGTCGGCAAGCTCGTCGATGACGATCACGATAAAGGGAAGCTTCTGCAGTTCCTCGTCCTTAGGGGCACCGCCCTGAAGCTCTTTTTCGATCTTCTGGTTGTATTGATTGATGTGTCGGGCATTTTTCCGGGAGAGCAGCTCGTAGCGCTTCTCCATTTCCTTAACGGCCCAGTACAGCGCATTGGTCGCTTTTTTAACATCCGTCACCACCGGCGTGATCAGGTGCGGGATGCCGTCGTAGCTGGACAGTTCGATCCGCTTCGGATCGATCATGATCAGGCGGGCCTGGTCCGGTGTCGAGCGGTACAGGAAGCTGCAGATCATCGCATTGAGCGCCACGCTTTTCCCGGACCCGGTAGCCCCGGCAATAAGCAGGTGCGGCATCTTGTCGAGTTCGGACACGACCGGATTGCCGACGATGTCCTTGCCCAGACAAAGGGGCAGCCTGGATTTTGACTTTTCAAACGCACCCGAGACAACGACCTCCTTGAATCGGACGGTTTCCCTGACGGCGTTGGGGATTTCGATGCCGATGACCGCCTTTCCCGGTATCGGCGCAACGATCCGGATGCTGGCAGCACGCAGGGCCAGAGAGAGGTCGTCGGTCAGGTTCACGATCTTATTGATCTTAACGCCCGGCGCCGGTTCATACTCGAAGGTGGTGATAACCGGTCCGGGGGTGACCGAAACGACTTTGCCGTGAACGCCGAAGTCGTCCAGTTTTTTTTCAAGCAGCTTTGACTGCATCCGCAGGTTTTCGGTGTCGGCTGCGTCCTTGCGGGGTTCCGGGTTATCCAGCAGGTTGACCGACGGGAGCTGAAATCCGGAAGATACCCGCATGAACTCGAACACTTCCTGCTTGGGAACGGGGGCCTCTTTGACCGGTTTGGGCGCCGGTGCCTTGATCTGGATTTCCCGCTCGGGCTCGGCCGCCTGTTCTTTTTTGACCTTCGCCCGTTTCTGGGCTTTTTTGTGGCGTTCGCTCCATTTGAGAAAAAGCGTTCGAACGCGATCGGCGATAACAACGGTCAGCTGCCAGGTTCGGCCGGCAAAACGGACCAGCGAAAACCCGGTAGTCAGGATAAAGCCCACAATCCAGACAAGCGTCAGGATAATGATGCTCCCGGCCAGATTGACATATTTAATCAAAAAGGTTTTAAGCAGTATTCCGATGATGCCGCCCGATGAAAATTCACTCTTAAAGATCAGATAATGATCCTGGCGAAACGTGAAAAGGCTGCCGGTGGCAACGATCAGGAGAATCCCGCCGCTGATGATCAGAACGGCGGCCCGGCCCGGCTGGTCGCCGAAAAAATGGATGCTTAAAAACAACAGCAGGACCGGAACCCAGAACGACCCCAGCCCGGACAGGAAGATGAGAAGTCCTGCCAGATGGGCGCCCACCAGGCCGAAAAGATTATGGATCGGGCCGCCCGCCCGTGCGTTGTTGACGGAAGGATCCAGCGGACTAAACGACAGCAGGCTGATTAAAGAAAACACCACCAGGAAAAAAAGACAGATGCCGATAATTTCTTTACGCATATGCCCCTGCGCTGATAATCCTGCCCCGGAGAGCCGGGTTTCGGGTTACCCCCGGAAGGGGGAGCTGTTATACGGACCAAATCCGGATTCCGAATATTGAAACCCGGAGAATGAACCTACAATTCCATCACAAATGGCAGTATCACCGGTCGGCGCTTGATGGCAAAATAAAAATACTGCCTGAGCGCCGATTTAATTCTGGATTGCATAATCGCCATGCGGTTGGGTTCTTCAGGGGTGACTTCTTCAACGATTTCTAAAATCACGCATTTTGCCTCTTCCAGAAGATGGCCCGTCTGGGTCTCGAAAACAAAACCGCGTGAAACGATTTCAGGCCCATATATCACGATTCCGGTCTCTTCATCAAAGGCTATGTTGACCACCACCAGTCCCTCTTCGGAAAGGGCGCGCCGCTCCTTTAAAACGCTCCGGCCCACATCGCCGATCCCTTTGCCGTCCACCAGAACCCGGCCCGTCGACACGGTGCCGGATATGCTGCCGCCGCTTTTATCAAACTCAATAACCTGACCGTTTTGGGCCAGCAGGATTTTTTCTCTGTCGATACCGACTTTCTCGGCCAGACGGGCATGCAGGATCAGATGGCGGTACTCCCCGTGGATGGGGATGAAATATTCCGGTTTCGTCAGGTTGATCATCAGCTTCAGTTCTTCCTGCAGGGCATGGCCGGAAACATGAATCGCCGATATTTTCTCGTAAATGACATCGGCCCCCTGTCTATAGAGCCTGTTGATGATGTTGGTGATGGCTTTTTCGTTCCCGGGAATGAATTTCGACGAAAGAATGATGGTATCGTCCTTTTTTATCTTCAGCTGTTTGTGGGTTCCGGCCGCTATTCTGGCAAGGGCGGACATCGGCTCCCCCTGGCTGCCGGTCATGATCATGATGATCTCGTCATCGGCATAGTTGTCGATCTCGTCGATATTGATTTCCATTTTGGGGGGGATTTCGATATATCCAAGTTTCCTGGCAATATCGACGCTGACCTCCAGGCTGCGGCCGTTGAATACCACTTTGCGGCCGCGCTCCTGGGCGATCTTGGTAATCTGCTGAATCCTGGCGATATTGGAAGCAAAAAGCGCAATAATAATCCGTCCTTTGCTGCCGCGGGTAATATTGGCCAGGGTTTCCCCGATTTCCTGGGCGGACTTTGTAAATCCTTCGCGTTCGACGTTGGTCGAGTCCGACAGCAGAGCCAGAACGCCTTCACGACCGCATTGGGCAAACCGGTTGATATCCGTCATCATGCCGTCGATGGAAGTCAGACTGATTTTAAAATCACCGGTATGGACAATCAGGCCCAGGGGGGTTTTGATCGCCAGGCCGATTCCGTCCACCACGCTGTGGCTGACCCGGATGAATTCAAGTTCAAAGTCCCCCATTTTAAGTTTCTCTCCTGGAGAAATTTCGTGCAGCGCCACTTCGGAAAGAAGCTCATGTTCTTCAAGTTTATAACGGACCATCCCTAAGGTGAACGGGGTGCCGAACAGGGGGGCATTGACCGCCTTTACCAGATGCGGCAGAGCGCCGATATGATCTTCGTGGGCGTGGGTCAGGATGACGCCGGCAACTTTGGCCTTGTTTTGTTTGATGTAATCCATGTCCGGAACGACATAATCCACTCCCAGCATGTAGTCTTCCGGAAACATCAGGCCGGCGTCCACAATAAAAATGGTGTCGCCGTATTCAAAAACCATCATATTCAGGCCGATTTCACCCAGGCCGCCCAGGGGTATGATTTTAAGCTTACTCAATGAGATTTTTTCCCTTTTCGTGAGATTCAGTAATAATTCCCCGGATTTTATCCAACAGCGCGGCCTTATCGCTTCTGGAATAAGGGGATGTTTCCACGGGCTCCCGAATTTCCAGCACAACGTTTCCGGGCCGGACCCGGAGCCGGTCCTTGGGCATGATCGGCCAGGTGCCGTGGACGATGACCGGGACGATCGGCACGCCGGAATCGATGGCCAGGATGAATCCGCCGCTCTTGAAAGGGCGGATGTTGCCGTCGCGGCTACGGGTCCCTTCCGGAAAAATCAAGACGGATACCCCTCCCCGGATGATTTCGGCTGCGCGTTTGAGGCTGAGTATGGCGGCCTTGCGGTCCGAGCGGTCAATGCTGATATACCCGGCCCGCTGCATGGCAAAACCGAAAATCGGTATGCGAAACAGCTCCACCTTGGCCAGCCATCTGAACTGCACCGGCAGGTAGGCCAGGAGCACCGGTATGTCAAAGTTGCTTTGATGGTTGGACATATAGATGTATGAGCGGCTGGGATCGATATTGTCAGGGTTTTCCACCGTAACTTTTACCCCGGCGGCAAACAGAAGGCTTCGCCCCCACACCCTGGCGACCAGATGGGGCGCCTCGCCTTTTTTATCCAGCAAGGAGGCCAGAATCGCCAGAAAGCTGAAAAAAACCGTGGCCATCACCGTCCAGATTATGACAAATACCGTCCGAATCATACCTATTTCCTATCAGCAGGCTGTTGAAAAACAAGAATCAGGTCGACAGACAAGGCGCGCGGCGATTCGACAAGCGCAGCCTATTCAAGCGTATGTGAGCATTGGCGAGAGCCGCGCAACACCGTATGGCGGCCTCAGACGCAGTTTTTCAACAGCCTGTAAAGCTTCCAGCCCCCGTCAGGTTTTGATTTTTAACCGCTCAAAAGCGGCGTCCACCGAACGTATCAGCCAGTTCCGCTGGGCTTCGGTGGCATAGGCCATGCAATCGCACCTGACCCGGTTTTTAGTCCGGATCAGCAATTCAAAACTGACCCGCTCCGGCTGCAGTTCAACCGCGAAATAAAATGGATAACAGTCTTTGTGCTCGGCCTGTAGCGGCGACAGAATGTCATCGTCCAGCCTGAACCAGTAAAGGTCGTCCATCTTGGAAGACTCATGGGTCTGATCCAAGAAACCCTTGATTTTATTGAAATCCGCAGGTCGGAGTTCGTCAATAACATATTGTTTCATAAATAGTTTTAATTATCACAGTCTCTGCCGGCAGGCAAGCTGTATATTTGCTCGTCCCTTGAATTATCGCTGTTTTTTTCATTTGCAAATCATCTTTAGACGCATCGATGATACTGTAAAGGGTCAAGGATCGAACTGGAGATTCCTGGCTAACCGTAAATCATCAGGCAATTGCAAAACAAGGATCAGGCCGCCAGAGAAGACGCGCAACGATCCGACAAGCGCAACATGCTCAGTAATATGTGTGCATCGGCGAGAGCCGCGCCACGCCGCCCGGCGGCATCAGACGGGGTTTTTCAGCAGCCTGCTATCAGAGCGCTTGCCTTTTGCCCTCCCCGGCATTATGGTTACGGCATGATTGCGCTGACCCCGATTATATCTGCCTATCTGGCAATCTATCTGGCAGTCTTTATTTCTGAACTGATCCTTGAACGACTCAATTCCGCATATCTGAAAATCAAGGGGGCTGAGGTCCCGCCGCCGTTTCAGGAAACCATCTCACCGATAGAGCTAAAGCAGATCCGCCTCTATACCATCGAAAAAACACGTTTTTCTATGATTCAGACAGCGGTTGCCAAACTGAGTTTCCTATCGATCATCCTTTCCGGAGTGCTTCCGCGGCTGGCTGAAATACTGCAGTCCCTGCCCGTGGTTCCGGCCGGCCTGATATTTTTCGCGGTGATCGGGCTGGTCCTGTCGCTGATCGCCGTTCCCTTTGACTACTATCACAGCTTTGTTATCGAAAGCCGCTACGGCTTCAACACCAAAACGAAGGGGATCTGGCTGACGGACCTGCTCAAATCGACCCTTATCGCCGCATTCATTGCGGCTTTTCTCATCTCGGCTGTCCTGCTGGCGATCCACTATATCGGGGGTAGCTGGTGGCTGTGGGCCTGGGCGGCCTTCACGGGATTTCAGCTGTTCCTGATTGTCATCTATCCCACGCGCATCGCACCGCTGTTCAACAAGTTTATCCCGCTGCAGGACCCTGACCTGAAACAGGCCATTGAAACGCTTGCCGCAAGGGAAGGTCTCGACATCCGGGGGATTTACCAGATGGACGCCTCCCGGCGCACGCGCCATACCAATGCCTATTTCACCGGTCTGGGGCGATCCAGGCGGATTGTCCTTTTCGACTCCCTGATACGCTCCCATCCCGTGAATGAAATCCTGGCGATTCTGTCTCATGAAATCGGCCACCTGAAAAATAATCACATTAATAAACAACTGGCCTTCAGCAGCCTGGCAAGCCTGCTGCTTTTCGGGGCGGCCTCCCGGCTGCTCACATGGGAAAGCATGTATCACGGCTTCGGCTATACGTTGTCCCCGCCCTATATCGGCCTGTTTCTGGCAGGGGTCTTGTGGGAGCCGGTCGGGTTTTTGCTCTCCCCCATCGGAAAAGTCATTTCCCGGAAATTCGAACGCCAGGCCGACGCGCATTCAGCTAGGGCGATGCATACCGCCGGGCCGCTGGCGGCCGCGCTGAAAAAAATGGCCAGGGACAACCTTGCCAATTTAAGGCCGCACCCTCTGTATGCCTGGTTCCATTACTCCCATCCGCCCCTGCTGGAGCGGATCGAGTATCTGGAGGCTTTATCTGAATAGAAGTCATCTTAAAAAAATATACGCCAAACGAGTGAGCCGTCGTCTCCTCACCGTTTGCCGGCGGTCCGGCATGTAATAGCCAATAATATTTTTTTTGTGACCGCGCCTAATACTGTAACCGAATCAAAAATATTTACTCCCTAATGGCATAAAGATCACCGTCGCAAGCGGGTTGGCGTTCAATAACCATTTAACAATTTTCGTGGTTATGAAAGTACTCGGGTTTGTAAATTGTTCCTTATGATTATATTGGTTTACCACAGAGCCAAGTGAACCCAGAGTGAAGAATCAATTTATCTGAACCGGGAGATACCGATTCAGATAAATCATACGCCTATCACCGCTATCAGCTTATGCTGCATCTATGTGATGACAGATAAAGCGACCGCGTTTTTGCCCATCCCCGTCTCCCGATGGGCAAAAAGATAGATCTCTCGGCGATCTCTGTGCCCCGAATGAGCGTAGCGAATGGGTGCTTGGGAAATACATACTTTAAGATAGTTGTAACAGGTTGACAATAAAACACGACCACCGGGTTTTTCTAAAGAACCATATTTTTTTATGCAGAGGGCTGCCGCCATGAACATGCGAAAGATTACATCCCTGACCGCACTGCTGTCATTTGTGGTGCTCATCTTAAACAGCGTGATTCTCTATATCATGCCCCAGGGAAGGGTTGCCTACTGGGCCGACTGGCATCTGTGGGGGCTGGACAAGACCGCCTGGGGAAACCAGCACATCATTTCCGGCGTCTTGTTCCTCATCGCGATCCTGCTGCACATCTATTACAACTGGAAACCCATCGTATCGTACCTGAAAAACAAGGCCAGGGAACTCAAATTATTTACCGGGGAGTTCAACATCGCCCTGATCGTGACCGTCGTTTGCGTGATCGGGTCTTATTATACGGCGCCGCCCTTCAGCTGGGTGCTGGACCTGAGTGAATCCATCAAGAATGCCGCCGGCGTAAAATACGGCGAGCCCCCTTACGGGCACGCCGAACTGTCGACCTTGAAAACCCTTGCCCGCCGCAGCGATTATGATCTTGACCGGAGTATGGAAAAGCTGAAACAGGCCGGCATTCAATTCAAAAATGAAAACCAGACCCTTCTTTCAATCGCCAAATCCAACAATATGTCGCCCCAGCAGGTGTATCTGGCCATGAAACCTGCGGAAGAAGTAGAAACTGCCGGCGGCAGAGCCAGGATGCCGGAAACCCCGCCGGGAGGCACCGGCAATAAAACGCTGGCCGCTATCTGCGGGGAATACGGTTTGGATGTCGCAGCCATTATGAAGGGATTGGCGGATAGCAATATCAGGGCCGTCGCGGACATGAACCTGAAGGCTATCGCCGGGCAGAACAACGTGGGACCGGTGGATGTTTACGACCTCATCAGGAAAATCGCCGAAACCCGTCCGGCTGAAGCGCCGCCGCCTTCCACTCAGGCAAAAGCAGACAACACCACCCACAGCCAGGAGGCTCCCACCGGCTTGGGCCGCATGACCCTTCTGGAAGTCTGCCGGAAATACAATCTTGACCCCGCCGTCGCGATTCAAAAACTTTCCGCCAGAGGCATCGGCGCCAAACCGGACGACAAGATCAAGGGGCTGGCGGAAAAGCACCAATTAAGTCCGGTCGACCTTTACGAGATCATGAAATGATCCCGCCAAATGAATCCACCTCTCTGGGCCCCCTGTGCTTCCGTGGTGAATTTATATGATATTAGCGCTGATACAATCCCACAAGCTCAGCGCGCAAAACGACATGCTCTTCCAATGCTTTTTCAAGCTTCGCCTCATTGAGACCTTCCATGGTTCCTTTTCATAGCTCACCTCCCGGATCGCATTCGGCTCTGAAATATTACACCATCTTCTAATTTGCCTCAGTAATTGTTTATTTTTTCAGGACCTCCGAAAGGATTGTTATTTTTGAACGCTGGTCGACAAGGTCCACCTTTTTGGCCGCAGACCACTATTAGTAATATCTGAAACAGAAAAAGGATGCTCCTCTTTCACTTGATAATTCCCCGCAGCAAGCTGCGGGGAATTATCAAGAAGCTATCTCAAAAATAAATATCATTATTATTACAGGAGTCGGGGAGGGTTCTAAATGTACTACGGTTCGGTCTGGGATAGCCCCCTCGCCCCAGCCGAACCGCTATTTAGAGTGTATTTTTTAAGATAGCTTCAAGTGAAATCTTTGTAAGGCATCCCCTCCTGTTTATTATATTCCAACCCGCTATCCGAACGCTTTGCCCGGCTCAACGGCAGAAGGTTTGCCGGGCCAATAAGAAGCAGGCGAGGCCTTGCTATAGCCAGAGCATGCTGGAATGAAATAAAACGATTAAAATGATTTTATAGATCTGGGTGAAGCATCCGGAACTTTCAGAACGAACATCCCCTTTTTATTTTTTTTGGATCTCAGGTGTTACTATGGGGATAATAATCATTGACTGCCTGTCAGATGAAACATGCAACTGTGGCCCATATTTTATAATCACTCATTTTTACCATTGAGCACCTCATGTAGCATTTTGCCCAATACTCGGGATTCAAAGGGTTTAGACATCATACCCTTAAATCCAAATTCCTGAAAATTCGACAATACCGGGTCATCGGAGTAGCCACTGGTTACGATACCTTTAACTTCAGGTTCTATCTCCAGTAATTTTTTAATGGTGTCTTTGCCGCCCATTTTGCCGGGCACAGTCAGGTCCAGGATAACGACTCCATAGGGCTTTCCATCTGCTTGGGCCTCTTTGTACATACGAATCGCCTCAGCACCGTCCTCGGCAAGGCCTGCTTCATAACCCAGGTTCCCCAGCATCCTTCCGATCATTTTTCTTAACGATGCCTCATCATCCATCACCAGAATCCTGCCCTGGCCTTTTATTAGCTGAATTTCCTCTTTTTCAGCAATTGCCCTGTCGGAAGCCGGCAGGAACATCTGAAATGTCGTACCAACCCCCAACCGGGACTCCACTGCAATATGTCCGTCGTGTTTCTGGATAATCGAATGGCTCGTAGCAAGTCCAAGACCGCAGCCCTTCTGTTTGGTTGTAAAATAAGGATCAAATATTTTCGTAATGTGCTTTTCGGCGATGCCCACTCCATTATCCGTGATGGATATCCTGATGTATCTGCCCGGCCTAACCGGAATGTTATGCCTATCCTCTATCATTAGATTCTCTGCAGCAACCTGAATGATTCCGCCTCCCGGCATGGCTTGATCCGCATTAATAACAACATTATTAATCACGTGGCTGATCTGCCCGGTGTCGACTTCAACCGGCCAGAGGTCTTCCGCTATTGAAAACTCGCACTTGGATTTTGAACCTCGCAGCACAAAGGTGCAAGACTCTCTGAGGAGCTCTTTGATTGAGGCGGCCCCCTTTACCGGCGCTCCGCCTTTGGCAAAGGTTAACAATTGTTTGGTCAGCGCCTGGGCCAGAGTTGACGCTTTCACTGCTTCCTTAAGCAAATCAAAGATTTCATCCTCCGGTGCCACCTGATCCTTGGCCATTGAAATATTGCCGATAATCGTTGATAGAATATTATTGAAATCATGGGCAATACCCCCCGCGAGCACCCCCAGCGATTCAAGTTTCTGGTTTCTTAATAATACTTCCTCTATTCTTACTCTGTCCGTAATATCACGGAAGACAAGAACAACACCGATAATATTACCGATAGCATCTTGGATAGGGGCGCCGCTGTCTGCAATAATCCTCTCGGTTCCGTCACGGGCTATTAGAACCGTGTGGTTGGCAAGCCCGACGATGGTTCCGGCCTTCAGGACGATATCAACAGGGGACTCGCATCTTTTCCGGGTGTTTTCATTAATGATGTGAAAAACATCGCCCATCTGCTTGCCGCAGGCTTCATTCTGGCTCCAGCCTGTCAATGCTTCCGCCACTTTGTTGATCAGCACAACCTTCCCGTTTAAATCGGCGGTAATTACGCCGTCGCCTATTGAACGCAAAGTGACAGAAAGATTTTCTCTTTCAAGTTCCAGTGCAAGTTCGGTTTGTTTGCGTTTGGTAATATCTGAGAAAATGGTGGCAAAACGCCCTTTTTGAGAGCTGAAGGCCAGCACTGAAAACCATTTTTCGAGGGGCTCGGAGTATCGTTCAAAACGTATTTCCTGTCCGGTCAGAGCGACCTTTCCGTAGAGATTTATCCAGTCCCCAGGGTCTTTTTCAATTCCCGGCAGGACCTCCGTGACCTTTCTGCCGATGATGCTATTACTTTTTAATCCAGTCAATTGCTCGAAGGCGGAATTGACCTCCAGAAACACGTAATCCACGGGCTTGCCCTGTTCGTTCATGACTATTTCATGGAGAGCGAAGCCGTTTACCATGTTCTCAAACAGCAGACGATATTTGGCTTCACTCTCCCTGAGAGCCGTCTCCGCCATTTTGCGCATGGTCAATTCGTGATTGCGTTTCTTGACAATTCGTAGAAGCGTCACTAACCAGATAGCAGCGATCAGGGCTGTTGCTGTCAGCGTGATAATGCCCGGCAAAAGATATTTTTTTACCTTCCGCCAGGGATCGTCAGCACTGAGCCATTTATCGTAAATCCGGTCATATTCCCCGTTGGTTTTGACGATCAACAGCCCCTGATTCAACTTTTCCAAAAGGTTCATATCGCCTTTTTTCACGGCGAACGAGAAGACGCGTTTGTAATCCGGTATGAGCGGGCCTGCGGTCAGGTCTTTTAATCCATGTTTCTTGATCAACAAGGTGCCGATCAGTTTCGAGCAGAGGATGGCGTTATGTTTGCCGGAATCAATTAGATTGAGCCCTTCTGAAATTGTGTCGACAAGAATCAGATTCCCCTGAAAGTTGTGGGCCAGCAGTTCATGGTGGGCGGCATCGGAGCGCATCGCCACAATCTCCATTCCTCTGGCGGCTGCAATGTCCTTTATGGGAGGGTTCCCCTTTCGTACGAAGAAGGCATCGAAGGTCTCCGTATGGGGTATACTGAAATCGACCAATCCGCGTCGTTGAGGTGCTTTTGCAACGATCGGCAATACGTCGATCTTGCCAGCCACCAAGGCTTCCCAAACATTGTCCCATGTGTCGGTAGAAATCTTAATAGACAAACCCATTGCATCGGAAACGGATTTGATCAGGTCGATGGAAAACCCGGTGGGCTTTCCGCTTTCATCTGCGAAAACATAGGGTGGAAAGTCCAGTTCGCTTCCGACATGGACTTCTGATGAGTTGTCAGAAGCGCTACATACCCCACCCATTAGAACTCCGCTGAAAACCATTACCACGATCATAAATAGGATGAAAAATAGGGGGATCTCAGCCATTTTTGAATGGCGCCATCTTACCGGCCGTAGAGACTTCTCGTTGATGGATGACATATGATTTTATACCGAATTGGGTTTACGACTTACGATTTGATAACCATTTGATTCCATAGAAACTCAGCGATATTTGCATTATACTGCAATATTTGCATCAACAGGCTGTTGAAAAACAAGAATCAGGCTGACAGGCAAGGCGCGCAGCGATTCGAAAAGAGCAGTATATTCAAGTAGATGTGAGCCTTGGCGGGAGCCGCGAAACGCTGTATAGCGGCCACAGGCGCAGTTCTTCAACAGCTTATTAAACATGCGAAAGGTAATTGTAAGAGTCCAAATCAATTCCGAAGCGAGTAACAATAGCATATGTAATTTGAAAAAGTAGAGAATGAGATTCAAATATGAGTTTCTTCTCACAATTATATGGGGAAAATGGCTCCATGAGTCAAGGGATCAAGGCTTAAAACGTATCGCGTTTTGTCAAGATGCTTGGAAGCTATGATGCCAAGAAGCTTCCTGATATGCTTTTCATGCCGCCCATTACCTGCCTCAAAGAACTCCCTGGTTTCCAGCCTATAGCTTATTTTCATTTCCACTGGAATCCTTAAATCCTTGGTTCCTTGAATCCTTTACAAAGATTAAATACTCCTATCATGACATAAAAACAATCCAAAAATCAGGCGGCAGTCAAATAGATCATCGAGAAGGCGCTTCCAGCCGGGGCTGCGGGAGGATTGGAAGTCGTTTCAAAACCCCGGTTCAAGTCTGAGAGCAAGGCACAAGCCGATGAAAAAGCGCAGTCCCGCCAAGGTGGGAGAAATTGTGAACATTTTGAAGGGGCATGCAATCCCGCCACCGGCAGGGCTATCCGGCCTCAAATGGGGTTTTGAAATGACTTCTATCCCTTGCCGAAGATGAGGTCGGGAAGAAACAATACAAGCTCCGGAAAAAAGATGATTAGAATACCCACCAGTGAAAGGGGACATTCTATAATCCCCTTGTCAAGTAATTTTTTTAATAGCGTATTATCAAATTGTTATAATTCTTGCCAAATTTTAGGCGCACTTCTCCTCTGGTGCTGACAATTCTTTTCGGCGAGGTTCTCT
>JBFLWU010000068.1:0-18940 GCA_040757625.1 Thermodesulfobacteriota bacterium | reverse complement strand
GATGTTAAAATGCCGGAAATGGACGGCATTGAAACCTTAAGGGAAATCAAGCGAAATTTTCCCTTGACCGAGGTCATCATGCTCACCGGTCATGCCACCGTTGAAACCGGCATCGAGGGAATGAAGCTGGGCGCATTCGACTACCTGATGAAACCCTGCGACATCGACAATCTTCTGGTAAAGGTAAAAGAAGCCGCAGCAAAAAAAAGAAACCATGAAGAAAAAATCATTGCGGCGCGCCTGAAGGAGATTACCGCTCGGCGCCCATAGGAGCCCGCTCATGTCCCCAGACAAACAGGAACTGGAGCCTGCCCGATCGAATCACGCCGCAGCAGCGCCCATCCGGCTGCTGCTGGTGGACGATGAAAAGGGCTACGTGGACGTTCTCAGCAACCGCCTGTCGCACCGCCGCATTCAGGTCGCCAAAGCCTACAGCGGCGAAGAAGCCATTCAGGCCGTTCGCGGACGGGACTTCGATGTAGTCGTTCTGGATCTTAAAATGGAGGGCATGGACGGAATCGAGGTGTTGAAGATTTTGAAAAAAATGGACCCGAAACTGGTGGTGATCATGCTCACCGGTCATGGCTCCGAAGAAACCGCCCGCCAAGGCATTGCCGCCGGCGCCTTCGATTATCTGACCAAGCCCTGCGAGCTGGATGATCTGCTGGCCAAGATCCGGGAGGCTTACTTGAGCCGTAAGCCGGGAATCGGAGGATAATAAGAAGGGGTCAGGGGCCGAAGGTCGGAAGCTTGGGATAAAGAAGAGGTTGAGGTTTGGGTTGAGGGTGAGATCGAATACAATTTCAAGATGATAATTGACGGGAAACAGGGAGCCGAAAACTGTGGAGGGGTCAAAAGCCAGGTCAAATCGCTTATCCTGACGCCTGACAGCTGATACCTGACCCCCGACACCTGACAAGCTGACATCTGCCCCCCGGTGCCTGAAAACTGACAACCGAACTGTTAATGATATGAAAAAGGAGAAATGATGTTGTTAAAGTCAAAAGGACTCCAACTCTGTATCGCGCTTTCACTCGGCATCATCGTGCTGCTGCTGCCCCGCCCCCCGGGAACGCAATTCAGGATCACAGGGGACCCGGACCGGTTGCTGTTTGAAAACATCCGTCAGCAATTCAGCCTGTTGACGGTTGAAAAAAATCCGTCCAAGGGATACGTCGTCGAAGCTTTAGATCCGGACGCATCCGGATCAAACGAAAAACTGCTGCGGTCAACAGCTGCCGGTCTCAATCAAAAAAATGTCGCGTATCATTATATTAACGGGCTTTCTCCCAAAGCCAAGCGCTTCCTGGCCGTGCTGAGCGTACTCATCTTTCTTTTCATTTTCGAGCCGATCCCCCTTGAAATCACCGCCATCTGTATCAGCGTCTTTCTGGTCGTCATGCGAATCAGCGATGTCAAGGATGCCTGGGCGCCGTATATGCACCCGGTGGTGGTCTTTGTCATGAGCTGCCTGATCTTTGCCATCGCCCTGGACAAGGCTGAACTCACCAAAAGATTCGGGTATTACATCATCAAGAAAGCCGGAACCAGCGTCGTGCGCTTTACCTTTATTCTCTGCATCGGCCTCGGGTATGCCTCCGCTTTCATGCACGATGCCGCCGCCGCCGCCATCGGTATCGTGACCATGCTCCCCCTCATGCGCGCCGCCGGGATTGAGCCGCATTCCAACACGGCCAAATTCATGATGCTTTCGATCCCCTTTGCGGCTTCTTCCGGCGGCATGGGCAGCCTGGTGGGGGGTGGCCGCTGTATGGTAGCGGCCGCGTTTCTCAAGGAATTCACGGGGATCGAAATTACATTCTTCGACTGGCTGAAATACGCCATGCCGGCGGCCCTTTTAACCGTACCCGCGGCCGTGGCCATCGTGTACCTGGTTTTCCGGCCCGATCCCAAGATCAAACTTCCCAAATTCGATGAAGAACTCGGTCCCTGGACCCCTGTCGAGAAAAAAACGGTCTTTATTATCGGAATGACATTTCTGCTGTGGCTCACCAAAGGGTTTCACGGGATCGACTATTCCATCACCGGCATGCTGGGGCTCACGGCCCTGGTCCTTTTTAAAGTGTTGAAATGGGAGGATATCCACACCAATTTGGAGTGGGGCACGGCCCTGTTTATTTTCGGCGGCGGCATCTCCCTTGGGCTTGCCATGGATTCCTCGGGCGCGGCCGGTTATTTCGCTTATCTCTTTTTCCCATATGTCCAGGGAGGCGGCTGGCTCTATCTGTTCATCGGCGTCGGTGTTTTCGGCGCCCTGGTGACCAACGCCATGGCCAATGTGGCGGCGGCCGCCCTGATCCTGCCCATTGTCATACCCATGGCGCAGCTCGAAGGGGTCGATCCCACTATTTTGGCGCTCTGCCTGGGAATGGCGACATCCTTTGCCATGCTCCTGGTGATCGGTTGTCCGCCCAATGCCATTGCTTACAGCTATCGATATTTTAAATCGTCCGACCTGACAAAGGCCGGGCTGGTCGCAACACCGCTCCTGCTGAGCATCCTGGTCCTGGTGGCCGGAGTATGGTGGAAAATCCTGGGGCTGGTGTAGTCAGGAATCGGGGGCCGGGGGCCGGAGATTGGTGGTCAGAAGCCAGGAGTCAAAAGGCAGAAGCTTGGGATAAAGAAGAGGTTGAGGTTTAGGTTAAGATAGAATAAAATTTCAGGGTAACAATTGGCGAGAAACACAGCGGGAAGGGAACCTTTGGAGGTTTTTTACAATTAAAGTCAAATCGATTATCCTGAATGCTGATCCCCGGCACCTGATACCTGAAACCCGGATGTAAAAACGTGAGGACCGCGCTTTAAGGCAAATGGTTAGATGAGCGATAAAAAGGACGATATCAAACTGCTTCTGGTTGACGACGAATCCGACTTCCGCCAGGCCCTGATCCGGCGCTTCGGCCGAAGAGGGCTCAACCCCGAACAGGCCGGAAACGGGCCCGAATGCCTGGCCGTTCTGGCTGCGCGCCCCGTTGATGTGGTGGTGATGGACGTAAAAATGCCTGGGATGACCGGGATCGAGGTGCTGGCCCGAATTAAGGAGAAATATCCCTGCACTGAAGTGATTCTACTGACCGGCCATGCTTCCACCCAGGACGGCGTCGACGGGATCAAATCCGGCGCCTTTGATTACCTGACCAAACCGATTGAGTTTGAGCATCTCCTGAGCAAAATCGGGCAGGCATATGAAAAAATTCTGCGCGAAGCTGAAAAACTTAAGGAGGCCGAATTCAGAGCCAAAGTGGAACAGCAGATGGCCGCGGCCGAACGCCTGGCGTCGCTGGGGACACTGGCCGTGGGGATTGCCCATGAAATCAATAACCCGCTGGCCATTATCCGGGAGTCGGCCGGATGGCTGACGCTGCTCCTCAAAAGAAAGGAGCTGTCGGATTTTCCCGGCAGAAAAGACTTTGAACTGGCCCTCGAAAAAATTGAAAAGGGGGTCGACCGCGCCAAACGCATCACCCACCAGCTGCTGGGTTTTGTCCGCAAACAGGGTTCGGCCTTTACGCAGGTAAACCTGCCGGAGCTGGCGGACGAAACCATCGAACTGGTTCGCAAGGAGGCCCTGGACAAAGGGATCGCCGTTGAATTAAAAGTCGAAGACCCCGTTGCCGGTATCTGGAGCGATCCGTACCAGCTGCGCCAGGTGCTCCTGAATCTGCTGACCAACGCCGTTCACGCCACCGCAAAGGGCGGCAGCATCACGGTCATGCTTAGACCCCTCAAGGAGGGCGTTCAACTGACGGTGCGGGACACCGGCACAGGGATCCCCAGGGAAAATCTGGGGCATATTTTTGATCCGTTTTTCAGCACCAAAAACCCGGGCGAAGGCACCGGTCTGGGACTGTTTGTCACCCGCGGCATCCTGGGCCGCCTGGGCGGCCATATCGAAGTTGAAAGCAGCCTCGGCCAGGGCGCCACTTTTCGGGTGTGGCTGCCCCAGCGGCATGAACCCGGGATCGATTCGGTCCAAGATGACTATGCCAATATACTGAAACAGATAAAAGGAGAACAACTGCCATGATCAAGATACCGACCAGGGTATTGCTGGTAGACGACGAAGTGGATTTTGTGGAAATGCTCAGCCTCAGGTTGAATGAGGTCGGTGAACGGGTGACGCCGGCTTACAGCGGGAGGGAATGCCTGGAAATTCTGGGGCAAAAAAGCATCGATGTCGTCATCCTGGATATCCGCATGCCGGGAATGGACGGGATTGAAACCCTGCGGGAGATCAAGAAAAGATTTCCGCTGGTGGAAGTGATGATGCTGACGGGCCATGGAACCACCGAAACAGCGGTGGAGGGAATGAAGCTCGGCGCCTTCGACTACCTGATGAAACCGGCCGACTTTGATGAATTGCGGCTGAAGCTGGAAAACGCCCGCAAAAGAAAAGATGAACAGGAAGAGCGCATCCGGAAAGCGGAAGCCAGGCTGCTGCTGCGAAAAAGCGGAGATATTTGACAACCCCGGTATCATTTCAGCACCCACGAATGATCCAGGAGGATTCGAGTGGCCAGGGATTCCGGGGTTCAAGTGAAATGCAATTTCACTGAAATTTTGGACATAGAACGCTCAACAGCTTGATCGCCTAACGGCTTTCCGGCGACTGTTCTCTCTTGACCCCTCGGCCCCTTGAACCGCAACAGCGAGCGCTAGCCCCGCAGCTTGCTGCGGGATTAGCGAGCGCATATAAAATTTTTACGGTCGAAGACTCCCTGCAGCTTGCTGCAGGGTTCTTCAATCCTTGAACCCGTTCTCCAAAGGATTGTGGAGAAGAATTTTGAATCCATGCAACGACCCGGAACCCAGAAAAGAATTTTCATCGCCGTGGCCCTTACGACGCTGGTCTTTGTGTCCTTCGCCCTGGTAATGGGTATGAAGTCGGCCCGCCAGGCCCGCGACCTTGTCATCGATCAGTTCAACGAAGAGCAGCTGGTAATTGCCCGCAATGTGAGCCAGGTGGTCGAAAGAGAACTGAACCTGCTCAAGAAGGAAATCCGGCTGCTCAGCAAAAAAATTTCGCCGAAACCGTTTGACCCTGCGGTCTTTATGGACGACATTCAGGAGAGTTTTCTGCATGTCATCGAAAGCGGCGTCCTGCGCATGGAAGTCGCCGATATCCGCAGCCGCAGCAGTTATCTTTTCATACCCTACACCCAGTGGGTCGCCAGAGAGACCGCGCCCGACACCCTGGCCGAGCTGCAGGCTGAAAACCGCGCGCCCGGAACGGACGTCGCCCTGTCCCGTCCGAAGATCAGGCCATACGGATTGTCGCTGGATTTCAGCATGCCGCTGCAGGGCTCCGATACCCGGTTTTTGATATTCGAGGTGAATGTTTCCTGGTTTCTGGCCCCGTTTATCAAAGACATCCGCTCCGGCAAAACCGGTTATGCCTGGATTATCGACGAAGGCGGATTATTCTTGTTTCACCCGTTGACCGATTTTGTGGGGAAAAATGCTTTTGAAATCCGCCAAGAAAAAGACCCGACCATACCTTTCGGAATCATCAATTTCATCCAAAAGAAAAAGATGATGACAGGTCATGAAGGAACGGACTGGTATATCTCGGGATGGCACCGGGGGCTGGTCGGCAAAATGAAAAAACTCATCGCCTACGCCCCCATTGCCGTATCCGACAGCCCGCCCCAGCGCTGGTCGGTGGCGGTGGTCGCCCCTGCCGCCGAGATCGAAAATGTCGTCAAAAAAGGGGAATGGTGGCAGTGGCTGATGCAGGGATTCAGCCTGGCCGTCATTCTGCTGGGCGCCGGCATCATTCTGTTTGTTACCTTCCGGTGGTCGCGCAACCTTGAAATGACAGTCGCCCAACGGACCGCCGAACTTAAAAAATCAGAGGATAAATACCGTTCACTGGTGGAAAGCGCCGAAGATTTTATATTTACAGTCGATGCCGACGGCTGCTTTCAGTCCATGAACAGTTTTACGGCCAATTTTTTCGGGGGATGGCCGGAAAAGTTTCTGGATAAACCCCTCGACAGCCTCTTTCCCCAAACAGTTGCCGAAAAACAGGGCAAGCTGGTCCGCCAGGTCTTTACGCTGGGGAAAAGCGCGCGCGATGAGTTTAAAATCGACCTGGGAGAGACCGAAATCTGGCTCAGCGCCAATTTCATGCCCATTAAAAATGAAGACGGCCGGACCATCTCGGTCTTATGCATCGCCCGGGACATCACCGAAAGCAAGAACCTGGAAAAGCAGCTGATCAACGCCGAAAAGCTGGCCTCCCTGGGGACCCTGGCGGCGGGAGTCGCCCATGAAGTCAATAATCCCCTGGGCGTTATTTTGGGTTTTTGCGACATCCTGCTGCGAAAAGCGGATAAGAACTCCCAGGACTACGAAGACCTCAAAACCATTGAACGGCAGGGATTTCACTGCAAGGAGGTGGTCGAAAATCTCCTGAGCTTCGCCCGTTTTGGAGAGGGCGACTACGAGTATTCTGACCTCAATCACTGTCTGGCGGAGATCATCAAGGTCGTGCGCCACAACCTGGAAATGAACAATATCGAACTGATCACCCGCTTTGCCGACAATATTCCCTTGGTGCAGGGCGAGTTCCGGCAGCTGCAGCAGGTGTTTTTAAACCTGATCAACAATGCGGTTGCCGCCATGGAGGGGAGCGGCACCCTGCAGATTAAAACCGATTTTGAAAAAGGGAGCCGCAAAGCCGTTGTTCAATTTCAGGATGACGGCATCGGTATTCGCCCGGAAGATATGGATCATATCTTCGAACCCTTTTTTACCACCAAACCGGAAGGGGCCGGAACCGGGCTGGGTCTGTTCGTCAGCTATGGCATCATTTCCAAATACGGCGGCTCCATCGATTGTGCCAGCAGTACCGAAACCAGCCTCGGCAAAAAAAGGGGGACGATTTTCACCATTAAATTGCTCACGAAACCGCGGGAGGAATAATGGGCGGTAAAATTTTAGTTGTCGATGACGAGAAAGACATGCTGCTGCTCCTGCAGCGGATTATTTCCGAAGAAACCGACCACGAATTGCAGGTCGAAGCCAATCCGTTCCAGGCCCTGGATGTTTTTAAAAACAATCATTTCGACCTGGTGATAACCGATTTAAAGATGCCGAAAATGGACGGCATCAAACTGCTCGAAGAGGTCAAAAAAATCCGGCCCAAGGTGTCGGTGGTGATCCTGACGGCTTTTGCCACCATTGATACGGCGGTGGAAGCCATTCAGAAAGGCGCGTATGACTACATCACCAAGCCTTTCCGGCGCGAACGCATCCTGCTGACCATCGACAAGGTCATGAAATGGCAGGGGATGGTCAAAGAAAATCTGGAACTGCGCCAGGCGCTGGCGGAAAGCGGCCAGTTCGCATCCCTGGTCGGTTCCACCCGAATCATGGGCAGCATCTTTGAACGCATCCGGCAGGTCGCCCCCACCATGGGAACCGTTCTGATAACCGGTCCCAGCGGGACCGGCAAGGAGCTGGTGGCCCGGGCCATCCATCAGCACAGCCTGCGGCGCGCCAAGAATTTTATCACCATCAACTGCACCGCCATTCCCGAAGAAGTGATTGAAAGTGAACTGTTCGGACATGTGAAGGGCGCCTTTACCGGCGCATGGAAGGACAAAAGGGGGCTGGTTGAAGAAGCCCATGAAGGCACCCTGTTTCTGGACGAAATCGGCGATCTGCCCCAGCGCCTGCAGACCAAGCTGCTGCGGCTCCTGCAGGAAGGCGAATACAAGCCGGTGGGCAGCGTCAAAACACTCAAGGCGGATCTGCGGTTTGTTGCCGCCACCAACCATGACCTGGCTCTCGATATCCAGGAAAAGCGCTTCCGCGAAGACCTCTTCTACCGCCTGAACGTCATCCGCTTCGACCTGCCGCCCTTAAAGGACAGGAAAGAGGACGTTCCCTTGCTCGGTCTTCATTTTCTGAAAAAATACGCCCGCATCAATCAGAAGGATATTCACAATATCTCGCCGGCGGCCATGCAGGCGCTGATGGCCCACGACTACAAAGGAAACGTGCGCGAGTTGGAGAATATTATTGAACGCGGCGTCATCTTCTGCCGGGGCAGCGCCCTGGAACCGGCCGATCTTTTTCTGGAAAGCGGCCCGGGCCAGGCGCGGCTGCTGCCCGATGTGGACCCGCAAATGGCGGATCTCTCCTTTAAAGAGGCGAAAGACAACATGATCCAGCTGTTTCATAAACACTACATCGAGACCCTGCTTCGCAAATCCGGCGGCAACATCAGCCGGGCGGCCGAATTGGCCGGGATTCAGCGGCAATACCTTCACCGGCTGATGAAGGAAGCGGGCGTGGAGGCGGATGGGTTTAAGGACTAACGCTATGAGGTTTTTTCTTTGCCGGCTTGATGCGTGCGGTTTTTCACCAGCGGCCCCTTCAGGCCCAGTTCGCGAAAAGCGTCTTCCAGCCGGATCATACCCACCGGGCGGTTGTTGCGGACCACCGCGACCCGGTGAAGACCGCGATCGACCATCAGCTCAACGGCGTCGATAATCTTATCGTTCATCGTTACCGAAGGATGATGCGGCGTGCCTTCCTGGAAGGGGGCGACTATTTCGATTACTTTTTTTTGCCTCATGACTGGGTTCCGTAACCGTCAAACTGGACTGACAGGCGTTGTTTTTATTTGTTTGCAAAAGAGGTGCCATTTCAGTTGCCGGAGGGAAAACCTTCCGAATGCCGGTATTCGGCGCTGTTTGCCTGATGTTTCAGACCAAAGCCGAAAGACCTTAGGGTTGTGCGAATCCCTGCGCAGGGGCCGTCCGTCTCTTGAGAGTGACACCGGTGTAACCCACCGGTTGACGAGGGACCTATGTAAATGGCCGTTTTTGCCCAATCCATAACCGCCGCCAAGGATCTGTTGCCGCGGCAGGTGTTCGGCTCAAAAAGGATAAAAAGCCGGGGCGATTGCGCCGACGCGCCGATCCGTCCCGTGGCCGTGCAAGGGCGTTTTTTTTTGGCATGTTTATTGCTTTTTTTTGATACCGATTTTTTTGGGAGACACACTTAAAAACCTTCTTGCTATTGAGGCGCTTATCAAATAACGTACGTTAACCCGAATTAAGTTCGTAGCATTATGATGATGGATGCTCACGTTTAATACTGCGTTGATTTTAATCGAAAGGAGTTTTCATGGAGCCGTTAATGCTTGTCGCGATCATTATCTTTCTGATCAGTATTACTCTGGTGATCACCGGGATTATCGACACGGTCATCGCCGCCTTCCTGGGCGTGTTCGCCATGATCGCCTTTGGCGTCATGACCGATCTTGAGGCCTTCAAGATAGTGGACTGGAACGTCATCTTTATTCTGATCGGCATCTGGATCATCGCCACCTATCTGGGCAAAACCGGCCTGCCGGAATACATGGCCGCCAAGCTGCTGATCCTGTCAAAAGGGAATGTGGCCCTCTTCATCACCATGATCGGCACAGCCGCCGGCTTCATCTCCCTGCTGGTGGACAACGTGGTGGTGGTCCTGATGATGGCGCCGGTCCTGTTTGCCGTCAGCCGCAAGTTCAAGTTCCCGGCTTACGGCGCCATCCTGTTCGTGGGCCTGTGCGCCAATTTCATGGGAACCGGCCTGCTGCTGGGGGATCTGCCGCCCCAGCTGCTGCATTCCGTCACCGGGATTGAATTCGACGGCTTCCTGTGGCATTCCGGCCGGCCGTCCTCCTTTTTCGTGCTAACCGCCACCTATGTCTTTGTAATTCTTGTTTTTTATTTCATCTTTGCCAAAAAACTGCGCGGCCAGAAGATGCAGTTCAACGCTGCTGATGAGAACCCCCGCGAACACATCAAAAACAATCTCTTTGCCTGGCTGGTCTGCCTGTGCTTTGTCGGGACCATCCTGGGGATGGCGTTCCGGCCGGTGTTCGGGGTGCACCTGGGCTGGATCACCCTGTGCGGCGCCGCCATCCTGGTATTCCTGCTGGAAATCTTCAAAAACAAGGTCGGCGAGGTCCCGAGCTTTGAGGAAATCCTGGCCGAGCTGGACTGGCGCGCGGTCATGTTTTACGTCAGCCTGTTCGCCCTGGTGGGCGGCCTTGAAAAAGGGGGCGTCATCGAAGCCGTCGCCCACTGGCTGGTCCCCTTTATCCAGTCGAGTCTCGTCCTGGGGACCACCGTATTATACTGGGTATCTGCGGCCATCTGCGGCATTGTGGAGCATGACGCCTATATCCTGACGATCCTCTACGTCATCCGCGACCTGGCGGCCCAGTCCCCCGATATCCAGCCCTGGCCGCTTTACTGGGCCCTGCTGTGGGCCGGCACCCTGGGCAGCAACCTGACCATCGCCGGCGCGCCGGCCCTGTTTGTGGCCGTCAACCTGGGAGAAAAAGAAGACGGGCGCAAGGTTCCCCTGAAGGAATTTTTAAGTTACACCGTCACCTTTGTGCTCGTCTCCCTGGCGGTGTGTTACGTCATCACATTGCTGCTGTGGGTGTTTCCCTTTATGAAATAGCCCCCGCCGCCCGGCTGAAACCAGAGGCCTTCCCGTTGTCATGATGTCGCAGTGGGAAGGCCTTTTTTTTATATGGAGCAGATGCCGGGTAAAAATCGTTTGACCTTGATTGATGCGCTGTGTTGTTGATTGTTGATCAAGACCTTCCCAATCGTCGTCCATCAATACCCTGCCCCCCCTGTCCCCTCGGGCATGACGCCTGCGGGCAGGCATTGTAACCCCGCAGTTTACAATTTGCCCCGGACCCAATTTCAACGATTCTGTTCCCGCGCCGCCATCCTATATAACTATCTGAAATAAAGAATTTAAATTTAATCGCCGTTTGTTTTTTGCATCGATTAAAAAACATGGCACACAAATTGAAATACTTTAGGCCAAACCGATCCAGGGAAAAGACTGCGGTCACTATTGAGAGGATCTGAGGATTAAAAATCAACAGTTGACCAACTTTCAACATACTACCAAAAGCAAAGGAGGAATTTATGGAAGACGTCAAAGCGGCAAAAAGAGACGGCTGGGAAGTCGCCCGTGAGGTTGAGGCCAAAAAGCCCAGTATAGGGGACAGGGCGGTTATCGAAAAGGAAAAATGGAAGACCATCGCCTGGTACGGTGTTGTCTTTGCCCTTCTGTTCATCGGGGCGGTCTGGCTGGCCGGCAATCCCTTTGAATTTACCCAGCGCATCCCGTCCGATTATGTCATCGCCAAGGGGTGGGTCGGAACCAACGAGTGGTCGATTGTCTGGTGGGTCGTGCTGACCTGCGCTTTTTTCGAATTCATGGATTCAGCCGGCGGCATGGGCTACGGCACGGCTCTGACCCCGCTCCTGCTGTTGGGCGGTTTCGATCCCAAGCAGATCGTTCCGCTGGTCATGATCACGGAAATGGTCACCGGTCTGGTCTCGGGCCTGATCCACGGCGAGTTTGAAAATGTGGAGTGGAAATTCAGCCCCATGAACGAAACCACCAAACTGGTCGTGCTGATCGCCGTCACGGGCATGGCCGCCTCGATGCTGTCGATCACGGCGGTCTACAAAATTCTGCAGGTGCACAAGTTCTGGATCCGGCTGTATGTGTCCATCCTGCTGATCGTCATGGCGATCTGTTCGGTCCTGACGGCCAAAACCTACCTGAAATACCGGCCGAACCTGATGTGGATCTTTGCCTTTGTGGGCGGGTTCAACAAGGGGGTCGGCGGCGGCGGCTACGGCCCGGTGATTACCGTCGGCGGCCTGCTCTCCGGGGTTCCCGTTAAAAGCATGGTGGCGGTCACCTCGTTTGCCGAGGGTCTCACCTGTCTCGCTGCCGTCATCACCTGGTTTGCCCTGCTCTCTTCCGGCGTGGTGGTGGACTACATGCTGCTCCCCTCCTTTGTAATCGGAACGGTTGTCGCAGCGGTGGGCGCTCCGTATGTCACCCGGGTGCTGCCGGAAAAATTCTGGAAATGGTGCGTGCCGATCTACTGCTGCATCCTGGCGGCCTACACCTTCTACAGGATCTGGCCGGATATTCAGAAAAGGCTCCTGTCCTGACGGGCGTCATGGAAAGACTCCCGCCGATCATCGGCCAAGGCTGTGTCAGCGGGTTGACATCAACCACCCCTCCGCCCCTTATCAAAAAGGGGGGCGGAGGGATTCAAACCGAAGCGTTTTATTCCCCGTATCAACGAAGATCTCTTTGAGAAACCGGAGACATCATGTATAGTAGCATCATGAAAAATTCACAATTTTACAATCGGGAGTCTTTCTTCCGGCGCTGGTGGAACAGCCGCAACTTTCTGCAGCAGCGTCTGATTCGATTCTGCTTTTCCATGCTGGTCATGGTCGTCTGCTTTCCGCTGTATTATCTGGGGCTGTTCGGCAGCGTCGATGGCCCCCTCAACCCGGCGCAGATTGGCGAACGGCTGGCCGGCATGGGCGTTACCCGAACCCATTCCATGCTGCTGTTCCTGTCGTTTCTGATCATCGCCGTATCATGGAACTGGATATTCAACCTGGCCAGCCTGCTGGCGGGCAGCCGCCTGACCTGCAAACGCTCGCTGCCGGATGATACCATCTGCGGCGCCCCGGCCAAACGCGGTAAAGCCATCGATAAAAAGACCGGGCGGAGCGTTCCCCAATATATCTGCACTGCAGGTCATAAACGCCCCGATGCCCACTTTCATCCGGTCCGCAAGGGAACCGTCAGCCACACCCTCTGGGTGATGTCGCTGGTTTTCTGCATCATTGTATTCCTGATGTCCTGAAACTATTCGAGCTAAAATTATGGATCATACGACGAAACCCATCGTCAAATACAAGCTGGTGCACTATCGCCGCGACAAGATACCCGTTTTTGAAATCCGCCTGGAAAATGTCCGCCGTCCCCTGAAAGAACAGGTTGAAGGGTTTCGACAGGCCGTCTTGAGAGCGACGGCTCTCAGCAGGCGGCACCATTGTAAGTGTGAAAAAGGATAAGTCACGCTCCCGTTTCTGTAAAAACCTGCTTCATCTATCGGCGCTCGCCGCGCCACAGGCTTTTCAGGCAGGGAGCACTCCCGTTGAATCCGCCCGGATTTCATGCTAAGCTGGTTTAAATTTTTCGATCCTCCATGCCGTTCCTCCGTTTCTTTGCGTCCGGAAAGAAAGGAGACTTATTGTGGACAATAAACTTCGCGTTCTAATCGTCGATGACGAAGAACGCCTCGCCCGGAGCATCGCCCGAATATTAAACGCCAGAAACATGGCTGCCCGTGCCGTGTTCAGCGGGCCTCAGGCCCTGGAGGCCATCACATCCGGCAACGAGATTGATGTGGTGGTACTGGATGTCAAGATGCCGGAAATGGACGGCGTCGACACCCTCCTGGAAATCAAAAAACTGGCGCCCGAGACCGAAGTCATCATGCTCACGGGCCATGCATCCCTTGAGTCCGGCACCCAGGCCATGCGCTGCGGCGCCTTTGACTACCTGATGAAACCCTGCGATATGGAGAACCTGGTTGAAAAAATCAAAGAGGCCCACGAAGTTGAAATTATCAGGCGACATCCGGTGCTCTGGCAGAGAAATCTCGTCAAGGATCTCACCCTCTACTCCTTTAAAAAGCTGGAACCCGATGACCCCTTAATGGAAGCTTTGGAAATATTCAGCCGCGACACCCGAAATATGGTGGTGGAAGAAGTCTATATCCAGGATAGGGGTGATCAATTCATAGGAACCGTCAGCAAGCGGGATCTCATCCGCGCGGCTGAAGAAGCTCAACCGGGACGGTCATTTAAATGGTCGGACCTGCTGGAAAACCCCGGCCTGCTCCCGCAAAAACCGCTCAAAAGCGTAATGCGGCCGACCCCTCCGCTGACGGCGTCGACGGACGAGCGTTTGACCGATGTGGCCCATCGCATGATTCAACGCAACGTCCGTTGCATGCCGGTGCTGGAAAACAAGAAGGTCATCGGCATTGTCAGGCTGCAGGATATTTTCCGGTTCGTGGATCATGAAATAGAGTAAATCAGGTTTCGGGGCTCAGGAAACAGGGAGCAGTGAAAAGATCCGGGGAAAATGGGCGGATCACCCGACACCCGGCACCCGATCCCTGGAACCTGACACCCGACAATTGGGAGGACAAACTGGTATGACCCAAGCTGCAGATAAAACATTTTCTTCCAAACAAGCGGATTTCCCCTATTTTCGCCGCATATGGCAAAATGTGGTGGTGGCTCTGCTGGCGACGTCGTTTATCCCCCTGATCGTCATCGGCGGCGGGATGTACCATTATGCTGCAACCGTTTTGAGAGAGAAGACCCTGGAAGCCCTCCGCGCGGAAGTCACCAATCACAAAATCACGATTGACCGGTTTCTGGCGGAACGCATCATGGACCTGAAACTGCTGTCTAAAAACCTGGGGCCGGAACATCTGGTCCGGCCGGGCGCATTGGAATCCGTTTTTCAGTCCCTGCAAAAAGAACTCCCCTGCTTTCAGGATCTGGGCGTCATTGACGACCAGGGCCGGCATCTCGCCTATGTGGGGCCTTATGAACTCATGTCCAAAAACTACAAAGACACCTTCTGGTTCAAGGCGCTGGCGCATGAGTCCGTATATATCAGCGATGTATTTCTGGGATTCAGGAACATCCCGCATTTTGTCATGGCGGTCAAGCAGCAGCGGGGCGACGGCTTCTGGATTTTGCGCGCCACCGTTGATACGGATTATTTCAACAACGTTGTGGCCGGCATCAATCAAACCCCTGAAGGAGACGCTTTTCTGGTCAACAAGGACGGCATCTTTCAAACAACCCCCAGGCGGGCCGGGCGGCTGATGGGCCCTTCCGATTTTACAAAATTAGAACCGTATCAGGGCATCCGCCAGGTGGAGCAAAACGGTCTGATAAAAGTCATGGTGTGGCTTGAAAAGGTTCCCTGGCTGTGTGTGGTTCAGGTTGAACAGAAAAAAATTTTCGGCGACCTGTACAAGGTTCGCAATATCGGGATCTTCGTTCTTATTTTGGGAAGCATGCTCATCGTTCTGACCGTCCTGCTGACCACCAACTATCTCATCGGCCGCCTGGAAACGAAACGCCGAAGCATCCGCACGCTGGATTTACAGCTCCAGCATACCAGCCGGCAGGCGTCATCCGTGCCCATGTTGACTGGCTTTCTGCTGAAAATCAAGGACGCCTTTGCCGGCATCGATATGGCCGCGCAAAACGCAAGCAGTAAAATCACAGAAGATTTCCGCCCGGGGGAGACCGTCAGGGAAATTTCCGACGGCCTGGCCCGGATCCAGTCCCGGGCGTCGCAAAACCGAAAGTCCATTGACCGGTTCCTCAATGCCGTCCGTCCGCTGGATCCCATGATCATGGAGATCAATATCAACGAGATGCTGGACAATCTCATCGAGCTTTATGACCGCGACCTTCATTTCAACAGGATCCGGCTCGTACGCCATTATCATACGCCTGCACCCCTTTTGCGCAGTGATCCGTCGCGACTGCGGCAGGTATTTCAAAACCTGATTTTTAATGCCATGACCGCCATCCACCAGGACGGAACCATCGTCCTGAAAACGGACGCGGCGGATGACAGCGTTCACATCACCGTGACGGATGACGGGCCGGGGATACCGGCGGAAAACCTTGACAAGATTTTCGATCCGCATTTTACCACCAAAGCGGAAGGAATGGGGCTGGGACTGTCCATCTGCCGGAAAATTCTCAATAAGCTGGGGGGCCGGATTTCCATCCGGAATGAGCCTGAAAAAGGGGTGGCGGTTACGGTTGAACTGCCGTCACAGTTTAAGCCTGTCGTTGAGCAAATATAATCAAAACCGAACTTAACCGGCATTATGATCAAAAGAGAAACCTTGAAGCAGGCCATCGATGCCATCGGCCGCCGGGACCCTGAAATCGGATATGCGCTGGACGAAATGCTGGCCGTGGGCAAAATCGATGTTCCCGCCCCCGGCCAGGATCCGATGCTGGGAGATGATTATTATTTCCTTTTTAACGACTACAAGGCCCGCGTCAGCAGATTTCTCTACATCAACAAAGGGAACATTCCCATTGAAGAGCGCCTTCTGCTAAAATACGGCGAGCTGAAGAAAAAGCTGGAATTGCTGGAAAAAGACGAACCGGCGGACACCCCTGAAGCCGCCTGGATCATTCGCAAAGCCGGTCTCAGGTTCATGGTCATCCATGAAATCAACTATGCCATTGAACGGGTCCGAAGTCAGCTTGAAAAAATCGGTGCGGACGCCGACACGCCGGCCGAAGGAATGGACGCCGCCTGCCGGTCGCTGGAATACGTCTATTCGACCGCAGAGCCCGCCGAAAGGTACCGGCGCATCATTCTTTTCCTGGACGCCCTGAAGCGTGAACTTGGCGACGAACCCCTCGCGGCCCCTGGCCGGTGTTGTCAAATGTTCTACCGCGGCGTCGTCGGGGAGGACACCCCTGCGGATTTTACGCAATTTCCCTACGCCCTGAGCAGCCTGATTCAGGTGGCCGACATCAATATCGAATTTTTCCATGTGCGCTTCTTTTTAAACCGCCTGATCCAGAATCAATGGCAACATCTTTATGCCTGCATTGCAAAAAACAAAATCGTCGGACTCCTGTATTTGACCTTCAAGGGGCAGCTGTTCCATAAAAATCTCGAAATCAAGTTTATCGCCGCCGCCCGTTCGACCCCCGCAGAAGGGACAGTGCAGGCGGCGCCGCCCCTCCGGGGGGTGGGAACATTTCTGGTGGCCGGTGCCTGGCTTCAATGGAAGACCCAGCTGGCTGAAGCCAAAGAGATTCTACTGGACTCTGAAATCGGCGCCCGTCGCTTTTATGATTCCATGGGATTTGTTTCCCGGGGCCTGTCCGAATACATCCTGGGAACCCCTCGCGCGTACCTGCTCAAAATGATTGTCTGTCTGGCAGAGAGCGCACCGAACATGGACCCCCGGGTTTACCTCCAAATAGGAAAGCTTCTGCAAAAGCAGGTTAAGTCCCTGCGCAGGCGCGCCAGGAGCGAGAAAGACAAAGCCGAGCGCCGCGCCGTCATTGATGCCGCCGCTGAGTTCCTGAAAACGCAGGCGGAAACCGAACCGGGAGGGTCGCTGCTGCGCCTTTTCCAAAAATATCACAAAAAAATACCCGAATCCGCCGACCTTCTACGGATCTGTTCCGGCAATTCAGTTATTGGAAGGGGGGAAAACTTAGAACGTGCAGCCGGTTCTCGTAACTAAGGACAGGCGCTTTATTGAGCACCTGGATAGGATGCCGCACCTGGAAAGCAGCCGGCGGATCAGGGCAACGTATGCGCTTCTGGAAGATTCCGCCCTGGCCGGAAGATTCCGGGAAGTGATTCCCCGGCCGGCCGTCCCCGACGAGATTGCCCTGGTGCACTCCCGCAATTACATCGACCGCATTGCCAAGAGTGCCGGCCGCGCGCTCACTTCTTTTGATCTGGACACCCAGGCAACTGAAAAATCGTACGAAACCGCCTGCCTGGCTGTGGGTGCGGTCTGCAGTCTCCTGGATGAAATGCTGGCCGGCAACGCCAAACGGGGCTTTGCCTTTGTACGCCCCCCCGGCCACCATGCCGAACCGGAAAAGGCCATGGGTTTCTGCCTGTTTAACAATATCGCCGTGGGCGCCCGCTATCTGAAAGAAACCTACAGCGTAAAAAAAATAATGATTGTCGATATCGACGCGCATCACGGCAACGGCACCCAGGCGGCCTTCTACGACAGCGACGACGTCCTGTATGTTTCCCTGCATCAGTTTCCGGGCTTTCCCGGCACCGGCAAATTCGGCGATGTCGGCCGGGGGCGCGGAGAAGGCTTTACGGTCAACATACCCCTCGGAAAAGGCTGCAGCGATCGCGACATCGCCCGCATCATCTATTATCTGATCAATCCCCTGGCGATTTCCTATCAGCCCGAGATCATTTTGGTGTCCTGCGGTTTCGACCTCTACATAGGGGACCGTCTGGCCGGAATGCGGGTCACGCCCGAAGGTTACGCCCTGATCACTTTTTTCCTTCTGAACATCGCCGAACGCGTTTGCGGCGGCCGCATCCTTTTTGTGATGGAAGGCGGCTACAGCATCCAGGGCATACGGGAATGCGGCCTGCGGGTGATGCAGGAACTGTGCAACGTCCCCACCCTGACCCCTGCGATCATCGAAAGGGTGCCAATTGCCAACGCCGCGAGACTCTCTATCCTCAAAAAGGTTTTTGATGTTCAAAAAAAATACTGGAATAATTTGGGCATATAATAATGATAAAAAACACGGTATTTCATCCTGATAGGCGTCTCCCCCGAAACTTTCCGCGACGGCAGGGTTCCGCATCCGGTTTCTGAGAAATTCAGCGATTTGACCGCAGAATCGATTTGTCTTATTATAAAAATGTAATGAACTCGTAAAAAGTCAACATTCGGATGGCATAGTAAAAAGCTCCCCGTTCGAAGCGCGCGAATCTCGTGTGATGAGGCGTACTTATCGTACGCCGCAATCACAACGGCATGAAGCGCAACGCAGAAATTGGACTTTTTACGAAGCCATCAAGAATAAGCTGTCAAGGGAAGGAGCCAGACATTATGAAAAAACTGATCCGGTTTCTGATAATGTGGCTATGTTTGTCGTCCCTTTTTTTAACGGCCAAAGCCGCCGCCCAATCCCCCCCGCCACCGGGTCCGGAAATCGCTGCCAAACCGGACATCATGCTGGTACTGGACAATTCCGGCAGCATGCTGAAAAACGACCCGCAGTTTTTAACCCCGGAGGTGGTCACCAACTTCCTGGGAGTTCTAGCGGATGGCGCCCGCCTGGGCATGATCGCTTTCGACCAGGAGGTCCGCCTGCTGGAACCCGTCAGAGCGCTGACCAATTCAGTGGAAAAAGCCGTGTTTTTGAAAAGCCTTGAACGGATCAATTACAAGGGGCGTCTTTCCGACAGTCCGGGGGCAATCGAACGCGCCCTCTAT
>JBFLWU010000067.1:0-19735 GCA_040757625.1 Thermodesulfobacteriota bacterium | reverse complement strand
GCCGTCATGGACGGACTTCTTTTTTTCAGGGTTTTCCTCAAGCTGAACAATCAGGGCCTCCATGTGCCGCCCTTTGACTTCCGGCGCCAGGCTCTTATAGGTATAGATCTGTTTGCTCCCTTTGCGGGCGGTGGATCGTGAAACCACCTTCTGGTCGGCCTTGCGGGTCACGGAATAAAGCTTGTCGCCCACCCCTGAAACCAGGCGGCTGAAGGCGCTGTCCAGGGCCTTGGAAAGCTTGATGGCCGTTCCCAGCTGGGGCTGAATCTTATCCGCTTCAATGCTCGCCAGAAGCTCGACCTCAAATCCCGTCAGCTTGGAAAGCTCATCGAGGGACAGCCCCTTCTCCTCTCTCAGCTTGCGGACCCGGCGCCCGATTCCTTCCGTCCGTCCCGGTTTTTCTTTGGAGATGTCGCCGGTCAGGTCTTCAAAAAAATCCACATTGATATGGGGCTTGTCATTTTTATGTTTCATAATCGTCTCCTCGGAAGCGCGCATGCTGAGATCTCTGCACCCCCCTTGCTCAATCTCGGCGCCTCCCCTTTGTAAACAGGCGGCTGAAAAAATTCTTGAAGGACAGGGGCCGGAAATAATCTATTTGCGTCCGGTCAGTTCCTTGGGTATCCGGCCGGAATGGGCGCACTCCGAACGCAGCCGCCGCCCGATGATCCGCTCCAGCATGCGCCCGGTTTCGAGCACCTTGTCGACATCAAGACCCGTGTCGATTCCCATTTCGTCCATCATCACCACCATGTCTTCGGTGCAGACCAGGCCGGTAATGCTCGGATCGGCATAGTAGTAATCGCCGGTGCCCGTCACCGGGACCCCGTCCATAAAATTGGCGGGCTGCCCGCCGGTGCCCCCCAGGGTCGACTCAAAGTGGGTGATACCCGCCTGAAGGGTTGCCAGAATGTTAGCCAGACCCCAGCCGCGGGTGACATGAAAATGGGCCACATGCTTGGATGTGTCCGGAATGGCATCCAGAATCATGGAATAATATTCATACACCCGGTTGGGCGGCGCCGATCCGTCGTGGTCGGCGTGTTCAATATCATCCGCCCCGATATCCAGCCAGCGGCGGGTAAATTCCAGCGCTTTTTTCATTTCCGTCGGCCCTTCGATGGGGCACCCCCAGATGGTGCTGACCGTTCCGCACACTTTCATTCCGGCATCGTGGGCCTTGGGAATATAGGCTTCACACATCTTCCAGTATTCCGCCAGTGAAAGGCCGGAGTTTTTGATATGATGGGATTCACTGGTGGACACCATAAAAAGTATCCGGTCGGGCCCATACCCTTCCCGGCGGGCCGCAATGGCCCGTTCCACCGCCTTTTCGCGAATGGTTATGGCAGTAATTTCTACACCGTCCAATAAGTGGCCCACTTTTTTACTGGCCTTGAGCAGCCTGGACAATTCGTCCGCGTCCTTAAACTGCGGCATCCCCTTCGGGTTTCCGAAATTGGTTGTTTCGATCCGTTTAAACCCTGCCAGAATCAACTGTTCGGCCACCCATAACTTGGCCTCGGTGGGAATAAACTTTTCTTCGTGCTGAAATCCGTCCCTTACGGTAATATCGCCTAAAACCACTTTTTTCGGGTAGTTCAAATGTGCCATTAGTCCTCCTAGCATGAAAGTATCTTCTATGGGCGGGGGGTCAGGTTTCAGGTGTCAGGAAAATGCAGTCTCCCCGATTCCCGATCACCCGCGCCGACTTGCCCTGCCCTCATTCAGCTCTATCATGTCCGTTGTTTTCGTCCGTTGTCCGAAACGCTTCAGCTCCTGACAACCGGCAACGGACAACCCCCTTTAGTCTTCAGCCTATCCACCTTCAGTCTTTATGCCTTCCTCCTGATACCCGACCACCGACACCTGAAATCTACTTCCCCTTATACACCGGCTTTCGTTTTTCCCGAAACGCCGCCAGCCCTTCCAGGCGGTCTTCGGTGGGAATCGTGATCCAGTAGGCATTCGATTCAATCGCCAGCCCCGTATGGATATCCGTCTCAAGCCCATAATTGATCGCATATTTTGCCTGCTCAATGGCGATGGGGCCGGTTTCACAGATCATGGCGGCCATTTTAACGCTTTCCGCCAGCAGGTCGGCCGGTTCGCAGATTTGGTTGACCAACCCGATCTGCAGCGCCTCCCGGGCATCCACGCGTCGGCCGGTGAATATCAGTTCCTTGGCCTTTCCCCGGCCGATCAGCCGCGGCAGCCGCTGGGTCCCCCCGCCTCCCGGGATAATCGCCAAGCGGGTCTCGGTCAAACCCATGGTAGCCGTTTGCGATGCAATCCGCAAGTCACTGGCCAGGGCCAGTTCGGTCCCGCCGCCTAGGGCCACGCCGTTGACGGCCGCGATGACCGGTTTGTTGAGCTGCTCGATGGCGGTAAAAAGATTGCGGATGGTCATGATGTATTCCCGGACCTGAATATCGCTCAAGGAAGCGCGTTCCTTCAGGTCCGCCCCTGAACAGAACGCCTTCTGGCCCGCACCGGTAATGATGAGCACCCGCACCTCCGGTCGGAAGCGCACGGTTTCTATCTGTCGCCGCAAGGCGTGCAGCAGGGCGAAATTAAAGGCATTCATGACCTCGGGGCGATTCAAGGTCAGCGTCAGTATCCCGTCCTGTTCTTCGGTCAATAGAATATTCTCATTCATTTGTCCCATTCCTTTTCGATTGTTGATTGATGATTGATGATTTTCGATTTAAGGGTTTCCCCAATCGCCAATCAACAATCATCGATCGGCTTTCCCTGACTGTCAGCAGCCGATGTAGCGGGATATGACAATCCGCTGGACCTCGGAAGTCCCCTCGCCGATATCCAGAATCTTATGGTCCCGGTAAAACCGTTCCACCTGATAGTCCTTCATCAGGCCGTAGCCGCCGAAAATCTGTACGGCATGATTGACCACGCGGCCCATCACTTCCGAACAGCACAGTTTTGCCATAGCGGCCTCTTTTTCAAAAGGCCGGTTCTGATCCCGCAGCCAGCACGCCTTATACATCAGGTTGCGGGCGCATTCAATTTCAAGGGCGCAGTCCGCCAGCTTAAAAGCCACCGCCTGAAACTTGGAAATCGGCTGGCCGAACTGGACCCGTTCCCTGGCATATTTCAAGGCCGCCTCGTAGGCCCCCTGTGCGCCGCCAAGTCCCATGGCACCGATGGAAAGACGGCCGCCGTCAAGGGTCTGGAGCATCTGGTGAAAACCGTCGCCTTTGTTGCCGAGAATGGCGTCCATCGGCAGCCGGACATTGTCGAAATACAGCTCGGCCGTATTGGACGCCCGCCACATCATTTTCCGGTGCATCGGGATTGCTTTAAACCCCGGGGTGCCGTGCTCAACCAGAAAACAGGTATATTCAGGTTTGCCGCCGGGACGGTTCCCGGTAACCGCCTGAACCGTAACCCCCATGGACATCTCGCTGGCCGCGTTGGTTATGAAGATCTTCGATCCGTTCAAGACCCACTCGTCGCCATCCTGGGTAGCGGTGGTCTTACTGCCGCCGGCATCGGACCCGGCCGTCGGTTCCGTCAGACCGAACCCCCACAGGGCTTCGCCCCGGCAGAGCCTGGGCAGGTATTTCTGTTTTTGCGCCTCGGTGCCGAAATAGTAAATCGGCGCAATCCCCAGGGAATTGCCCGCTGCGACGGTCGCCGCCTGGGACCCGTCCACCCGCGCGACTTCCTCAACGGCTATAATGTAGGACAGATAGTCCATGCCCTGGCCGTCATATTCCTCGGAAACAAACGTGCCGAAAAGACCGATCTCTCCCATCTTTCGCGTCAGCTCAACCGAGAATTCCTCCTTTTCATCCAGTTCGGATGCCACCGGCGATATTTCCGTTTGGGCAAATTTACGCACCTCGCGGCGGATCATCTCCTGTTCTTTAGACAAGTCGAAATTCAAGGACACCTCCTCCCCCCGGTGATTAAAGACTCACGGGCTGACCATACTTCCCGGATTCGCTGTTGACGTTGTCGACTGCACCTGCTTCGAGATGTTTGTTAAACCAGCCGTGTATGTTGAGGATCAAGCGTTCTTTTAAAAACTGCGTCTGATTGAAGGCGTGGGCCGTACAAAAGATAAGCGCTGTTTTCAGGCTAACAGAAGCCTGAAATGTGAACGAGCGCTCAGTCATGAACGGCGATATTTTATCGTTGTTGCTTTCTTTATGTCAAGTGCTTTCTATGGCGCAAAACCGCTTTCGGCACCGTCGGCTTTGGGTTCGCTGCGGCCGGTATTAATGAAAATAAATAATATGATATTGAAAGGTTAATTCGAATACGGCATCAGGGTTTATCAAAAAAATGACGAAAGAGAGGTGGCCCCCATGTAAAAACTTGACGAGAAAAACCAATGCGTGGTAGGTTAAACTGAGCATGCGCTCAGTTCAGTCGTCTGAATGATCTTAACTGCCGGGCGGCAACGTGCAGCCGTATTTTCAGGATTCTTTTCCGACAGCGCCACCCGCTCAAATAATCTTCTTGCCCGGTCAAGATTGAATCATGACCCAGATCAATCATAGAACCCATGATGTGCCGACCATCGTTAAAAACCCGGATCTCGTTGAACTGCGCCGGCGGCAGATTGTCGATGCAGCGGTACAGCTCTTTATCCGCCAGGGCTTTCATAAGACGACAACGCGTCAGATCGCAGGCCAGGCGGGCATTTCGGTGGGTTCCCTCTACGAATATGTCGCATCCAAGGAAGACGTGCTCTACCTGGTCTGCGAGGCCATTCATGCCGAAGTCGAACGCGGCGTCGCCAGCGCCCTGAATCGGGCCGCCGGCGGCCGCCAGGCCCTGACTGAAGTCATCCGTGAATATTTCCTGGTATGCCATCGCATGAGCGACCACATCCTCTTAATTTACAAGGAAACGCAGACACTGCCGGCCCAGTGGCGCAAGCGCGTGCTTGAAAACGAAGTCCGCATCACCGGGCTTTTTGTGGAAGTTCTGGCGAGGCTGTTTTCATCCGGAGATCTGCCCCGCCTCAATGAACATTCGCTTGAACTGCTGGCTCATAATATTTCCGTCATCGGCCACATGTGGACCTTTCGCCGCTGGTTTCTGGCCCGTCATTACAGCATTGAAGATTACATTCGGCTGCAAACGGCCTTTCTGCTGACAATGACTGCGGGAGCGGAAGAAGCGCAAGAGGGTCTTCGAAAATAAGTGTGCACTGTCGATCGGCGGTTGTAACCGATGGACAGGCTATCGAAAAACAAGAATCAGGGCGCCAGGCAAGATGCGCGGCGATGCGACAGGTCAAGCCTATTCAAACCGGCAGGAGCCGTGCAACGCCGCATGACGGCCTCAGACGCAGTTTTGCATCAACCTGTCAAATCTTTTTCACGGATAAGAGAGGAGCCCATGAGTGCCGAAACCGAAACCTACCGTCCCACTCGCCCCATCCGGGTTGTCACGGCCACATCCCTTTTTGACGGCCATGATGCCTCCATCAACATCATGCGTCGGATCTTACAGGAAACCGGCGTAGAAGTCATTCATCTGGGTCACAATCGCAGCGTGCGGGAAATCGTCTTCGCCGCCATCGAAGAGGATGCCCAGGGCATCGGCGTCTCCAGCTACCAGGGCGGCCATGTTGAATTTTTTAAATACATGGTGGACCTGTTGGCCGAAAACGGCGCCGGCCACATCAAAGTGTTCGGCGGCGGCGGCGGCGTGATCATACCCGATGAAATCAGGGAGCTTGAAGCCTACGGCGTTGCCAAGATCTATTCGCCGGAAGACGGTGCGGCCATGGGGCTGCAGGGCCTTATCAACGATATGGTGGCCAAAATCGATTTCGCAACCGTGCGGCCGGAAAAATTGGACATCAAGAACCTGACCTGCCGAAGCAAGCGGGACATCGCCGGTTATATCACCGCCGTGGAACTGCTGAAGGACGCAGCCAACCCGGACGGCCGTCAGCTGGAACGGATACGCTCCCAGCTGCAAAAAAAAATCGGCAAGCGCACCGTGCCCGTGGTGGGAATCACCGGAACCGGCGGTTCCGGCAAATCCTCGCTGACGGACGAGATCATTCTGCGGCTCCTGCACGACATCAAGGATATCCATATCGCCGTTTTAAGCTGCGATCCCTCCCGGCGGAAAACCGGCGGGGCCCTCCTGGGCGACCGCATCCGTATGAACAGCATCGGCAATGGGAGGGTCTATATGCGTTCGCTGGCGACCCGGCGCTCCAACACCGAAATTCCCCACGCCCTGGCTGAGATTATCGATGTGGTCAAAGCGGCCGGGTTTGACTTGGTAATCGTCGAAACGGCCGGTATCGGTCAGGGAGATTCCAGCATTACCCACCTTGCGGATGTGCCGGTGTATGTGATGACCAGTGAATTCGGTGCCGCTTCCCAACTGGAAAAGATCGACATGCTCGATTACGCCGACCTGGTGGTGATCAACAAATACGAAAAACTCGGGAGCGAAGACGCTCTCAGGGATGTCCGCAAGCAGGTCCAGCGCAACCGGCATCTGTGGGACGCATCCCCGGAGGATATTCTGGTTTTCGGAACCATCGCCTCTAAATTCAATGACGACGGCGTAACCGCGCTGTACCATGCGGTCCTGGATACCGTCGGGAAAAAGACCGGCGTGACTTTTCAATCCGGCCTGCCTCGGCCCGCCCTGAAAACATCGACATCCAAAACCATTATTATTCCGCCCCAGCGCACCCGCTACCTGTCGGAAATATCTGAAACCGTCAGAAACTACCATCGCCGGACCGACTCCCAGGCCGAGGCCATCCGCAAATCCTGGCACCTGCGCGAGGCTGCCGGCGCCGTCGCTCAAACCGGCCCGCACGCCGGCACCCCAGAGATCATTGCACGCCTCAAAGAGGAAACGGCAAAGGCCGAAGCGGCCCTGGCTGAAGAAACCCGCCGGCTGCTTCAGGAGTGGGACGAAATCAAGGCAACCTATTCAAAAGAGGAGCTCACCTATCAGGTCCGGGACCATGAAACCCGTGTGCCGCTTTTTACGGAATCCCTGGCCCATTTAAGGATCCCCAAAATCATTCTGCCCGCGTATACCGACCCGGGCCAGATTTTCGAGTGGCTCCGCAAAGAAAATGTCCCCGGCCGCTTCCCATACACTGCCGGCGTTTTTCCGCTGAAACGGGTGGACGAAGATCCCACCCGCATGTTCGCCGGCGAAGGTAATCCGGCCCGGACCAACCGCCGCTTCAAGCTGCTCTCGGCCGAATCCGATGCCAAGCGCCTGTCCACCGCATTTGACTCCGTCACCTTATACGGACACGACCCTGACAAACGCCCGGACATTTACGGCAAGGTCGGAACTTCGGGCGTCAGCATCTGCAGCCTGGACGACATGAAAGTCCTTTATGACGGTTTCGACCTTTCGGCGCCCAACACCTCCGTCTCCATGACCATCAACGGGCCGGCCCCGATCCTGCTGGCCATGTTTCTGAATACCGCCATCGATCAGCAGGTGGACAAATACACGGCCGAGACCGGCAAGACCCCGCCAAAACACACCTACCAGAAAATCCGGGCCGAAGTCCTGTCCAACGTACGCGGGACCGTTCAGGCGGATATTCTCAAGGAGGACCAGGGGCAGAACACCTGTATCTTTTCAATCGACTTTGCCCTTAAAATGATGGGGGATGTCCAGGAGTACTTCATCCGCAACAATGTCCGCAATTTTTACTCGGTCTCCATATCCGGCTACCATATCGCCGAAGCCGGCGCCAACCCCATCACCCAGCTGGCGTTGACCCTGGCCAACGGATTTACCTACGTCGAGTATTACCTTTCCCGGAAAATGCCCATCGACAGTTTCGCGCCCAACCTCTCCTTTTTCTTTTCAAACGGAATGGATCCCGAATATACGGTGATCGGGCGAGTGGCGCGCCGCATCTGGGCAGTCGCCATGGCGGAAAAATACGGCGGGTCGGCCCGGTCGCAGATGTTGAAATATCATATACAGACTTCCGGCCGCTCCCTGCACAGTCAGGACATCCAGTTCAACGATGTTCGCACGACCCTGCAGGCTCTGTGTGCGATTTACGACAACTGCAACAGCCTGCACACCAATGCTTTTGACGAAGCCATCACCACTCCCAGCCGGGAATCGGTCCGGCGGGCACTGGCAATCCAGCTGATCATCAACCGGGAGTGGGGCCTGGCCAGAAACGAAAACATGAATCAGGGCAGCTTTATCGTCGAAGAACTCACCAATCTGGTGGAGGAAGCGGTCCTGCTGGAATTCGACAGGATTACCGAACGCGGCGGAGTGCTGGGGGCCATGGAAACCGGCTATCAACGCAGCAAGATCCAGGAAGAATCCCTTTATTACGAGTATCTGAAGCATGCCGGCAAGCTGCCCATCATCGGCGTCAACGCCTTCCGCGATCCCGATGCCAACCTGGATGAATGGGCCGAAAGCGTCGATCTGGCCCGGGCCACCGAAGCTGAAAAAAAATCACAACTGCGCCGCCTAGCCGAGTTTAAAAAACGCCATGAAAAAAAGGCCGCAAAAGCCCTGGCGCGGCTGCAAGAGGCGGCCCTGGCCGAAGAAAACATATTTGCTGAGCTGATGGAGACGGTCCGGGTCTGCTCCCTGGGCCAGATCACCCAGGCGCTGTATGATGTGGGCGGAAAGTATCGCCGCAACATGTAAGATTTTTCTTGTCATTTAGACCTTTTTCCATTTACTTTACGTTTGATCGGTGAAAGCGCGATGCGCCCGTTGCCAATGACCCGTTGTCAATCGCTGAAAACTCGTTCATAAAAACTATTGTAGCTTTTCAACCGACAACCGGCCACGGGCAACTGACGACAGACTAAATATTTGGAAGGAGACATCTCAATGAAAGAAGCTGTGATTGTCAGTGCGGTGCGAACCCCCCTGGGAAACTTTAACGGGTCCTTGAGCAATCTGGGGGCGACACGGCTCGGGTCCCTTGTGATCGCCGAGGCCGTCAAACGGGCCGGCATCAAAAAGGAAAGCGTCAACGAAGTCATCATGGGCCTGGTGCTCCCCTGCGGCTACGGCCAGAACCCGGCCAAACAGGCCGCCGTTCAGGCGGGCATGCCCTGGGAGGCTGAATGCATTACCGTCAACAAAGTCTGCGGATCGGCCCTGAAGGCCGTCATGCTGGCGGCCCAGGCCGTCCAGCTCGGAGATGCCGACGTGGTGGTGGCCGGCGGAATGGAAAACATGAGCATGGCCCCCTATTTTCTCGAAAAGGCTCGTTTCGGATACCGCATGGGGCCGGGCACGCTTCAGGATCACATGATCCGGGACGGACTCTGGGACATTGTCAATGATTTTCATATGGGAATATCCAACGAGCTCTGCTCTGAAAAATATTGCATCAGCCGGGAAGACCAGGATCGGTACGCGGTGGAATCCTACCGGCGGACCCTTGACGCCATTGCATCCGGCCGGTTTAAGGATGAAATCCTGCCGGTCGAAATTCCCCAGCGCAAGGGCAGCCCGGTCATATTCAGCCAGGACGAGTGCCCCCGCGAAACCAGTTATGAGCTGATGGCGGCCATGTCTCCGGCCTTTAAAAAAGGCGGCGTTACCACGGCCGGCAACGCATCGATAATCAGCGACGGCGCCGCGGCCGTGGTGGTGATGTCCAAAGACAGGGCGGCGCAGCTGGGCTGCCGGGTTCTGGCAACCATCGGCGCCCAGGCCTCCTATGGAATCGACATGAAATATGTCCTGGTAGCGCCGATCTGGGCTATCCCCAAGTGTCTGGCAAAGGAAGGCATCTCCAAGGAGGACGTGGATCTGTACGAAATCAACGAAGCTTTCAGCGGATCCACCCTGGCGGTGCTGCGCGAGCTCAAACTGGATCCCGCCCGGGTCAATGTCAACGGCGGCAGCGTCGCCCTGGGCCATCCCATCGGCGCCAGCGGCTGCCGGGTACTGGTTACCCTGCTCCATGAAATGGTCCGGCAGGATAAAAAGACCGGCCTGGCATCGCTGTGTTTAGGGGGCGGAGAAGCGGTTGCCATGATTGTTAAACGCTGATGAATGAACTTTAGGATCAGGTTAAGGTTTAGTTTCTTTCTCAACCTCAGCCTCAACCTCAACCTTTTCATACATCAAAATGTGAAGCGTTATAACCTTACGGAAAATTAATTTATCTGATAATGCGGAGGTAAATGAAATGGCAGTTAAAACATTCGGAGTGATCGGTGCAGGTCAGATGGGAAACGGCATTGCCCAGGTCGCCGCCACAAGCGGGCTCAATGTCATCATGAACGACATCAATACGGAATTTGTCGAGCGCGGCCTCAATGCCATCTCCAAAAACCTGGCCCGCAGCGTTGAAAAAGGCAAACTGAGCGATGCGGATAAAAACGCGATTCTCGGCCGCATCAAAACCAGCGTGACATTGAAAGACCTGGCCGGGGCCGACTTTGTGGTGGAAGCTGCGACCGAAAATGAAAAAATCAAGTTTCAACTTTTCAGAGACCTGGACGCTATCTGCGCCGGTCATGTCATTCTTTCCACCAACACCTCGTCCATTCCCATCGGCAGAATTGCCGCCCAGACCAAACGCCCTGATAAAGTCATCGGAATGCACTTTATGAATCCGGTACCGGTCATGAAACTGGTTGAGGTCATCAGGGGACTGGCGACTTCGGCCGAAACCTTCAAGACCACCTGGGATCTGGCCCTTGCCTTCGGCAAAACCCCGGCGGAAGCCAACGATTTCCCCGGCTTTATCGCCAATCGCATCCTGATGCCGATGATCAACGAAGCGGTCTATAGCCTGTATCACGGCGTCGGCACGCGCGAGAATATCGATACGGTCATGAAACTGGGGATGAATCATCCCATGGGGCCCCTGGCTCTGGCGGACCTGATCGGCTTGGATACCTGCCTGGCCATCATGGAAACGCTTTACGACGGATTCTGCGATTCCAAATACCGACCCTGCCCGCTCTTGCGCAAATATGTTGAAGCCGGCTGGCTGGGGCGCAAGACCGGACGTGGTTTTTATGAATACTAGGATGCTGTAGGGTTCAAGGGATCAAGTGAAATGAAATAAATATCATTCCCATATCTCATGACTTCCCGCTAATTTAAAAATAAGGCAAAACATGACGTTTTCTGAATTGCCATCCCTTGAACCCTTTCATCCCCAAATCCTGGAACCCTTTTATTCGGAGGCCCTATGCCACGAAAAAAGTCAGCCGTCCATTCCCCCGTCGGCAAAAAAATACAAAAAATACGGCTGGATAAAAAGATCCCCCTAGACCGGATCGCCAACGAAACCGGCTGCGCCATCGAGTATTTAAAAGACATCGAGGCCGGCAGGGAGATGCCGCCGGTGGGAACACTCCTGCAGATCTCGCGGGCGCTTGAGATTGATTCGGGCTTCCTGCTCAAGGAGCAGGAATCGAACCTGAGAAAGCGCATCAAAGCCTACACCATGCGGACCGAAAGTTATGCCTATACGACCCTGACCCCCGGGGCCGAGAATAAACATCTGAAAGCTTTCCGGGTCACCGTCGACCCTTTGCAGGAGCATAAAGGCGTCGGCTATCAGCACGAGGGCGAGGAGTTCGTATATGTGCTGGCGGGAAAGATTGAAGTGGCGGTGGGCGAGCACAAGAATGTCCTGGCGGAAGGGGACTCGCTTCATTTCAATTCGGGCATCCGGCACCAGCTGCGCAACATCAGCGACCAGCAAGCGGTCCTGCTGGTGGTTATTTACGGGCCATAACTGATAGCATTGGGGATTGTGGATTGTGGATTTAGAGGAGGTTTGTTTTAAGGCAGGATCGCAGGGTGTGCTGAATGGGTTTGCCTATAACCAGCGTTTTCTTAAAAACCGGAGACGACGATGACGTTCCAGTTGACTGACGAGCAGCTCATGATCCAGGCCATGGTGCGGGAGTTTTCCCGCAAAGAGGTCGCCCCGACCGCCATGGAACGCGACCGGACCAAGGAATTTCCAGCCGGAAACCTCAAAAAGATGGCGGAACTGGGACTCATGGGAATGATGGTGCCGGCGGAATTCGGCGGCGAGGGCACCGATACGGTCAGCTACGTGCTGGCGCTTTCAGAAATCGCTTATTCATGCGCCTCGACCGCCGTGGTCATGTCGGTTCACAATTCCATTGTCTGCGAAAGCATGGTCCGCTACGGCAACAGCGCTCAAAAAAAACGGTTTTTAAAAATGCTGGCGTCCGGAGAAAAGATCGGCGCCTTTGCCATGACGGAACCCCATGCCGGTTCCAATCCCGTCGCCCAGTCCACCAGCGCCGTTCGCGACGGAAACGCCTATATCCTAAACGGAACCAAACGCTTCATCACTACCGGAAAAAATGCCGGCCTGATCATTGTTACGGCCAAAACCGATGAAGCCCAGCGGCACAAAGGCATCAGCGCTTTTATTGTCGAGCAGGGCGTCCCCGGTCTCGTTGTGGGCAACGTGGAAGACAAGATGGGACTGTGCGCATCCGATACCGTGGATCTGATCTTTGAAGATTGCCGCATACCGGCGGAAAATTTGCTGGGAAGCGAAGGCGACGGTTTTAAAATCGCCATGACGGCCCTGGACGGCGGCCGTATCGGCATCGCCGCCCAGTCGGTCGGGGTGGGCCAGGCCGCCCTGGATGCCGCCGTCAAGTATGCCAAAGACAGAATCCAGTTCGGGCAGCCAATTTCAAAATTTCAGGGGCTGCGCTGGATGATCGCGGACATGGCCACCGAAATTGAAGCCGCCCGGCAGCTGATGCTGTCGGCTGCGGCCCTGAAAGACACCGGCAAAAATTACACCGCCCAGGCTTCCATGGCCAAACTCTTCGCATCCGAAGCGGTCAACCGGGTAACCGCCCAGGCCCTTCAAATCCACGGGGGATATGGATTTATAAAAGACTATGCAGTGGAGCGGTTTTACCGTGACGCCCGGGTCTTTACCATCTATGAAGGCACGTCCGAAATTCAGCGGGTGGTGATATCCAACCATATCCTCAGGGACAAGCGCATTGCTGATGCCCACAAGCCCTGACCGGATGTTGAAAAACTGCCGCTGAGGCGCCAAACAACCTTGAGCCATTCTTGCCGATGTAATTGCCATCCCATGCACATTGAGGCGGTTGACGGCCCGAACCGGGTCTTTCAATAATTTGGTAAAGCATGAATTAGACTTTGAAGATTTTGGAAGCCTGTTCGATATCTTCCGGGCAGACCACAAACAGGCATTTCTTGCCCCGGGGCGGGACCGAGCCGTATACGTAATTGATATTGATCTTTTCCTTGCCGAACTGGGTAGTGATTTCAGCCAGGGCGCCCGGTTTGTTTTCAAGCTCGATGACGATCACCGGCATGATGTCAAACAGGTACTCGTTCTTCGACAACAGATCAATGGCGTTGTCCGTCTGGTCCACCAGAAGCCGAATCAGGGCATACTGGGCCGAATCCTTGCGCATGGAGTTATAGCTGGCCACCGAAGCGATGCGTTTGATCGATTTTCCCCGGGCCTGGAAAAGCTCCTGCACGTAGCTGGAAGCATCCTGGATCATCAAGGCGTCGATATTGATGTTTTCCCCGGCAAAGAGGGAGGACAACTTTCCCAGTTCTCCGGGAGCATTCTTTAAAAAGAGCGATATTTCAGTTCTGACCATGTTTTAGCCTCCTCAATGGGACGCTGAAGCGTCCCGGTCCTGCGTTCCCGCCGGAGTGCCTCACTTTATCAGTTCTCCCGCGGAGACGCCGAGGCGCAGGGATTGTTATTCTCCAGGCTGTTAAAACACCGGATCGCGAGCCTCAAAACAAGAGTTCAAGCAGGAACTGTCCCCATATTACTTTCATTCTTCTCTGCGCCTCTGCGCCCCTGCGCGAGACCTGGAGACGGACCGGGGTTCGGGCTAAGCCCCGCCGCCGAACTTGGCCTTGATTTTGGCCCGATCGGGCGTGCCGTCCTTTAATACCGGAAAATCCGTCACAAACTCCACATACTGCGGTTTTTTAAAACTGGCGATACGCTCCCCCACAAACCGGATCAGCTCCCGTGCTGCCAGGGACTGGCCTTTTTCCAGCAGGCAGACCGCCTTGATCCCTTCTTTCCATTTAGGGTCGGGCACACCGAAAACCACTGTTTTTGCCACCGCCGGATGCTGCAGAATGACGCGTTCGACTTCGGCCGGATAGACGTTTTCACCGCCCGGTTTAATCAGCTCCTTATCGGCCTTGCGGCCCTCATACCACAGAAAGCCGTCTTCATCGAATCGGCCCAGGTCGCCGGTGTGGTGCCGGCCGCCGCGAAAGGCCCGGGCCGTGTCTTCGGCAAGATTCCAGTAGCCTTTAAATACCAGAGGGCCCTTCACCGTTATCTCGCCGATTTCTCCCGGAGCCAGCGAATGGTCGTTTTCATCCACCAGGCGGACATCCGCCAGGTGCAGGATTTTGCCGGCGGCGCCGGGTCGGTCGTTATACTTTCCCAGAGTTGCCAGGCCCGAGGTTTCCGTCTGGCCGTAAACGCAATAAAATATCCCTCCGGTCGCCTGCTGATACTGTTCGATGGTTTCAGGCCGGTCAAGTCCCAGCACCGCCCGAAGGCTTTTAATATCCCTTCCCGTCTCGACCTGGGCCGTCAGGATGGAGGCAAGGATCGGCGAAAACTCATACAGCACCGATACCTTTTCGGCGTCTATCAGTTCGGCGGTCTGGCGGGCATCGAATTTACTGATGTTCACACTCCGGGCTCCGGCATGAAAGGCCTGAAACGCCATGGTCAGCCCGGCCACGTGAAAGAGCGGCAACAGATTCAAATGAACGTCCGCCGGCGTCATGCCGAAGAGATGGTTCATGTGAAAACCGGCTGCCAGAATGTTTGCATGGCTCAACAGAGCGCCGCGGGGCCGCCCGGTTACGGCCGCCGTATGAATGATGACAAAGCCGTCATCCGAAGCAACTTCCGGCGCTTCGAAGGCGCCTGCGGAAGTCATCAGGGATTCGAACCCGTTGAATCCGCCCGCATCGGCCTTTAGATTGAAATAGGATTGGACCGACGGAAGCCTGTTTTGAATGCCGGAAACCAGTCCCTGGTATTCTTCATCGGCAAAAAGGAGTTTGGGGGTGCAATCGTTTAGATTGAAGGCGATCTCCTCGGCCGACAGCCGCCAGTTGACAGGGACCATGAGAGCCCCCAGGGCCGCGGCAGCCCCATAAAGGAGAAAATACTCCAGGCTGTTTTTACCCAGCGCTCCGATCCGGTCGCCTTTGCGGATGCCGGTTTTCTGCAGTCCGCGGGCCAGGCCGTCGGCTTTTTGTTTGTAACCGCCGAAATTGAGCCTGCGTCCGTCGTCGACCTCGAACCAGGCGGGCCTGTCCCTGAAACTGACGGCGTTGCGACAAATCAGATCATATATGCTGAAATCGTAAAGGCCCATCAAACACTCCGACGAAAAATCAAGACCGCTGTAAATTGCTTAAAGTTGTTCGCGTCCAAGGAAGGCGATCCCGCCCTGGCGGGATGAACACCAGCCGCCATTAAGCGCAGGCCGGCGTTTTGCAAAGGACTCGGGTTGCTTTCCCGGTAAACGCATTTGCTTCTGCCCGTTCCTGTCCCATGGGTTTAGACGGGCGCAAGTTGAATCACTCCGCAGCCGCGACCGGTGGAACCGATACCACCGGTCGCGGCTGCGGAGATCTTTTGTTGGATGGTACGCTCTGTCGCGCGATCAGGGAAACGTCGCTTTAAACGAACTTACTTTGGTAATCCCGTCAGCCTTGAAAATGGCCGATCCTTCCTTTACATGAACCTTCACTTCATAATTCGGAATCCCGTTCCACCATTTTTCCAAGGCGGCCCAGGCATTCGTGTCCTGTTCTTTGAGCTGGAAGCCGCCGGTAACCAGCAGGCTCAGCAGAGACTGACGCACGTCGAAATGGGCATGCACCCGGACCTGGTTGGTTTTGCCGGCCGGGATCCATTGAACCGCATCGGTACTAACGGTGTTCAGGTCAAAATTCTCGAATGCCACCGTGAATTTCAGGTTTTCCAGCTTGATCGCAAAATCGTTGGGATTTTCCAGGTTAAAGGTAAAAGCCAGGTCCAATGGCGCGCCGACGTCGTCCGGAGTTCCCTTGGTAGGGGCGACGGCTTTCGCATAGTACCAGTAACCAAAGGCATGGGCGACCTCCATGGAATCGAGCGTTACCGCCGGGGTTTTAAAATTCGTTTCGCTCGGCTTGGTCATCATACCTGCGCACCCCATTAGCCCCGCACTGACAAGAAACACACATAAACCGATATACATTAATTTTTTTCGCATTTTTTTCATCTCCCTTATTCGATTTAAGGGTTAGGTAAGCCACCGCTTTCTGCGTTTATAGTGCTTCACATCCCGAAAACTCTTTCGTCCCCCGAAATCGGTCATGCCCAGATAAAAGTCCTTGATATCCGGATTCTGTCTGAGCTTTTCTGCCGTGTCGTCCATGACAATGCGCCCGTTTTCCAGCACATAGGCATAGGGTGCCACGTTAAGGGCCAGCTTGGCATTTTGCTCCACCAGCAGCATCGAAATCTTTTCCTCTTCATTCAGGCGGGTGATGATGTTGAAAATCTCATGGATCAGGAGCGGCGCCAGGCCCATGGAAGGCTCATCCAGAAGGATCAACTTGGGGCTGGTCATCAGGGCGCGCCCGACAACCGTCATCTGCTGCTCGCCGCCGCTGATTAGGCCCGCAGTTTCATTGCGCTTTTCCTTCAGACGCGGGAAATAGGTATATACCATTTCCAGCCCATCCTTGATGGAGCGCCCGTGCTTTTTCATATGAGCGCCCACCTTCAGATTCTGTTCAACAGTCAGATGCTCGAACACCCGGCGTCCCTCGATGACCTGCACGATGCCCAGTTTGGCAATCTTTTCTGCACCCATCTTGTCGATGCGTTCGCCCATGAACTCAATCGAGCCGTCCGTGACCTCGCCGTCTTCGTGTTTTAAAAGCCCGGAGATGGCTTTAAGGATCGTGCTCTTGCCCGCACCGTTTGCGCCGAGCAGCGCCACAATGCCGCCATGGGGGACCTCGATGGAGACGCCTTTTATCACCAGAATGACCTCGTGGTACTTGACCTCGATGTTATTTATTTTTAAAATGGATTCTTGTGTTGACAAGGCAATGCGACCTTTCGGGGTTGTTTTTCGTTACCAGCCGATCCATTCTTTGGCCCACTTGTCCGGCCAGCGCGTTTTCAGATCGACGATCTTCAGCAGCTTGATCTTGCCGTCGGTGATCTCATAGATCGGCACCTTGCCGGCCACACGGTGATCCGTAGCCGTATAGGTCAGCGGCGGCACATTCAGGCCGATATCGAAATTCTGCATGGTTTCAAAGCCTTTTTTCAGGATGTTTTCCCCGCTCAGCCCGCCGGCTTTGTCGGCCCGTTTCAGGGCTTCCCACAATGCCAGTACGTTGGCCCAGGCCTGGCCGGTCCGCACCAGGCGCTTTTCCTTGGGAACGCCCGGATTGTACTTTTGTCCGTAAGCCACGACCTTGTCCATCATCGGAACATTTTCACCATAGAAGGCGCACACGGCCGCTCCCATGACCTTTTCAGAGGCTTTGCCGGCCAGCTTGGGCAGGTTTTCGTCAAACCCCCAGTTGTTCACGATATGATCGGCACCCAGTCCCAGGGCATAGGCGTCGCGAACCGTTGCCGCAACCGACATGGTTGTATTGCCGTGCCAGACCAGGTCCGGTTTAAAATCCTTCATGGCCAAAACTTGGCTCTTGGTATCGATGGCGAACAGCGACACATCCTGATCCGCGCCGATATCAAAGCCTAATATCGTAGCCTGATCCTTAACAGCCTTTATCGGCGCGCTGCAGTAAGGAGAGGCGAACATGTAAGAGCAGACGAATCGCGGTTTGCGTTTGCCGTAATCCGGGTGCTTGGGCCATTTTTCATCAAACCAGGCCGTAATTGCAGCCCGGGCGTTGCTGGAATAATCGGTTGCCGCAAAGAGATTGTAAGGCGTTTTTTTAGGATCGGTCAGATGCCCGGAATAGGAAGCGGACACATAGGGCATCTTGTCTTTGGTTACCGTGGGCGAAAGCGCCTCGGTATCTCCCGTCCCCCAGCCGAGAACGGCCACGGTTCCCAGCCGCTGAAAGAGCTTATACTTTGTCAGCGCTTCAGGCACCCGGTAGCCATAGTCAAACTGATACAGTTTGATCTCTTTGCCGTTGACACCGCCGTTGTCATTCACATAGTGAATGGCTTCGGCAATGCCCAGGGCGTAGTCCTTGCCGACATCGGAGGTCGCTCCGGTCATGTCGTTGAGCGCCCCCACTTTGACCTCCGCGGCCCCGGCTATAGCGGAAAAACCCGCCGTTAGGACGACCGCAAAAACCAACACAAACATTTTTGACCACATAGTTTTTAGATTCATTGCTATCCCCTTTCGTTTGAAAGTAGGCCTTTAAAGTTGTCTCCCGATACCTGAAATTGCCTGATCACCTCCTTTTGTTAATATGAGAACGGCCACAGGTTAAAATAATTTTTAATCTGCCACCAGCGATAGGCCAGCCCATAAGGCTCGAAAACCATGAAGGCGCATATGGCCAAGCCGAAGGCGGCCTCCTTGATAAACAGAAAATCCATCAGCAGTTTGGGGTACGTATCCGCCAGCGGCATAATCGCCAGTTGCAGCAACTCCATCACGACCACCATGAAGATAGACCCGAAGATGGTTCCGTGAATGGAACCCACGCCGCCGATCAGGATGACCCCCACCAGCCACAAAGACCAGAACCAGGGGAAATGCTCGGGGCTGATGGCCGCAAGATTGCTGATCCAGACCGCACCGGCGATGCCGCCGATAAAACCGGCCACAAAAAAAGCCAGGAGCTTATAATTAACGATGTTGATTCCCATCACCTCTGCGGATATATCGTTGTCGCGGATGGCCACCCAGGCGCGGCCGACCCTTGATCGCAGCAGGTTGATCACGATGGTGACGCACAAAATCACCAGCACGATCATCATATAATAAACCTTCAAATCGCTGTCGATGGCCCAGGGGCCGACCTTGATGGTCCCCGGCGGCAGGGAAAAGGCCTGGCCCCGTCCGCCGATCTGGCTGACATACTGGGTGATGACAAAATCAACGATAATAAACTGGGCGGCCATCGTGGTCAAAATCAGATAAAAGCCTTTGACCCTGGCGGAAGGAAGCCCGAACAGGACGCAGAAAATCCCGGCCATTACGGCCGCTATCAAGATACTGATAGGGTAGGCCAGCCCCCAGTCCATTAAAAATTTTGGCCAGGGAAATTCCAGAATCAGCAGGGTGCTGGTATAGGCGCCCACGGCCAGAAAAGCCGCATGTCCCAATGTTACTTGGCCGCAGAACCCGATCAGGAGCTGAACCCCCAACGCGCCCAGAATGGTATAGCCCACCTGATTGCACACGCTCAGCCAGTAGGCATCCGCCACCCAGGGGATACCGAAAAACAGCACCAGAAACAGCAGGATCATCTTGGCCTTGATAAATCTGGTCTGCCACCAGCCATGATCCTGAGCATAGTTTTGATGATAGACGCCGCAGGGAAGGAACGTTGTCGACATAAACCGTACTCCAGCTTTTTTATGTTTTAATGAAACACATCAATTTTCAAATTCAAAAAGCAAGTCAAAACCCCGGCCTTTTGTTCGATGGCTAGGCGCGAGGAGGAGAAATGGCGGAGCGTACATATGTACGTGAGCGAATTT
>JBFLWU010000066.1:0-20165 GCA_040757625.1 Thermodesulfobacteriota bacterium | reverse complement strand
AAAGGTATAGATGTCATTTCAACAGTGTCCGGGGGGGGATACTCGGCATTTTACCTTTACAGTAAAATGATCTTGAGAGAGAAACTGCCTGCGGGCTCAAGACCACCGTCAGACAAGGAGTTGTTTGCCGATTGCATTCCGGATGTTTACAAAGATGTTCTTCCTAATGGGATACAAGGCCTATGCAGAGATACTGGGTCAGAGAAGTACGTGTTCCAGCAATATGCCAAGTGTCGGCAGGATATATTGGAGAATGACTGTGATCAGCAACTCTCCTTCGGCGATTTGGACGAATATGGTCGTACCACTCTCAACACCGTCACTCTCGGCGCAGCCACTTCCATTATGGTTCCGCTCAATTTTATTGCACGAACAATTTTCGATTGGCCAGTGAATATCTCACCCACCAGAGGAGCTTACCTCGAAGGGATTGGTACGGCATACGGGCTGTATCCTCTGGTAAACGTAGGCGACAAACAGTTTCCGGACATAGCGAAAATCTGTGACCCCGGCAATTTCCTCAATTGTGATCAGGAAGAAGGCAATGCACGAATGGATCGGGGCAAGTACGCAATCGGCTTTGAAGAGTTAAAGCAGTTTACCAGTATTAACAGGAAAAACGTTCCTACTTGGATCATCAATGCTACTGCCAGCCGAAGCCGCAGCATCTTTGGCTGGGCCACAAAAGGACAGCGGGATTTCAGCAAGTTTACCTTGCAGATATCCCCCTTTGCTGCTCGTTCCGGCTTTTACCACGATGTTCCTGACTACAGTAAGGATATGGATGTCCTTCAGGCAGTTACAACTGCTGCTGCCTTCTTCGATTCCAACGAAACGGCAATAGATCAGCCATGGAGAATGATGTTTGCCGGATTTCAGCATCTGGCAGTCCTTGATTGGGGACTGGATATTCCGAATCCCAACGTGAATGGGGCCTGGAGAATGCTGCACAGTATTTTGCCGGTTGGCTTATACTACTTAGATGGTGGAATACGCCAGTTGTCCGGTGTGCCCGATAACCAGAATTCCGGCTATATAAGGCTTATGGATGGCGGGAACAATGACAACCTTGGGGCTTATTCACTTTACGAGGCGGGTGTTCATGACATTTTCATTTCAGATCACTCTCAAGATAGCAAAGGGGAGATGTCTGACATGTGCCTGCTACGAAACGAAGTGTTCATACGCTCCGATGGGAAAAAGAAACTATTAATTCCGGGCCTGGAATATTTTGACAAGCAGTGTGGAACCTTCAGTGACGATTCCAGTTGTGAAGATGAAAACAAGGTTAAGGAAGCTTCGTGCAATAAATTGGCTGCACATCTTAAGGGGGCCGCCTCGAAGGGGGAGTATCCGATACACGCTTGGAAATATAACGTTCTTCTAGGCTGTATAACGTCATCAGCCAATCCTTCAGATCAATGTGAAGGAGATTTAGATGCCCGCATATTCCTGCTCAAACCTGCAATCAATCTGAAAAAATTTCAGGACGATTATCTTGAAGGCGACCGTGTAAAAGATGAGGCCTGCAAGAGCAGTTCGTCCGGGACATGTGAAGTTGCGGCATTTATCGCCAAACGAACCAAGGAAAGAGGAGGTATAGGGAAATTTCCTCAAGATTCCACTGTTGGTGTAACGTTTGCCTCAACCGCTACGATTTATGGAGCATATCGTGAACTGGCACGATGGCATATGAGCCAAGCGCTCAAACTTATAAAAAATGAGAGTTTCAACAAGGAATTACAAATTCAAGCTACGGATCCCATCTTAAGAAAAAATGTAAAATAATAACTAAATTCGGAATGTCCCATTTTAAGGTAGGTGTTTTTTGTTCATAGATTCTATACTAAAGCGGGACTGGGCGACCCCAAAGGAACAAAGGAATAAATTCCCTGAGGATTTTATGTTCCAACTGAGCGAGGAGGAATTCGCCAACTTGAAATCGCAAATTGCGACATCAAGTTCGAGCTGGGGAGGTCGTCGAAAACCACCTTTGGTTTTTACTGAGCATGGAGCTTTACAGGCCGCAAATGTACTCAATTCAGCGCAGGCCGACACATTGTCCGAACCTTTGTTAGGCTTCGTGAAATGGCGTTGACCAATGAGAAATTGGCACGTAAAGTTGATCAACTGGAAAAACGCGTGAGCGATCATGACGAGATATTAATTGAACTCGTTCAGGAAATACGCAAATTAATTGAAACGCCTAAGCCAAAAGATAAAAGGCAAACAATCGGGTTTGTCATTGCAAATAAATCGAAAAGGAAATCTTAAAGAGCGTAAAACAACCGCTTGAACACTGACTGGAAATTCCGCTTCGCTTCATTGCCAGCCGGTTAAGCGGAATGTTAGGCAGTGACTGAATCTATTCACAACCGAAAGGAGATTTTCTGCATTGGATATTCCACGGATCTTCAACATCACTGAGAGTGCTCACCGCATCCACAACCCGATCACGCCCGAAAAGCTCGCCACTCTCGGCGCGGCGCTGCGTCTGGAATCGGGGGCCCGGGTGCTCGACCTCGGCAGCGGCTCGGGGGAGATGCTGTGCACCTGGGCACGCGATTACGGCGTTATCGGCATCGGCATCGACATGAGCCGGTTGTTCACCGAGCAGGCGAAACTCCGTGCTGAAGAACTCGGCGTCGCCGATCAAGTCAAGTTCATCCATGGCGATGCTGCCGGCTATGTTTCTGACGAGAAGGTCAGTGTGGCAGCCTGTGTCGGCGCCACTTGGATCGCCGGGGGAGTCGCCGGCACTATCGCGCTTCTGGCGCGGAGCCTGCGCACCGGAGGGATCATCCTCATCGGCGAGCCCTACTGGCGGCAGTTACCGCCGACGGAAGATGTTGCCAAGGGGTGTCTTGCCAACTCGATCTCCGACTTTCTCATGCTTTCAGAGCTTCTCGCGTCTTTCGGCCATCTTGGCTACGACGTCGTTGAAATGGTTCTGGCCGACCAGGACGGCTGGGACAGATACGAGGCGGCCAAATGGCTCACCATGCGCCGATGGCTTGACGCCAATCCCGACGACGAGCTCGCGAAAGATGTTCGAGCCAAACTGGCCTCGGAACCCGAGCGCTACGCCGCTTACACGCGTGAATACCTGGGTTGGGGTGTGTTCGCGCTGATGCCGCGGCGACGAGGGGATTAACGGGCGACTCAGAAAGTGGGGGATCCACTCAGGCCTGACAGCTCATTCAAGCCGGCGCCGCTTCGCGGCGCGGCTTAATTCGGGCGTTAGCCTGCTATCAAAAACTGTGATGACAGATCGTAACAGAAAGTCTTAAGGGGGAAACCGGATGAAAGTCCTCTCAGCTTTGCCGTCAGTGCTGCTCACTGCTTTTCTAATCTGCTGTTCAGCCACCCACCCCGGAACAGAACAGCAGGGAAAGAGGCCGGGCGACTTTAGCGTTGAATATCAGTGGAGAGAGGCGAGCGTTCCGCCGCCCTACCACTATGAATACAGCGTTACCATCAAACCGACCGGTCAGGGTCAAATCGCTTTTGTCCCTGACTACCCGTCGGAGGCCCCTCCAAGATGGGTCGAGAGCTTTGTGATAGAAGAGGGGCGATTAGATGATCTGTACCGGGTGATGCTGGTGAAAGGGCTGTTTACCCGAAAGTGGCGGCAGATGGATCCGCTGCCTGTGGGCGGCAGCTTCCAGCAGCTGTCTGTCAAAGCAGGAGGAAAGCGGCTGCTGGTGGAGGAATATCTGGTCGCCGAGCAAGAGGCGGCAGCCCGGGCGATATATGCAGCCGTGAGGGCGCTGGTGCCTGAAGACATCTGGGAAAGCCTGCAGGTGAGGCGTCAACAGTACATGCAGGAGCATGGCCGTAAATGAGGTGCTTTTCTGTGCACGTGCAGGCTATCAAGCGCCTGGACGCAGACGGGCTAATAACCGCGCCCGCTGGTCGGGCGGAGTGTCGGCCGCAGACAAGGACGAACAATGGAAATCAGTGAATATCGAGAGCCGGAAAGAGTCGAAATAATTGCGTTGTGGAAACGTTGTGAGCTGGTCGCTCCGCAAAATGATCCGAATAAAGACATCGATCGCAAGTTGAAAGTCAATCCAGAGCTGTTTCTTGTTGGAAAATTAAATGGGAATATCATTGCGTCGGTCATGGGTGGTTATGAAGGCCACCGTGGTTGGGTGAATTATTTAGCGGTAGATCCAGATTGTCGTCGGTTGGGGTATGGTAGATTATTGATGGGTGAGATTGAACGGCGGTTGAGATTATTAGGTTGTCCCAAAATAAATTTGCAAGTTCGTGAAACCAATGTTTCGGTTCTAAAGTTTTATGAAGCAATTGGGTTTGCTAAAGAACCTATTGTAAGTTTGGGGAAGCGGCTTGAATACGATTGAAAACAGCATGCGGCTACCCAGCGTCTGCACGAGGCAGGCCCTTCGAGGATGAAGCTGCTCGGACAGGGCGGCATGATTTTGCAAAAGCGATGCAGGGGCTTTTTAATGCCGCTATAATATCGGCTATTATTACCCTGGTTGGATCGTTTGTTTTTGTTCGCCGTTTATAATAAAGTACGTACCGAACATCAGCTTTCAGCCCGACTCGCTGCGCTCGCGGCTGAGGCCGGGCGCTGGGCAAAATAGAATAGCCTTAAGAAGGGCACGATGGAAATACCGTTCACCGTTGAGCAGTTCTTTGACGTTTTCGGAACCTACAACAGGGCCATCTGGCCGGCCCAGGTGCTGGCGTATCTACTCGGCATCCTTGCGCTTGCTATTGCCTTTCGTGAAACCCAACCGTCAGCGCGAATCGTTTCTGGAATTCTCGCCTTTTTCTGGATTTGGATGGGCGTTTTCTACCAGATAGCCCATTTCAGCGTTATTAATCCGGCAGCCTGGATATTTGGAGTTTTTTATATTGTTCAAGGCTTGCTGCTTTTATTGATCGGCACAATTCACGACAGACTCGCCTTTCGATTCTCCTTAAAACCGCTCCCCATAATCGGAGGATGCCTCATTCTTTACGCGATGGTTGCTTACCCCCTCCTGGGTATAATTTTCGGCCATTCGTACCCCAAAGTCCCAATATTCGGCGTCGCTCCGTGCCCGACGACGATCTTCACTTTTGGAATATTGCTTTGGGCGACAAAATCAGTGCCCGCTTATTTGCTTATCATTCCTTTACTTTGGTCTATTGTCGGCATGAGCGCAGCGGTGAACTTGCGGGTCCCGCAAGATTATGGTCTTGTTGTTGCCGGGGTTGCCGGGACGATTTTGATCTTGATTCAGAATCGCAAATTTAAAAGGATGGCCCAAGGCGCTTCAGCGGACGCTGGAAAGCCGCGTCGCTGAGCGCGACCGTTATGGGGGTGACGGGATTGGGGTCGGGCCACGCCAAGTATTTGACAAACTAAATTAATAGTCCTAATTTGACCTTCTGCAATGGGCCGACAATGCGTTTTTGAGGGCAAAAAGGGATTACGTGCTAGAAGCCGTTTCAAAACCCCGTCTGAGGCCTGCTATCTGCGTTGCAAGCCTCTTCAAAATGCTCACAGCCTCCCAAGGTCGCTGCGCTTTTTCATCGGCTTGCGCCCTGCTCTCAGACCTGATCCGGGGTTTTGAAACAGCTTCTAGCAAGTAAGGGACGAATCGAACCAGCGGATTAACTCTGATCCAAAAAGCTAGCGCTTTTTGCCAAGGTTATCCGCAGCGTTAAATTTTGCGGGGTACTAAACGACATGAAAAACCAATTGCTGGCGCTGGCAATGATCACATCCCTCATAGCCTGCGTGCCAACCATGAGCAGCCGCACTTACGCGCCCAAGGTTTCCGGAACGCTTATCCAGGACGGTGGACCTGTCGCAAACGCAGAAATCATTTTAACCGCCTCATTTACCGCTGCGAAGGCATCCGCTAGAACCGACTCCGAGGGCCGGTTCCTGGTCGGCCCGCTGTCAGAGACGCAGTTCACGCGACGGGTGTTCGGGGATCGGGTCTATGTGTACAAACTCGACATCCGTGTCGCGGGGGAGCAGTCATATCCCGGCTTTGAGGGCCACGGCATGGGGGATCCCCCAAGTGATCTTGAGGTGGCGTGCGACTTGAGCAAACCGATTCGACAGGGCAAGTCCGTTAGCTATTGTTCACCCAAGTATCGCACTGCCCCGGAACGAAAATGAAATCACATGACGTGAACGGCCCGGGTTTGACGGGGACTCCAAAGTTTGAGAGGATGGAACCAGGTCAAAATCAGCCAGATATGCCCCGGCGGTCCGTGAACGGGCAGTGCGGCTGGTTTTTGAACATCAAAGCGGGTACCCCTCACAGCGGACGGCGTGCCCGCTGCCGCCGGGTTTTTCGTTCGGCGGACAATCAACGCGCGTAACGAAGAACGGAAAGAACTGAAATCGACTATCGGAACCGGAGGTGGAGGCATGACCAGACATATCGACCTTGCTATCCACGGTGTCGTTGGCTGGGCGATCTGCGGGGCCTCGGTCGTTATCGGACGCCAGCTGGTCTCGATGGATGCCACGCTTGTGATTCACGCAGGGGTAGCGCCCGTGGCGTTCGGGTTCTTGACCTGGAACTACTGCCGCCGACACCCGCACTCAAGGCCGGGCGCGATTGCACTGACGCTGCTCGGGATCGTGGTGGGCCTTGACGCGCTGGTTGTGGCGCCGCTCTTCGAGCGAAGCTACGCGATGTTTCGAAGCGTGTTCGGAACATGGATCCCGTTCGGGTCGATTCTGGCTTCGAGTTATGTTGTGGGGCGCGTGATGAGGCTGCGGCGTGCCGCCTGAGCACACCGAAGACAGGAAACCGCCGAACATCGCTGGAGCAGACGGCAAGAACCATACGCCGGTTTCGTTTGATTCTGTGATCGTTCGAAAGCTGTTCCGTCCGCTGCTCAGCTCCGACGTTAAGGCAAGCCCTGCGACCAGTCATGTGCCGGCTGTAATTACAACCGAGGGCCGCGAAATATGACCATGAATGCTTGATCACCTTGCCAGCTCAACCATTTTCCAACAACCGCCCTCACAATCTGCGCGTTTTATTAAATCGAAGGACCGAAGGTAAGAAAAGGATTTGCGATGAACCTTGAGATTTTCGAAAAAATGAATGCACCGGAGCTTCGTAGTTATATCCAATTCCTTCTGTGGCATTATCGTGTCGTGGATGCATTCTGGTACCTGAAAATTGCCGAGCGCTTTGATCAAAATGTTGCCGATCAGTTAAATGAACAAGTTTGGGGAAAGGTTGCCGCCATGGCTGCCAAGGATTTGATCAAACGGTTTGATATAAAGGAAAACGGCCTGAAAGGTTTTGTTAAGGCGCTGAAACACTTTCCCTGGTGCATCCTGGTGGGCTACGAGATCCATGAGAAGGAGGGAGAGGTTCTCATCTGCGTGCCGTCATGCCCGACCCAGGCGGCGCGCACCCGCAGGGGGCTTAACGAATATGACTGCAAAGAGATGCACCGGGCCGAATTTACCACCTTTGCCAGGGAGATAGATGACCGCATTCAAATTGAATGCCTGTTTGCACCGCCGGACCCCCATCCGAAGCATATGCATTGTCAGTGGCGGTTCACTTTAAGAAACGCCTAGCGCGCAGCGCATGGGGCACGGCGTTGAATGAAATACATGATTGGCGGCCATAAGCGGTTTAATTCTTAACAATGAATGGGCAAAACTCATGAAATCCCCAAAAGGAGAAACGGATGTAATTGTGGTCGGAAGCGGTCCCGGCGGCGCAACCGTGGCCAGAGATCTTACAAAATCTGGAAAGAAGGTTGTCATTTTAGAACGGGGCGACAATAAACCGGTCAAGGGTACATTCAAACAGTTTGCTAATGGTTGTTTTGTCCCGGGCAGGAGCTTGCTGATAACCCAACAGGCCTTAGGAATGGTACGTGGCCTTACGACCGGAGGCAGTTCGATCTACTATTGCGGATGCGAATTTAAACCGCTTGTAACCATGTTGAAATCATATAATATCGATATTGCGCAGGAAGTTTCTGAAATATATGATGAGTTGCCGACAGCGCCGCTTTCTGATGAATTGATGCCTCCGGCAGGGCAGATGTTTTTGAAAAGCGCAAGAGAGTTGGGTTATGACTGCCATAAAATGAATAAGTTCATCTACCAGGAGAAATGCCGTGCCAGTTGCGAACTTTGCAGTTACGGCTGCCCCTACGATGCGAAATGGAATGCCCGCTTTTTTGTTAATGAGGCACTGAAAGATGGGGCTGAAATGGTTAATGGGGCAAAGGTTGATAAAGTCATTATCGAGAATGGGAAAGCCATCGGCGTTGAATATAAACATGTCAGAAAGGTCCACAGGCTATTTGCAGAAAAAACAGTTATCGCTGCCGGCGGAATCGGTTCACCGCTCATTCTTCGGAAAAGCGGCATTCAGGGAGTCGGATACGATTTCTTTTTTGACCCCATATGGTTTATTTTGGGGAAGGTTAAAGCGTTAAATGAAGGTCGGGGCATTCCCATGAGCGCAGTCGTTCATTTGGAGAAAGACGGAATTGTGATAACCGACTTTAACATGCCCCATCTCATTAAAACCCTGTTTGATCTTGAAGTTTTTCAATTAAAAAAGGTCTTTTCATATCAAAACATACTTCCAATAATGGTAAAGGTCCGGGACGACCTCGGCGGGAAAATTACGAAAAGAGGCTTTTTAAGTAAAAAACTTACTGATAATGACTGGGAAAAATTGAAAAAGGGCGCCCAGATTTCAAAAAGAATTTTGGAGAATTTAGGCGCAACGGAAATTTACAAAACCTGGCTTCTTGCAGCGCATCCCGGGGGCACGGTCAAGATTGGCGATCATTTGGATGAGAACTTACAAACGAAGTACAGAGACCTCTATGTGTGTGATGCTTCAGTATTTCCAGAAAAACTGGGTGTTCCACCGACATCGACGATTTTGGCGCTGGGGAAAAGGCTGGCAAGGCATCTGGTTGAAGTGTCAAGAGGTGCTTGAACAATGCTTGATATTTTCCCAGGAAATTCAATTGAATAACAATGCCGCCAATCCGGCGGGAAACCCATCAACTTGGAGGAGGGAATGAGGGCCATGTCGAAAGTAATGAAAAACTTTATTTTTCTCCAAGGAATTGTTTTTGCGGTGCTGATGTCTGCTTCTGTTTGCGTGTCCGCCGGCGATCTTACAAATTGTTCAGCGATTGAAAGCCCTAATGACCGGCTGAAGTGCTATGATCAGCTCTCCGGCCGTTCAAAGCCTGGTGAATCCCCGGCTGTTTTAACAGAAGCGCAGAAAGAACCCGCTTTACAATCCGATAGTATGAGCGTCATGGAAAAGCAATGGGAATTAAAACCGAAAGAACTGAAGAAAACCTTTGTACTCACATCTTACCGATTCAACTATTTTTTGCCTGTGGCCTACAACAGCTCCCCCAACAAGGACACAGCCCTGGATAATGACCCAAACGCAAAAGCACAGTATAATGAAGCGAAATTTCAACTGAGTTTCAAGGTCAAGGCCTGGCAGGATGTCTTCGGCCAGAATATCGATGTCTGGCTGGCATATACCCAGCTTTCTTTCTGGCAATTATATAATTCCACATTCTCCGCGCCATTTCGCGACACGAACTACGAGCCGGAACTGCTCATTAATTACAGGACCCGTTATGAAATCCCCGGCCTGAACGGGGTAAAGCTCCAATTCATTAACGTCGGCTTCAATCACCAGTCCAATGGCAGATCGCGCCCGCTGTCCCGCAGTTGGAATCGCATCGTCGCGAACTTCGGCCTGGAAAAACAAAATTTTAATGTGCTCCTGAAAACATGGTACCGCTTGCCGGAAGATGAGGCGGACGATGACAACCCCGACCTGACCCAGTACATGGGCTACGGCGAACTCTGGACCACCTATTATTACAAAGACATGCGTTTCGCCGTAATGCTGCGCAATAACTTTAGGGGGGAAGATAATAGAGGCGCTGTTCAGCTGGATATTACGGTTCCATTTTCGCTTTTATGGGACCGGTTTAGCGACAAATTCGGCCTATATGTGCAATATTTCAACGGTTACGGTGAAAGCCTGCTGGATTATTACACGAGTGTCAATCGCATCAGCGCGGGATTTATGCTCGTTGAATGGAAATAAGACCTATAATAACACTAGCAGTCATTTCAAAACCTCGGATCAGGTCTAAGCGCAAGGCGCAGGCCGATGAAAAAGCGCAGCAACCATTGGAGGTTGTGAGCATTTTGCAGAGGCCTGCAACGCAGCTGTTAGGCCTCATCTAACCCGGATATTTCATGAAAATTTTTCAGCAAGTTTTAAAATGATTCTGATAATAGTCGGTTAGATGTAAGCTTGACGTAAAAACCAGAGATACGCTTTGTTACTTCTATTGAAAAAGACAAATGCTTGAAACATTTTCACCCTGGGGGCGAAATGCATTCGCCCATTTGCTGCGTTATCCGGGGCTTGCGGTACGAAAAGTTCAGCTGCACCCCGGAGTGCCTTGCAAATGAACGAATGCATTTCGTGAAATAACCGGGCTAACGGTCGATAGCAAATTATGATCGTACTGAAGCCCGTTAATTGGGAGGGTTGAACAAGGCCGCCAACATGCTGGCCGTGGTCATAATTACATCCCCCTGCATCAGCCTATGCGTTTTCCGGATGATGCGCAATGGCGCGATTGAGAAAACGCCGATCCCATAGGCGGGCAACCCCAAATCACAAATCACCGGAATTTCGAATGAAACGACCGGCAATGGAGGACCGACCATGAAGATTATGGCCGCCTTGGACCTTTCTGATTACGCGGATTTCGTCCTGGCCAAGGCAATTAAAACCGCCAAACAGCAGAACGCCAAGCTGGACATCTTCGTAGTGGCCGAGGACAACGGTTCCGGGAGCGATCCCGCTGAGCGGGAACGGGCCAACGAAAAGCTGCTTCAGGATGCGACCCGCGCTGCCCGTTCCTACCAGCAAAAGGCCCTTGCCCAGGGGGTGAAGGCCAAGGTGCGGGTGCGTTGCGGCCGGTCTGCGGCGGAGGAGATCATCACATACCAGCAGTCTGAAAAACCCGACCTCATCGTCCTGGGCCGGCGCTCCCACGCACGTCCGGCAGCCTTTCCCATGGGCCCTGTCGCTCAAAGAGTGGCGGCCTATGCCACCTGCACGGTCATGCTCGTGCGCAGCAGGGAGAAAGGGGAGTTTGCAGAAGCCCGGGCGACCGGTATTCAGAAAGACGGGGAATGAGGTGAGGGCGGAGCGCAAAATGACTAGCCGGCGCTGCCGCGCCTGATTACCTTATGCAACTTATCGTCGCGATAACACTTACGGCCGGTTATGTCGGCCTCTCCCTGATGTTCGGCGGGATACGCCCAGAGGCCGGCGTGCCGTGGTGGTTCTTCGTGCCCAGCGCTGTGGCGTTCTTTGCTTCCGGCCTCGCTGTACTGATCATGGGCCGGCTCCCGACACCTTGGATCAATGGACCGTGCTATGGCCCTCCATCCCGCCATGTTCACCTCTCATGGAGAGGCGCCGTTTGGCTTCCCGTTTGGACACCGATACTGCTTGTCCTGTGGCATGTCCTTGCAATCCTGCGGATGCACTTTTCCCTCGGTCGGGTTTTCTTTCTCGTTGCTGCGCTCGCCCTGGCGGTGCCGGCCCTGGCAGCACTCAGGAGCCGGCGCGAAATCCGTTTGCTCCGTAATGGCGAAGCGGCAATGGCGCGCGTTTACCGCAGCCAAAGCATGGGCGAGTGGACCAATCGAATCGCCTATCACTTCAGGACTGCCGAAGGCGCAGCCGTCTCGGGCCGGGCATGGGATGCCGGATATCATACACCCGAAAACGCCAGTGTTCCGGTTTTCTACGATGCTGATAATCCACAGGATCATGCGGTCGCCTGCGGCAGCTGGTTCGAGGCCGAAAAAAGCATAAGGGCGGACGGCGAATAAACCGAAATTTTGAATGGGTATATATTCCCCATGACAAATATCACGATATCAGATACATTGGTTTTAAAGGTAATGGGTTGAGAGGAGTCCCGGTGGAGTTGACGATACGCCCGATGACAGCAGCGGATTGGAAGACCGTCCGTGAGATCTATGAGGACGGGCTGGCTACGGGCCAGGCGAGCTTCGAGACAAGCGCCCCCGTGTGGGAAAGGTGGCATGCGTCGCACCACCTGCACAGCCGCCTGGTGGCGTGCGATGAAGCCGGCGTGGTCGGCTGGGCGGCATTGTCGCCGGCATCGGCCCGGGCGTGCTACGCCGGAGTGGCGGAGGTGAGTGTCTATGTTGCGGCGCGATGTCGTCGAGGCGGAGTCGGCAAGCGGCTGCTGCAGGAAGTGATTGCTTCGTCCGAAGACAACGGCATTTGGACACTGTATTCCAGTACGTTCCCGGAGAACGAGGGAAGTCTGAGGCTGCAGGAGTCGTGTGGTTTCCATAGAGTAGGGGTGCGCGAGAAGATCGCGATGCACCACGGCGTTTGGCGCGACACCGTATGGTATGAACGCCGCAGCAAAGTTGTCGGAGCGCCCTGAAATATGACAAAGGCCTGCAGCGCCGCCATCGGGCGAGCCCTTTTTTTCAGATGGTTTCAGGATAAAAGCCGTCGCATCCAGCGGCTTTTCAGCAATCAGGCAACATTATGAACTGGGTTCAAGTCGGCATGCTGGCGATCGGCGTCGTCCTGGGCGCGACGGTATTTAAGGGCGCCATCCCTTTTGTTCAACGGTTTGTGCTTAAAGTCCGCTTCCGGCTTCGTCACGGAAGGAAGGGCAAAGGGATGCTGTTCGTTTACTCGGACAGTTCCAACTGGAAGGACTACATCGAAAGGAACATACTGCCCCGCATCGAAACCCATGCAATCATCCTGAACTGGTCCAGGCGCCGGGAGTGGGGACCGCGCATGGAGCTTGAGGCAAAACTGTTCGATCACCTGGCCGGGCCGGGGGAATTCGTTCCGATGGCTATTCTCATTTCGCCCCTGGGGAAGGCAAGGACCTTCCGCCTGTGGCAGATCTCCGGGAATTCCAAACACGGCAAAGCCAGGGTATCCAGGGAAGCCGAACAGGCCCTCCTTGAAGCGGTGAAACGGATGCATCCGGGGGGCCGTTAGAAGTCATTCCAAGATCCCGCCCGGGGTCTGGTAGCCCCGCCGCAAACGCTATTGCAATCTTGTTCAAAATGCTCATATACTCCCGGGTACGCCGGGCTTTTTCATCGGCCTGCGCCATGCTCCCGGACCTGATCCAGGGTTTGGTAATGACTGCTATAATCATGGTTGCGGGGGGGGAGGACCGGGCCCCTGGCCCGTTTATTCTCGGCGTTCATAATGACAAACCGGAGCAGGTAAAATGTTGATTATAAATCGCGGCCTTAGGCTTGCTGAATATCATTGGAAACAAGGGGGGGCGATGGTTGCTTGTCGTATGATCCTGGCTGTATGTTTTACCGCTTTTCTTTCTTCCTGCATGGCAAAACCTGTTCTGGTGGGCAAGCGTGACATGTCCAGGGAAATTAAACAAAAGGCCCCTATTGTCAATCAAATTGATGTTTCAGCGGATGGGCGGCATGTCTTGTCCGGGAGCTTTGATTCTTTTATACTCTGGGATATTTTCCAAGGACAAAAAATACAGACGTTTCCCCACCCGAAGAGTTTTGCCGGCGACACAACAGCAGTCGCTTTTTCACCTGATGGAAAATATTTCGCTTCGGGCGGCAAAGGAGCAAAACTTTGGGATTTATCTGCAAAACAGGAAATAAGGACATTTGGCGACGACAGGGCGTTTTCATTAACTTTTTCACCTGACGGCAAATATATTTTAAGCGGGGGACCTCCTTCGGACCTTGCTTTGTTTTCTAAACCCAAACCGCCGACCCTGAAACTCTTTGATGTAGCAACAGGAGAAGAAATAAAAGATTTTAAAGTGCAGCGAAACGTCTGGTCGGTTGCTTTTTCGCCTGATGGGAAATTTGTCTTGTCAGGCGAAAGTAACGGCAAAATGGATTTATGGAATATCTCAAGCGGAAAGGCCGTAAAAACAGTGGCGGCAAGCGGCGGATTCATGGATCCCCGAGTCCAGGCGGTTTCTTTCTCTGCGGACGGCAAGCATGTCTTGTCGGGTGGATCCGACAACACCGTTAGATTGTGGAACGCAAAAGATTTGACACAGCTGAATAACTTTGTCGGTCATGATAGTTTTGTCGGGGTTAGCGCTGTCGCTTTTTCGCCGGATGGAAAATATGCGCTGTCGGCGGGATACGACAGCAAGATTGTCATGTGGGATTTAACGACAGGTTCTGAAAGCAGGGTGCTTTCAGGGCATACCGGCATATCCGGCACTTCGGTAAAATTTTTCCCAAACGGCAAATACGTGGTGTCGGCAGGCGATGCTTCCACAAGAATATGGGATGCCGCTACCGGGGAAGAAGTCGCCTCAATGATCGCTTTTGAAGACGGGGAGTGGATTGTTACAACAGCGAACGGTTATTACAATTCCTCTCCCAAAGGCGATCAGTACCTGCAGGTGAAGGTCGGCGATAAGGAATACAGCATCGAACAGTTGCGGGAGAGTTTTTATCGTCCCGACCTTGTCAAGGTTGCACTTTCCGGCGGGACTTTGGGGGAACTCAAAAAGATGGCGGATGTGAAACCTCCCCCTGTCGTCGCGATCGTCGATACTCCCGGAAGCATTGACAGGAATGAAATCCCGGTAACTTTGAAAATTACGGATGCCGGCGGGGGGATCGGCGATGTCAGACTTTATCTCAACGGCTCCGCTGTTATTCTTGACAGTGCCAGAAGTGTAAAAGTCGTCGCATCCAATCAGAACGAAATCCGTAAGACATATCAGCTGAAACTTTCCGCCGGCCGGAACTCAATCAGAGCTGTCGCCTTTAATGCTGATAACACCATGCAGAGCATGGATGCCGTTCAGGAAATAACCGCAGCGTACCAATCCGTTCAAAAGCCTTCTCTCTATGCGCTTGTCATCGGCATCAACGAGTATAAAAACCCCAGGCTTCAGCTTAACTACGCTGTCGCCGATGCAAGCCTGTTTGCGGAAACCCTCCAGAAGGGCGCTTCGCCGCTTTTTGACAAGGTGGAAATAAGAAAGCTTTCCTCAATGGCAGAAACGACAAGGGAAAACATCTTAAAGGAACTGAAGTCCATGCAGGCGTTAAACCCCGATGATTTGTTCGTCTTCTACGTCGCGAGCCACGGAACGGTCGACGACGGCGAGTATTTCCTTATTACGTCAAATGTCGGTTCCACCTCCACGGCAAGGTTAAAAACTGATGCGGTAAGTCAGAACACGCTGAAAGAACTTGTGGCGAATATCCCCGCCACAAAAAAACTAATCGTAATCGATACCTGCAATGCCGGTAAACTAGGCGACGTCATCCAGACGGCAATGCTGACCAGAGGCATGAGCGAAGATACGGCCATGAAGGTCCTGAGCCGCGCAGTCGGCTCAACCATTCTGTCTGCCTCGACCTCTCTTCAGGAAGCGCTGGAAGGCTACAACGGACATGGACTCTTTACCTTTGTGGTTTCGGATGGTTTGAACGGCAAGGCGGACAAGAGCAAATCCGGCTTTGTCAAAACGACGGAACTGGCTGACTACGTGGACAATGAAGTGCCTGCGCTGGCAGAGAAAGTTTTTAAACGGGCGCAGTATCCGACAATTTCCATAAGCGGTCAGGGCTTTCCAATCGGGAAGGTAACGACCCCGTAACAAGACCGGCAGCGCCGCAATCGGGCTGGCAAGAACCCAGTGCCATGGGGCCGGCCCGGCATATAGCGGCAGCGACGTGGAATCAATCAAAAAGGGATCACGTTTGCTCTTGACTCATGCTGCCGTTAAAAAGGGTAAAGACCGGGCCTGGCCCTTGACTTTATTGATGATCAGAGACGGGATTATTCCATGAAATTAAATGCCGGCCTTGTGGGAACACGGCTTAAGAATTACCAGACAACAATCGGCTGGCGGGAAACCGCCAATTACGCTGCCGCCGTTGAGGACAATAACCCCAGATATTTTGACGACAGGGATGCGGTTGGGATCCTGGCGCATCCCCTGTTTGCAGTGGTGGTCAGCTGGCCTGTGTTGAGCCGGCTGGAATCCTTCATTGACTCAACGGAATTTCCGAAAGAAGTTTTGCTGACCCAGGTGCACTATTCGGAGCACCTGGTGCTGCATCGCCTGCTGCGGCCCGGCGATGAACTGTCCCTGACCGGAACCCTGCAGGCCTTTTTGCCCCATCGCGCCGGGACCCATGCCATTATCCGCCTGAATGCCGAAGACGGCAACGGGGACCCGGTCTTTACCGAATACGTCGGCGCCATGCTGCGGGGGGTAGACTGCGGGAAAGGCGGCAGCGCAGGGGAGCTTCCCGTGATTCCGGAAAATGACAGCGGGACGAAAGTCCTGTGGGCATCAGACATTCATATCGATCCGCTTCGCCCCTATGTTTATGACGGATGCAGCCACATCGTATTCCCCATCCATACCTCGCCGAAGTTTGCGGCCATGGTCGGCCTGCCGGGGATTATTCTGCAGGGAACCGCAACCCTGGCCTACGCGATCCGCGAACTGGTTAACGCTGAAGCCGGCAAGGATCCCGCCAGGATTGCCGAGATAGCCTGCCGGTTCAGCGCAATGATCCGGCCCGGAACCGCTATTAAAGTGTGCTGTACGGGGAAGAAATCCCATGAAGATTTTACGGATGTTTTTTTTGAGGTTCAAAACAGCGACCATCAGAAAGCGGTTCGGGCTGGTTACGTAAAGATAATGAACAAGGGGGGCTAAATGAACCATACCGAAAGATTGCCGCTGGTTAATTCCTATATTGAAAAATGGGCCGGCGAGCGGCCCGATTCGGTGGCCATGGTTCAGCATGAAGACGGCAGGGAAATCACGTACAAGAAGTTTCTGTTGCTGATTGATTTTTTTGCCCTCAAACTGCTGGACATGGGTATTCGAAAGGGAGACCGGGTGGCGACCCAGCTGGTCCTGCTTCCGGAGCACCTGGCGCTGATGTATGCCTGTTTTAAAATCGGCGCGATTATTGCTCCCCTGGATGTCCGCCTGAGTGAAAATGAGGTGGTGCGGGACATCAATAAGATTGAGGCCAGGGCCTTTTTCTTTTTGGGGCAAACCCCTGTCCGTGATTTCAGGACGGTTGGAACCGCGGTTCAAAAGGGATGCCCGTCCGTAAAACAGCTGGTGCAGTTCACCGCCGCGCCGAAGCCCGGCGATATTATCCAGGGGGCTGTCAGCATTTCCGATCTCATGAACAAGCCCCGCCTGGTGTGGTTGAAACTGACGGATATCTTCACGGGGAGGCTTAAAAAGGCCTATCAACAGGTCGGTACGCGAACCCCGGCGCTAATCATCTATACCACCGGAACGACCGGAGAACCCAAACCGGCGGTGCTATGCCATGAAAATATCATTGTTCAGAACCAGATACTGGCGGGAGGGATTGGTTTTAAAGGCGATGGAAAGGATTTTTCAATCCTGGTGAATCTTCCGCCGAGCCACGTGGGATGCGTCACGGAAACATTCATGACCACCATGTACCTGGGCGGAAAAGCCGTTCTTCTGAGGATATTTGATGTAAAGGCCACCCTGGAAGCCATTGAACGCCACAAGATCAAGGCGGTCGGGCAGATCCCCACCATGTTCCGCATGCTCTGGAATTTTCCGGAATACGAACGGTACGATCTTTCAAGCCTTGAATTTGTCGCTTATGCCGGAGCGGCTGTGGACACCACTTTTCTTAAGAAACTTTCGACCATGGCCCCTAAATTCGGGACAGGCATCGGAATGACAGAAAACGCCGGTTTTGCAACCTTTACCCCCGCCGACATATCCATTGAGGAAATGGCGGGGCAGGTGGGGCGGGCCTTTCCTGATCTGGCCCCGGTATCCGTTCGAAAACCCCTGAAAGCGGACGGCTCTGCGGGGGAAGAATTGGCGGATGAAGAGATCGGGGAAATCTGCTATCATCCGCCCATCGTGTTTTTGGGATATTACAATCAGCCCGAGGAAACCAAACGGGCGGTTTCAAAGGAAGGCATTCTCTATACCGGAGACCTGGGATATTTCAAGCAGATGGCGGGTTACAAGGCGCTGTATCTGTCCGGGCGAAAGAAATTTGTCGTCAAGCAAAAAGGATACAATGTCTTTCCGGGAGAGGTTGAAGAACATATTGCCCGGATGCCAGGCGTGGATGCCGTGGAAGTGATCGGTATGAAGCATCGGCTTTTCGACGAGGGAATTATTGCGTTTGTCCGTCCGCTTCCGAACATCAGCCTGAGGGGTGAGGATGTGATGGCGCACTGCAGGTCCATCGCTTCCTATAAAAGACCGCAGCATGTTGAAATATGGCCCGCCAACAAAGAGCTGCCGCTGACCCGAAGCACAAAAGTGGACAAGCTCAAGTTGATGGAGCTGGCGCACGCCATTATCGAACGGCTGAGAAATGAGGGGAAATGGGATGCCGCCCCTGAAGGGTGAGCGGGATCTCAAATGAGGATATAAACGCAAGGAAGTGATCCTATGACGCGCAAAGTGCATGTGACCCCCGGCGGGCTGACGCTGCTGCAGGCAAAAGCCGGCATGGTTGCCTTCACCCTGTTCCTGATTTTCGGCCTGGGCTTCGGCTTCGTCGTCCTGAGGGATGCGCCCGACTCGGAAGGCGGGATGAAATTTCTTATAGGAATGTTTTTCCTGATCTGGACGGTGGTCTGCATTTCGGCCATCGTCATCTTCAGTCGGACGCTCTCGAAAAGCAGCGATCTTCAGGAAAAATCACTGGTTGACATAAACCTGGAGGAACCGCGCGATGCGGCGCCGGCGCAAACCGGCGATTTCGAATCCCGCCTGCGCAGGCTGGAGAACCTGAAGCGGGACGGACTGATTACGGAGAAAGAATATCAGGCCAAGCGCGAACAGATTATCAGCGAAAAATGGTAATATGGTTTGGGTCCGCCTGTTAAGGAGATGCTCGGCTCGCCCATATTATTCAAGGAGAATTTGAAAATAGGGACCGGCGTCCCTATCGGCCGCAGTGTCATACCCCCTCATGCTCTGGCAGCGACCGCCCGCAGTTCTTTAAGCAGGTTGTCTTCGATTTCGATTTGTCCGCTTTCAGCATGGCGCCGCATCCGGGCAGTACCCTTTTCACCGGGAGCCAGGATCTCCGGAACGCCTGCCAGCCTCTTGGCTGCTTTTACCTTGCCGACGAGCCGGGTCACATTCTTGATAAAATCGTCACGGTCAACCAGGAGTTCCGGATCAATGGCGAACAGCAGGTGCCCCCAGTTCCCCTTGCTGTTTCCGATACCGCAGAAGGCCGCACCGACCAGCGGCCCGGCCAGGATTTCGCCGATCATGGCTATCCCCGAGCCTTTATAACTTCGATCGAAGGAACGGATGGCGCCCTGAATCGCTTCCTGGGGATCGGTGGTCGCTTTGCCGCCGGCATCGTAGGCGACATCCGGCGGGATCTTTCTGCCGGCCGTTTTCGCCTCTACCAGTCCGTAAAAGGAGATTGCCGCCGTCGACATGTCGAGCACCACCGGATCCGGTTCCGCCGGGATGCCGACGGCCAGTGGGTTGGTCCCGAATACCGGTTCGTAAGAGCCATGAACGGCAACCCGCTCGGGGGAACGTCCGAAAACAAAGCCGATCAAACCCTGTCCGGCCATTTCGGATGCAAAATATCCAACGGCTCCCGAGGATGTATTCGTATTGTAGGTTCCGGCGATCCCGAAACCGTTCTGTTTGGCCTTTTGCAGAACAATATCAAGCGCCTTTTTTACGACTAGCATGGCATGGTTTCCATTTCCGTTGATCCGGGCTGACACTGCCGTTTCCTTTTCGATGGCAATCCTGCCGGCCGCCTGATTTTTGGGGATGCCCGCGCCGATTAATTTTACAACCCCCTGGTTGTTGCCGCGGAGCTGGGCATACAGCAGCACGGCGCTGATGGCCGATATTTCTTCGTTGTCATAACCATAACTTTTCAAGGCTCTTGTTGTCAGATTGATGTTCCCCTCAAAAAGTGGACTATTGTTTGTATGCGCTTGACTGTTGCTCAAATTCAACTGGAGAACAATAGTTCAATGCCGAGTGTAATCGTTTTTTGTTATAAAAATGTGTGATGTACCCTT
>JBFLWU010000065.1:0-22959 GCA_040757625.1 Thermodesulfobacteriota bacterium | reverse complement strand
TACGAATTTCTTACCTGGTTGTGGTTTGCCATGGAAACCCGGCACGGGGCGATCAAAAACGCCGATCCTGAGCTGGAATCGCTTCAAGTCGGAAACCGCATCGTGCTCGAAAACCATCGCAACAATACCGAGGAAAGCATTACCATCCAAGGCGACCAGGCCGGCTTGGAGGAGGGGGCCCTGGCCTTGCGCAAAGGCGCGGTCGTGACCGAACTCAATCTCATTTATAAATCCGGCGGCCACGAATGGCGCTTCAGCATCAAGGGCGAAAGCCTGCACCTGTCCGGTCTTAAAACGCCGCAAACCGGACCGCTTGAAAACAAGGAAGATCTGGAAGGGGCCGTGCTCGAAAAATTTTTTCTCTTTGAGAAGGCCCTGGCGCTGATCCATAACCTATACGCACAGTTTATGCGGCTGCGTCTTTCCGGCAAATGGAAAAATGAAGTGGTTCCTCAAATCAGAAAATGGATTCTGTCCCAACAAAGCCTCCGGACCTGATGCCTTTGGCTGCGACTGATTTTTTCAGTCACACCCTTGCGTTTTAAGGTCGAACTGCCTTATACTTATCCTGGTATTTTTAAAATTCAGTATATGTATTCCAGAATACGTTTATCAACCGAGCATCAGTTGACTCAAACACGCCCGCCCTGGTGATCCGAATCGATGCGTGTGACTGTCTGAATGAATGAGGATGCCTTGCAGAAAACCGCATAGATCTGCTTGGGTGTTATAGGCATTCGATTCGCCGCTGAAAGTATGTTGCGGGCTTAATCCGGTTTCAGGCGTCGCACAATTATGCGTGAGTTTCACACTTACAAAATCGGATTATTATGGCATCCGGACACTATATGGGAACCTGCGGGATAGCCAGATTCGAGCTTTTACCCCATGAAAAGAAAAACCGGGCACTCAACCATCAGGGTTAAACTTTTCGACCTCGTTGCGGCCATCGCCAGGGTGGTCGACCTCATGAGCCCGGCGGTGGGCAGCCATCACCTCAAGGTCGCCTATCTGTCTTTCCGGATCGGCGAAAAACTGGGGCTGTCCCTCCACAAGCAATACGAACTGGCCACCGCCGGAGCGCTTCATGATATCGGCGCTTTTTCCCTGCAGGAACGGCTGGACCTGCTGGCATTCGAAGATGCACACCCCGGCCGGCATTCTCTGGCCGGTTTTCTGCTTTTGAACGATTTTAAACCTTTTTCTGCGATTGCCCGCATCATAAAATTTCACCATGTCCCATGGAAAGATGGTCGGGGGGCCCGCCGCAACGGTGAAGACATCCCATTTGAGAGCCATATCATCCATCTGGCCGACCGGGTGGCGGTCAGGTTTTCAGATGACAAACCGGCGCTGACTCAGGTCGCCGATATCTGCGGCGCTGTTAAAAAATCCGGCAAATCTGTTTTCTTGCCAGAGGGGATTGAGGCGTTGAACGCGCTCGCGGCCAACGATTACATTTGGCTGGAGCTGACATCCGGCAATGTGGAATCGATTTTAAAACGCGAATTGACTGATCGGGCGGACTTTTTACACTTAAACAGCCTGCTCGACTTTGGCTGGCTGATCTGCCGCCTGGTTGACTTTAAAAGCAATTTTACCGCAACCCACTCCTGCGGAGTTGCTGCTACCGCCGTCGCCCTGGCAAACAAAAAAAAATTTTCCCGTGACAAATTAAAGCTGATCGAACTGGCCGCCTACCTGCACGATATCGGCAAATTGGGCATTCCAAACGAAATCCTTGAAAAACCCGGCCAGTTGAATGAAGAGGAATGGTGCATCATGCGTTCCCACGTATTTTATACCTACCAGATACTCGAACCGATTGAAAAACTGAAACTGATCACCTCATGGGGTGCGCTGCATCAGGAAAGGATGAACGGTACGGGGTACCCTTTCGGTTACCGGGCGGATGACCTGCCCCTGGGCTCCCGCATCATGGCGGCGGCCGATGTCTTTACCGCCCTGACTGAAGATCGCCCCTATCGGAAGGGGCTGGGGCGGCAGGAAACGCTCAAGGTTTTAAAATCCATGGCTGTACGACAGGAACTGGATGGTGATCTCATCCAAATCGTCGATCATCATTTTGATGAAATGAACACGATCCGGGCGACCGCCCAGAAGGAAGCCCTGACGGCCTACGGCCGGTTTCAGGATTCTTTCAGGTTGCAGAATTAATCATCCGGTTCCGTATGCGCTTGTTCCACCGTGCAGGATCGGGCTTTTGTGGTGGTCAAAGATTTTGCCAGAGCCCTCCGGACAACTGTGATTAATAATTTACCAGTTTTTCGGCCGCCTCCATTTTGGTCTTGCACCGGATGCAAAAAGTCGTCACCGGCCTGGCTTTTAATCTTTCCACCGAAATTTCCTCTTCACACATTTCACAGATGCCGTATGTCCCTGCCTTGAGCCGGAGCAGGGCTTCCTCAATTTTTCGGATCAACCGGCTTTCTCTGTCCTTGATCCGCAGCATAAAATTTTGTGACTCTTCGTAACTGGCCTGATCAACAGGGTCTGAAAAATGAACCTGGCTGTCCTTGAGGGATGCCACCGTGCCGCCTGCCTGCCGGATTAGATTTTCACGCCAGCTCGTCAACAAGTCTTGAAAATATTCAATATCTTTTTTCTTCATATACCCATCCATTTCGCCCGCCCAGCCTATTCATTTGTCGATCAGGGATTAAAGTTTTTGAATCAAATCCTTCTAAATATATATTGTTAAAGGGATTACAGGCCCCGCCCATACGCCTTAAAATTGTTTGTCAATATTATCCACTGTTATATCAACATCTTAAAAATTTATTAAATTGATTTTTTTTGTTGACTTTTATACCTACTTTCAATAAATCCACAATACTTCTACGTTTTCGTGGACGTAACCAACAAAAAGGAGGAATATCTATGACCAAAGCAGAACTGATCGACATTATGGCTAAAGAGGCCGACATTACTAAAGCTGCGGCCGGCGCTGCACTGGAAGCATTCATCGGCGGCGTTACATCAGCACTTAAGAAAAAAGATGGAAAAGTTACGCTCGTCGGATTCGGCACTTTTTCCAAAGCCCGCCGGAAAGCCCGTAAAGGCCGCAATCCGCAGACCGGCGAAAAGATCACCATCAAAGCCGCAACTGTCGCCAAATTCAAAGCCAGCAAAAAACTCAACGATTCTCTCTAAGCAATATCGGCGGTTTTCTGATTTATTACAAAATCGGAAAACCGCCTTTTTTATTTCCCTCCCGAACCGTCGTTGCCATCACACTGCCTGCCACCTGCGACCGGGCCGTCCGGGCAGCCTGTCTGAATCTCTTTCGCTCGGGCTGCGAACCTTAAAGGAATACGTCTTAAAGACTCAGATCATGATCCTCAAATAATTTCTTTTGTTAAAACCGGCTGAACTTTTGAATACTGCAACACGACTTCCCTCTCGCTGAACGGGTAGCGGACTCCATTAATCATTTGAAATTCCTCGTGCCCCTTGCCTAGCAGCAGGACCATGTCTCCGGGCCATGCCGCCGAAATCGCCAGTTCCAGCGCCCGGGCGCGATCTAGTTCAACTGCATATCCTTCCGGCGGCGGCTTAATCTTCAGCCCCCTCACAACGGCGTGGGCAATGGCGGCGGGATCCTCAAATCCGGGGTTGTCCGATGTGATGACCGCGAAATCCGCATGCTCTCCGATAATCTTCCCGATCAGGCCCCGCTTGCCTGGCCAGCGATCCCCGGGTGAACCGAAGACGGCGATCAGGCGGCCGGTGGTCAGTTGCCGGCTCTCGCGCAGAACCTGGCTGACGGCCTGGGGGGTGTGAGCGTAATCGATAATAACATCAAACGGCAATCCGCAATGAATGTACTCAAATCGCCCTTTGACACCGCAGAAGGTTTCCAGTCCTTCCTGGATCAAATCCAGGGGAATTTCACAGGCGACTCCCGCTCCGGCTGCCGCCAGTGCGTTCCAGACGTTGTAACGCCCGGTCAGCGGCAGCCTAACAGAGACCACCTTGCCCTGGATGACCATCTCGAAATCAATCCGGTTTCTCCCGGCAACGATTCGCCGCGCCTGAAGATGGGCGCTGTTCAGCGCGCTGTAGTGGATGGTTCGCACGCCGTTGAGCGCCGCTAGACTTTTCCCGACCAGATCATCTTTGTTCAGAACCTGCCAGGCGTCCGGGTTGTTTCCGTCGGCTGCAACATACTCTTTAAAGAAACGGCGTTTGGCCTCCCGGTAATTCTTGATCGACTGATGCAACTCCAGATGATCCGCCGCCACATTCGTCAGGATGCCTCCGCAGAACCTGCATCCGGCCAATCTCTTCTGCACCACCGCGTGCGAAGACACTTCCACCACCACATAGTCGTTTCCATCGCAGGCGGCTTCGGCCAAGAACTGCTGGAGCAGAGGAGCCGGCGGGGTGGTATTGCGCATGGGATAGGTTTTCCCGCCGATCTCAGTGCCGACCGTACTGGTAATCGCAACTTTATATCCCCCGGTACGAAGAAGGTGGGCGACCAAATGCGATGTGGTGGATTTACCGTCTGTACCCGTCACCCCGATGACACGCATCTTATGGGAGGGGTTTCCGTAAAATCCGGCACACAACCTGCCCAGTGCTTCGGCCGTGTCGGCAACCCGGATGGTCGGCAGCCCGTTGCTGTTGAGGGGCTTTTCATTGACGATTGCCGCGCAGGCCCCCTTGGTGGCGGCAATGTCCAGAAAATCGTGGCCGTTGAATGTCGTCCCCTCGCGAGCGACAAAAACCATGCCCGCTTTAAGTTCGGCCGTTGACTCAGTAATGCCTGTGGTTGAAATGTGATCCGGGACCGGATCAACAGGAACAATACCGGCCAGGCGAAATACTTCAGATAAAGAAATGGGAGTTAATTTCAAATTGTGCCTGCATCATCAAACGATTTTTTTGACCGCATTCCGCCCAACAATAAATGAGGAAAAGCTGATGCCAATTATTATAAACCATTGAATTAAGCAAGTATTTTTTTATTCTTCTTGACCTTGATTGGGTTTGGGGAGAAAAGATTTAATGTGTCAAGTGCTTGTTATATAATGATTTTGTCAAGTTTCACGGGCCGATCTGTCAATAAAACAATCGAAGCCCTGTCCGGTTAGCCCCGGAAAAAGGATGAAAAACCCGGCCCAAAATGTCCTTGTAAAGATACTCCGGTTTTATGGACCACAACTGCAGGCATCTATGTTGCCGCTCTATAAAGACTTTCCTTAGGTTATCTACCAAGCACAAGTTGACTCAAGCGCGGTCGCCATGGTAATTCGATTCAGAATGTGTGACTGTCAGAACGCATGCGCCCCGCCAAGGCGGAGTTATCCGAGCGGCCATTTTTATCACTTGTTTACGCAGATGTAATATGACACCGGCAGTTAAAGCGGCCCAAAGGGCAAAAATCAACTATACCCTGCACGAATACGATCATGATCCAAACGTCGGCGCCTATGGCCTCGAAGCGGCGGAGGCCTTGGGCATCAGTCACGATCAAATCTTTAAAACCCTAGTGGTTTCATTGAGCGGCGCTAAAGAACCGCTTGCCGTCGGCATTGTGCCGGTTTCAACCCAGCTGGATCTAAAGTCCTTTGCCGTCGCAGCCCATGCCAAAAAAGCGGTCATGGCGGATGCCAAAGATGCTAAAAGGGCTACCGGCTATGTCCTTGGCGGCATCAGCCCCCTGGGACAACGCCGGCGCCTGCCGACCCTTATGGATGAATCAGCCCTGAAGCACCGGACCATATATGTCAGCGCCGGCAAACGCGGCCTTCAGATCGAGCTTGCCCCCGGCGATTTGATCCGCTTGTGCGCGGCCGTGACCGCCCGTATCGGTCGTTAATATTATTTAGAATCTGCCCACTGCATCAACAAATGATTGCGGCAGGGGGTTTCCCTGCCGCAATCCTACCGTATCATGCCCGGTCCGGTTTTCTTTTCTGCCGGCTACATGACTTCTATCTGCCGGGGGGCCTTGACATGCGCGCTTGAAACAGCTGCCACGGCCCCGGCGGGAATTCCGGCCGTCGACATGCCGCCGTAAGAAATAACCTCAAAATCCGGATAAGCATTCCCGCCATGCTCGGCAAAGTCAAGCCCTTCCAGTTCTTCTTCGGGCGAAACCCTCAGACCGATGGTTTTTTCAATCAGCTTGAACAGGGCAAATGCGGTGGGAAACACCCACAGAAAGCAGGCGGCAATTCCCAGCGCCTGCACGCCGATAATTTTCAGGGATGTTCCGCCCATATTGAAAATACCGGCCGACAGGGTGCCCCAGGCCCCGCAGACGCCGTGCACCGAGATGGCGCCCACCGGATCATCCACCCGGATTCTATCGAAAAAGAGGACCGCAAAAACCACTATCACACCGGCTATGGTCCCGATCACAACCGAGCTCAGCGGCGACACCGTCGCACAGGGACTGGTGATAGCCACCAGTCCGGCCAAGGCGCCGTTAAGGCTCATGCCCACTTCCGGTTTACCGAATTTTCTCCAGGAGATGAACATGGCCGCCACACAGCCGGCGGCCGCCGCCAGGTTGGTGTTCACAAAAATCATGGCGATGTCTTTATTGGCGGCCGTGGTGGATCCCGGATTAAACCCGAACCAGCCCATCCACAGGATAAAAACGCCCAGCGCCGCCAGCGGCATATTGTGTCCGAGAATCGGTTTGATTTTGCCGTCTTTGGTATACTTGCCGATTCGGGGGCCAAGGACTATGGCCCCGGCCAGGGCCGACCACCCGCCCACGGAGTGAACAACGGTGGAACCGGCAAAATCGATAAATCCCAGAGCTTCCAGCCAGCCTTTGCCATGAAAGAGCCCCCCCCAGGCCCAACTTCCGAAAACGGGGTAGATCAGCGCGCTGATAACAACACTGTAAATCAGGTATCCTGAAAATTTGGTCCGTTCGGCCATGGCGCCGGAAACGATGGTCGCAGAGGTAGCGGCAAAGACAACCTGGAACATCCAGAAGGCCAGGACCCAGGGATCGCCGCCGGGAATATAATCGCTCAAGAAAAATCCACTGGTCCCGAACCAGCCTGAAGACGTAGCACCGAACATCAGGCCGAACCCAACAGCCCAGAAGGCGATGGAGCCCAAAGCGAAATCCATTAAATTTTTCATCATAATATTAATAGCGTTTTTGGCGCGGGTCAGGCCGGTTTCCACCATGGCGAAGCCTGCCTGCATAAAGAAAACCAGTGCGGCTGCCACCAGCGTCCAGACATAATCCGCATGGGTCTGGACCAGGTCGATGGCGGCTTTATTTGACAGGGGCGTCGGCGCTTCATCCCCGGCCCAGGCCCCGGCAATACTCATCAGTGTCATCAGTATCCATAAGATCGTCGATTTCATCGTGTTTCCTCCTTCTAACTTCTAATCTTTAAACTTTCATGGTCAACATTAAAACAGCCCGTTAAAGCGCTTCTTTTCCCGTCTCACCAGTCCGGATCCGGACTGCCTCATCGATGGTGGAGATAAAAATTTTTCCGTCCCCGATTTTTCCGGTCCTTGCCGCTTTTTTAATGGTATCCACCACCTTTTCTTCAATGGCTTCGTCCACAACGACGTTGATTTTTATTTTGGGTACGAAATCCACCTGATATTCGGCACCACGGTAGATCTCTTTGTGGCCGCGCTGTCGCCCGAATCCTTTTACTTCCATGATGGTCATTCCGGTTACCCCCATAGCGTTGAGGGCTTCTTTAACCTCGTCTAGTTTGAATGGTTTGATGATCGTTTCAATTTTTTTCATGGGCCTTCTCCTCCTCTTTGTCTGCATCAGTTCAACAGCTCCGCGTCGCGTTGCCTTAACATAGAGCAAAGTGCGTGCCACTTGCCTCAACAGTGCAAAAATCCGTATAACCGCTTATTTATACAGGAACTATTTTATTTCGCCCGCTATTGGGTCTTGCTAAAAAAGAAACATATTTGTATTTTATATATGACATTATAACATTAATGTTATATTTTATAATATAATTTCATAATTGGAACTATTGGAGGGGTGGCCCGTTTTCGGATCGGCCAGACATAAGTTCCGGCTGAAATGAAATTGACCGGCAACCCAAACCCTGCAAAATTCAGAGCGCCGCTGGTGCAATTACCACGCTCCTGATATCTCTTGATAAGCAGCCCAAGGTGGATTACGCTATCACTCGGTCTGCTGACCGGCAGATCGCAACCGTCATAACCTGAAACCCTGCATGAAAATCAAAAAGGATGCATTTCACTTTCTGGGTGCAAACCGACACGACACCTTCGCATCACTTGTTCTGCGGGCTTTTGCAAGAAGGAGACGACATGACGAAGTTTGCCAAAAAATTAACCCTGGTGTTTGCTGCCGGATGTTTGGGAGGCCTTTTAAACAGCCTGGCGGTCTGGTTTTTCGGAGATATCGGGATCACAGCGGCTGCAGGGGTCAAACTGGCGCCGGCACTCACGCCCCCCTGGCTTTACCCCCGGATCGTCTGGGGCGGCATCTGGGGACTGCTGTTTCTGCTGCCGATGCCGTCGGAACGGTTTTTTTCAAGGGGATTGATTTTCAGTATCGGTCCAAGCCTGGTTCAGCTCTTTGTTATTTTTCCCCTGATCGCCCATAAAGGCCCCATGGGCCTTGATCTGGGCGCGTTGACCCCTGTGTTCGTCCTGTTTTATAACGCGGTCTGGGGCGTTGCCGCCAGCATCTGGCTGCGCTGGGTCAGCCGCTGATGCGCCGTGCGCCTGTCATACCGAAAGGTGTCTGGGCCCTGGGATTTGTCAGCATGTTCATGGACATCTCTTCCGAGATGATCCACAGCCTGCTGCCGATTTTCCTGGTTTCCTCCCTGGGCGCAAGCACAGCGATGCTCGGCCTGTTGGAAGGTACGGCCGAAGCCGCCGCTTTAATGATCAGGGCCTTTTCAGGTGCGTTGAGCGACCGCCTGGGCCGGCGCAAATCCCTGGCCCTAGCCGGGTACGGACTGGGAGCCTTGACCAAGCCGCTGTTTGCGATCGCCGGCGGTATCGGGCTTGTTTTCACTGCGCGCCTGCTGGACCGGTTCGGAAAAGGGATCCGGGGGGCCCCCCGCGACGCCCTGGTTGCCGATCTGACCCCGCCCCGGGCGAGGGGTGCCGCCTACGGCCTGCGCCAGTCCCTCGATACGGTGGGCGCCTTTCTAGGCCCCCTGCTGGCCATGCTCATGATGCTGGCCACTGCCAATCATATTCGTAGCGTTTTCTGGATCGCGGTGGCCCCCGGACTTCTGTCCGTCGCCATCCTTGACTTCGGGGTAAAAGAGCCGACGGGATCACCTGCCGCACGATCCGGCCGTACCCTGCACCTGCGCGACATGACGAAACTGGGCCGCTCCTACTGGATGGTGGTCGCCTTCGGCTGGACATTCACCCTGGCAAGGTTCAGCGAAGCGTTTTTGCTGCTGCGGGCGGAAAATGTGGGGATGCAACTCTTCAGCATACCGGCGATCCTGCTGGTGTTAAACCTGGTTTATTCCCTGACCGCCTATCCGGCGGGAAAACTCTCCGACCACATCGGACGCTCCGGCCTGATGGCGGCGGGGCTGGGCGTATTAATTGCAGCGGATCTGGTCCTGGCATTCGCAGCCGGCATCTGGCAGGTAGCGGCCGGCGCAGGGCTCTGGGGACTTCACTTGGGCCTGACCCAGGGCCTGCTGGCTGCGATGGTGGCCGATACCGCCCCGCAGCATCTCCGGGCAACGGCCTTTGGCGTGTTCAGCCTGGCCAGCGGCGTTTCCATCCTGGCCGCCAGCCTGATCGCCGGATTGCTGTGGGACCTGTATGGCGCGGCCATGCCGTTTTTTGCGGGTGCTGCCTTTGCGGCTGTCACCCTGCTGGGGTTCCTGGCGCTAAGCGGTCGTTTTAAAATGGAGCCTTCGCATGAAAATAAATAGACGAAGATTCCTCCGGCATTCTCTGCTGCTGGGGAGCGCCCTGCTCTTTCCTTCCGGGAGCGCCCGCGCCTCCCCTCCTTCAATACAATCCTTGTACCCGGCCTATTTAGAGCTGGACCGTACCGGCGAACTGTCCCGCCGGGTCAAAGAGGCCCGCACCATTTTCGAAGAATGCCGGCTCTGCCCCCGCCGGTGCGGCGTCAACCGCCTGGCGGGTGAAAAGGGCTTCTGCCGGGCGCCGTCCCGGGTAATGGTTTACAGCGCCCAGCCTCATTACGGCGAGGAAATTTCCCTGACCGGCCGGGAGGGTTCCGGCACCATATTCTTTTCCAACTGCAACCTGCGCTGCGTCTTCTGCCAGAACTGGCCCATCGCCCATGCAGGCGAAGGCAAGCAAATCGAAGATGAAGACCTGGCTGGCCTCATGCTCTTTCTCCAGCAGGTCGGCTGTCATAATATCAATCTGGTAACCCCCACCCACGTCATGCCCAACATCCTGAAGGCCGTTCAGCTGGCCGGCAGAAAGGGCCTGCGCCTGCCGCTGGTATATAACACCAGCGGCTATGAGCGCCTTGAAATTTTGGAACTGCTAAACGGCATTGTCGATATCTACCTGCCGGATTTGAAATATATGGATCCGAAACAGGCCCGCACATACTCTTCCGGTGCGGCCGACTACCCCGAGGTCACCCAACAGGCGATTATCGAGATGCACCGGCAGGTGGGAACACATCAGACGGACGCCGACGGTATCGCCCGCCGGGGGCTGATGATCCGCCACCTGGTCATGCCCAACCGGGTGGCCGGAACCGAACAATTCGTGCGCTGGGTGGCCCGCTCCCTGCCCCGGTCAACCTATGTCAACATCATGCCCCAATACCATGTGGCCTACCGGGCGTTTGAGTTTCCGCAAATCGCGCGGGGAATCACGGTTGAGGAGTTTCTCGAGGCCATGGACTGGGCCGAAACATACGGGCTGACCAACCTGGACCCCCGTTCCGTGGAAATCCGCAACCTTTACCGAAAATCATGATATGTCCCGCCTTCCGGCCGGAGCATTCAGGCAAAAAAGAGTAAACGGTTTTTTTATGGGCAAAAAAACATTTTTCTTCCAATCGTGAGAATGCTATATATTGTTCGTGCTGACATGTCGTTAAGAATTCACAATTACAGGGAGGATTCTTATGAAACAGATGGTTACATTCCCCCGTGCCACCCTCGCCCTTTTGTTGCTTCTTTTATTCAACTCGCCCCAGGCTGCCTTCTCTCAGACGCCTGACGTTCTGGATGTGGAGGCCGTTGTCTGCCGCGATGTGGTCGACCGCCAGCCGGTAGAAGCCAACACCAGCTTTCCGAGTACCGTCGGCAAACTGTATTGCTTCAGCAAGATCCTGGGCGCCAAAACCCCCACCCGGGTTTCGCATGTGTGGTATTACGCCAATGCCGAGAAATTTCGCGTTTCTCTGCAGATTAATTCAGCCGCCTGGCGTACCTACAGCATGAAAAACATTCAGCCTCATGAAACCGGCGCATGGCATGTGGAAATCCTGGACGCTGCGGAAAACAAGCTGGAAGTCATTAATTTCCAGATTGTCAATCCTTAGCGGGATGTTGAAAAAGCAGAAATGATGCCGGTTCAAAGGGGCGCCGGATCGGTAGTTGCCGTCCCTGCCGCCGCTAAGTCAGACCGGATTGTTCTTATGATAATCGATTTCTCAATTGCCGGGAATCGATAGCGGAGAAAATTTTATGGAAACCGATTATGCCTTTGAAATGGCGAGTTCTAATATTCGCTTCGGTAAAGGGACCTCGCGGGAAGTCGGCATGGATCTCGCGGAACTGGGAGTCCGTCGTGTCATGGTGTTGACCGACTCGCATTTAAATCGGCTGCAGCCGGTGCAAACGGTCCTGGCTGCTCTTGCCGACCAGAATATCGATTATGCGCTCTATGCGAACGTCCGGGTCGAGCCGACGGATGCGTCCTTAAAGGATGCCATCGCCTTTGCCGCCGCCGGCGATTTCGACGGTTTCGTGGCCGTGGGCGGCGGTTCCACCATCGATACCGCCAAGGCCGCCAACCTGTATGCCACGTATCCGCCGGCTGATTTCCTGGACTATGTCAATCCGCCGGTGGGCAAGGGGCTCCCCGTGCCCGGTGCGCTCAAGCCCCTTTTCGCGATCCCCACCACGGCGGGAACCGGCAGTGAAACCACCGGGGTTGTGATTTTCGACCTTGAAGCCATGCACGCCAAAACCGGCATTGCCCACCGCCGCCTGAAACCCACCCTGGGAATCGTGGACCCGGAGAACACCCGGACCCTTCCGCCCCTCATTGCCGCTTCAACGGGGCTGGACGTCTTGACCCACGCCATTGAATCCTATACCGCCCTGCCCTTTGATCGGCGCCCCCGTCCGGAAAAACCGATTCTCCGTCCCGCCTACCAGGGATCGAATCCGGTGAGCGACCTGTGGGCGCTGCAGGCTTTGCGGATGCTGAAGGAGAATTTTATTCAGGCCGTTGAACATCCGGAAGATGAACAGGCCCGCGGCATGATGATGCTGGCCGCCTCCTTTGCCGGGATCGGTTTTGGAAACGCCGGGGTCACCCTGCCCCACGGCATGTCCTATCCGGTGTCGGGCATGGTGAAAAGCTTCCGACCCAAAGAATATCCCGGGGACCGGCCCCTGGTGCCCCACGGCATGGCCGTGGTGCTCAACGCGCCGGCGGCCTTCCGCTTTACCGCCCCGGCCTGTCCCGAAAAGCATCTTCGCGCCGCCGAAGCCCTGGGCGCGGACATCTCCAAAGCCAGGCCCGAAGATGCCGGCAACATAATTTCCGACCAGGTCATCGCTTTTATGAAGCGCCTTAACATCCCCAACGGTCTCGGCGCCGTGGGATATGCCCCCGCCGATATTCCCAAACTGGTAAAGGGCACGCTGCCCCAGCACCGGGTGATCAAGCTGTCCCCCCGACCGGTTACGGAAGCCGATCTTCACGCGGTTTTCAGGGATGCGATGGTTTACTGGTAAAAACGCGCTTATTTTCCTGGAACCTGGGCGGGCGCTCCGGGCGATTTCAGGTACAGGCTGAGCGTGCAGGCAACAAAATAGGTGGCCGCGAAAAAGTAAAACGGAAAGGCGTAGCTTCCAAAGGCGTCAAAGCAGAAGGCCGCAAAAATGGGACTGACCGCGTTGGCGGCATAGCGGAAGGGCGTCGAAAAGCTGTAGATGCTGCCAAGGGATTTGCGGCCGAAAAATTTCGCCCAGACAAACGTGACCATCGGCTGCCTGCCGCCGTAGAGCATCCCATGCAGGGCTCCCAGGGCAAAAACGGTCCAGACCCCCAGCGCCTCCACCAACCGATACCGCACCGACCAGTACAACAGCAGGAATACCAGGCAATTTCCGAAAAAATTGGCCGCCAGCAGCGTCTGCGCCTTCGCCCTTTCCACAAGATATCCCCACATCACCGAGCCGACAGCGGCAAAAACGGCAATGGTGCTGAGCACCAAAACGGCCGTCAGCGCCGGAATGCCGCGATCGGTCAGGAACGGAAAAACATGAAAATTAACGCCGGCATTCTGAAAGGCGACCATGGCATCCACGCAAGTCAGCACCCAGAATGAAAGGGTCCGGACGGCCTGACTCCTGCTCCAGAGCTGCTCGGCCCCGACTCCGGCAGGGTTGTTGCCGTCCCTTTGGGACGAGGGCTTGCCGGATTTTTTCTCTCCGGGCGGGGCGGTATCACCGTCCGGCAAAAGCCCCATGTCTTCGGGCCGGCGCCGCAGAAGGATCAGCGCCGGAAGACCGGACAGGAGAAATACCACCGTTCCCAGTGTGCTCCAGGCCAGCCGCCAGCCCAGGCTCATGATAAAAAACTGGGTCAGCGCCGGCATCATCGCCGCACCGAACTGGGGACCCAGCCAGGTTACACCCAGGGCACGGCCGCGCTGCCGTATAAACCAGTTTGAGACCGATACCGATATCACCATGCTGAGTACGCCCATGGCCACCATCCGGCCCACTCCGAAAAAAAGATAAAACTGCCAGATGCTATTGACAAAGCGCATGCCGATCAGCCCGGCGCTTAATATCACAATCCCCCAGAACGCCACCAAGCGCGGGCCGTGCCGGTCCAGGATCGGCCCGACAAGGGGAGAGATCAGTCCCGCGAAAAGGGAGCCGACTGCAATGGATCCGGTAACAACCGCACGACTCCAGCCGAACTCCTGCGCCATCGGCTTCATGAATATGGCCAGAATATTCTGAAAGGCGCCCGACTCGGTCACGCCGATCAGGAACGTAACACCCACAATGATCCATCCGTAAAATGGTTTTCGCAAAATCTTTATTTCCAATCTATGGGTTTTTGAAATAGTGCGTGGCGGTCATTTTAAAATTTCGGATCAGGTTTGAAGAACGGGCGCAGCGGAGAACCCTGCAAAGCGCTGCTGATATTCCTTCGGCCGCAGGCCTGTCAGCCGAACAAACACATTCCTGAAAAAAGGGATGTCCTCATACCCCACCAGATATGTGATTTCATTAAAGGTCCGGACCCCTTCCTCCAAAAGCCGTTTGGCGGTTTTCACCCGTAATTGCTGCAGATACCCCAAAGGGGTGGCGCCTGTGGCCTGTTTGAACCGGCGTTCCAGGGAACGGCGGCTCATCCGGAATTTCCCGGCCAGCCGGTCATAATCAATCGATTGGGTGTAGTGCCTTTCGATCCACTTCTGGGCCTTGACGACAAGAGGATCGCCATGGTCCTTTGAAAACAGGTAACAGATGTAAGGTGTCTGCATTTCCCGTCCCAGATCCAGGATCATGGTCTTGGCGGACTGTAGCGCGGTCTGCCGGCCGCAAAACTTGTCGATCAGGTACAGAGACAAATCCATGCCGGCACTAACTCCGGCCGAGCAGTAAAGGCGGCCCTGGTCGATGAACATCTGGTCCGGTTTCAAATTCACCCGGGGATACTTTTGGCGGAACGTTTCGGTAAACCCCCAGTGCAGGGTGGCTGATTTTCCGTCCAGCAAACCGGTTTCCGCCAGTAAAAACACCCCGGTGCAGATGCTGGCCACATGGGCACCCTGATCATACTGCCGGCAAATCCAGGGAACCAGTTCCGGATTTCTTTGCAGGATCTGTTCGATATACGTCGCCGATGCGATAACAATCACATCCGTTTGATCAATCGCCGCAATACTGCAATGGGGCCGGATCTGGACTTTATTCAGACACTGGATGGGTGCGCCGTCCGCCGAGGCGATGGCGACGTCAAAAAGCGGGGCCTGAGGGGATTTGCTCACCCGGTTCCAGAGCCTTCCGGCCTGGTTGAAGATGTCCATGGGGCCGAATATGGTGGTTGCCATGGAGTTGTACAGCCCGAGAATGGTTACCTTTTTCATTGATTTGCGATTTTGGCTCATTTTTTTTAGGTCTCGCCCCAATAAGATCTTACAGGCTGTCGAAAAATAAGAATTAGATCGTCAGAAAAAGCGCGCGGCGATTCGACAATCGCAGCATACATGGCACAAGTGAGCTTGGCGAAAGCCGCGCAATGCCGCATGTCGGCCTTAGGCGACGTTTTTAAACAGCCTGGCAAATGCCGATATCACCCCTTAAGATGTCGTTTATGCCACTTTTGTTTCCGAAACGCAACCGCTATAATTATAATTAACTTATAACGAAAGGAGTCCCTGTATGAATTACGAACACATCAAGGCGTCATTGGCCCCCTGCGGTCTGAGCTGTGAAAAATGCTTTGCCCATGTGGACGGCGATATCCGCCGTTACAGCCTGAAGCTTAAAGAAAAACTGGGAAATTTCGACATTTATGCCAAACGATTTGAGAGCTTGCTGAACGACCCGATTTTTAAAAAATATCCCGACTTCAAGGAAATGCTGGACTACTTTGCTTCAGAACACTGCCGGGGCTGCCGTAGCGAGCAGTGCAAAATGTTTAAAAACTGCGGGGTGCGCCGCTGTCACCAGCAAAAGCAGATCGATTACTGCCATCAGTGTAGCGAGTTTCCCTGCAGCAGAACCAATTTTGACGAAAGCTTGTATAAAGCCTGGGTGCGGATCAACGAGACAATAAAAAATGAGGGCATAGAAAAATATTATGAAAAAACCTTAGCCCGCCCCCGGTATGTCTGAAAAACCGCCCTTGAATAGCCTGCCAGTTCCTGGGTCATACGGGTCGCATCTTAAAAGGAATCTGGTGCCATATAGATAAAACAACAACTGGATTACCTGAAATGCTTACCACCTCTCGGGGCTAATGGTGAAAATGTCTATTAGTGACCGTATCTCTTGTTGCCGACCTTGCCTTGGCCCCTTCCTTTTGCTAATGTGTTGCATCCTGAATACTCATTTGCTGAAGAATTTGTTTGTAGACCCTGTTCTTAAAACGGGGCATGACCGCCCCAATTGACGGAAAGTTTTTCAGTTGCGCTGTTCCGGAACCGCTCCGGACACTAACGCTACACTTCATTCGCAAAGGTCCGGATTATGGCAAGCTCGTCCTCCGAAACAAAGGGCAAGCTGTTCTACGGGTGGTGGATCGTACTGTTCTGTTCTTTCCTATCGGTATATGCAGCCGGTATTTTCTATTACGGCTTCAGCACCTTTGTAAAGCCCGTCGCTGCCGAGCTGGGCTGGAGCATGACGCTGATCGCAGGAGGCTTTTCGATCTACCGCCTGGAAGCCGGCATAGCCGCACCCGTTGTGGGATGGCTTCTGGACCGGATCGGTCCCGCAAAACTGGTATTTGCCGGCGGCCTCGTCATGGGGGGAGGATTTATCTTCCTCAGTCAGATTTCAACCATTCTGCCCTTCTATGCTGCGGTTATCATCATCTCCGTCGGCTGGAGCGGCTTCGGCGGGGTTGCCATGGGCAATCCGCTGATCGGAAAATGGTTTATTAAAAAAAGGGGGGCGGCCCTTGGGATTTACGGCGCAGCGCGCGGCTTGTCCGGACTCCTGATTCCGGCGGTGGCCTTCCTGATCGCCCGGTACGGATGGCGCACGGCCCTATTAATACTGGGGCCATTGACCTGGCTTGTGGTTCTGCCGTCATCTTTTGCGTTTAAACATTCGCCGGAAAGATGCGGCCTCCTGCCCGATGGAGGGCCGGCGGAAAATGGTGTTCAGCCCCATGATCGCCAGGCTGCAAAGACAACCTCGGAACAAGAGGTCGACTTCCCGATTCAAAAGGCGCTGCTCACCCCCGCCTTCTGGATACTCACCATCTGTCTGTTCAGCCACCAGATAACCCAGTCGGCTATTTTTGTCCATTTAATACCCTACCTCATTGATGTCGGCATCACTTCAGAATCAGCCGCTTCGGCAGTAACCTTTATCACCCTGACAAGCATGGCCGGCAGATATGGCTTCGGATGGCTCGGCGACCGCTTAAACCCGAAATGGCTTCTCTTCGTTCTATACATTCTTCAACCCGTCGGCATCCTGTCCCTGCTGCGGGTAAGCCATATCCTGGACATTATTCCCTTTGTGCTGGTGTATTCCACGGCATACGGCGGCACGACGGTTATCAAGGCGGTCATCACCGGCAATTTCTATGGTCGCAAAAACTACGGCGCAATCTACGGAATCATACAGGGAATCAGTACCATGGGCGGTTTCCTTGGCCCCTTGATTGCCGGTTTGGTATACGACCTTAAGGGAAGTTATTACTGGGCGTTCACCTCTTTTGCCTTTATGATGGGCCTTACAGCCCTTCTGGTCCTCTTTCTGAAACGGCCCGTCCTTGGCAAGTGACAGGTTTCCGGTCACGCTCAAACACAATCTGCAGGCGCAACACGAGTGAGATCGATGCCTGTTGCTGCGGCGGCAGCCTCAGGTACCGGACGCGATTAATATTGACATCCAACGGCCGACTCTTCTATATTCCCACTCCGTAAAGCGAATTCTTACCACCTGTCCATCGCCTAACATACTGTCGATTTCAGAATCGATGATATCCCGAGCCTGCCGCCTTCCGGGTGTCAGGTGTTCAGCTTCTCTCCACAAGGAGGAATACTTCCATGCGCCGTCCAAAACGATATGTCCCGTTCTTCATTTGCATCTTGGCTCTCGCAATCCTGACAGCCTTTGCCGGCACCGCCGCAACGGCGCCGCTGAGCGTCCAGGGCGGCAAGGTCGTGCTGTCGCTCTCCGGGCTTGAAATTGAGCTGCCCGCCTTGCCGGGTGATCTCAGCTACCGGGTCAGCGGCAGCTGGATGCTGAACGACAACCAGACGTTTGATAGCCGCGACGTCGTGGACGAGTTTCGGGGCGGCGCGCTCGTGGCCGGCAACTGGGTCCTTACCGGCTATTTTACCGCAGGAGACTGTAGTGCAGCGGTCGATGACGCAAAGCTCGACAGCGCCTGGAAGTCGGATCTCGACCTGTGGGACACCCGCTGGAAGGTGCGCGGGGGTGTTTTCACTTTTTCCGGTGAGCTTGGGCGCAAGCCGGCGGCCGTGCTCTGCTCCCAGCTCGGCCAGGGCAAGGCGATCATGCTGTACCGGTTCTTTCTGGAGCAGCCGGAATCCATGACGCGCGCCGCGATGATCGAGGCTGTGCCGAAATCCGCTGTTCTCGAAGCGGCCTGGCACGCATACCGGACGGAGCGGACCGCCCCGGTGGCCCCGACCAAGCGGGAGGAGGTGAGAAACCGGGGTACGGTCCCCCCCACCCGAAACGAAAAGCTCCTCCATTCGGGACTCGAGCTTCAGCTCCCGGACGATGGGTTTGTTTGGCTGGTGAAATACGACAGCAGCGCAGCCACGGACTTCATCGATCGCATGGCGCCGGCACTGCCCGAGGTCAGCCTGGAAGTCGGCCGCTTTGAGCAGCCGAACTGTGCGGCGGCCTTTGCGACCATCGGAGCGGAGAAGCGTTCCGTCGCACCGCAGAACTTGCCCCCCGGATGGGAGCCCGGCCCCCAGCTTGTTGTAGGGAGCGAACTCGAACTCACCGCCTGCCATTACGCTGCACGCGGTGTGGTTTTAGTGGGCGTATTCCAGGGACCACAGCGCACGGACATGGCGTATCTCACACCGCTGCTCGAGGCCATTGCCCGGGCCGCAGCCCAACCCGGTAAAAAGTAGGCTGCTGTAAGCGCCCCCTGCTTTATCGCGCTTAAGATACAAACGGTTACACCTCAAGGGAGATTCAGAATATGCCGCTTCAACATTGCAGGTTATTCATCGCAGGCTTTGTCTCTTTTATCGCCCTGGTCTGTTTTATCAGAACGTCGGATGGCGCGGACCCGATGCTGTCGCAGATACAAAGCCTGATGCAGGAAATGGAGACGATTAAGCAGGAATTGGCCACGGCGGATGAGGAAAAAATAATTTTGGACAAGGAAGAACGTACCCTTATCCAAACCGGCGAATTGATTAAAGAGGCCGAAAAGAATTATAAAACGGACCGGGAAAACTTTTTGCGGGAATGGAATAACGATCAGGACGATATCGCCAGACATAACGCCGAAAAAAACAAATCGGATGATCCGGCCTGGATCAAAGCATATAACGAAAGAGCAACAAGCGGCAACGCCTATACGGCCCAATTGAAAGAAAAGGGTAAAACCCTCGAAGAACGCAAAAAGGTCATTAATGAACGCCGCGGGGGGCTAAATACGGCTGTCAATGAATGGGCGCGGAAGAAAAAGGAAAATAATGCCAAGTTAAATGCATTGCAGGCCAGATATGAATTTCAAGTCAAGATGATCCGGAGCCTGACCGTTTTGCCCGCCGGCCGGATGCTGATCCAGAACGCAGGAGCGAGCCAGGAATGCGCGGACATCCCCGGCATTGAAAATCTGGAAAAGCAATTAAACGGAGCTGCCGAGCGCGCCCACCGGTGCCTGCAAAAAATTTGGGACGGTGCAAAGTAAATATCCCCGCGTTTTAACGCGGGGATATTTACTTTCTGCCCTTGCCTGCATCACGGGTAAAGAGATACAAAAATGCGGCCACCAGAACAAAGGCGGCGCACAGCAGAAAAGCGCTTCTGAATGCGCTGATTCCCTGAGCCGCTCCCGGGTAAACCCGCTGCATCAGACTACCGAGCCCCTGCAGAAAAACCGCCGCTCCCAGCATGGTAAAAAAGTTGATGCCGGTCAAGGCCACACCGGCCTGCTCCAGCGGCATGAGGTCTTTGATGTGGGCGAAAAGCACATTGGCAACCCCGGCGGAAAAACCAAAACAGAAAAACAGAATGGCCAAGATCGGCAGGCCGGTCCCTTTGGGAAGCAGGGCGATTGCCAGAATAGAGCCGGAAAGAACCAGCAGGCTTCCCGTGACAATGCCTTTGCGTGTTTTCAAGACCCGATCCGAAAGACTGCCCAGGATGGGGCCGCCGACAATCAGGGCGATATTGATCAACAAAATCAGGTTGCCGGCTGCCAGCGGCGAAAGGTCCATGGCATTGATGAGATAGGGTCCGGCCCACAGCGTCTGTACGGCGGCAAAAACACCGTATCGGAAAAAAGACCCGCAGGAGATAATCCAGTAGTCCTTATTGGTCAAAAGCAACCGTAACCCGGCAGAGATCTCACGAAAGTTCCAGACCGGACCGTATGAAACCATAGCGGCTGTCTTATCATGGGGTTTGTCACGGACCACCGCATAAAGGATACCGATTTGAATTACGTTAATCCCGGCGATGAGCGTAAAGGCCATCCGCCAGCCCATTTGCTGGACCAGCAGAACAAGGGGGGTTGCAGCCGCCATGCTTCCCAAGGTTCCGATGGAAAGTACGATGCCGGAAAGGGTCGCGAAGGCGACGGGTCCGAACCACGTGGTCAACAGCTTTAACGTTCCCATCAGATTGCAGGCCATGCCGATGCCCAGTAAAATCCGCCCGACAACTCCGCCTGAAAATGAATCCGACCAAGCGAATATGATTGCCCCCAAAACGGCAACCAGAGAAAGGGCGGTCATGGTTCGCCGGGGACCGACCCGGTCCAGCAAAATACCGACGGGAATCTGCGTCAGGGCAAAGGCGTAAAAAAAGGCGGCGGACATCAGCCCCAGTTCTTCGGTATTGATGGCCATGTCCCGGATCAAAAGGGGGGCGATCACCGCGTTGGAAGCCCGGTAGAACTGGGAGATCAGAAACAGACTCGAGCTGACTGTGAATATAACCCAGCGGTGATACATATCTTTCTTTCCGTACGTCCCCTGATAGTAGAAGAAAGGCGCGCTGCTTAAACACGCGAAGCGGGAAGCATCGGTCTCAGAGGAGTTTTAAAATGAATTTCTAAGGGTTCGAATCTATCAGCGGCCGCACCTCGGTAATCCGAAACTTTACGGCCGCATGGACGGCCTTGGCGGATTTTTCGCCGGCGACCCTGGCGATCTGCGCCCGGATCCCTTCAAGCGTTTCCCCTGTAATTTCTATAGCCGCCGCTTCAAGATACACCCTCACGCCCTTCCATTCCAAGGGCGACGAACCGGGCGCCATCAGGATGAAAACAGCCTTGGGATTTTCCTTGAGGTAATTATAGGAACGGTTCTTGCCGATGCCCATTACAATGGTATTTTCATCGATCATCTGGGGCGAACCGAACACGGCGGCATTGACATCGCCGCCGGCTCCGGCCGTGGCCAGGGCGCCGATGCGGGGCCGCCTGTTGAAAAGCGCCATCAGTTCTTTTCGATCCATAAAAACCTCCTGTCACAAAGAAATTATCTAAACCCGCAAACACCAAATATCAAAAAAGCACCAAATCCGAATAGTTGCAGATTAAGGGATTACGGATCCGAGCACCTTTGCGCAGATCCGTATTCCATAGAAGTTTATAATTTGGACACTGGAACGTGTTTGAATTTTTAATCCTGCCTTCTTTTAATGTTTATATCCGTTTTATCGATAGCTGCAGGCATCAAACGACAATCTCACCTGCTTTTACCAGGACCTCCTTGTCGGCCGTCACCGTGGGCTTCAGCATCAGGCCGTCCAGATGAACACTGCACTCGACAATCCCGCCCAGGGACTTGTTGTCGCCGATGGCAAAGTGCACCGTCCCTATCAGTTTTTTGTCTTCGGCCAGGTTGCCGATCAACCGCGCGTTGGGGTTGGTGCCGATGGCAAATTCGGCAATGTTGCGGGCCGACGGATCGCGCTCAAATATCTTTTCTATAAAATGGATCTCCTCGCTTCCGCCGCTCAGAGACACCACCTGGCCGTTTTTAACCAGCAGTTTGAGCGGTTCGCTCAGCCGCCCGATGCCGTCCATGGAATAGTCAAATACAATGGTTCCACTGGCGCTCCCCTCCACCGGGCAGGTCGGCGCCTCCCCCGGGGGAAAGGTGGCAAATCCGTAGACATCGCTGTAAAAGCCGTCCAATGAAAAAGCCTTGCGGCCGGAAACACTGAACGTGACATCGGTACCGGTGGCCGAGGTAACCGTGATCTGATCGGCCCGGGTCAATTTTTCCGCGATTTTCTCGGTCCGCACCTTCAGGGCCTTGAAATCCACCGTCATGGCCCCCTTGATCATCATGTCCTCGGTTACACCCCTGAGAATCGCCACCTTAGCACCGGCGGCAAACGCATCCAGTCGGGCCTGGGTGTGGGTAAGGGCATGGGTGGTGGGCGCAAAAACCACATCGGCCGCTTTCATGGCCGCCGCAATGGTCCTGGGCGGTTCACTGCCGTGTTCGCCCGTCATCGGCATCAGGGCGATAACGGTTTCAGCCCCCAGCGCCCGGCATACCAGGGCAAACACCTTTCCCACCGTATATTTGGCAGCGTCCGTTACTACCAGCACATGCTGGTCGCGGGTGACCCCCATCACCTCCCGAACCAGCCTCTCAGCCGATTGTATCAGCTCAAGTTCCTGCATGACTTCCTCCTTCCAGATAATTAAAATTCATTTTTTTAAAATTTTACTTGACCCGGCCCTTTACTTTTATCATTGAATACTTAATATTGTCCTGCTTAATTGAAAAGACCCTAGCAAAACGAACCCTTTTGCCAAGGCCTCTTTAAGACCATTAAAGGAGACGATACTACCCATGAAGCG
>JBFLWU010000064.1:0-24434 GCA_040757625.1 Thermodesulfobacteriota bacterium | reverse complement strand
ATGGCCTGGCGCGTTATCTCGATCAATTGATCGATTTGCTCATCGGTGACCACCAATGGCGGCGCAAGAAATATCACATCGCCGCGGATTCGGGTAAAGAGACCGCGCTTCATCATCTCCCGGCGCACTCTCTCCCCCACATTCTCAGCAGGATCAAAAGGATTTTTGGTCTTCCGGTTCTTAACCAGTTCCACTGCCGTCATCATGCCCAGGCCTCTTGCTTCGCCGAAGGCGTTCAGGTCACAAAGTGTTTTTAGACCATCAAGAAGTCGTTTTCCTCCCAGCGCTGCCCGTTCCACCAGGCCCTCTCTTTCGATAATTTCAAGGTTCTTCAGGGCAACTGCGCAGCAGGTTGGATGACCCGAGTAGGTGTAGGCATGCATCCAGCGGTTCTCATATGGAACACTGTTGAATACGTCTTTAATTTTATCCGATATCATGATGCCTCCCAGCGGGAGATACCCGCTGGTAATTCCTTTCGCAAATACCATAATATCCGGCTCGACGTTCCAGTGACAAAGGGCAAACCACTTGCCCGTGCGACCGAAGCCGGTGATCACTTCATCGGCAATAAAGAGTACATCGTATTTATTGCAGATCTCTCGAACCCTGGGAAAATAATCATCCGGAGGTACGATGACGCCACCGGCCCCTTGGACCGGTTCGGCAATGAAGGCGGCAACCGTTTCCGGACCTTCCCGTTGAATCGCCTCTTCAAGCAGTCGCGCTGCGGCCTGACCGATCGTCTCTCCTTCTTTTGTCTGGTTAAAATAAAATTGGTATGGCGGGTCAATGTGGATGAATCCCGGCACCCGCGGTTCAAACATCTTCCAATAAGCGGGCATACCCGTGGCGCTCATTGCCGCCATCGTTAGACCGTGATAAGCCAAGCGGCGTGAAATGATTTTGATCTTTTCAGGCTTTCCCATTGCTTTCCAGTAGAATCGGGCTGTTTTTAAGGCACTCTCATTTGATTCTGCGCCACCGCTGGTAAAATAAACGGTGTTCAGGCTGGGATATGCCAACTCGCTCATTCGCTGTGCCAGCGCTATTGCCGGAATATTGGACGAACCGGAATAGGACGAGCAATAGGCAAGGTTTCGCATCTGGTCTTCTGCAGCTTTAGCCAGTTCAATGCGCCCATGGCCGATGGTAACGTTCCAAAGGCCGCCAAGTCCGTCAAGAAAATCCTTGCCGTTAATATCCGTAATGATTGCGCCATGTCCTTTGACCCAAATTTGGGGACTGGTATGATCGGAAGTGTGAAACAGGGGATGAATTAAATGCGTCTGATCGATTTTGGCAAGCTCCATCGATTTTTCAATTGAAGAGACCATATCCATTTTTCCTTTATCGTTTGTCATGAAGAGATAGCTGAGGAAGATGGCATTTTTTAGATTAGATTGCAAGGCCTATCTAAACAGGTAAGCGCTGAGTGGTTATGGCTGGTTTAGGCCCTGAAATGACCCAAACGCAAATCAAATATATAATAGTCAGAGAACGAAAAGAAGAGAAACAGAACCGATCGTTTTAATAAACACAGGGCAATTCATCCCTATATCATCTGGTGAAATGGTAAATTAGCCGCATTTAGGATTTATGTCAACGCCAGCCAGATAGGTTCGGAAAGTTTGCCAAGACAGTTGTCCGGATTTTTCAGAGGAGCATTTTTTTTCTTGACAAACGGCCTGTAGTTTATTATCTGCTATTACGCATAGAGTAATAAAATAACACAATGCGTAATAAAGCTAAAATGAAAAACCACACGCGTTATTTCATAAACTCATTAGAAAAGGGATTGGCCGTATTGGATATCTTTTCCAAACACAAGGCCCCTCTCAGCCTGACGGACGTGGCCCGGTTAACCAACATGAATTTGGTAAGTGCCACGCGATACTTGCGAACACTTACAGATCTTGGTTATCTTGCTCATGATCCCTCCAATAAAAAATATAGTCCCGCGTCCAAAATCATTTCGTTGGGGTTGTCTTTTTTGAGCAGTTTGGACCTCAGGGACCGGGTCAGTCCGCAACTGGTTTCTGTTTCTCAGGAATTTGACGTTACAACCAGCTGTTGCATTCTCGATGGCATTGAAATTGTGTACGTGGAAAGAGTGAAGGGCGGCGATATCATCCATCTTGACCTGGGCCCAGGTTCGCGTTTGCCGGCATATATAACCGCCATGGGAAGGGCGATTCTGGCGAACCTCCCATCGAAAGCGCTCGCGAAGATAGTGAATAAAATGGAATTCAAGCGCCACACGCCTTATACGATCACTGACAAAAAAGAACTATTAGAGGAACTGGAACGCACAAGAAAGCGCGGATTTGCCCAGAATATTCAAGAAACGAAATTGGGGTATTCTAATTTCGCCGCACCAATTTTTAAGGGCGACCAGGTTGAGGCTGCTCTTGGTGTTACATTGGCATTTAACCAGACAGAGGATGAGCGTTTCATGAAGGCATTAATAGAAAGGTTGATCGATGCCGCAAATAAGACCTCCATACTCGACTAGGATATATCCAGCAGATTAAGGGACAAGCGAGCAGATGGATGGCTTCGATTTACTTCGATTGCTGATGATCGACATGGATATACAATTTGAGTTTCAATAAATTTTAGAGGGGTATTGGGAGAGACTAAAAAAAGGAATAACCGCGAAATGGTTCAACTTAAAATATTCAGACTGAATCCGGAGAAAGAAGAAAAGGCTTCTTATACCACCTATGAACTTGAGAATCAGAATTCTCTCTTGATGGCCCTGCGATTCGTTCGTGAGCATATCGATCCTTCATTGGCTTTCAGAGACTTCCATTGCGCCAAAGGCGTATGCGGATCCTGCCGAATGCGTGTTGATGGGAAGCCGAGAAAGGCCTGCGAAACCATGTTGATATCAGGGCACACCTATCTTATTGAACCCCTTGAAGGAAAACAAATCATCAAAGATTTGGTTATCCGGTGACGCTGACTTTATTATGACTGAAATTATCAAAACCAATGTGGTGGTGATCGGCGGCGGAGCTGCCGGTTTGAGAAGTGCTTTGGAAGCTGCGGCTCAGGGCCGTGAGGTTCTAGTGTTGAGCAAAGGGGTGGTAGGTAAAAGCGGAATTACACCGTTGGCTTCATTCGGCATTTCCGCAGCCGTAAACAATGACGACTCCATCGATCGGCACCTGGAAGAGAGTCTTCGGGTTGCCCAGGGTATTGGAAACCCAAAGCTTCTTCAAATTTTGGCTCAGGAATCACCCGCCCGTCTGAAGGATCTTGTAGCTTATGGATTAACGTTCAAAATGGAAGACGATGGACGGTTTTATCACCCTGTGCGCGCCGGGAAAAGAGACAATCATACATGCTGTATCAATGGCGGTGGATTCTCTCTGAACCAGGCCCTCCGGCGGGCTGCGGAAGCATCCCCCCGCATACGAATACTCAATGATACCATGGCCCTTAAAATTGTTAAGGAAGATGACCAGGTTGTAGGGCTCGTGGTTCTGGACATAGCCTCCGGTAAATTAGCGGCCGTTTCTGCAGCTTCAGTAATTCTGGCAACGGGGGGTTATGAAGAACTCTGGCATTTCACCGACACCTCAACCGACAGTACCGGTGAGGGAATTTGTTTGGCAATGGATGCCGGGGCGGATCTCGTTGATCTTGAAATGGTCCTTTTCTATCCCCTGGTGATGATACACCCGCCATCGGCAATCGGGTGCTCGGTGCCCTATGACCTAGCCACCAACATTAACGCCCGGCTACTCGATGGCCGTATGAGGGATCTCAGTACGAAAGCATTATCGCCTTTTGATCTTATCAAGACAGCTTACCGTGCTATCCGGAGCGGATCGGCCACACCCAACGGCGGTATTTATTTTAAAGTTGAATGCGAAATGCCTGAAACTCAGATTATTGAAATCATCAAAGAACGGATGGGCGTCCGGTTCACACACCTTCAAAAAATGGGTATTTCCCTTCACAGGGATCGTATAGAGATGTCACCGGCGTCGCATTACTGTCTGGGGGGTGTCCAGATAGATGAAGACGGAAGAACAAACATAAAGGGTTTGTTTGCGACCGGTGAGGTATCCGGTAACATTCACGGCGCCGGACGGGTTTTCAGTAATGCCCTGGCTGAGACTCAGGTATTTGGCTATCGTGCCGGTCGGGCCGTAACCTCTAATGCCAGAAATGGCGATTTTAGCGAACCCTTAGCCAAAGTGGAGAAAGAAATCCAAGAGGTCTGTTCGGGCTTCAAATCACCGGCGGCTATACGGTCTGACCTTAAAATGATCATGTGGACGCTGGCCGGTCCCGTACGACATGGAGATCTGATGACCGAAGCTTTGAATCGGATCATTGAACTGTCACATAATAACATGCGCGTTAAAAGAGATACCTTCTGTCAACAACTCGTAGCCGCACTTGAAGTCAAGGCGATGATCAGGCTCGCCGAAGCGGTGGTCAGGAGCGGCTTGGAGCGAACCGAAAGCAGAGGTCATCACTTTAGAGACGATTATCCCCAGATGGATGACGGATGGAGAGCCCACACCCGGGTACGGATTTTAAAAGACGAGATGATTATCGATAAGATTCCAGCATAAGATATTCTAACCATATAAGGAGGTATGAAACATGCCTATCGTAACATTAAAAATATTTCCCAGGGATATAAACACCAAGAGACAACTGGCTGAAGGGATCACAAAGGTTGTTGCAGAAATTACCAAGAACAAACCGGAATCGGTTCACGTGATCTTTGAAGAAATTTCCAAAGAGAATTGGAGCAGGGGCGCGGAACTGGCTATCGACAGGAAATAATGGAGGGAAATCATGCTTTATTCTGTATCTACGCTTAAATACTATGACGAGGAGGCCGCATTTAAACTTAGAAAAGATGTCATTCACCCAACCGTTAAAAGGCAGAAAGGCTGTCGATCCGTTCAGTTCCTCAAATGCCTGGACGGCAGCGGTGAGTACCTCATCGTCATCGCTTGGGAAACCAGAGAAGATCGCGATGCTTTTCTCAAGAGCAAGGATCACGATGAACTCAAGGCGCAGCAGTGGCCGCTGATGAGTGAAAAGATCAAGATCAAGGAATATGAACTGATCCTCGATTGAGAAGTGACGCAGATGGAGGGGACCGATCCGAGCGGAATGAATTTCTCCGGTACAATAAAAATAAGGCCGAAATTTCTTCGGCCTCAGAAAAGAAATTTCTAATTTATGGGAATCCAAATGGAGGGAAAAATTGCGTAAAATCGAGCTGGAGCTGGAAGGGGTGGTTGTTAAAGCGCATCTTTTAGATGAAAAAGCGCCTCAGACCTGTCAGGCACTATGGGACAGCCTGCCCTTTGAAGATCGGGTCACCCATTCCCAATGGTCGGGCGGTAGGCTTGAAACCAACCATCATCCGAAATTGACGTTAGAAAAGAAGTACTACCCGGATATCGAAAACCCGAGCTTGTATCAGGCGCCGGGACACGTGGTGCTATGGCCGGTTACCAATGAGATAAATATTCCTTACGCCCCCGGCCGATTCAAGAAAATGAACCGGGACTGGGTGGTAACCCATTTCGCGACAATAGAGGGTGACATGAGCCGTTTCGCCCGGAAAATAGAGCGACTGCAGTGGGAGGGGGCCAAAAGGCTTGTCGTGCGGCGCGGCAGTGAAAGTGAACAGCGCCAGCAAACCTTTATCCCGGGCGCGGGCCCCAAAATAGAGATTGCCAGCGACAAAAGTCGTTGGGTAGCCGAACTTTTTGAAGAGCGGGTGCCCAAACACTGCAAGGCCATTTTAGAAGCACTGCCCCTGAAAGGTCCGATAACGAATATGCATTCCAGCGGAGAGTTGTTCCACTACTGGGTCAAGATTCCCGGTGCACCGGTTGAATCGGAAACCAAAAAGGAAAGATGGGCGGTGGATTACCTGGGGAAACCGATCGGCACCAGTGCGGTTACCTTTTTTGATCCCCGTGAAATGCGGGCGCATAATCCGGGAGATATCCTGTATGCGCCGACCGAGGGTATGTTGATTGTTTACGGGCAAGGATTTTACTCGGCCGGCTGCCAGAAGGTGGGGCACATTATCGAGGGCGACCTTGATGACTTTCGCGAACTGGCCGAACAGGTCAAATGGGAAGGCACCCGTATGCTAACGATGCGCAAGCGTTGAGGCAAACCGAATGCGTAGTTACATCAAAAAGGACCCAATTCAATAAAACTGTACGTATTTTAAGCGGATAGAGAATATGAACATAGACGATAAAGCTTCGAAAAGCAAAAAGCAGATCACGCTGACCGTAAATGGGGCGATGTTTACCCGTGATGTCTTTCCTCATATGACGTTGGCTGAGTTTCTGCGGGAAGAGTTAAAATTGACCGGAACAAAGGTAGGCTGCAACCGCGGAGAATGCGGAAGTTGTACGGTTATCCTCGACGGCCATTCGGTTTATGCGTGCACCATGCTGGCTGTCGAGGCTGGCGGCAAATCGGTTCAAACCATCGAAAGCCTGTCGGTGGGCGACAAACTTCATCCGATCCAACAGGCTTTTATAGATCAGGATGCGCTTCAGTGCGGATATTGTTCACCCGGAATGATCATGTCCGTTAAAAATCTATTGGACCGTACCGTTAAGCCCACTGAAGATGACGTCCGATGCGCCATCGACGGCAATTTCTGCAGATGCGGTTCCTACCAGAATATTATCAAAGCGGCTATAGACGCCAGCGATAAAACAGCAGATCCGGACAGGAGTTGAGCAATGGCGGAACACAGGCTTATGGTTCACGGAAACGTGCCTCCCCCACTGGATAGGGAATTTACGGTTGTCGGCAAACCCTTGAATCGCAAGGATGCCGTTGAAAAAGTCACCGGAAAAGCACTGTATTCAGGGGATCTGAGACTTCCGGGCATGCTTTATGGGAAAATTTTGCGCTGCCCCCACCTTCGGGCCAGAATCGTTAAGATCGATACCACCCGGGCGGAAGCTCTTCCGGGTGTCCGGGCGATTATAACCAAAGAAAATACAAAGGGCTGGCGAACATACTGGTATGGCGTTTCTCAACCCGCTTTTCCGGAGGTGATCACCTATGAAGGTCAGGAGGTGGCAGCGATTGCGGCGGACGATGTCTATATTGCCCAGGCAGCGCTGAAGCTCATCGATGTCGAGTACGATGTTCTGGGGCACACGTTAAATGCCGAAGAGAACCTGGAAAATCCGCTCCCGAGTTCGGTAGCGGGCGAGGAATATCCGGAAAACGACATCAATGATCGAACACGCCGCGTGGTCAAACGCGGCGACGTCGCCAAAGGGTTTGAGCAGGCCGATGTCGTTTTGGAAGAAACATACACCACCCAGGCTCAATATCATGCCACAATTCAAACCCGTGCCTGTTTAGTCAGTTGGGACGGTTCGAACCTTACGGTCTGGGATGCGCTTCAGGGAATTTACTTTACCCAGATCGCTTTGGCCAAGTCTTTAGGTCTAAACCCTGAGAACATTCGGGTTATTATCAAGTATCTTGGGGGAGGCTTCGGTTCAAAGGCCTCGGCTCACCGGGTCACCTACTTTGCCGCCAAGCTTTCCATGCTGACCGGAAAGCCCGTTCGGATGGAAAACACCCGGGATGAAGAGTTTATCACCCACCCCCACCGCTGGGATTTTAAAGTATACCTTAAAATGGGGGTAAAGAAAAACGGGGAGCTGACGGCCATCTATCAGAAAGCGATTGCCAATATCGGCGCCGCCGGCTCATATTTACCGAACCGGTTCCTTTACGCCGCCCGATACCTCTACAAGTGCCCCCATGTTCACCTGGAACAAATCGGCGTATTTACCAATCTGCAGCAAACCGGACCTCAGCGCGGCCCCATGAATGCGCCGTCCATTTTTGCCTTGGAATCCCATATCGACAGGCTGGCTGAAATGATAAATATGGATCCCTTGGAATTCAGATTGAAAAATTATGTCGATTTTTTTTATGTCGATCCTGAAGAAGCAATCCGTTCGGTTGAGGGATTGCCACCGATCCGCGAGAAACTGGTCGATGCCACGGGGAAGATTCCCTATATGACAAAGAATCTCGACAAGTGCATGAAAATCGTCACCGACACGATCGGGTGGGAGCGGAGAAAGCATCTCAACGATAACGTCAAAGGCCCGAAGCGGCGGGGGATCGGTTTTGCCTCCTTTACGGCGTATCAGGGAGCGGGCAATAAACCGAACAAAGCATTTGCGGATGTCGATATTTTCAATGACGGCACCATCAATTTGGCCATCGGCATCGTCGATATCGGAGGCGGACAGGTCACCGTGTTTTCGATGATTGCAGCCGAAGAGCTTGGGGTCAGCATGGAGGATATCTCCGTTACCTATGGAGATACGAAGGGTACCCGATATGCGCCTGCCTGCCAATCTTCGCGAGTGACAGGTGAAATGGGGCCGACCGTATTACAGGCCGCCGCAGAAGCAAGGCAGCAGCTTTTCAAGCTTGCAGCCCCCATGCTTGAGGTGAAACCGGAGGAACTGGGCTCAAGGAATGGTAGGATCTATATAAAATCCGACCCTTCCATAAGCATCCCTTTCAAAGCTGCATGCGCAAGAATTGACCCCGGGCGCCCCATCAGGGGCAGCGGGAGCCGAGCCACCAACCCCGATTCTCCGATGGTCGGCGCTTTTGGTGCTCAAGCGGTAGAATTGGAGGTGGATCTGGAGACCGGGGAAGTGAATATTTTAAACGTTGCCATCGCACACGAATTCGGCCGGGCGCTGAATCCGAAACTATGCGAGTCGCAGCTTCTGGGCGGGGTTTATTTCGGGGTGGGGTATGCGTTGTCCGAAGAAGGCATCTACGATCCCAAGACCGGGAAAATGCTCAATCCAAACTTCCATCAATACCGGCTGGCCACCTCTTATGATTATCCGGATGTAAAGATCGTCATTGTTGAGGGGGAAGAGCCGTGGCTTGCATACTCCGGCAAGGGCGGAGGCGAAAATGCGAACACACCCTTTGCAGCCGCCGTAAGAAACGGCATCCACCATGCGACCGGCATCTGGTTAAATGATCTCCCTATGACGCCCGACAAGATCGTCAATGCACTTCAAGAGAAACGGAAAGGAGGTTCGTCGCATGCTCTTTGAATTGCCGCGCTTTGAACATGTTGATGCTAAGAGCATTAAAGAGGCTGTCTCCATCATCAGCCAATATGGCGAGACGGCGTCTTTGATCGCCGGCGGAACAGACCTTCTGGCTCTCATGAAAGACCGAGTAAGCGGCCCGCAGTTTAAGATTCCAGAAATGATCGTCAACATTAAGACCATTCCAGAAATGAATCGCATCGCCTACGATAAGGAAACCGGCTTGAGCATCGGAGCCGGGGTGACGTTGAACAGTCTGGCGACTTCCGACATCATTAATCAGAAATTCAGCATATTATCCACCGCGGCAAAACTCGTGGCGACTACGCAGATCAGGAATATGGGAACTGTCGGAGGGAATCTGTGCCAGCGGCCCCGCTGCATGTACTTCCGGCATCCCGGCTTCCCGTGTTACTTAAAGGGCGGCAGACAATGCTACGCCATGGCAGGGGAACACCGCTACTATCATGCGATTGTGGGCTATACCCGATGCGTCCGGACTCACCCTTCTGATTTGGCGCCTGCGCTTGTTGCGCTGAAAGCAAAAGTCGTTTTGGCGAACATAAAGGGAGAAAGACAGATACCCATAGACGAATTCTATGGCGAGTCGGAAGGATTGGCTGAAAACAGCCTGAAATCCGGCGAAATGCTGACGGAAATACAAGTTCCCAATCTCCCCGCGGAAACATATCAGCTCTTCCTGAAACGCCGGATCCGACACGCGTCGGACTTCGCTATCGTCAGCGTGGCAGCAGCCGGCCGGATATCGGGCGGAATGTGTGAAGACATCTGCGTTGCCCTTGGAGGGGTAGCCCCGATTCCTTTCCGGGCAATCGCAATAGAAAAAATAATGAATGGAAACCAGTTCGGTGAAAACCTGGTATCCCAGGCTGAAGCGGCATCGGTTGAAAAGGCTCGTCCGTTGCCGAAAAACCGTTACAAAATCGACCTGACAAAGGCATTGGTTAAACGCGCTTTATGGTCTCTGTGGCAGGAATCCGGGGGGACAACGCATCTATAATCAACCCGTTAAAGGTTATATCTGTTGTTTAAGGGAAACGATAGATGAAGGGGGGCGGTGTCATGCCCCGACACAATTAAACAGCCTTAGATATTTCAAAAAAGGGGGGGGTATGCGTAACAAAACTATTTTCAATATTGTTGTCGTACTGTTTCTAATCCTTGTAGCCGGGTCAGGCACGGCGCTGTCGCAAAGTGCCGAAGAATTTTACAAAGAGAATATGCCCACTATCGTCGCCAATGGCGGGGTGGGCGGAGGAACCGATTTTGCATCCCGGATATTTGCCAGTTACTGGCCGGATGTGACCGGCGGCAAACCCATGATGGCCAAAGTGATGGCCGGCAGCGGCGGCATCGATGGGCTGAATTATGTTTTCAACGCAAAACCGGATGGCCTGACCATCGGAATCACCCACCATCCTTCGGACATAACGGTACCGAGGCTGCTAAACCTTCCCGGACCCAAATGGGACGTCCGGAAGCTCAGCTGGATCGGCCTATTCGGTCAGACGCCGCAATTTGTGGTTTTTAAAAAGGGCTCCAACATCAAGACCCTTGAGGATCTAAAAGCATTAAATGCAAAGAAGAAACTTATCGTCGGAGCGTCCAGCATCGGCAGCAGCCCTTCCTTGGGGGGCTCCATCGCGATATCCATTTTGAATTTGGATGCCAAAATCGTACATGGATATGAGGCGCCGGAATTGGCGCTGGCCATCGTCAGGGGTGAAATCGATATGTATGTTACCGACGGCTCCCGGGTTAGCGAGAATATGGAGAAGGGATTTGTGGAGCCGTTTACCTCCATTACGTTTAAGAGAACGGCATGGCAGCCGAAGGTTCCTGCCATTACCGAACTGGTTCAAATCACCCCGGAGCACAAAGATATGATCGAGTTCATGGATGCACTGGAGGCCTGCAAATCCATGTTCGGTCCGCCGGGGGTTCCGGCCGAGCGGCTGACCTATCTGCGGCGGTCTTTTGAAAAAGTTTTGCAGTACAACGGTTTCATCAAATCGATAAAAACCAATTACGCCGTACTGGAGCCTTATGTGACGGGTGAAGATCTGGAAAAAAAGGTCAATTCGGCCGTCGGCATTGCGCCTGAAAAGGTCGAGCTCGTTCGCAACCTGTTCCAGAAGTATATAAAATAGCGATAAACTGAACACCTTTGAATCCTCGTTGGCCTGAGCCCCCGGGCGATTTGGATTTGCCCGGGAGTAAGGCTTAGTTAGGCTATGCAGGAGGTCATTTGTTTATGATGATAGATGCTTTTTTAAAGGGTCTAGAAATGCTTCTGGATCCTGTTATCTGGTATTATATCGTTGCCGGGACTGTGATCGGGCTTGTTTTCGGGTGCATTCCGGGGCTAAGTTCCATCGTGGCGATGAGCCTCCTGCTCCCCTTCGTGTTTCTTATGAAGCCCGTATATGCCTTCCCCCTTTTTCTCGCAATTTGTATGAACAGCTCAACGGGCGGATCCATCACCTCGGTCTTATTGAACGTACCGGGAACCTCGGTCAATGTGGCCACATTAATAGACGGTTTTCCGATGACACAGAAAGGGGAGGGCGCCCGCGCCCTTGGGGCGGCGCTGACGGCCTCGGGGATGGGAGGATTTATTTCGATCATCTTTTCCCTCATCATGTTTCCTGTCGTCATGCCGTTGGTTTTTTCACTTCGTTCGACCGAGATGGTCTTTCTTATCGTAATGGGGCTTTCTTGCGTTGCGGTGCTGAGTAAAGGATCGATGCTAAAGGGGCTCATCTCCGGCGGGGTTGGTTTGATCCTTGCGTTTGTCGGTCTTCAAGCCGTGACGGGGGTGCCTCGTTTCAACTTCGGCTCGACCTATCTGATTGAGGGTATACCCCGGATGCCCCTATTTTTAGGGTTATTTGCCCTGCCTGAAATGATCGCTGTCGTCGCCGAGGGAGGCAAGCTAGTACGGCGGTCTGAGGTTGTCCTGAGTGTGCGCGGTGTTCTGGAGGGGGTCAAGGACGTGTTTCGCCATTGGGGTTTGTGGCTTCAATCCAGTTTCATAGGATACATCATCGGAGTGATACCGGGGGTCGGTGGCGCGACGGCGATATTTGTGGCCTACGGATACGCCAAACAGTTTTCGAAACATCCGGAAAGATATGGCACCGGCATCGTGGAGGGAGTCATTGCCCCTGAGGCCGCCAACAATGCCAAGGATGGAGGCGCCCTGCTGACCACCCTTGCCATGGGCATTCCGGGTTCCAATGAAATGGTCCTCTTTCTCGGCGCCATGATGGTGCTGGGAATCAGGCCGGGCCCGGAGATGGTGACCGTTCGCCTGCCGATGTCGTTAAACCTGATGCAGGTGACCCTGGCTTCCGCCCTCATCGGGGGGTTCATCTGTCTTTTGGTCGCACCCTATCTTGCAAAGGTCGCCTCCATTCCGGCCCGATTCCTAGTGCCTTTTGTCACCGTGGTCATTTTTATCGGGGCATTTTCTGCTGAAGGTCGATTCATAGACCTTGTCACCCTTATCGTCTTCGGTTTGATCGGCCTGGTCATGAAGCATTTCGGCTATAACCGGCCCGCGCTGATTCTGGGGGTGATTCTGGGAGAATTATTCGAGAAGTATCTGTTCATTGCCTATGAAACCGATGGGTTGTTCTTTTTTATGAGGCCTATCAGTCTGATCATTATTTTTATCAATGTCATTCTGATTGCGGTTGAGCCGATTCGAAAAACACTTCTGCCGGGTTATCGGAAAGGAATCAAGAAAGCATGAGTACAACAAACAAGAGAAAAGAAGAAATCATCGGCTATTTGGTCGTCCTGGCGTTCTCTTTGCTGATTCTCAGCGAGTGTTTGAGAATGCAGTATGTTACATCCAAGCTGCTCCCTCTCATCTTCGGAAGTTTTATAGCTGTCCTGGCAGTGATAGGATTAGTCAAGCAAGTGACCGTAAAGCAAGCCGCCGCTGGCATTGCGCCTGATAAAGGAGAAACTACGGCGGAGGTTTGGCGGAAATATGCCCGGACAGGGGTTTGGATTGTCGGATTCCTTCTATGCATTTACCTGTTCAGTCTCATCGTCGCCATCCCCCTGTTTACTTTCAGCTATACGAGGTGGCATGGCGCAAAGTGGCTTCACAGTGCCCTGTTCGCCGTTTCGGTCACACTGGTTATCTATGTCGTATTTATTCTACTCCTGCAGGTTGATATGTCAGGGGGGCTTCTTTTCAGGATCTTAAGGCCTTAAGCTGGGTCGCGCGTCACCCGTCCGGGAAATTATTTGGTGGGGACATTCATTATTCAGTCTCATTTGCTTTTGTGATTGGCTTAGACGTTGATACTGTCCGTCGAGGGTTTGAACTCTATTTTCAATGCAAAGCCTGATGGGCTGTATATCGGGGTCACCCATCACCCCTCGGGTATTACCGAACCCAAACTGAAAAAAAACTTCCCGGATCCAAATGGGATTTCCGGAAGATGAGCTGAATCGGCCTGCTCGGTCAGACTCCGCAATTTGTTGTCTATAAGAAGGACTCAAACATATTAGGCCGTCTTGGAACCCAGTGAGGCCGGAAAAGAACTGGAAAAGAGGTCAATTCCGCCATCGGCATACCGTCTGAAAAGCTCGAGCTCGTTCGTAAGCTGTTCCAAAAGTATATAAAATAGCGATAGACTGAACATCTCTGAATCTTTGTTAGCCTGAACTCCCGGGGATTGCCGATTTGCCCGGGGGGTAAGGCGTAGACTATCCAGGAGGATATTTTATTATGATGATGGATGCTTTTTTAAAGGGATTGGAAATGCTTCTTCATCCTGCTATCTGGTATTATATCGTCGCCGGGACTGTGATCGGGCTTGTTTTTGGGAGCATCCCGGGGCTAAGTTCCATAGTGGCGATGAGCCTTCTGCTTCCCTTTGTGTTTCTTATGAAGCCCGAAGCCGCTTTCCCCCTTTTTCTTGCAATTTGCATGAACAGCTCGACAGGCGGATCCATCTGCGCAGTCTTATTGAATGTACCGGGAACCTCGACCAATGTGGCCACATTAATCGACGGTTTTCCGATGACACAGAAGGGGGAGGGCGCCCGCGCCCTCGGAGCGGCGCTGACGGCCTCGGGGATGGGAGGCCTTATTTCAATCGTCTTTGCGCTTATCATGTTTCCTGTCGTCATGCCATTGGTTTTTTCACTTCGTTCGGCCGACATGGTCTTCCTTATCCTGATGGGGATTTCCTGCGTTGCGGTGCTGAGTAAAGGATCGATGCTAAAGGGGCTCATCTCCGGCGGGGTTGGTTTGATCCTTGCGTTTGTCGGTCTTCAAGCCGTGACGGGGGTGCCTCGTTTCAACTTCGGCTCGACCTATCTGATTGAGGGTATACCCCGGATGCCCCTATTTTTAGGGTTATTTGCCCTGCCTGAAATGATCGCTGTCGTCGCCGAGGGAGGCAAGCTAGTACGGCGGTCTGAGGTTGTCCTGAGTGTGCGCGGTGTTCTGGAGGGGGTCAAGGACGTGTTTCGCCATTGGGGTTTGTGGCTTCAATCCAGTTTCATAGGATACATCATCGGAGTGATACCGGGGGTCGGTGGCGCGACGGCGATATTTGTGGCCTACGGATACGCCAAACAGTTTTCGAAACATCCGGAAAGATATGGCACCGGCATCGTGGAGGGAGTCATTGCCCCTGAGGCCGCCAACAATGCCAAGGATGGAGGCGCCCTGCTGACCACCCTTGCCATGGGCATTCCGGGTTCCAATGAAATGGTCCTCTTTCTCGGCGCCATGATGGTGCTGGGAATCAGGCCGGGCCCGGAGATGGTGACCGTTCGCCTGCCGATGTCGTTAAACCTGATGCAGGTGACCCTGGCTTCCGCCCTCATCGGGGGGTTCATCTGTCTTTTGGTCGCACCCTATCTTGCAAAGGTCGCCTCCACTCCGGCCCGATTCCTAGTGCCTTTTGTCACCGTGGTCATTTTTATCGGGGCATTTTCTGCTGAAGGGCGATTCATAGACCTTGTCACCCTTATCGTTTTCGGTTTGTTGGGCCTGGCCATGCGGCATTTTGGCTATAACCGGCCCGCGCTGATTCTGGGGGTGATTCTGGGAGAATTATTCGAGAAGTATCTGTTCATTGCCTATGAAACCGATGGATCGCTCTTTTTTATGAGGCCCATCAGCCTAGGCATCATTTTTATCAATGTGATTCTGATTGCCATTGAGCCGATTCGAAACACCCTGTTGCCGGGTTATCGGAAAGGAATCAAGAAAGCAACAGCATAACCAATAAACGTACGGCCTTTGGTGCGTTTTAACAAAGGAGAAATTTATGCTGGATTCCGGCAAGACTGCTAAATTGAAAGAATTACGCAAACGCTTTGTTCCACAGGGACCTTACAACACGGTGCCTTATTTTATTGAGTCGGCCAGAGGGGCGACCGTATACGATGTTGAGGGCCGGGCGCTGATAGATTTTTCAGGCGGAATCGGCGTCCTGAATGTGGGCCACTGCCATCCCAAGGTGGTGAGGGCAGTTAAGGACCAGGCGGATAAGTTTCTGCACAGCTGTTTTCATGTGCTCATGTATGAATCCTATTTAAAGTTGGCCCAGAAACTTTGCGACCTGACACCCGGTTCTTTCCCCAAGATGGCCATGTTTGCCAACAGCGGTGCGGAAGCTGTGGAAAACGCAGTCAAGATTGCCAGACATTTTACCCGGCGACCTGCAATTATCGTTTTTGCCCATTGCTTCCATGGCCGAACGCTGCTGACCATGACGATGACCAGCAAGATTCATCCCTACAAACTGGGTTTTGGACCGTTTGCCCCGGAAGTTTACCGGATGCCCTATGCCTATTGCTATCGTTGTCCGTTAGGGCTCCGGCATCCTGCTTGCCATTTGGCCTGTGCCGAATATCTCAAGGAGTTTTTTATCAATTATGTGGCAGCCGAGAGTACCGCTGCGGTCGTCGTTGAACCGATTGCCGGCGAGGGGGGGTTCATTACTCCCCCGCCGGGGTATTTTTCAAAACTGATGGAGATATGCAATGAGCACGGCATATTGTTTATTGCTGATGAAATTCAGACCGGAATGGGACGAACCGGCAAGATGTTCGCGATGGAACACTGGCAGGTAGAGCCGGATATGGTTACAATTGCAAAAAGTTTGGCGGCCGGGATGCCATTAAGCGCAGTTGTTGGAAAAAAAGAGATTTTAGATGCCCCTCATGTCGGCGGGCTGGGAGGAACCTTCGGGGGAAATCCAGTATCGTGCAGAGCGGCTCTTGCCGTTCTGGAGGTGTTTGAAGAAGAGAACCTCCTGCAGAAAGCCGAAAGACTTGGCGCAAAATTGAAATCGCGATTAGAATCGTGGATGCAGCGATTCGAGATCATAGGTGATGTTAGAGGTAAAGGCATCATGCTGGCCTTGGAACTGGTCAAAGACCGGGAAACCAAAGAACCGGCGGTTGATGAAACCAAAGCCCTGGTCAAATTCTGCTATGAAAGAGGATTGATTCTGCTTTCCTGCGGAAACTTCGGAAATGTCATCCGTCTGCTGATGCCCTTCGTTATTGAAGAACAACAGCTTGAAAGCGGACTTGCGATTATGGAAGAAGGCCTTAGCTGCCTTTCAAAACAAAATACATAAAAATTAAACTTACTGGTTAGGTTCCCAGTGTTTTTTCCCAAAAAAGTTCCTCGGAAGTTAATTTGCGCTGCAGTAACCCCTGGTCTAAAGAATAGCCGATAAAGCGCTCCAGATTGGCTTTGTTTTTATTATAGCCGTAGGGCCAGGGGTCGGCGCCCAGGAGGCGGCGTTCTTCTTCAAACAGATGTCGGCCCCAGGCCATCAGCGACCAGTTGGGGTCGGAGTAATATTCCCGGCAAATTGCCTTGGCGGATTCAAACGCCTCCATCAGGCGTGCAGCCGCTTGCGGATGCTTATTCAGAAAGTTCGCTTTAAACACGATGAGATGCATGATGGGATAAAAACCGGCTTTCTGAAAATAGGCGCGCTCTTCCCCTTTCGAATCCGAAAACAACCGTCGGATGCGGTCACTCCCTTGTGAAACCTCCCGGGGGGGATGCGGCATGATCAGGGCATCGATCTCTCCGCTTACAAGCAGCGCTCCGATTTTCTTGCCTTCCGGCAGAGGATCGATCTTGACCCCTTCTTCCGCCCTGAAATCGACCGTCTCCGGACGACGGGTGATCCAGTGGATACTGCGCCAGGGAACATCGTATTCGGTCTGAAGGTCACCCTTTGTCAACACGGACAGCGTGGTCTGAAATTTGTTGAGCCCAACCCTGCGGCCGACGAGGTCCTTCGGCGATTGAATCCCGGCATCGGCATTGACCCAGATCATGGAAAGGCTGAACAGCCGGCGGGGAAAAATTGGAATGGCGATGAAGGGCCACCCCCGGCTTTTGGCCATGAGATAGGACGACAGCGAAACTTCACACGCATCAAATTCCGCGTTCCGGAGCATTCGTTCATGTCGGTCGGTGCCGTATCGCAACTGCGCTGACTGCCCGACCGGCAGCACCTCCAATTCGAAATCCTCAAGCTGAACGGACCCGTCAAAGAAGGGGACATGACGGTCATAATGGGCCAGGGCCAAGGTAAGTTTTGGTTTCGGCATAATTTCTTTTCCCTATCTGAGGCCGCTTGATTTGCTTGTTAAAACGATTAACTCAAACAGACGATTCCCCAAAGCGACGGTTTCTCTAAAGGCGCGTTCATCCTTGCGGATATCGCCGGGGGCGCGGGCATAACCGGTGGCGTATCCGGCGATCAGCATCTCTTGGTCGATGAACACATCATGGATAATGCGTACGGCACTGATTCCGCCGCGGCGGTTGGCGACCGCGACGCTTCCCCCCGCCTTGTTTTTCAGCTTTTTGTGATGCCACAGTGCAAAGGTGCGATCCAGAAACACCTGGGCATGACCGCTGATGCTGTGCCCCATATGGACAGGGCTGCCGATGACGATGCCGCCGGCCTGCAGCAGCTTGGGATAGATCGATTGCATGTCGTCGGCAATGCGGCATTCGCCTGTTTCCGCGCAACCCCAGCAGGCATCGCAGGGGGAGATGTGGTGATCCGCGATTTTTAAGAATTCAGTGGCGGCCCCGCTTTTACCGGCAGCGGCCAGGACCTCATTTACCAGGATATCCGTGTTGCCGCCTCGGCGGGGGCTGCAGCTGATGCCGATGATTTTGATTGGCTTCATTGTTCGATCCAGACATCCAGAACCGATGTTGTTTTGGAGCGCAATGCTTCTGATAATAAGGGTTTAATCTGAGAGGGCTTGTTTACGGTATAGCCGGCGACGCCGAAGGATTCGGCCAGCCGGGCGAGATCGGGCGCCGGGTTGTCGATGCTCGAGCCGATAAAGGTATTCTTTGCGACGGCTTTTCCCTTGAACCGTTTCGCCCCGTCTCGTACCGCCCGATACTGCCGGTTGTTGCACACGATGACGGTAATCGGAATCCGGTATCGCGCCGCAGTCCACAGGGCCTGGTTGGACATGATGAAACCGCCGTCGCCGACATAGGCGATCACCTGCCGCTCGGGAAGGGCCAATTTGACCCCCAGCGCGGCCGGCACGCCCCAGCCGAGATAGCCGGCCGGCGTGCGGTAGTAGGAACCCGGCCGGTTTAATTTATAATATTTTAAGAGGGGGCGAGACGAACGGATCGCATCGTCGACGATGACGGCATCCGGACCCGCCGCGTCCTGAATCTCCCGTACCAGCTGCGCAACCCGGATGGGCGTTTTGCCCCAGCCGGATTCGATCTCCTTTGCCTTGATCTTCTCCGTTTCCTTCCAGTCAGCCTTCAGGCGGGCGAAGCGTTGACGAAAAGCGCCGGTCCTTTTGGCGGAAGCCGCTGCTTTGATTCCCTTAAGGAGCATGGCTAAGGCCGCTTTCAGATCGCCGATCACAGGAACTTCGGCCGGGTAATGCTTTCCGACAACGGCCGGATTCGAATGCAGATGAACGGTTCTTATTTTTCGGAGGGTTTCATCCGTTTCCGAGTAGGCGGTTTGAACATATAGTTCGGAGCCGGCCGCCAGGATCAGGTCGGAACTTTCGACATATTCTGAAAAGCTTTCGAACCCACCGCGGTAAAGCGGGTGATCGAGGGGAAAATTCAGGTATGACAATGACTGCCGTCCTTCCGCCAGGACCGGTATGCCTAGAAATTCGGCCAGTTCCACGGCTTGGGGCACGGCCTGCGACAACGCGACTTCATTGCCCGCGATCATAACCGGGTTTTTGGCCGCCAGCAGCAGATCGACCGCTTTCCCGATATCTTCGGGGGCGGGAAGCGGCCGGGGGCGCGCTGCAAATCGCTGGGAGGGCAGAATCTCCGACTCGGTTTCAGCGGCCAGAAGATCTTCGGGCATAGACAGAAACACCGGGCCGGCCGGAGGGGTAGCGGCTATTTTAAAGGCCCGCGTGACGTCTTCGGCGATCCTTTCCGGCCGCAGCACCTGCCAGCTCCATTTTGTAAATTGGCGGGCCATACCGCAAATATCATCAACTTCCGAAAAAACCCCACGGCCCAGAATCCGGCTGTCCTTGTTGGCGACGCTCAGGACCACAGGAATACCGTCGATGCGACAAGTATATAAGCCGCCGATCGCATTGGAGAGTCCCAACGCGGTATGGATATTGACGAAACCGACACCGCCGCCGGCGCGGGCATATCCATCGGCCATGGCGACCGCAACGGTTTCATGCAGGGTCAGGACATATTCCAGCCCCGGCGCCTCCACGAGCGCATCTAGGATGGCCACCTCGGTCGTACCCGGGTTGCCGAAAATGTATCGGACGCCCTCGTTCTTAAGGCAAGCTAACAGCGTTTCCGCACCACTTCTTTTCATATCAGTCCTCCTGGGTTGTATTACCCGTGCCGATGACGCATTGAAGCGGCTTTCCGTCCGCCAGAAAGGCCCTAACATTTTCAAGGGCAAAAGAAAACATCCGGCGATTGGCCTCCTGAGTGCGTCCCCCCATGTGGGGCGAAAGCAGCAGCCTGTCGCTTATCTTGCGGTCTAATTTCAGATAGGGGTGTGACGCCGGCGGCGGTTCGATGCTGAAAACATCCATTGCGGCGCCCCGAATGGTTTCATTCTCCAGGGCCCTGCAAAGCGCCTCTTCGTCGACGATCCCTCCCCGGGCGATATTGATGATGATCGCACCGGGCTTCATCGCCTGCAGCTCGTTTGCCCCGATCAGCCCGCGCGTTGCCTTGGTGAGCGGCACGTGCAGGCTGATGATGTCGGCCCAGCCGAGAATCGATTCAAACGGGTAGTAGCGTACACCTAGCTCTATTTCCCGATCCGGGTTCAGCCTCTGGATGTCGTAATAGCCGATGTTGTAGCCGAAGAACTTGGCGATTTCAGCGACTTCCTGCCCGATCCGGCCGATGCCGATGATCCCCAGGTTCTGTCCGCCGAATTCGTGTAGGGTCAGGGTCGACAGATTTCGTCTGGCTTCGGAAAATTTATTCTCCTTCACCATACGGTCGGCTTCAAGCACCCTTCTTGAGAGCATGCCGATCTTGATAAAGACGTATTGCGCTACGCTGCGGGAATTCTGCCCGGGTCCATGCGCAACCGGCACGTCGTGCCTTGCGGCGGCCTTCAGATCGACCCGGTCATATCCGGCGCCGGTCAGCTGAACGATCTTTAGATTCGGCAGGCCCGCAAAAAAATCTTCATCCATCGTGATGCTGTGTGAAGGAGAGATGACGAACTCGGCCTGTCGGCCGGCTGAGATGACCTGTTGTTTGGATTCAGGTACAAAGAAATCGATGCTCAAGCTTTCGGGAATTTTCACGCCGGCATTTTCGAAATCGCGGGCAGGACGCAGGCAGATGCCATGAATAGCCATTCTTCACACCTTATCGTTAAAAAAGAAGAGTCTTCTCAGTCGCTGTGCAAAACCGGGCACTGCAGGGTGGCATAAGGATAGACGGCGACCCGGGTTCCACGTTTATAAGAGGACTGCAACTTCCGGATCAGGTCGTCCCAATCCCTGTACCAGAAGACCCGATCTTGCGGCCCCCACCAGTCGCGCTCTTCCTTGGAGAGTTCGTCGGCATAGATAAACATTCTCTTGGCCTGTGAAAACCTGAAATTGCCGGGCGCGCGCCATTTCCGGCCGCCATAGTCGCTTCCGAAAGTTCCGGTCAGATAGTGGGGGACTTTGCCGTCGAGGTTCTGCCAGATGAGAACCACGTCGCCGTCTTTTTTCAGAAATTCCTTTGCCGGCCAGGCCGCCTTGATCGGGGTTTCTTCGACCGGAAAGGCGTTGACCACCAGAATGTCGTACCGACCCTGGTTCTCGGTCTGATACACTTTCTTGGCGAAATTTACGCCTGCCCGGTGCTCCTTGACAAAGTCTCCGACAAAAACGCCGAGAACCTCTTTCCGGTGATTCAAAACGACATTGACGACCACATCAAGGCCGGCGATGCGCGCGGCTTCCTCCATGTCGAGCCGCACCGGATTGTGATCAACCAGACAGTGACCGACTTGGTCGGGGAATTTTTTTTGCAGGACGACATGGTGGTTCGTCATGGTGTCGATCGATGAAACCCCCGGCAGCAGTATTTTGGCGCCGCCGCCGAAACCGGCGGTGTGGTGCGGAATAATGCAGCCGAGACCGATCTTAAAATCGCAGCCCGCGACTTCACGGTTGACCAGAACCGGTGTTTCCAGCCGGGTCTTTCCCAAGTCCACTAGGTGTTCGAACAGGTTGTGGTTGAAAACCGGATATTTTTCCACCACCTCCCGACCGAGCTTAAGAATCATTTCATGCCTGCTAAGGGGGCGGTGACAGCCGATCGCTGAAACCAGACGGATTTTATCGTCGCCGACCCCGGCGGCGGCGAGTTCTTCGAAAATAAAAGGCAGCATCTTTCCGGCCGGGGTCGGACGGGTCAGGTCATCGAACAGAATGACGACCTTCTGCTTGTTGACCGCTATATTCCGGATGGGGGTCGTCCCGATCGGATTTTGAAAGGCTTTTCGGATCTGCGCCGACGTTAGCGGCGGTAGATCGTGGCCGGCCATTTTACATTCGACTACCTCCCATTCGGGTGGAAAAGAGAGCGCTATATCGCGTTCGTTTTTCCACAGGGAGACCCGCACGGTGACCGATTTCTGATGCGATGTCATGTTTTGCTGAGTCGATCCTTGCATAATCCTCTCTCAGTCTGCAGATACAGGAACTACTGAAACAGCAGCCCTCCATATAATGGAATTTCAAGCAAAACGCCGAATACGAAATAAACGACGATCAAAAATGAAACAGACACCACAAACGCCCAGATCCATTTTTCACCATTCATTTTTATGTATGCAAAAATATATACTGGAAAGGCTATCAGGAATCCGAAAATCCAGATGAGCAGAACCAGGCCGCTCAGCCACCCGAAAACAACGGCATACTTAAGCGGGCTCTCAGCTTCAGTCTGGCCGCGTTCCGGCAGGCTGATGTTGGCGTCGGCAGCAACCGCGCCTTTTCCGCGCGATATTTCTTTGAGAAGCTCTCTGACCAGTATGAGCATCGCGACTGCAATCACCAGCAACGGCAGATTGCGCGCCCGCCAAGGGTAATCCAAGGTGACATAGAACAGCATGGCCAATATGCACAAAAATATGACGATAAATGCCAGTTGAGATTTTCTCATGCTTTTAGCCTCCCAAAGGCTGCTTTCAATTGCTCGTAGAACACTCCCAGGAAGGTCAATCCGATAATAACCAGAGAGATGGGCGTAAGGAAAAACTGCCATCCATAGGTCTGCACCGATATGTTGTAATAGCGTTCAGCTAAAGCGCCCAGGATGAATCCGAGAAAGAAAGACGGCCGGGAGTAGCCTAATTTGCGCATCGACCAGCCCAGTAGGGAGAGGGCGAACATCAGGAAGACGTCAAAGGCACTGTTTTCGCCGCAATAGGCGCCTAATGCGGTGATGCACAAAATGACCGGTGCAAGAAACTGGGCACGCACTTGAGTGATTCTGATTAATTGCATACCGATGAAGACACAGAGAAGAGAGCCAATTATGTTCGAAATAATGAGCGCTCCGACAATCGTCCAGGCTAGATCGAGATGATCAACCAGAAATCGAGGGCCAGGTTGTATCCCTAGCACCAGAAAAGCTCCCAACAGTATGGCCATAGCGGCGCTTCCAGGAATTCCCAGCGCCAAGGTTGGCAGAAGCGCCCCTCCCTCTTTGCCATTGCTGGCCGATTCAGGGGCGATCACACCCTCTATCGCTCCCTTGCCGAAAGCTTCAGGATTTTTCGAAGTTATTTTGGCATGCCCATAGGCGACCCATACTGAAACATCCGCGCCGACCCCTGGAACGATGCCGACAATCGTCCCGAGGGCGGAACAGCGCAGAAGAAGCCACCAATGCCGGATAACAGCCTTGCACCCCTCGATAACATCGCGCAGCGGGGCGGCCCTGCTCTTAACTTTTGAAATGCTGCCCCCCTTGTACATCAGATCGATCATTTCCGGAATCGCAAATACCGCCAGCGCGCAGGGTACGATATTAATACCGTCGAACAGCGTCGTCATACCGAATGAGTAACGGGGGAATGCCGTTGAGGCGTGATAGCCGACAAAAGAAAAGAGCAACCCCAGCAGGGCTGCAAAAAGAGCCTTGCCCATACTGCCACGGCCAACGGCTGAGATAAAGCTAAGCCCCATGATGACCAAAAAAAAGGATTCTGGCGCTCCGAAGGCCAGCACCACCGGCCGGACAATCGGTATAAAAATTGCCAGTACAATTCCGCCGAACAAGCCCCCAAGTGCCGATGCGGTTAGGGCCGCTCCGATAGCCTGACCTGCTTTTCCTTGCTGGGACATTGGAAACCCGTCTAAGAGAGTGGCTGAGTTGGCTCCTGTTCCCGGGATATTGATCAATATGGCCGTGATCGTACCGCCGTTGTTACATACCGCATAGCCGGCCATCAAAAAGGCAAGTGCATGTTGCGGGTCCATGGTCCAGGTGAACGGAATGAATATGGCCAGTAGAACGATTCCGGTTAGGCCAGGAATAATGCCGATGATGATACCTATCAGTATTGCAAACAGCTGATACAAAATGATGGTCGGCTGAAATAAGAAACTCAACCCCGTTACCATACTTTCAAACATGATCATTTCCTCGAATTAAGTCAAATACGACTTTTCCAGGGTGAAACCGCCTCCTCAAAAAATAAGTGCAACACTCTTGTGCGATAAATTTGAACCGCAACGGAAATCCATCTTCGGCCG
>JBFLWU010000063.1:0-24526 GCA_040757625.1 Thermodesulfobacteriota bacterium | reverse complement strand
GATTACCCTCCCTCGCTATCGTTTCTCTTTAAAGATATGACGGGGTTTCATTTACGAAATAATCAGGCGCCCATACGACTCGAATTCACCGGTTGTACCCAAGTTGCTATAGGCTGACCTTCAATAGCCAGGCAGATGCTGTCTGCAGAATGAATCGGCGGCAACCGGGCCGCTTTCTTATCGGACAGGTCAAGCCGGTATTCGCCTGAAGGCAACGCGAACGATTTTTTCAGTATTTCACTTGACCCCTGGAATCCTTGGCCCCTTGACCCCCTACAGGATCATCAACTAATTTGGAGATGTAAATATGTATGTTTGGCGCACGTGGCGGTTCTGCGCGAAAATACGGTTTATACCAGGTCCTCCCCCATGTCTGCCGAACACCTGCCTGTTTGAATAGCATGATCCTAATCTTCGGCAGCGCCTATTGACTTGATTTGTGATGTCAAATAAGATAGTTATTTAATTATTGCTAAGATTTTTAGGGGCTCAAGGAGTTTGATGGCTCAAGTGAAATTCAACACGATCATTAACCGGTATATTTTTAAGGAGCTGATCCCGCCGTTTGTCATCAATTTGTTTTTTCTGACGTTTATCTTTCTGATGACGAAAATTCTCGATATTACCAATCTGGTCGTCAATTATAAGGTCAGCCTGTGGGCCATCATGCTGATGCTGGTCTATTCCATGCCTTTTTTCCTGGAATTCGTGATTCCCATGTCCATCATGATGGCGGTTTTGCTGACCTTTCTGCGCCTGTCCAGCGATAATGAAATCGTGGCGCTCAAGGCTGGCGGCTGTCATGTCTACCGGTTGCTGCCGCCGGTGTTCCTTTTTGCCTTTATCGGGTGGGCGCTGACGAGCTTCATGGCGATTTATGCGCTGCCATGGGGCAAGCTTTCGCTAAAAGAGCTGTCCTTTAAAGTGATTTCTTCAAATATCGATATCGGACTGAAAGAGCGGACCTTCAGCGACAGCTTCGACGGGGTGATGCTTTATGTGAATAAGATCGATCTGAAGAACAAGTCCCTGATGGATGTATTCATTGAGGACCAGAGAACTTCGAATCTGGTCAGTACGGTGGTGGCGTCCAAGGGACGTCTCTTCAGCAACCCCCAGGACCTGCAGTATCGGCTGCGGTTGTATAACGGGACCATCAATCAGGTCGACCTGAAAAACCGTTCGGCTAACACCGTCAATTTTGACACCTATGACATCAACCTGGATATCAGGCGGGTCGTTCGGCCGGCCCGGGGAGGCCAAAAAGACGAAGAAGAAATGGGCCTGGCCGAGCTGCGGGACTATTTGAAAAAACCATCCCTTAAAAATGATCAGTATTATCTGACCCTGATGGAGTTTCATAAGAAATTTTCCATTCCGTTTGCCTGTTTCGCGCTGGGACTGCTGGCGGTTCCCCTGGGGATCCAGTCCCGTTCATCCAAGCGGTCATACGGCGTAGGGCTGGGCCTGATTTTCTTTTTAAGCTATTATATTCTTCTCTCGGCCGGCTGGGTGTTTGGTGAAGCGGGGGTTTATCCGCCCCTGATCGGCATGTGGGTTCCGAATGTCGTGATGGGGGGAATCGGCCTTTTTTTGCTCCGGCATACCGCCCGGGAGCGAACATTCCAGATGAATTTTCTGACGCGGCTGATCAAAAGACCGAGACAATGTTAATGGAACCCGACTCAACGACGCTTCAAAGGCCCGACGGCCGCGTTATCTGCCGATTCAAAATGCACACAGCCACCCGGATATGCTGCGCTTTCTCATCGGCAGACGCCTCGCCCTCGGACTCCATTTGCCTTTTTGGGATGGGTGCTATTCATTTCAATACCGGGCCTGACGACTGATCTGAGGCTTTGAAAGGACTTCAAACAACAAATTTCCCTTTATCCTTATGTTTGTCTGTCGATGATGCCGATAATTCATAAATATATCATTCGCGAGGTGCTTAAATACCTGGCGGTTGTCCTGATCCTGGTCGTCGGCATCTATATCGCCGTGGACTTTTTCGAAAAAATAGATGATTTTCTGGAAGTTGGACTGCCGTTTTCAAGGGCGCTGATTTTTTTCGCATACAAGACGCCGTTCATCATCGCCCAGATAATGCCGGTCGGGCTGCTGCTGGCGGTGCTGATCGTTTTCGGTCTGATGAATAAAAACAATGAAACCATCGCCTTGAAAAGCGCCGGGGTCAGCATTTACCACCTGTTAAAGCCGATGATCGCCATGGGGCTGCTGATGAGTTTTCTGATGTTCTTTCTTTCCGAGGTGGTTGTGCCCCTCACAGTCGGCCGGGCCAACCATATCTGGTTAAGAGAGGTCCGCAAGGAAGCCGCGGTTTTATCGCGGGAGAAGAATATCTGGATGAAGGGGAACCGCGCCATCATCCACATCAAGCATTATGATCCTAAAATACCGGCCATTTACGGCATTACACTGAACTATTTCGATAGGGAGTTCAAACTGACCAGAAGGGTGGATGCCCCCAAAGGGATCTACCGCCAGGGACAATGGGTTTTGTATGACATTATGGAGCAGAATTTAATTCCGCAGCAGGGGAGTTACGATGTCGGATTTTATCCGGAGCGTGTTGAAAAACTGGAATTCGTTCCGGAAGATCTGAAACGGGTGGCAAAAAAATCGGAAGAGATGGGTTTTAAGGAGCTTTATGCCTATATCCGCCGGATTGAAAACGAAGGTTACGATGCCACCGCCCAGCGCGTCGATTTGTACGCAAAGTTCGCGTTTCCGTTTGTCTGCCTGCTGCTGAGCATGGTCGGCACCGGGATTGCGATTCGCGGAAAGTTAAGGGAAGGGTTGCCGGTCAGTATCGTTTACGGGCTGGGAGTTGCCTTTTTATACTGGGTTTTTTACAGTTTCAGCGTGTCGCTGGGACGCGGCGAGATGCTGCCGCCCCTGCTGGCGGCCTGGGCCCCCAATTTTGTTTTTCTCTGCGCCGGCGTCCTGATGCTGATGCATGCAGAATGAGGCTCCGTGTGATTTTTTTTTATAACATGGTGATGGTCATCGCGGCGGTGCTGCTTCTCCCCTTGATCCTGCCCGCCATCCTGGCTTCCGGGAAACTGCGCCGGACATTTCCTTATCGATTGGGGCTTAAAGCCCTGCCGGACGCGATCGATCATCCGGAGGTTTGTAAAAACAGGAAAGGACCAGTGTGGGTTCATGCGCTTTCCGTGGGAGAAGTTCTGTCTGCGGTCCCGCTGGTTAAGGAATTAAAGAATAAAGTTGAAAATCACGCCGTCTTTTTTTCAGTTTCCACCCTGACCGGATATGAAGTGGCCTGTCGGCGTTTAACCGGGATTGTCGATGCGATTTTTTTCTACCCTTATGATTTTGCCTTTACGGTCAGATGGCTTGTCAAAAAAATCAGCCCCTCCCTAGTCGTTATCGTAGAAACAGATATCTGGCCGAATTTTTTAAACGAATTGACCCGGCGCCAGGCGCCGGTCGTGCTTGTCAACGCCAGGCTTTCCAAAAGATCTTTTGTCGGCTACAAACGGATTGCTTTTTTTTTCAGGTGGGTGTTTTCAGGTTTTGCAAAGATCTGCGCGCAGTCCGATTTGGATGCGGAACGCTTTCGACGACTGGGAATCCCTTCCCGCCGGATCGTCGTGACCGGAAACGTGAAATTCGACCAGAACGATGATCCGGTTTCAGACGAACAGCTGCAGCGGTGGCGCCGGCGATTGAAAGTCGGCCCGGGGAAAAAAGTCTGGCTGGCGGGAAGCACTCATGAAGGCGAGGAAGCGGTCGTCAGGGATGTTTTTATCAGACTGCTTCGCAATCGCACGGATATGACCCTGATCGTCGCGCCCCGCGACCCCCGGCGCGTTCCCGGGGTTGCCCGGCTGTTTCGGGAGGCGGGCATAGCGGCGGCGCTGGCTTCCCGACCCCCGTCAAATGACGGAGAATCACCGGCCGATGTCTTTATCGTCGATACCATCGGGGACTTAAGGACGCTGTATGCCCTGGCCGACATGGCCTTTATCGGCGGCAGCCTGGCGGGTTGCGGCGGTCACAATCCGCTGGAACCGGCGGCGTTTTCCAAACCGGTCCTTTTCGGGCCGGACATGAGCGATTTCGCGGTCATCGCGCAGATGCTCATTGAGTCCGGGGGGGCGCTAAGGGTCCGGGATGCCGAGGGACTGTTTGCCGCCGTTGCCATGCTGATGGACAACCGCCTGAAAGCGGAAGAAATGGGGCGAAACGCCAGTCGGGTGTTTTGTGAAAACAAAGGCGCGGTGGCAAGGATCCTGGAAATTATTCTTAATGAATTATTTAACAAATAAAATTCAGTCCGTCATAACCGGCGACAACCGCGGGTTCAGTCCATTGCATTTTCCGCTGTATCTGCTTTCATATCTGTATGGGACTGCGATCAAGTGGCGTGGGATCCTGTACCGGCAGGGACTGCTGAAAACAAAAAAGCTTCCCTGCCGGGTGGTTTCAATCGGCAATGTCACCGTGGGCGGGACCGGTAAAACACCGATGACCATTTACATGGCCCGGCTGACGCAGCAGCTCGGTTATAGAGTGGCGGTTATCAGCCGGGGGTATAAAGGAGGGGCTGAAAAAAAAGGAGGGATCGTCAGTGATCGGGAGTCTATCCGCATGACACCCGAGACGGCCGGCGACGAGCCCTATTTGCTGGCGGAAAGCCTGGCCGGGATCCCGGTGCTGGTGGGCCGGGACCGGTTCAGATCGGCAATGACGGCGATTCAGGTGTTTGGGAGCGACGTCGTGGTGCTGGACGATGCCTTTCAGCACATTGGCCTGGAAAGGGACATCGACCTTGTGCTGCTGGATGGCCGCCGCCCCTTCGGCAATGGCCACCTGCTGCCCCGGGGGCCGTTAAGGGAGCCTGATGAGGCGCTGCGGCGCTGCGATGCCGTCATTCTGACGCGATGCTCGAATGAAAATACTACAACGGTTGAAAAGGTCCGGAACAGGACGTCCGAGCAACCGGTTTTCAGGTCCTGGCATGTGCCGATGATCGCTCGGGTGACCGGCTCGAACAGGAGCGCCGGCGGAACGCCGCCGCCCGGCTTGAGTCCGGACGGTCTGAAACAGGCGCGGGTTTTCGCGTTTTGCGGACTGGCGGACAACCGTAACTTCAGGGATTCGCTTACGGAAATGGGGTGTCGTTTGGCGGGTTTTAGAGGTTTCCCGGATCATCACCCTTATACTGATGGGGATCTTGCCGGCATCCTGCGGTCTGCCCGGGAATCGGATGCCGGGATCCTGGCAACGACCGAGAAGGATTTCACCAAGATTTCCGGCCGGATCAACTGGCCCCAGGCGCTTGTCGTCATCGGCGTCCGGGTCTCATTCAAAGAGGAGGAGTCGGCCTTTCGGGAGTTTATCCGGACACGTCTGGATGCAATTTAACGGCTTTAAGCAGTGCATGTCAAAATCTATGGGGTCATCACATTTAAAACGTCGTCATTCCAACCATCCTGCCGGAATCAAACCGCTGCGGGTCGTTTCCTTCTGGGACGGCCGCCCGGGTCATGAAAAGCAAACCCGGGGGGTGTTGGCGGCCCTTTCCGAATTGACATCCATTGAGGAGGAATGCCGAAGGGTGCCCCCTCTTTCCAGATTCGGACGCTCCCGATCATGGCTGTCGTTTTTCTATTCACTGATGCGGCCGGTCGCTTCTGAGAATGATGAAACCCTTGCGGACCTGATCATCGGGACCGGTTCCGCCACCCACATTCCCATGCTGCTTTTGAAAAGGCAATGCCCTTCGGCCAGGGTGGTCACCTGCATGACGCCGGATTTTCCGTTCAGGAACCGGATGGATCTGTGTTTTGTCCCACAGCACGATCGTCAACAGAACCGGGATAATATATTTGAAACCATCGGACCTCCCAATAGTGTCGCCCATACGGGCGCCCATGACCCGGGCAAGGGGCTGATCCTGATCGGCGGGCTGGACGCCAAAAGCCATCACTGGGATTCAGGAACCTTGATGGATCAGGTTGCGGACCTTGTAAGGCGGGAGCCGGACTGCCGCTGGACGATTTCATCGTCGCCGCGAACACCGCCGGAGACGCTCCGCAAACTGGAGGATTTTGCCGCCCGGACATCCGGGGTGGAATTCTACAACTCCCTGCATACGCCCCCCGGCTGGATTGAACAGCAGTATTCGCGGAACCATACGGTATGGGTCACCGCCGACAGCGTTTCCATGGTTTACGAAGCCTTAACCGCCGGCTGCCGGGTGGGAATCCTGCCGGTTTGCTGGCGAAAAAAAGACAATAAATTTCAACAAAGCCTGGATTTTCTGGCGACGAATAACTATGTTACCCCATATCAAATTTGGCTGACAACCGGAAATTTTACCGCAACGGGCGTACGCCTGGATGAGGCCTCCCGCTGCGCTCAGGAACTGTTGAGGAGATGGTGGTCGAACCGATTACAGTAGTGCAGATGCTTCCCGATTTGGCGGGCGGCGGGGTTGAGAGAGGCACCTTGGAACTCGCGCGGTATTTGTGCCTTCAGGGACACCGCTCGATGGTCATTTCCGCCGGCGGCCGCATGGTCTCACAACTCGAAAAAGAGGGGAGCAGGCACGTTGCCTGGAAGGTCGGCATCAAGCATCCGGCCGCACTGAAGACATTTTTCCCCCTGCGGCGGCTGCTGCAGGAAGAACACGTCGATATTCTGCATGTCAGGTCGCGATTACCGGCCTGGATCGGCTACCTCGTCTGGCGAAGCCTGCCGAAAAAGACCCGCCCGCACCTGGTAACCACCTTTCACGGGTTTTATTCCGTCAATCGCTACAGCGCGATCATGACAAAGGGCGAACGGGTCATCGCAATTTCAAAAAGTGTTGCCGATCATATCCGGCAGCATTATAAGATTCCGGACGACCGGATATCACTGATACACCGCGGTGTTGACGTGAACTATTTCAGCCCGGAAGCCGTTTCCGCTGAAAGGATTCAACTCCTGCGAGAGCGCTGGGGCCTGGCGGATTATTCCGGGCCGATTATCATGCTTCCGGGCCGAATCAGTCCCTGGAAAGGGCATGACGTTTTTTTCAGAAGTCTAAGTATCATTCAGAAGGTTCCCTGGCTGGCCCTGTGCGTGGGGGATGATTCCGAAAACAGTCATCACAGCATCCGGCTGCGGCAGATGATTCAGGACCTGGGTTTGGTCAAAAGGATTCAGCTGGCCGGTCATTGCGACGACATGCCCGCAGCCCTGACGCTGGCCGATGTGGTGGTGTCCGCATCAGCCAGTGAGCCGGAAGCATTCGGCCGAATCGCGGTGGAGGCCCAGGCCATGGGTAAACCCGTGATTGCGTCCGCCCATGGCGGCAGTCTGGAAACCGTCCTGGACCGGAGAACCGGCTGGCTGGTGCCGCCGAATGATGAACTGAGTCTGGCCGACGCGTTGACCGAGGCGATTTTAAACAGAGACAAAAGAATGCGGTTCGGCCTTGAAGGCATCAAGTGGGTACGGGAAAATTTTACCGTCCAGAAGATGTGCCGCTCTACGTTAGAATTGTATCAGAACCTGCTGGCTCAGGGGCTGCCGTCACAGCCATGAAAAAAATTCTGATCATCAAGATGTCCGCGTTGGGGGATGTGCTGATGGCACTACCCCAGGTGGAGTCAATCCTGTCTCATCACAGGGAGGATGACGTGTGGCTGCTGACCGGTCCTTCATTCAGGGAGCTTTTTGTCAATCATCCGCGCCTGAAGGTGGTCGTGCTGGACCGCGGCAGATGGCTCGGCGCAGAAAGTACATATGGCCGGGTATTATGGACCCGAAACCAACGCTTTGAAGGTATTTATGACCTGCAGGGGAACCGGACGAGCCGGCTGCTGGTGAGGTTTTCGCGATCCCCCCGGCGGGTGGGAACCCAGCCTTTACGGATCTATCATTTTCACCCAAAAGATTGTTACCGGCAGGACACATTGCAGCATGTCTTCGACCGGTTAAATGAAACCATAATCGCGGCCGGACTGGCGCCGGCCCAGCCTCGCTCGGTCTTATATCCGTCCGCGGACGACATCGTCCGGGTCGCAAACTGGAGAACGGAAAAGGGGCTTGCAGAAAGAAGTTTTGCCTTGATGCATGCCGGCAGCAGCAGCGACTGGCCGTCGAAGCGCTGGCCGGCGGAATATTTTTTAGAACTGGCACGCCGGCTGGAGGCGTCCGGGCGCCGCTGCATATGGATTGGCGGCGATGCGGACAGGGAGATCAACGGCACCCTGGCCCGGAAGGCCGGCATCGATGCCACGGGGCGGTTCAGTATCCTTCAGCTGTATGAACTGGGCAGGTCGGCGGCGCTGGCCGTGACCAATGATTCCGGACCCATGCATATCCTGGCGGCTTCCGGTGTGCCGGTATACGGGTTCTTCGGCCCAACCAACTGGATTCGGAGCCATGCGGTGGGGCAGTCTCAACGGGTGCTGAAATATCCGGTGGCGTGCAGTCCGTGTTTCCTGGGGCGGTGCCCCCCTGCAAAAGGCCATGCCTGTCTCCGGAGCATCCGACCGGAAGATGTTTATCGTAAAATAACAACAGAAAGGACGGCGAATGCCGCAAGCCCTCTGGTGGGGTCGCTGCGATCCTGAATACTCGCGAAACCGCATTCTGTGCAGGCTGTTTGCCGATCTCGGCTGGGAGGTTCGGTTTTTTCGCCCTCTGGCCAGCCAGACAGGCGGGTTCGAAGCCTTATTCCACGGCCTCAAGCGCCCGGACCTTGTGTGGGTGCCCTGTTTTCGCCAGCGGGATGTCCGTTCTGCGGCAGCCTGGGCCCGCAAGTGGCAGGTTCCGCTGGTGCTGGACCCGCTGATATCGGCCTATGAAAAGGAGGTTTTTGAAAGGAATAAATGGCCGCCGGACTCAAAACCGGCCGAAAAAAAACGGCTGTTTGAAAGCGCCCTTTTTGCAGCGGCGGACGTGGTGGTTGCGGACACCCCCGCCCATGCCGAATTTTTCAACCAGCGATTACACGTCCGGCCGGACAGACTCTGCGTATTGTATGTCGGGGCCGAAGCCGATATGTTCAGCCCGTCGCCGCTGGAAAACCTGAGGCCGCCTTTTGAAATCTTTTTTTTCGGAAGCTTTCTGCAGCTGCAGGGGGCCGATGTGATCGTAAAGGCGGCAAAGATGACGCCGGATCTGGCGGCCCGCTGGGTGTTGCTGGGGGACGGGGAACTCAAAACGCAAGTTGAAAAGCAGGCAAGGGGGGCGAGCAACATTGCTTTTGAACCCTGGGTCCGTTATGATGAGTTACCCCGGCGCATTGCCAGGGCGCATATATTGCTGGGCATCTTCGGCACGACCGTCAAGGCGGACCTGGTGATCCCCAATAAAATGTTCCAGGCCATGGCAGCCGGTCGTCCGGTGATTACCCGGGTAGCAACGGCCTATCCCCAACCGGTCAAAGAATCCGATGTGATCGGCTGGGTCTCTCCCGGGAATCCCGAGGCACTTGCGAATGTCGTGCGAAAATGGTTGACGGATCCTGCGGATCTGGACCGGCGCGGACAGGAGACCCGCAGGCTATTTGATACTTTTTTCAGCGCGGGACAACTTCGGGAGCAGCTGGAAATGATATTGGAAAAGGCGCGAAAAGCAGGCAGATAGAATCTTATGGATGAGGGGCTCAGGGTTGGGCCCGCTTTCAGAGCCCTATAGGCGCAAGGATTCCAGGGGTCAGGGATTCAAGTGAGGCAAAGGTTAAGCTCACGTGCGGATAGGGTAAATCGTAAAGTAAAGAGACTGGAACCGTCGGGACATCATCACCCGGACCCTTGACCCCTGGAATCCTCGACCTTTTTTACGTTATTTTTTTAAGATTAGAATCAAATACAACTTGTCGGATGTTGATGGAATCGATGAATATTGATTCAAGAATAAAATGGGCCTCACGGCTGGATAAGTTCTGTGCGGTGACGGGATCGCTGGTGCCGGCCGGACTGGTGATCGGCAATATCGGGTTTGAGGCAGCCATCGGGATCGTGGGTCTTGCCTGGATTACCCGCTGCATTGTAATAAAGGAAAATCCCTTCCGTGAATTGTGGCAGCATCCACTGGTCATCCCCTGGGCGGCCTGGTTTGCCGGCATGGTAATCAGTATGGTATTTAACGGCCCGGGCAGCAAAGGCTGGGCCCATGATGTGGTGTTTATACGGTATGTGCTGTTCGGGTTGGCTCTCCTGGATATCTCCCGGCGGCTGCCGGTGGCCAGATACCTGTTATACGGCCTGGCGGCCGGGGTCCTCTGGGCGGCCCTCAATACGCTGTCGGCCTATGTGCTGGGCCGCGATCTTCTGGGAAAACCTCTACTGCGGTACACCGGCAAATTAAAGGAAGCCTCCCGGATTTCCGGCATGTCGGCTTATGCCGCCGCTTTATTTATATGCTGGGGGATGCTGGACGGCAGACTGAACCGTAGACAAAGATCAGTTGTGATGCTGGCCGGTATGATCGCCTTTGCCCAGGTGCTGCAGACGCAGGTGCGTACGGCTATTCTGGGAGCTGCTGCCGGCATCTTTTTCGGAGCCGCCTGCCTTATTAATAAGAAACAAAAACGTGGGCTGGCGCTGGCGCTGGTTCTGGCGGTTGTGCTGACCATCGCAGCCGTTTTTTATATCAATCGGCAGTTTACCTTAAGCAGCATTTATGACCGCATTTATTTCTGGAAAGTCGCCTGGCGGATGTGGTTGGATCATCCTGTTTTGGGGGTGGGCATCTCGTCTTTCCAGGATGTGTATAAGGAAATGGCCGCCAGCGGCGTTATCGCTGAATACGTTGCACCGGACGGCAGTGTTTTCAGCGCCGGTGAACAGACCCATGCCCACAGCCTTTTTTTTATGCTGCTGTCCAGTACGGGCCTATTGGGGCTGATTGTGTTTTTCTGGCTTTTTATCACGGCAGTTCGGGTGATTGTTAAAGATCTGAAAGGATTCCGATACGGGCTGGTATCCTGGCCGGTTGTTCTGATCGTTATCGGACTGACCGGGTTCAACATTTATCACAGCTGGTATCAGGCCCTGCTGGCCTTTATGTTGATTTTGATCGGGGCCGCCGATGACGGGAACGCCTCAGTAGGGCGACACAATCGTTATGGCCGTTAACAGTAAAGACAACCTCAACTTTCGGCTGATCAAGGCCGGCCTGAACATGCTGGCCCGGATTCCCCGAAAGCAGTTGGTGGGCCTGGCGCGGCCCTTGGGACGCCTCTGGTATGCAATTGATCACTATCATCGGCGAATTGCATCGGATAACCTGTCCAGCGCCTTTGGCCGCGAATTATCACCGGCTGGAATTCGATCGCTGGCGCGGGATAATTTTGTTCAACTGGTGCGGGTCATGCTGGAGATTCCATCCCTGCTCAATCTCAGCAAAGAAAATTTGGACACGTATGTCGAATTCAGCGGCCTGGAACACTTTGAGGCAGCGCTTGCACGGGGAACCGGTGTACTTGTCCTGACGGCCCACCTGGGTAACTGGGAGTTGATGGCGGTGGCAACCGCATTGAAGTATGAAATTCCATTTCACGTGATGGTGCGGCCGCTGGATTATACGCCGATGGATCGCGTGTTGACGGAAATCCGAAGCCGGACCGGAAACCGGGTGCTGGACAAGGATAAAAGCGCGGCGGAGGTCAGCACTTTGCTGCGTGAAAACCAGGTTGTCGGGATTTTGTTAGATCAGAATTCATCATGGTATGAAGGGGTATATGTTCCTTTCTTCGGGAAAACCGCCTGCACCAATAAAGGGCTGGCGATGTTTGCCATGCGTTATGGCGCTACGGTTCTCCCGGCCTTTAATATCAGGCAACCGGATGGGCGCTACCGCGTTATCATCAGCCCGCCCGTCGACCTTGTCCGCAGCGGCAATGTCGGTGATGACATTGTTGAAAATACGAGCTGTTTTAACAAAATTATTGAAGACCACATTCGTCTGGCCCCCGACAATTGGCTGTGGGTTCACCGCCGCTGGCGGATAAAGAAAATCCCCGAGCGGGTCCGCAGAAAAATCAAGGGGGTGTTGGGGGATGGTCCCTTAGACTGAAGGCTGAAGGTTGAAGGTGAAAACAATCTTTGGTTTTCAGTCTTTCCGAGGCTTCAGCAGTTCCAGACAGGCTTCCTCAACTTCCGACACGGCTATCCGATTAATTTCAGACGCATTTCTGAACCAGCGCGAACTTTTTGCCAGGGGCCTGACGTTTTCAGGATCGCCGGTGGAAAAAAGTGTAATGACCGGGATTCCCAGCGCGGCCGCCAGATGGCCGGGGCCGGTATCATTTGAAACCAGCAGCCGGCACGCACCGATGGTTTCCATGAGGGGCTCCATATGGTTATGCCGGGTAAAATCCCAGTGGTTTTGCAGACAGACCGGCCGGATGATGTCGGCAAGGAATTCTTCCTGGGGACCCAGAAAGAATCGGATGTCATATCCCCGGCCGGATAAACGCTCTGCCAGTTCAATAAAATACCGTTCAGACCAGCGTCGGGATTCGGTTGAGGCGCCGATGTTAAGACCGATATAAGACCGGCTGCTATTTTCCGGACCGGGCCCTGCCTTTAATTCGGGGGGATCTATTACCGGAGGTGCAGAGGCGCCGCAGGCTTCGGCGACCGCCCGGACAAAATAACGGGAACGGTGCTCGACAGCCCAGTCCGCTTCGATAGGACGGGTGTAAATGCGTCGGCGCAAGGGTGAATCCTTGACCCGGCCCACCCGGATGGGGGCGCCGCTGAGGAGCGCCAGCAGGGCGGTTTCGCCGAAACCCTGAAGATCGAACGCCATGTTGAACGTGCTGCTTCTCAGGCGGAAAACCGTCGCAAGGGTGCCTGCTGCCGCCGATAAAAATCTTTTACCGGAGGAAAAACCCCGGCGATCGATCGGCTCGATGCGGTCGACTACGCCCGATTTTTCAGGAATCGCGGCAAACGCGATATCCGTTAGGTAGGTTATGCGGCATCCTGGAAAATGTTCTTTCAACCATTTGACGGCCGGAAGGGTCATGATGATATCTCCCATTCCGGACCAGCGGATGACCAGTATGTTGACACGCATTTGTTTTGCAACCTCTGTTGTTATCTGCTATATGCATCAGAGACCGATGCAAAACGCCCCCTTTTGCTCAATTTTGGCGCCAGGCTCAAATTTTAGTCCTCGAAATACTTCGCGTATTCCTGTGGTTAAAATTTTCGCCTTCCTTGAACTTGAACAAAATTGAGCATTTTTCAAGGTCGCGTTTATCTGTTGCCGCCTTATAATATATTAAAAGCGTATAATCAACAAATCAGGGATTACAGTCATGCCGATCAGCAAAGAACTTCTGGACATTCTGGCCTGCCCCAAGTGCAAAGGCGATATCCACCTGAATGATACCCAGGATGGACTTATCTGTGAAAAATGTAAACTACTCTACGAGATAAGGGACGACATTCCCATTATGCTCATCGATGAAGCCAAACCGTTAGACGCATGACGCCGCCTGTTCAGGCACAGGCCTTGCTGAACGGTTAGAATAACAACCGGTGCCCGTATGAGCAAACCCCAAACTCCGAAGCCGGCAAAACTGGTTGTCGGTCTTTTCATGAAAGACAAGCATCTGTCGGAACCGGCCGTCGATAATCTCAGCAGCACCTTCGGTCCCATTGACCTGGTGAGCCCATGGTTTAGTTTTGATTTTACGGACTATTACAGTCCTGAGATGGGCGAACCGCTGTTTCGACGGGTCCTGGCATTTAAGAACCACATCCAGCAACATAATTTAGCAGAAATCAAGCTCATTACCAATGACTTTGAGCAGAAATATTTAAAAAACGGCCGCCGCCGGATCAATATCGACCCGGGCTGCCTGGTGCATGAACGCTTCGTCCTGGCCACAGCCAAAAACTTTACCCACCGGATCAGTATCGGCAGGGGGATCTATGCGGACTTGACCTTGGTATACACCGGGGGCGGCTTCCAGACGCTTCCGTGGACCTACCCGGATTATGCCCAGAAGAATATGCTGACGTTTTTGGAGCGGGTTCGCAGCAAGTATCTGAAAGATATTTCAGAAAAATCGGCTTAGCGCTGTTTTCTTGTTGAATACAAAAAGGATTCGAGGGGAATATGTTGAAAAGTATGACGGCGTTTGCCGGTTCCGAGAGGACATCTGAAAACCTGACGGTGAATACCGAGATCCGTTCCTACAACAGCCGTCATCTGGACATTGTCCTGCGGATTCCCGGCAGCTACCTGTCTCTGGAAGAACAGATTAAAGGGCTGATCGCCGCGCAGATTACAAGGGGACGGATCGAGGTAACCGTGCAGATCCGGGCAAGCGTTGATAATGCCTGCGCATTCGAGATCGATGAAGCCAGGGCCAGGGCCTACCACAGCGCCCTGGCGCGGCTGCGGGACCTGCTGGGGCTGAAGACGGAAATACCGCTGGAACTCATGACCAACAGCGGTATTATCCGACCGGCAGAAATCGATATCGGTGTCGATGCCAGCTGGCATGTTATCCGGGAGGCTCTGACCGCAGCCATCGCCGAACTCGACGCCATGCGCAGCCGGGAGGGGGCTGCGCTTTTCCGGGATTTTGAAGAACGGCTTGCTTATATCGAAACGCACATCAATGAAATCGAACGGGCTTCCTCCGGACTGCTCATCCATTACAAGGAACGCCTGCAGGAACGCATTAAGATCTTAACAAACGGGCTGGTTGAGATCGATTCCGGGCGCATTGCCCAGGAGGCGGCATTTTTAGCCGACCGCAGCGATATCTCCGAGGAGATCGTCAGGGCCCGCAGCCATATCCAGCAGTTTCGCGAAATTATGGCTGCCCGGGAACCGGCCGGCCGCAAGCTCAATTTTCTGCTGCAGGAGTTTAACCGGGAATTCAATACCATGGGGTCCAAGACGGGCAATCAGAAAGTATCCCACGTCATTGTGGATTTAAAATCGGAAATTGAAAAGATCAGGGAGCAGGTTCAGAACGTGGAATAAAAAAAGTCAGGCTGAAGGCTGAAGGCCGAAGGCAAAGGGATAGGGAGAGGTAAATGGAACAGACTTTACTGAATATCGGTTTCGGTAGCACGGTGGTTGCCGAACGGGTAGTGGCCATTGTTTCACCGAATTCGGCTCCGATGAAACGGCTTAAGGATGAAGCCAAAGATGAAAAGCGTCTTGTGGACGCGACCCATGGCCGCCGGACCCGGTCCATCATCATCACGGACAGCAATCACATCATTCTCTCGGCAATTCAGTCAGAGACCATCTCCCAGCGCTACGCATCGCTGAAGGAATCGGCCTAACCCGTCATGATAGCGCCTGCCAGCATCTCATCCTCCACCGGGCACGGTCGTGCCAGCCGGCAGGGCCTTCTTTTTGTGATTTCGGCCCCATCCGGTGCGGGTAAAACCACCCTCTGCAGGTCCGTGCGGTCGGATTTTCCGGATCTGCTCTACTCGGTATCCTATACCACCCGAAAACCCCGTAGCGGCGAAAGCGAAGGGATCGATTACCATTTTATTACGGCCGAAGAGTTCAGGGAGCGAATCCGGCAGGACCGCTGGGCCGAGTGGGCGGAAGTTCACGGCAACCTATACGGCACATCGGCGGATTTACTCGATGCGGGGCTATCCGCCGGCAGGGACTTCCTGCTTGATATCGATGTGCAGGGTGCCATCCAGATACTGGCGCGTTATCCGGATTGCATCACCATTTTCGTTATGCCGCCGGATATGGAAACCCTCCGGCACCGCTTGGAATCAAGGGGCACCGAAGGGCGGGATGAAATTAACCGGCGGATGATAAACGCCGAAAAGGAAATGGCCCGGCGGGATCGCTATCGGCATGTCATCGTCAATGACCGCCTGGCCGACGCCCAGGATGAATTAAAAGCGCTTATCCGGCATTACCGGGCAGGCGGAGACCGCCGGGAGCTGGCCTGAAAGGACGGCGTTCGCGTGAAGATGGAAATTCTATACGGCATTCATCCGGTAGTTGAGGCCCTCAGGGCCGGGCGCAGGCCTTTTGCCGAAATTTACCTTGTCCGCGACAGGACGTCCGGGCGCGTCCTGCAGGCGGCTGCACTGGCGGAATCCAAAGGCATACCCGTAAAAAAAATTTCGGAGGCGCAGCTGGGCACAATCACCAAAAGCGGGATGCACCAGGGGATCGGCGCCGCCGTGGGTCCTTACCCGCTGGCGGAGATGGATGCCATTCTGGATAAACCCGCCGGAAGTGGCGGACGCCATTTTCTCCTGCTGCTGGATAATATTCTCGATCCGCATAATTTCGGCGCCCTGGTCCGTACGGCCGATTCCGTGGGGGTTGATGGCGTGCTCATGCCCAAAGACCGTTCGGCCCCGCCGTCCCCGGCCGTATCCAAGGCCTCTTCCGGGGCGCTGGAACATGTCCTGCTCGCCAGGGTGACCAACATGGTGAACGCCATTAAAGAACTGAAAGCGCGGGGAATCTGGATTGTGGGGATGGACAGGGATGCGGACCGGTCGCTTTTCAAGAGCGATTTGGCGGGTTCCATCGCCATCATCATCGGAGGTGAGGAAAAGGGTATCCGCCCGCTGGTGAAACAGAACTGTGACTTTCTGGTATCGATCCCCCAGGCCGGCCGGGTGGAATCCCTGAATGCGTCGGCGGCCGGGGCGGTGGTGATGTATGAGGCTTACCGCCAGAGAACGATGTCCCAATCGGTTTGATTTATATTCGAAGCACGGAACCCGAAGTCCGAAACGAATGTGTATGCTCAATAATGGCCGTAAACACATTAAACATAAGGGCCTGGCTGCCGCAGATTTTTAACGCCGTTAAAGCGGCCCTGTTTCCCGCCAGATGTCTATCATGCGGGCTTTTTTTTCATGCAGCAGATAATCCCGGCGGCCGGCCCGGCCGTTTTTTTGAGAACCAATCGACGCAGGCGGGGTCGAAACATGAAATTTTTATATGGGCGCTGGCCCCTTATGTCTGTCCGGCCTGCTCCGGTAATTTCAGCCCGGTAGGGTCTCCCCAGTGTTCCCGGTGCGGGATGATGTTTCAAAGCCGCGCGGGCGATGACCACTACTGCAGCGACTGTTTGGACGCCCCCAAACGGTTCCGAAAGGCCCGGGCGTTCGGCGTCTATGACCAGGTGCTGATGGAGGCCGTCCATCGCCTCAAGTACAAGGGCAAGGTGCAGTTGGCGCGCCCGCTGGGGCGCCTGCTGCTGGCGGCCTTCATGACGTATTGGGGCGATGATCCGCCGAACCTGGTGGGGCCGGTACCGCTGCATGATAAAAAGCTCAGGGAGAGGGGCTTTAATCAGGCTTTTCTGCTGATTCGGGACTGGCCCCGGATGGCCGGTGCATTATCGCTGCAATGGCCGGATGTTGCGATCGAGCGGGAGGTGCTGGTGAGAACCCGGTGGACCGATTCCCAGACCGGCCTGGGGCGCAAGACGCGTCTGCAGAACATCAAAAACGCATTCGGCGTCAGAGACGCAAGCCGGATTTATCAGAAAAAAATCTTGCTGGTTGACGATGTATATACCACCGGCGCCACCGCGGACGAATGCGCCGGAACGCTGCTCAAGGCCGGGGCCGAGTGGGTGGATGTATTGACGCTGGCACGCACCCTGACATGAAATTTGCAAGGAGTGGTCGGTTCCCATGGACGTTTCATCAAAAATAATAAAACTGGAAAATTTTCTCAAAAAAATTAAAAGCATCCGGCAGGCCGGAAAACGGGTCGTGTTTACCAACGGCTGTTTCGATATTCTGCACGTCGGTCATGTGCGCTACCTTCAAAGCGCCAAAGCCGAAGGGGATATCCTGGTGATCGGGCTGAACTCGGATCGGTCCGTCCGCATCATCAAGGGTGAAAACCGCCCGGTGATCGGTGAGCAGCAGCGGGCCGAGGTGCTGGCCAGCGTCGCCTTTGTGGATTATATCATTTTGTTTGACGAACCGGATCCGCACAGGCTGATCGCAGCCATCGCCCCCGATGTTTTGGTAAAGGGGGCGGACTGGGCCGAAGATAAGATCGTAGGGGCCGATGGGGTCAAGGCCAAAGGCGGCCGGGTGGTGCGGGTGCCGGTGGTCCCGAAAGTGTCCACCTCCCGGATTATTGAAGAAATCATCAGGAGATACCGATAAATGTTATTCTCAATGAACAGTGATAAGAGGGTGGGGCAACGATTGCTGACTTTTATAAACAAAATGAGAAGATTCTAAATCCGAAATACGAAATCCGAAACAGTATCGAATGGCCAAAATTCAAATAATCTAAACCAGAAGTGAGGCGGGTATTGCAAATATAAGGGTGTTTGTTTGTGGTTTGCTATTGGAATTTGTTTCGAGTTTCGATATTCGGATTTCGAATTTCTTAACAACAAGATTCGCAAACCAGGATCTAATTTATTCTGTTGATAATCATATGAGGTGGGAACGCTTATGCTCTTATGTGAGCGAAACGGACTGACGTATCTCCAGTTTCCCAACCTGGCGGGCTTAGCGGGCATCTGGCACGGCATTTTCACCCGGCAGGGCGGGTGCAGCCCTGCGCCGTATGACAGCCTGAATGTCAGCATGGGGGTGGGGGACCGCAGCGAAAACGTTCTGGAGAACCGGCGCCGGATACTGGACTGCAGCGGCGGCAGCGAGCTGGTGTTCACCAACCAGATTCACGGCGTAAAGGTGCTCGCCCTGAAAAAAGGGGATGTGTCTGATGTGGCGATCGACAAGAAGCCGACCCTTGAAGGCGATGCCCTGATCACGGACATCCGCGGCAAGGCGCTGGTCATCAAGGTGGCCGACTGCCAGGCAGTGATGATGGTTGATTCGGTGCGACACGTGACCGCAAACGTGCATTCGGGCTGGCGCGGCAGCATTCATAATATCATTGCCAAGACCATCGACATCATGAAGGCAACGTTCGGCTGCCGGCCTGAAAACATTCATGCCGGTGTCGGGCCTTCGCTGGGCCCATGCTGCGGGGAATTTATCAATTACAAAAAAGAAATCCCCGATGTTCTCTGGAAATACCGGGTGGGTAAGGTTCATTTCGACTTCTGGGCGCTCAGCCGCGACCAGCTCTGCAATGCCGGGGTTTCCCCGGAAAATATCTGCCTCAGCAACAGCTGCACCAAATGCAACACCGATCGGTATTTCTCCTACCGCGGAGAAGGCGAGACCGGTCGGTCTGCAGCAGTTATCACATTAAAATAATCCAGGGATCGGGGAGTTTTACAAATGTTGTCCTGTCCCCGGACGGACCGCCGACAAAGGGTGACATGCCATAGGCATTCGTAGTATAACTCCCCGGCCTTTCAAATAATCAGGAAGCGTCAATCGCTTATGCAAACCAGCCATCGCATTCTGTTTTCCGACGCCAGGACAATCGAGGCGGTCTCTTCAAACAGCGTCGATCTCATGGTTACCTCCCCGCCCTATCCCATGATTGAAATGTGGGACAGCCTGTTTTCCGGACAGAGCCCGGCGGTACAGGCCGCACTTAAAAAAGGGGACGGCGGCGAGGCGTTCGAGCGGATGCACCAGGTGCTGGACCCGGTCTGGGCGGAGGTTTACCGGGTCCTGAAAACAGGCGGATTTGCCTGCATCAACATCGGCGACGCCGTCCGGACCCTGGCGGGGCATTTTGCCCTCTATCCCAACCATGTCAGGATACTTCAAGAATTATTGTCTCAGGGGTTTACGGCCCTTCCGGATATACTGTGGCGCAAGCAGACCAATGCGCCGAATAAATTCATGGGTTCGGGTATGTACCCGGCCGGGGCTTATGTGACCCTGGAGCATGAGTATATTCTGATCGTCAGGAAAGGCTCCAAGCGCGAGTTTAAAAGCGCAAACGAACAAAAGAACCGTCGCCAGAGCGCCATCTTCTGGGAGGAGCGCAACTTATTTTATTCCGATATCTGGTTTGACATTAAGGGGGTCGGCCAGAGTTTGCATAAATCGCAAGCCCGACTGCGCAGCGCGGCCTATCCCTTTGAAGTGGCTTATCGTCTGATCAGCATGTATTCCGTTAAAGGGGATACGGTTCTTGATCCCTTTGCCGGAACCGGCACCACCATGCTGGCGGCAATGGCATCGGGCAGAAACAGTATCGGATATGAAATCGACGGGTTTTTGCGAAAAACCATTCGGGAACAGTTGAAAAATGTAATTTCGTTCTCAAATGGTTATATTAACAACCGGTTGCTGAAACATGTTGAGTTTGTGACCCGTCGCCTGAAAGAACTGGGAGCAATTAAATACAGGAACAAATTATACGGGTTTCCGGTTATGACCGCCCAGGAACAGGAACTGCTGTTGAATGAACTTGACGGACTGGAGGAGATTGGAAAGGATACGTTCAGGGTCTCTTACAGGGATGCGCCCCAGGGGGCGTTCTGTTTGAACCGGTAGAAGGAAATCGAACGCAACATCGCCCCGGATTTGCTTTGAGGCCGGTTATTCCATTCAGTTAAGGAAACCGCTTCAGGGCAAAGGCAGTTGTTTTCGAAGCCGCCCCTTATCCGGCATTTGACAAATAATAGCCTGATGATGATAATTAACAACCTAACTTTAACTGCGAGATCGTATGACCGTAATTTGGCTGAACCCCACCTCAATAACTGAGGCGGGGTTTTTTTCAGAAGGTGACAACCTGAATATGGACGATTACCCATGCAATGGCTTTTCCCTTCAATCGTCGCGACCCTGATCGGCAGTGTCATATTAGCGTCGACTTTTTTATTTCTGTATCGAAGCGACCGGCAGCCCTATTTGGCCATCTGGACATCCGGATGGTTTCTTTACGTTGCCCGATTTGCGCTTCTTCTTGTAGACATGTCCTTTCCTGCCAACTGGTTCAGGCCGGTTGGTTTAATCGCCGTTCAACTGGTATCCCTGGGCAGCGGCGTAATTCTGTTGTGGGGGACATACGTTTTTAGCAGCCATAAGTTTCCGCCGCTGTGGAATTTCCTGTCCGCCGCGATTGCCGTGTTGATAGTCGTAACGGGTTTATCAACTCCTTCCCTGTTTTGGATCAGCTTGCCGACGTTTTTATTTTTGGGCGGGATCCATATATGGACCGGGATTGTTTTTATCCGCCATAAAATTATCTCAGGAAACATCCAGAATTTTGTGGGGATTACATTTATTCTCTGGGGGCTTCATAAGGCGGATTATCCCTTCTTGCGGTCGATTGCCTGGTTTGTCCCCTGGGGATATCTGATTGGCGCCACTCTGGGAGTTACCATCGCTATCGGCATGCTGATGATATATTTCCAGCTTTCCAGAGAAAAAGTTGCCGAGAGCGAGGTGCGTTTCCGGCATGCATTTGAAAATGCGAATGCCGGTGTCTGCCTGGTGAATACGGAGGGGCGCCTGGTAAAAGTCAACCATAAAATGTGCGAAATATTCGGCTATCCGAAGGAACAGCTTGAAGGGATGACGGTAAACGACCTGGCCCATCCGGATGATATCAGTATCAGTCCGGATTTTATCAGGCGAAGCCTTTCCGGCGAGGTGGAAAGCAGCAGTTTTGAAAAACGCTACTATCATAAGGACGGTCATATCGTTTATGGCCAGGTATCCACATCCCTGATCCGGGATGCCCAGGGCAAGCCCCTGTATTATATTTCTCATGTTCAGGACATTACCAAGAGAAAAGCGGCTGAAGCGGCGCTTCAGGAAAGCGAACAAAGATATCGAGAAATTTTGGAAAATGTGCTGATTGGGGCTTACCAGGTTCAGCTGGACGGCAAGCCCCTTTTTGTCAACCAGACAATGGCGGAAATGTTCGGGTATGACTCACCCCGGGAATTTATAGACAAGATCGCCAATGTAAGGGACCTGTATGCCCGGGCGCAAGACAGGTCCCAGGTAATTGATGAGATCAAGAGCAAAGGATTCATAAGGGATCGGGAGGTTGAATTAAAGCGCAAAGACGGCCGTCATGTCTGGATCAAGTTGAACACCCGGCTGACTCAAAATAAAGACGGCGTGGCAGTCCTGGAGGGCCTGATGGAGGATGTCACTGACTTTAAGCGAATGGAAGTCCAGCTGCGCCAGGCACAGAAGATGGAATCCGTCGGCACCCTGGCAGGCGGGATCGCCCATGAGTTTAACAATATTCTGGGTATCATATTGGGCAATACCGAACTGGCGATCGGTGATGTACCGGAATCGAACCCGGCGCATGAGTTTTTAAAAGAAGTCAGAGGCGCCAGCCTGCGGGCCAGAAATATCATCAGACAACTTCTCAGTTTCAGTCGTAAAACCGAGCAAAGCCGCAAGCCGATCAATATCGTGCCGGTGGTAAGGGATTCGGTGAAATTGCTGCGGTCTTCAATTCCCACGACGATCGAGTTTCGGCAGCATGTTGCGGATGAATGTCATACGATTTCAGGGGATGTCACCCAGATCCATCAGATCATGATCAATCTTTGCACCAATGCCGCCGATGCCATGCGCGATCACGGCGGAGTGATTGAGATCGGTCTTGGGAATACAGAACTTGAGCATGAAGAAATCGCCATTGGCCAGCGTCTGCTGCCGGGCAGATATGTGAAACTGATGGTCCGGGACACCGGCAGCGGCATCGCTCCCGAGAATATGGAGCAGATATTTGATCCGTATTTTACCACCAAGGAGGTGGGCAAGGGAACGGGGATGGGGCTTGCAGTGGTCCATGGAATCGTCAAAGGACATGAGGGGGCCATTCAAGTTGAAAGCGAAGTCGGCAAGGGGACTGCCATCAGCATCTTTTTCCCGGCACAAGCGGGTGCTCCGGAAACAGAGAATGACGATGAAGCCTATCTACCGACCGGAAGCGAGCGGGTCCTTTTAATAGATGATGATGCGGCTCTAATTAAAATCGGAGGTCGAATCCTCGAACGGCTGGGATATCAGGTCGGGGCTTTTATGGATCCCCTTAAGGGACTTGAGCGGTTCCGCCTGAAGCCGGATGATTTTGACCTGATCATTACCGACATGACCATGCCCGGAATAACCGGTGATCATTTAATACAGGAAATAAGGGATATCCGCCCCGGTGTTCCGGCAATTCTCTGTACGGGTTTCAGTGAAACAATGGATCGGGAAAGAGCGAAAGAATTAGGCGTCAGCGAATTCGTGATGAAACCTTTCGAAATCAAAAAAATTGCCCATTCGGTGCGGCGGGCACTGGATAAGGCGGTAAAATAAGAACAAGGTTCTTCAAAATCAATGACGCTACAGTGATGTTAGGGGGATGTCCACGAGGAAGATTCTTCGAATCAACCTTTCGCTTTATTTGGTTTTTCATCTAACTCATCATCAAGTTCTCTCAATATATCAGAAGGAGGCTTTCTTAATCCTATGCTTTTCTTGAGCCTTTTATCGAAGAACACTAATTCGACCGGACGATTATTTATATTTTTATACATCTCTTCAATCTTTTTTTTGATATTCTCATTCATGAATTGTTGCCCTTTATGTCGAAATAATCAAAATTGAGAAGGCCCTTAGTTGCATAACGGCGGGCATAAGGCGCGGCGGCTTTTTGCGCCCTTAATGCCCTGGTTATGCCCGCTTCAGTTGCTCCCCAGTCCTCAGGAAATGATTTACCGAGTCTTCCCAATGCTTCACATCGGCATAAAAGGCGTCATCAGTAAGATCGTCAATAAATTGGTTCCCTGCTGAAGAAATGCCGGTATATGTGTATGCAATATCAACGTATGAACTGCCCTCATCACGAACACGGACACCAATATCGAGGACACAAACCCTGGATTGGTGTGTGAACCGGGCGAACTGAACTCGGAGATTTGAAGGATCGTGGTTCGTTACAACCCACACGGTGTCAGGCTCACCCTCATGAGGCGTGCTGAAAACCGCGCCATCTTCTACCAGTCCGGACTTTGAATAGATCATTGTATACCGCCAACCGTCAAGCCATTCGGCTTCACGTACAGGACACAGGAGAGGGAAGACCTTGTCTGGAGAAGAGTAAATTGTTTGACAGTATTCCTTGGTTACATGTCTGGCTTTAAAATCAGATCCGCTCATCATACTCTCCTATAGTTTTTGTGGCATAACGCAAGTTTCAGCCGCCGCCTACACAAACGATAGCAACCGCAATTACTTTGTTTGAAAGGTTGGGCTTCAAATTACCGAAAGCGCGATGGCGGTCTGTCTGTAAACTTTTGTTGTGTGTGATTAGCTGTTTGTTTCTGTATATTTATCCCATTTAAATTTTGGATTATTTTTATCTCCTGACCGATAGATGTTCATTAATGCAATCAATGAATCATCACCACAATCGTCATTGATATCCACCCCAGTCTTCCTAAACAAGAACGTAACTTCGGGATAGGAGGGAAAGCGAATAGAAATATTTCTAGGAGGAGCAACTGTTTCTGGTGTAAAGCCATCAGGTAATTGAACCCATTCCGCTTTGGAAGTATTTAACGCAACCCATTTATTTGAAATCTTAACGATTACGAATTGGTGGCCATTGATTGTCATTTCTTTATCTTGTTCAATCA
>JBFLWU010000062.1:4087-25536 GCA_040757625.1 Thermodesulfobacteriota bacterium | reverse complement strand
TTCCGTCAGCCCGCCTGCCGGAGGCTGCCCCACCCCTGCGCATAAGGCGCTTTCGGCGGCGGATGCCAGTGTTCGAATGCCGGAACGCCCCCCCTTTTTGCTTGACAGTCAGCCTGTGTTTCCAATAATCTATAGCCCTGTTTGATCGTAAACAATCAGCCGCCGGGCGGTCCCGTTAACAACTCGAAACCGTTTCACACTGCGCATGAAAGAGAAATCGCCGCCGCCGTTTGTTAAAATCGCCCTGCTGGATAATGCCATTGAGGCGCAATTGATCGATTCGGTTCTGAACGATCAACGCATCCCTCATATGCTGCGCTCCTATCATGATACTGCCTATGACGGGCTGTTCCAGGTCCAGAAGGGTTGGGGCGAAGTTCAGGCGCCTGCGGCATTTAAAGCGATGATTCTGGAAATACTGGAGAGTATTCGGTCCGAAGGCCCACCGGTTGATTGACCGGCCCTACTGCATTAACATTCATAGAGATATAAAAGGAGGTTATGCGATGACAAGAGCTAAAGGCGTTAATCCCAAAGGTTTTGAAAAAGCGCTGCAGACGGGCCGTCCACCCAACGTCGTGAGCCTGTTTCCGAATTCAAGGGCCCTGATCGTCAGCGGCAAAGTGATCGACCGGGGACTTATGGCAAAAGGCAAAGCCATTACCATGGCGGCAAACGGGCGCAATTATTTTGTGATCCGCGGGGCGCTGCTGGCCGCCCAAAAGGCCAATGCCGCCATTATTATTGAAATCGCCCGGTCCGAGGGCGGGGCCAAGGCTTACTGCGCCGTCAATTACTGGAATATGGCCCGGACGGTGGATGCTTTGTGTAATGAGCTGAAGATTACCATCCCGGTGGCGATCCATGCGGACCATTACGGCATCAAGAGTGAGGCCGATATTGAGTTTGCAAAGGTTGAAATTCCCACCTTGTTTGAAGCCGGCATTACTTCCATCGCCATCGATGCGTCGCATATGCCGGACGATAAAAATCTGCTGGCCAATATTGCTTTGAATCCGGTGGTGCCCGCCTGGGCCGGTCTTGAAACCGAAGTGGGCGAAATCAAGGGAAAAGAGGGGCTTTCCACCGTTGCCGAAGCCCGATTCCTGATCCAGGGTCTCAATGCCCATCGTATTTTCCCGGACTGGATTGCGTTAAACAATGGGACCACTCACGGAATTGAAGTCAGCGACCAGGGCATCCAGGTCGACCTGACGGCCGAAATCCATGCTGCCATCGCAAAGTATAAGGTTTCCGGCGCCCAGCACGGCACTTCGGGGAACAACTCCGACCGCTTGCGTGAAATCGCAGCCAAAACCCGTACCACCAAGGCCAACGTGGCCACGGCCCTGCAGATGATTTCCTGGGGGCTGGAGGTCAATGATTACGGCAATGCCATTCTGGACGGCGACGGCAACTTCATCAAGGTCAAGGACCAGGGCATGACCGAAGCGATGTGGTCCGAAATGGTAACCTATGCCCAGTCGAAAGGGCTCAAGAAAGGCGACTACAAAAGCCTGAATCTTGTTTTCGAGAACAAGCTGATGGGCCAGCCCAAAGCCGTCAGGGATCGGATGACCCAGCGCGTGGCGGACTTCGTCTACAACATGCTGGTCAACGTGCTCAATGCCAAAGACACCGCACCCCTGGCCATTGAGGCCATTCTCAAGGCCGGATCTTATAATATGAAGCCGAAAGTCAGGCGCATTGAAAAACCGGAGGACTGGACCCCCGCAAAGATTGCCGAGCGGGCCGCCGCTCTGGGCAGCGACAAGGGGCCGAAGGGAAACTTTGACGATTAGCTTTCTGTCAGTGTAGTGCGGATGCAACCCAAGATCTTTTGCCATTATTGCGGGAACCGTCTGGTCCGAAAATATGTGGAGGGCGGCAACCGGCTTTTCTGCGAGACCTGCCGGGCCCCTATTTATGAAAACCCCGTGCCGGCCACAAGCCTGGTGGTGACCGACGCTGAAAACAGGGTGCTTTTGGTCAAACGCGATGTGGAGCCTAAAAAGGGATACTGGTGCCTTCCCGGCGGTTTTATCGAGTTGGGCGAACCCCCCGACCTGGCGGCGTTAAGGGAGCTGCGGGAAGAAACCGGACTGAACGGGCAGATCGACAAGCTCCTGGGGGTCACGGCCGATACAAGCGATCGTTACGGAAACGTCCTGATGATCGGGTATCTGGTGAAATGCATTGACGGCAGCCCGGCGCCCGGCGACGATGCCGCTGCCGTGGCGTACTTTCGGCCGGAAAAGCTGCCGGAAATCGCGTTCAGCAGTCATCGTTATATTTTAAAAGTTTATTATGGATCTGTTTTAGAACAGGGAGACAATCCTTTTGCGGATACCGGCCTATCAGATCTATAACGTGCTTCAGCAGTATACCGATCAGCTGACCGGAGGCGGCAACCGGGACGCAAACATCGCCGACCAGGCAGGGACGGCGGACGATTCCGGGTTCTTTGCCACCATCAAGCGTCGAGAAGTAATTGAAACAATTAGGGAAACCATAAAAAAGAAGGTCGATGGGGCGAGACTCTCCGACCGTAGGGAGCGCGAAACCGAAACCCAATCGCCCGAGGCGGTGTCGGGGGGCGCGGCGGTGAAAAACGGGGAGTTTTCACCTTTTATATACAACGTCATTGATAAAGACCACCGCAAAGTCAAACGGACGATAGCGGTTACCAGGTTTTACGAACCTTGATGGCGCTGGCATCCAGAATTTTTTTGATTTTTTCAATGCTATAGGTGCCATAGTGAACCATCGAGGCGATCAGGGCCGCATCCGCCTTGCCGGTTGTCAGAACGTCGCATAGATGTTCCGGTTTTCCGGCCCCCCCTGAAGCGATCACCGGAATATCGACGTTTTCTGAAATCAGCGCCGTCAAGGTCAGTTCGTATCCGTCTTTGGTCCCGTCGGCGTCAATGGAATTGAGACAGATTTCGCCGGCGCCGAGATCCTGGGCTTTAACGGCCCACTGCAGCGCATCGATGCCCATAAAGGTTCTGCCGCCGTTGATTACGATCTCATAACCGGAAGGGATCTTTGCGCTTTTCTCCACCCGCTTTACATCCATCCCCAGGACCACGCACTGGCTGCCGAAGGCTTTGGCGCCCTGGGATATGATATCCGGGTTTATTACCGCAGCGGAATTGACGCTGATTTTTTCAGCTCCGGCCAGCAGGACCGTGCGCATATCCTCCACCGTCCGGATACCCCCGCCCACTGAAAAGGGAATAAAAATGGTTTCGGCCACGCGCCGGACGACATCGATCATAATCCCTCTTTTTTCATGGGATGCGGTGATGTCGTAAAACACGATTTCATCGGCGCCGGCTTCGTAGTAAAAACGAGCCATTTCAACGGGATCGCCGATTTCGACATTGTTCTTGAATTTGATCCCCTTGGTGGTTTTGCCTTCATGCACGTCCAGGCAGGGGATGATGCGTTTACTTAACATGATGGGTTCCATCGGCAGAAGTTTTTCAGTATCATCAGGCCCGGCTTGCCGCTCTTTTCCGGGTGAAACTGGGTCGCCACCAGATTTTTAAATCCGATAACCGAGGCAAATGAAATGCCATGGCGGGTGGCAGCGATCATGTCGGCCGGATCGGCCGGGTCCGGGTAATAGCCGTGAACGAAATAAAATTCAGCGTCCGGATCGACCCCGCCCAGCACCGGATGACGTTTCTGGATCTGAATGCGGTTCCAGCCCATGTGGGGTATTTTTAAACGGTCGCCGCCCTCGGATAGAAGCCGTGACGGAAAGGCCCGCACCGATCCGGCGATCAGGCCGAGACAGTCAGTCTGGTTCTCATCGCTGTGTCCCATAATGATTTGGGTTCCCAGACAGATTCCCAGGATCGGCTTGCCCTTGCCGAACTGGGACGCAATGATGGTGTCTAGCCCCAGGCGCCTGAGGCTCTGCATGGCCGATCCGGCCGCACCGACCCCCGGAAAAATAATACGTTCGGATCGTTCAATCTCGGCGCTGTCGTTGGTGATCCTGCAGGGAAAACCCAGGTAGGTCAAGGCCCGGGCGACACTGGCCAGGTTGCCGGCATCATAATCGATAATTGAAATCATACGCTATCCCCGTCAGAGTGGCCGGCGGCTGTTTTGGCTTTTTCCCAGAACAGATTCATTTCCTGCTCGGAAAGGGATTCCAGTGTCCGGCCTGCCGCAGCCAGGAGTCTTTCCATCTGCCTGAAGCGGGCTTCAAATTTGTTGGTTGCGTCGGCCGTAGCCGTTTCCGGGTGAATACGGGCGAAACGGGCCACATTGACCAGCGTGAAGACCAGGTCCCCGAATTCAAGCGAGACATTGCGGTGGTTTGATCCGGCGTTGTCATCGGCCCGGATGGCCGATTTCAGTTCATTCCATTCCTCTTCAACCTTGGTTAAAACGCCCTGCATGTCGCTCCAGTCAAAACCGGCCTTGGAGACCCGTTCTGAAATCCGGTAGGCGCGCATCAGGGCCGGCAGTCCGGGAGGCAGTGAATCCAGGAGCGATCCGCCGGGGGTCGGTTTTTTTTCAGTCGTTTTAATCGTATGCCACTGGCGCTTGACCGCTTCGGCGCTCTCCAGGGGGGTGGAACCGAAAACATGGGGGTGCCGGCGGGTCATTTTCCGGACATTGCCGGCGGCGACATCCCCGATAGTGAAGCGGCCCGTCTCTTCAAACAGGCGCGCTATGAAAAAAATATGAAACAACACATCCCCCAGCTCTTCGCAGACGTCGTCCGGGTTCCCTTTTTCGATGGCATCGACGAGCTCATACATCTCTTCCACCAGGTAGAGCGCCATGGAGCGGGAAGTCTGTTTTTTGTCCCAGGGGCAGCCGTTTTCTCCCCTTAACTTTTCGATCAGTTGAATTAAGGCTTCGATTGAACGGGGGGTGTGGTTTTTCGGGGTTTTTTCCAAACTTCTTTATATTCCTTTATTTTTGAGCTGTATTTGTCTTTCATGTCTTTGGAAATGACTTTGGCCATATTTTCTGAAACCAGGCTGACATGCGGCGCCAGCATGGAATCTTTTATAATTGCGGAGTGTTTTGAAAGAAATGCTGTGAGCGCGATTAATAATACGGACACAATCAGGATGCCCTTAATCAGACCGAAGCCCGCGCCGCAGATGCGGTCCACCCAGCCAAGAAAAGCGATACTCAGAAGATACTTGATGATAATGCCCACGATGCTGATTAAAATAAAAACAACGCTGAAAATGATTAAAAAACTCAATATGTTCAGATACGATGCGTTGGATATCCAGCGGGCCAGGGGTTCGGCCAGAAGCGGGTAATAGGTGTAGGCAGCGTAAAATCCGGCCAAGACTCCGATAATGGAAGATATTTCCTTGACCAGGCCCCTGAACGTACCCCTGATCAGGCAGTATGCCAGTATGACAATGATGACCATATCCAGTGGGTTCATGATGCCTCAATAAGAAACGGCACGAAAAATCGTGCCCCGTAGCGACCGTCAATCAAAAACGAACAAAAACAATGCCTTAAAATTTTAAGCGGTATCAACAAGTTAAACTAACAAAGCCGTTTCGGAGAGTCAAGGGGTTTTTCAGTTTGTGGCATCCTACCTAAAATTGGTGTTTGCAATCCTCGAAAAAGGTATGATAAGTGACTGTCTAGAGGTTTATGCCTGATGAAAACACCCCGAACAGATATGGATGAAGGCGCCGATGAACCGCCGGTCAGACTTTTTTTCGAAAACGTGGACCTGTTGCAGCCGCTTTTCGGTGAACACAACCGCAATTTGCAGAAAATTGCCGCGGACGTGGACGTCAAAATCCATGCCAGGGGCAATGCCGTTTTTATCCAGGGAGACCATGAGGCCGCCCGGCTTGCGCAAAACATACTCAACCAGCTCTATGACCTGCTGCAGGCAGGCTACCCCGTATATCCCAATGACGTGGATTATGCGGTCCGGGTATTAAGTGAAGATGATCGGGTCCGGCTGAAAGATATTTTTCTCGACAAGATCTATATCACCTCAACCAAGCGCTCCATTACCCCCAAAAGCACCGCCCAGAAGGACTATATTGACGCCATCCGGCATTTTGATATTGTGTTCGGCATCGGTCCGGCCGGTACCGGGAAGACTTACCTGGCCATGGCCATGGCGGTTGCGGCGCTTTCCGAAAAAAAGGTCAATCGCATCATTCTCACCCGACCCGCTGTTGAGGCCGGAGAGGCCCTGGGTTTTTTACCCGGCGATCTGGCTGAAAAGGTTGATCCGTATCTGCGGCCGCTGTATGATGCGCTCCACGATATGATGCGCTTTGAAAAAGTTTCAAATTTGCTGCAGAAGGGTATTATTGAAGTTGCGCCCCTGGCTTTTATGCGCGGCAGAACACTGAACGACTCGTTTATCATTTTAGATGAAGCCCAGAACACCACGTCGGAACAGATGAAAATGTTTCTGACCCGGATCGGGTTCAGCTCCAAGGCGGTCATAACCGGGGATATCACCCAGATCGACCTGCCGGCGGGGCGACCCTCGGGCCTCATTGAGGCAAAGAATATTTTACAGGATATCAAGGGGATAAAGATGGTATTTTTTTCAAGGAAGGACGTGGTCCGGCATAAACTGGTTCAGGAAATCATCAATGCCTATGAGAACCTTGAAGCGGACCGCACAAAGTAATCCGTCCGGCTGATCCCCGTCCAGGCGGGGCTAAAAAAAATATCACGATTTTAACAATGGATATTGAAAAAAGAAAAAAAACAGTGAGTGAATGGTTCGTTTCCAGCCACGGGGTTCCGTGGGGCTTGCTGGTTGCCGTCACACTCATATTTACCGGCATTTTTACGCCGAGCATGGTCAGCATTCAACATACCTATCAGATCGGCGATGTCGCCGACCGGGATATCAAGGCCCCGGCCGATTTTTTTATAGAGGACATTCAGGCAACCCAGGCCAATCGCCGTCAGGCGGTTGAAAGCGTCCTGACGGTATATGATCATGATGTTTCTCTGCTGAAAAAAACGGCTCAGCGGGTCGAGAAAGCCTTTGCCAAAATCCGCTCCGTTTTAGAAGCCGAAGCGGAAAATCAGATCGTTCAAATTACCGAATCAGCGACCGGAGCGGCAACGACGGCTTACCCTCCGAAAGAAGAAAAGAAATCCATCGAGGACCAGATCTGGCAGCTGAAACCGGCGTTCGAAAAGGAACTCGGTTTCAGCATCAGCAAGGCAGCCTACCGGATCCTGATCAAAGAGAGATTTTCCGAGGAGATCACCGATTACACGATTAAGATATTGTCCCAGATTCTTGAAAACGGGGTGGTGACCAACAAGGACCTGCTGCTCAGGGACGTCGACAGGGGCATCGCCCTGCGGGAAGTCGACTCCAAGAACGAGCATGTGGAACAAAACCTGAAATCGTATTACGGCCACGATCAGGCCAAAACCATGGTACGGGTCATCGGCCAACCGCTGCTCAAGGACCACCATCATTCGCTGCGGGACGTGATTGTCGATTTCGTTCAGGAACTGGTGCAGCCCAATATCACCCTGAACAAGAGCGAGACCGAAGAACGCAAAAAGCGGGCGGCCGCTGAAGTCAAGCCGGTTTTGTATCAGATCAAGGCCGGCGAGATGCTGCTGCGCGAGGGTGAACGGGTGGCCGAAGTCCAGCTGTTGAAACTGAAAGCGATTCAGGGCCAGGTGAAAAACGAACGCCTGCTGGCCGTCAGCAGCAGTGTCGCGGTTTTGGTTTTATGCCTGTTCATGTCGACCTATCTGCTGTACCTGCAGCGCTATCCCCAGCTGGAAACCGATCACAATAAAAACCTTCTGTTTATCGCCAGCGTTCTGGTGGCTTTCTTCATTCTGGCCCGGGTTTCGGCCTCCGTATCGGAGTCCATGAACGTGACCATGCCCTTTTCGATTACGGCCGCTTCCATGTGGTACGGCATTCCGATCGCATCCGCAGCCATGACCGTGTGCCTGTTTATGGGCCTGGACGTCGCTATTCCGGTAGCCATGGTGCTGGCGGTCTGCAGCGCCATAATTTTCAAAAACCGCTTGGAAGTATTTATCTATTTCCTGATCAACGGGTTTATGGCGGCTTACTGGATCCAGAGCTGCCGGGAGCGCAAGGTCTTTATCAAGGCCGGAGCCAAACTCGGCTGCGTGAACGTGGTCCTGGCGACAGCCATCAACATGTATATGGCTGAGATCACCGGATTAGAGTTTGTTTCAGGCTGGATCTTCGCGTTTTTAGGCGGTATCGGGGCCGGCATCATTACCGCCGGCATTGCACCGATCGTGGAAATCGCCTTCGGCTATCCCACCGATATCACCCTGCTGGAACTGGCCAATCTGGACCGACCGATTCTCAGAAGGCTGATGATCGAAGCCCCCGGAACCTATCATCACTCCGTCATTGTCGGGTCCCTGGTGGAGGCGGCCGCTTCAGAGGTTAAGGCCAATCCCCTTCTGGCAAAAGTCAGCGGCTATTATCATGATATCGGAAAGATCCGTAAGCCGCTCTATTTTATCGAGAACCAGGCAAACGGGAAAAACAGGCACGACAAGCTGGCGCCGTCCATGTCGAGCCTGATTTTGATCGCCCACGTGAAGAACGGGGTTGAAATCGCCCGGGAGAACAAACTTCCCCAGGTCATCATCGACAGCATCCGGCAGCATCACGGCACCAGCCTGATCAGCTACTTTTTCGACAAGGCCAGGCAGTTAAAAGGTGAAGATGCCGTTAAAATCGATAACTTCCGCTATCCGGGCCCCAAACCGCAGACCCGCGAGGCCGCCCTGGTCATGCTGGCCGATGTGGTTGAAGCCGCTTCGCGAACCCTGGAAAACCCGACGCCTGCCCGGATTCAGGGACTGGTACAGCACCTGATCAACAAGATTTTTTCCGACGGCCAGCTCGATCATTGCGAGCTGACGCTCAAAGATCTGGATAATATCGCCAAGAGTTTCAATAAAATATTAAACGGCATCCATCACCACCGCATCGAGTACAGCGAAAGCAGCGCCATAACCAAAGGGAAAGGGAAAAATGGGGGTTCTGATCAACAACCGGCAAAGCAAAATCAGGATAACACAAAAGAAAATGGTTCAAAGGGCCCAGGCCGTCTTAAACGCCTTGGAATCTCCTGATGCCGAACTTTCCATAATGATTGTTGACGATGCCTACATCGCTGAGTTGAATAAGCAATACCTGAATCGAAGCGGTCCCACCAACGTGATCGCCTTTCCCATGAGAGTGGGCGATTGCTCCGATATTGCGCCAAACCTGCTGGGGGATGTGGTTATTTCCGCGGAAACCGCCCGAAGGGAAGCCCAGGCTGCGGGGATTTCCTTTTCCCTGCGTTTGTCCGAGTTGCTGGTTCACGGGGTGCTGCATCTGTTCGGTTACGATCATGAGCGGTCGGAACAGGAATTCGACCGCATGCAGAAAAAGAGCGATGCGTTGCTGAGGATTATCGAGGGAGTTGCCTGAACATGGCCTGCTGTCGGCCTGCCGGAACCGTTGCGGCTGTTTTTGCTTGACAACCTGTTATAAAAAAATGGAACTATATACCCTAAAAGTCATTTCAAAACCCCATCTGAGGCCTGATAGCTGTGTTGCAAGCCTCTTTAAAATGCTCAGATACTCCGGTGTATGCTGCGCTTTTTCATCTGCGTGCGCCTTGCTCTCAGACCTGATCCGAGGTTTTGAAACGACTGCTAATAGGTTCAGCGAAGTTCCGGCGGGTGATCTTCGGAAAGCGCCTGAAAACTTCGGGCCGAATTTTGAATGGGAGCGACCATGGCAAAGCCGAAATTGAAAGAGCATGTCATTAACCGGGAGTGGTGCAAGGGGTGCGGCATCTGCGTCCATTTCTGCCCTAAAAACGTACTGGAGCTGGATGAAGCGGAAAAGGCGGTTGCCCGGCGTCCGCAGGATTGCATCTGCTGCGAACTGTGCGAGCTCAGGTGTCCGGACCTTGCCATTGCGATCATCAAGGAAGAAGAACAGGCGGCGAAATCATGAGCAGCAACATCAAATTTCTTCAGGGAAACGAGGCCTGCGTCGAAGGCGCCTTGTATGCGGGGCTTGACTTTTTTGCCGGTTATCCCATCACGCCTTCCACCGAGGTGGCCGAGCAGCTGTCGATCCGTCTGCCCCAGAAGGGCGGCAAGTTTATTCAGATGGAAGACGAAATCGCATCCATGTGCGCCATCATCGGGGCGTCGCTTACCGGGCACAAGGTCATGACCGCCACCAGCGGCCCCGGGTTTTCCCTGATGCAGGAGGCCCTGGGGTACGCCATCATGGCGGAGATCCCCTGCGTCATCGTCAATGTCCAGCGGGGCGGACCGTCCACCGGCAATCCGACCCATGTCAGCCAGGGGGATGTCAATCAGGCCCGCTGGGGGACCCACGGGGACCATTCGATCGTTACGATGACGGCCTCCAACAATCAGGATGTCTTTGCCATCACCGTGGACGCCTTCAATATCGCCGAAACCTACCGGACGCCGGTGATTCTCCTGTTCGACGAAGTGGTCGGCCACATGCGTGAGCGTCTGATCATGCCGGAGCCGGGTGAAATTCCGCTGGTGGAGCGGCTGAAAACCTCGGTCAGGGGGGGCGTGGACTACCATCCCTATCTGCCGCGCGAAGACGGCCGGCTGCCGATGTCGGACTTCGGCGGCGTGCATCGCTACAATGTCACCGGACTGTTTCACGACATGTGGGGCTTTCCGTCCAACAATCCTCAGGTGGTCCACGGGCTCCTGCGCCACCTGGTGGACAAGATCGAAAACAATGTGAACCAGATCGCCCGGTACAAGGAATTTTATCTCGAGGACGCCGAATGCCTGCTGATCTCCTACGGCTCGTCGGCCCGGGCGGCCCGGCATGTGGTGGAAAGCCGCCGGCCCCGGGGCGAACGCTTCGGACTGCTGGAGCTTCAGACGCTGTGGCCGTTTCCCGATGCTATCGTACGGGAGAAGTGCGCGGAGGCAAAATTCGTGGTGGTGGTTGAAATGAACATGGGGCAGGTGCTGCATTCGGTAAAGGCGGCAGTGAATGAACCTGAAAAAGTGTTTCTGGCCAACCGCATCGACGGGGTCTTTATTACCGATTCGGACATCCGCAATATTCTGCGGCTTATCCGCGGAAAGGGAGTATAAGGCATGGCGGTAAAGGATTACATCAGAGAAAGGTTTTTTCCGCACCTGTGGTGTCCGGGCTGCGGTCACGGGATCGTGCTCAACGGGCTCTTGCGCGCGGTGGAAAAACTCGGGCTGAGCAAGAACGAGATCGTGATGGTGTCCGGGATCGGCTGTTCTTCCCGGATTTCCGGTTACGTCGATTTTCACACCCTGCACACCCTGCACGGCCGGGCGCTGGCGTTTGCCACCGGCCTGAAATTGAGCCGCCCGGAACTCAACCTGATCGTTCCCATGGGGGACGGGGATGCCCTGGCCATCGGCGGCAATCATTTTATTCATGCCGCCCGCCGCAACATCGACATCACCGCCATCGTGATGAACAACCGCACCTACGGCATGACCGGCGGCCAGTATTCGCCCCTGTCGGGCTACGGTACCAGCGCCACGACGGCGCCCTACACCAACATCGACCACGATTTCGACATCGTCCAGCTGGCGGTTGCCGCCGGCGCGACCTTTGTGGCCCGCACCACCACTTATCATGTGCACCAGATCGCCGACATGATCCAGCGTGCCATTCTGCATGAAGGTTTTTCGGTGGTGGAAATCATGTCCCAGTGCCCCACCTATTTCGGACGGAAAAACCGGGTCGGCAGCGCCGTGGACATGATGGAACATTATAAAGACAACACCACGCCGATAGGATCCAAAGCCAAGCTGGAAAACCCCGGCCTGATCGAGCGGGGGATTTTCGTGGAAAAGGAACTGCCGGAGTACTGTAACGAGTACAACCGCATCATCGAACGGGCGATGAAAGGGCAATAGACATGGAAAGATGCAGAATGGTGTTTTCAGGATCGGGCGGCCAGGGAGTCATCACCGCGGCGATCATCCTGGCCGAAGCGGCCGTCCTTTTCGACAACCTGGTGGCGGTGCAGTCGCAGTCGTATGGCCCTGAAGCCAGGGGCGGGGCCACCCGCAGCGATGTCATCATCGCCGACACGGAAATACACTTTCCCAAAGTCTTTCAGCCCAATGTGCTGGTGTGCCTGACGCAGCAGGCCTACAACAAGTTCAGCCCCATTATCCGGCCGGGCGGGCTTCTGGTAACGGACACCCGTTTTGTGGTAACGGAGCGAAAGGTCGATGCCCGCCAGGTGCCGCTGCCCATGTACCAGACCGTGATGGACAAGATCGGCAAGCCGATCGTATTCAACATCTGCATGCTGGGGTCGGTGATTGGCCTGACCGGGATCGTCAAGTCCGAATCCATCTTGAAGGTTCTTAAAAGCCGCATCCCCGCGGGATTTTTAAAAATAAATCAGGAGGCCCTGGAACTGGGAATGGGACTGGGGGCCGGCTTCAGCAATTGATCTTGAGAAATGACTTTTTAGACAATCTCGTCTGGCCGGTCGAACCGGCCGGTTTATACATCCATATCCCCTTTTGCCTCCGCAAATGTCCCTATTGTGATTTTTACTCGGTAACAGACCTGTCGCTCAGGGACGCATTTATAAAAGCGCTGGCTATAGAGATGCGCTTTTACGCAGGGCGCGGCATCGGCGTCGACACCCTTTATATCGGCGGCGGAACGCCTTCCGTTTTAAACCCGGTTGAAATCGAGCGTATTCTGTCCCAGGCCCGGCGCTGCTTTAACATCCTTCCCGACGCCGAACTGACCCTGGAAGTGAACCCCGGCACCGTATCCGCCGGCAGCCTGTCGGAGTTTCGTCGCTGCGGCGTCAACCGCATCACGATCGGGGTACAGTCCTTTCAGGACCGCGTTCTGAAATTTTTGAAGCGGATTCATAGCGCCGCCGACGCCCTGGACTGCATTCAATGGGCCCGCCGGGCCGGCTTTGAAAACATCGGGCTGGATCTGATCTACGCGGTCCCCGGGCAAACAGCAACATCCTGGCGGTCCGACCTTGAGCGGGCGGTTTCGCTCCGGCCGCAGCACCTGTCCTGCTACCTGCTGACCTATGAAAAGGGGACCCCCATGGAACGCAGCCGGCGGCAGGGCCGCATCAGCCCGCTGCCGGAGGAAAGAGCCGCTGAGCTGTTTGTCGAGACAGTGCAGTGGCTGGCGCAAAACGGTTATGTCCAGTACGAGATTTCAAACTTTACCCTGGCCGGCGCGGAAGGGACCGGATTATACCCGTCCCGGCACAATCAGAAGTACTGGAACTTTTCACCCTATCTGGGGCTGGGGCCGTCGGCGCACTCGTTTCTGGACCCGGCCCGCTTCTGGAATCATCGCAGCGTCAGGCGCTATAGCACCCTGCTCGCTGCCGGCCGGCCGGCGATAAAAGACAGCGAGACGCTGACCGCCGAACAGCAGATGATGGAAGCGGTTTTTCTGGGGCTTCGCACGGCTGAGGGGATCCGCCTGGACCGGTTCAACCGGAAATTCAAGCGGAACTTTATGGAAATGTTTCACGCCGTTTTAGCTGAACTAGAAGAAAAGGGGCTCCTTAAGGTGGAAAGCGATCGATGTGTTGCAACCCGCGAGGGCATGCTGCTCCTGGACAGCATTGTCGATCGGATGATCAGTTTCAGCCCGGCGCAAAAGATCTGAGCACGGGCGCGCCGGCGGGGCCTTTCATCCGCCGGTGCCGACAAATTGAAATAATTTGACTTCCACCCGTCAATATCGGATAATTTTCGGCACATATCTTTCCTGTCTGCGACACCCTGCTCAAGCGGTCCTGGTTCGGAATATCTTACCGACTGTTGATTCGGCATCCTGAATTCTGCTGTGACTATAATAAGTTATATATTTAGCAGGCTGTTGAAGAACTGCGTCTGAGGCCGCCATACGGTGTTGCGCGGTTCTCGCCAGTGCTCACATATACTTACAGGCTGCGCTTGTCGAATCGCCGCGCGCCTTGTCTGGCGACCTGATCCTTGTTTTTCAACAGCCTGTCAGAGCAGCTCTTCGGGCTGGAAAGAGTCACCCATTAGCGTTGCCACGATTAGCGGTGATTTCCATGCATGCCGGTAAACAAACGATCCTCTCCACAACAAAAATCATGGAAGACGCCTTGCGGCAAAGTGAAGCGCGTTTTCGCCATCTTTTCGAATACGGGTCCGATGCGGTGCTGGTTTTCGATGCCGCAACCCGGCGCGTCGAAGATGCCAACAGAGCGGCGCAGGAGCTTTTCGGGTATTCCAAAGTCGAGTTTTCAGTTTTGACGCTTGCGGATATCTGCGCCGGAGAAAAAGCGCCCGAGGCGTATATGCCCACGCGCATCCGGCCGCAAGGGGCTGACGACGATATCGCGTCGGGTGATTTTAAAAAGAAAGATGGTTCCGTCTTTCCGGGCCAAATGCGGACGGCAGGTTTTTTTTCAGAGGGCGAGCAAAAGATTATCGCTGCGGTGCGCGATATCAGCGAACGCGAACAGACTTCGAAAAGGTTGAGGGAATCTGAAGAGCGTTACAGAAGCCTGGTGGACCACATCGCCATCGGCGTGGCGCTCATCAGCCCGGCCATGGAAATTCTGACCTTAAACAATCAGATGAAAAGATGGTATCCGCATATCGATCTTTTAAAGCAGCCGCTGTGTTATCGCTCGTTTAACGATCCCCCGCGGCAAGGGGTGTGCTCCTACTGCCCGACGGTCAAAACATTGGCGGACGGCGAGGTGCATGAGTCGATCACCCTGACCCCGGCCGGCGATGAAATCAGAAACTATCGAATCATTTCCTCGCCCATCAAGGATGATAAAGATCATGTGGTGGCCGCCATCGAGATGGTTGAAGACATTACCGAGCGCCTGTGGACAGAAGAACAGGTTCGCACGCTTTCCCAGCAGCTCCTGCAGGCGCAGGAAATCGAGCGCCGGATGATTTCGTATGAACTCCATGACCGCATCGCCCAGAACCTTTCCGCGCTGAAAATCAGCAGCGATATGTTCTGGGAAGACATCCGGATCGAAGCGCATGCGCCAGACGCATTAAAAGAAAAGATGGCGACTTATTCCGGCCTCATTGAAGAAACGATCAAGGCGGTCAGGGAACTCGCCTATGAACTGCAACCCGTCGGTCTCAAAGAAATGGGCATCATCAAGGCGCTTGAAACCTATTGCGGCGAGTTTTCCGAAAACAGCGGGATCCGGGTCGACTTTCAGTCGGCCGGGATGCAGGCACTGAACCCGGACCCCGAAACCGCCATCCAGATTTACCGGCTGGTTCAGGAGGGCCTGAATAATATCAAAAAACATGCCGAGGCGGCCCTTGCGACCATCCGGGTGATCGGCGCCTCTCCGCATATCATTCTGCGCATCGAAGACGACGGCAAAGGCTTTGACGTGGAGGCCCGCGAAAAATCATTAACCGAGGAAAAACGGATGGGCCTTCGCAGCATGCGCGAAAGGACCCATCTGCTCGGCGGCGAAATGACGCTGCGCTCGCGCCCCATGGCCGGCACGCGCGTCGTTATTAAAATCCCCGTAAAGGAGCAATCCGGTGGATCATAAGACATCCATTATCATCGTTGACGACCATCCCCTTTTCCGGGAAGGGCTCAAAGCGATCATCGGCCGCAGCGCCAGGTATGAAGTGGTCGGGGAGGCCGGCAGCGGGCGCGGGGGTCTGTTATTGGCCGGAAAACACAAACCCGATATTGCGCTGGTGGACATTGCCCTGCCGGACCAGAGCGGGCTTGAACTCATCCGTGAGATGCTCAAGTCCTCACCGCGCACCCGCATTCTGATCATCAGCGTGCATTCAAATATCGATTACATCGTGAAAGCGTTTCAATCCGGCGCTTTCGGTTATATCATAAAGGTGTCGGCCGCCGATAAGCTTCTGGAAGGAATCGAACATGTCATGCAAGGGGATTATTATATGGACACGGCTGTTTCCCAGCAGGTTGTCAAGAAACTTGCCGGGTTGATGGCCGCTGAGAAGATTGTGACCGGCAGCGGCTATGACGCCCTGACCCCCCGCGAACAGGAAGTGATGGTCCTGCTGGCCGAAGGGCGGTCCATCCAGCAGGTCGCTGATAAACTGTTCATCAGCCCTAAAACGGCTGAAAATCACCGCGCCAATATCATGCGCAAGCTCGGACTGCACAGCACCCTTGAACTCGTGCGCTACGCGGCCAAGCTCGGCATTATCGATATCGACAGCTGGAAGGCATGATGGCTTTGTAAAAAGCCCAGTTTCTGCGGTGCGCTTCATCTCGTTTTACGATAAGTTCGCCTCATCACACAAGATTCGCACGCCTTGAACTTGGAGCTTTTGACTTTGCCGTCGGAATTTTGACTTTTTACAAGTTCATCAAGGCATGATCGCTTAAACAGGATTCCCTCCGCAGCAACCCCCTCTTTTTCAGGTAGCCTATAGCGTTTTTTGGAAACAATTTTTCGCTGCCGCCGACGGTCATTTCCATTGCAACTGCAAGAGTTTGATCATCTATGCTGGAAAACGTTGCCGTCATCTGGGGGGCATTCCCGCATAGGTGATTTCCCCATGAAAATTGAAGCCTTCACCCTATGGATAAATTTAATAAAGTCGGTATTAATAAATCACAAAACGTTACTTACCGAGACGGATTGATATGGTGAAAACGGAAGACTCTGCTCCGGTTGACAGCCGGTTCGATTTGGCACACCTGATTCGGAGCGTTCAGCGCATTGAGGGGAACCCGGATTGCTTCGGCAAAGCACACGGACATTGCGACCAGGCAAACTGCTGCTGGCGTGTCTACTGCCTGCCGCACCCCTGGATATCGGCAACCCAAAGCCATGGCATGGACAAATAAGGAGGTGAACAATGGCAAGAACAAAGGAGAAAACGAAACCGAAGCTGCGGAAGGTTAAATTTTCGTTTGAAGCGGCCGAGGCCCGTGAGGTTTTCCTGTCGGGTGATTTCAACAATTGGGATACCCGGGCGCACCCCATGAAAAACGATGGAAACGGAAAATGGAACCGGACGATGATGATTCCCTCCGGCAAATACGAGTATAAGTTTTTGGCAGATGGAAAATGGTTGGTGGATCCCTGTAACGATCAGTCCTGCCCGAACTGTTTCGGGAGCGAAAACAGCGTGATAGATCTTGAGTTAAAATAGGCATGTGCGTTTTTTTAGCAAAAGTCTCCTTGCAACCGGTTATACAATCCATTGCGCTTGAACCTTCCTGCGGCAGGCTGCAGGGAATTTTCAGGCAAAAGGCGCTGAAATGGCTACAATTGATGAGAAACGCAAAGGTTCCCGATACCGATTGAACGCGGCATTGGTCTGCCGGACCAATCTGTCCGGCGCCGCCTATCAGGCAAAAAAAATAGACCACAGCGATGCCGGCATATCCTTTAGGAGCAATTATGATCTAAAGCCCGGAACGATTGTTTATATCAGGCGTGAAAGCTGCCCGCAAAACTGTCCGGGTGAAGAGGCGTGTGAAAGCTGCCGAACGGTAACCCTTGCAACCGTAAAGTGGTGCCGGCATCGTGAAGTTAATGGGACAGGTTCATATCTGACGGGCGCCAAATATGTTTAACGATGCTTTCATGCATTATCCAAGCGGTTTCGTCAAAACGACGCCGAACAGAAGATGAAACCGTAAGAGGAGGGCGCATGACGGAATTGGCCGGGAGCAGAAAAAAACATGTTCCGGGAACGTATGCGGTTAAAAAATCAAACCCTTCAGAAATTGCCGGCCGGTACATCTGGGAATGGGAACAAAAACGCGGCAAAGCGCCGAAAGAAAAACCCAGTCAGGAAATGCCGCCGGCAATCTGTTTTTCCCGCGATATCGGGGTCGGTGCTCTGGAAGTCGCCGATCTCCTGAGAAGGCGGACCGGCTTTCATGTGCATGATAAAACGATTTTAACTTTCATTGCCCAGGAAGCCAACATCCGTGAACAGACGGTGGCGATTTTCGATGAACTCTATCCGGGAAAAACGAACGAGATCCTGTGGTACCTGATCAGTGAAAAATCTTTTACCAAGAGCGATTATGCCAGGCATCTGTTTCGGGTGGTGGTATCGTTATCCTATTTGGGATCATCCATATTTGTCGGCAGGGGGGCTCACCTGATATTGCCGCGGGAACGCATTCTGGCGGTTCGACTGATCAGCGGCAGGGCGTACCGGATCAAACGCCTGACCAGGACACTGAACATCAACGAGCAGGAAGCCGACCGTAAAATCGATCAGATTGATAAAGAGCAGCGGGATTTTTTCAGGAAGGTTTTCAGAAAAAAGGATGTGACCCCGTACGAGTTCGATCTTGTCATCAACTTTGACTACCTCACAGACCCGCAATGCGCCGCTGAGGTTGTGGCCACAGCCTTTTCAGAAAGGTTTGGAAGTGAATATGTAATTCAAAAACCTGATCCGGCTATTATGGACATCTAAAAAGGGGAGGGGCCATGTATCAAAAGATTCTGGTTCCATTGGATGGTTCACAGCTGGCTGAATGTGTATTGCCGCATGTCGAGGCGTTTATTCAAGGCTGCCAGGTGCAGACCGTCATTTTTGCCAGGGTGGTTGAACCTGCATCCACGCGGTTTTGGGGCGCGCCCACCGCCACCAGCCAGGTGGATTATAGTCAGATTCTTGAATATACCAAGAGGATGGAAGATGAGCGGAAGTCCTATGCGGCGGACTACCTTCAATCAGTGGCGGGACGCCTGATGCGTTCCGGGGTTAAATTTCAGCATGAGGTCCTGGTCGGGAGTGTGGCGGATTGTCTTGTGGATTTTGCCGAGGCCAGGGATGTCGACCTGATCCTTATTGCAACCCACGGTCGCTCCGGGGTGAGCCGGTGGGTAAGGGGAAGTGTCGCCGATAGAATCCTGCGGGCGTCAAGCGTGCCGGTTTTGATGGTACGGGCGCCGGGCACCATGGGTGAAAGCAGGGGATGAAGACGGTGCGGCAAACCGGCGATAGTTCTCGGGCGGTCAGCGCCTGTCTATGGGGAAAGGCATTCTCGCAGGGGCGGTGTGATCATTTCAGGTATTACCCTGCAGATACGGCCGCTTCCTCTGCGAACGGGGAAGGGAGGTAAACCGTGTTTATCAAACAAGCTGAGTTATTCTGGAACCTGAGCCATGAATTCGTTAAAAAAATCATGGAAAAGGTTGAGAAGGAATCATTCGGCAAAGGCCATGTGATTTTTTCAGAGGGCGACCCAGCGATTTATTTTTATTCCCTGATCAGGGGGCGTGTGTCCCTGAGGATCGGCAAGGCCGGCATATCGGTCTTTACAGTGAATCATGCGGGGGATTCATTCGGATGGTCGAGCCTGGTCGCCCGCGATGCATATTCCGCATCTGCCGAATGTATGGAACCGACCACGGTTATCAGAATAAACCGGAAAGCAATCGAGGAAATACTGTCCGAACACCCAGGTGATGGTCTTGTTTTCATGAAGCGCCTTGCCGCGCTGCTGGGACAGCGTCTGCTCTGGAGTTATGAGATCGTGAGCGCGTCGATGCAAGCCGGTGAGTACCGCACGTTCGGCACCGGCCAGATTATAGAGACCGTTGCCGAAGAATGACGCCGTCGGTCCCGCCGATTGAGATACCCCAATTACATGGCCCCTCCGCTGCATCCGCCGTTAAAAACCTTTGCCGCACAATATTCTGAACGGGTAATTGAATTGTCCCCACCAGGTCGATTCTCCCGGCGGTGATGATCGTCTCTGCCTGTTGTGGGTTTGCGCAACGGTCAGGGGGCGTGTAACAGGGTTCAGTAACCTTTGGTTGCGGCCCTCACGGGGGCTATCCCCGGGGCGGACCGCCGGCAAAAGATGAAGCGAAAGCGGCTCACTCCATAGGCAATCGAAGAGAGACTTTCCGTCCCCTCAACTATCTGAAAAGCGTTCGATAAAGGGCGCGTTTTTCCTTGCGCCACCGGGGGCAGAAGGCCGGTTTGCCCTGCATCACCAGCTGGAAGCAGGCATCGCACCGGGGGCTGCACCTGAGGATCGACCGGTCCGCTCCGGTTTTGGCCTTTTGGGGCCACGCCGGATCCACCCAAAGCATGCGCGCCAGCCCGATCAGGTCCGCCTGCTTGTTTGCCAGAACGGACTCGGCTTTTGCCGGGGTTGATATGCGCCCGGCCGCGATCACCGGAACCCGGACCTGTTTTTTGATTGCGCCGGCCAAAGAGGTCATGTACCCGGATTTTTTGGATTTCATGACGATATCCGGCAGGAAGAAAGATTCATAGGTTCCGCCCATTACGGAAAGATAGGCGATTCCATCCGCTTCCAGCGCTTTTGCCAGCACGCTTGATTCGTTCAGCCCAAGCCCGTCCGGCAGCCACTCGTCAGCCAGGAACCGATATCCCACGGGAAAATCTCCCACAGCGTCCTTCACGCGCCTTAACACTTCCACGGGAAATTTGATGCGGTTTTCAATGGGCCCGCCATAGGTATCGCCGCGCCGGTTGGTCCGGGGCGAGACGAACTGGGACAGGAGATAACCGGTTCCGCCGTGAAGCTCCACCAGGTCGAAGCCCGCTTTTTTCGCTCTCAGGGCGGCGGCGGCAAACCGTTTCTGGAGGGTCGCGATTTCTTTCCGGCTCAGTTCGCGCGGGGTCCGGCCGAACACCGGGACCGCCGAGGGTGCCACCGGTTCGGCCGCACAGGCAAACCGGCCGGCGTGGTTCAGCTGAAGACCGGCGCAGCTGCTTTCATCCTTTATCGTCAGGGCCAGCTTTTCAAGACCGTTAAGGTAGCGGTCATGGTCGCACCGGATGGTCCGGTCCGAGCCGCTTCCCCCTGCTGTAATGCTGGCGTTTTCGATCATGATCATGGCGGCCCCGCTGCGGGCCATTTCCTTGTAATGATACAGGAGCAGGGGCGAGACCTTGCCGCCGGCAGCCGCGTACCCCAGATACAGGGGCGCCATGGTGATGCGGTTTTTCAGCCTCAGGCCGCCTGTCTTCAAAGGTTTAAACAGGTTTTTATAGACGGATGGTTTCATTTTCACCTCCTGCTGTCTTTATGGCGTGGTTTCCTTTTAGAAGAGCAGGTTCTCAGTATCAGGTCAATAAAAATACAAGTTCCCGAGACCAAATTACAAACAAATATCAAATTCAAATATTCAATGATCAAACTTTTCAATAACAAGACTTTTTTAGAATTTTGGTCATTTGAAGTTGTTTGCTTTTTGGAATTTTCAGATTGAAATTTTGTTAGGGAATGAAATGAATAAAAAACCCCTTTTGAAATACCCCAGGCACAATCCAAAGGGGGAGGACCTCTTCTCCTACCGCGACCGGAGCCTGCGAACATCCCCCACGCGAATGGTCACGTTCTGGGAATCGAGGTATTCCAGCAGCGGGATGAG
>JBFLWU010000062.1:0-4077 GCA_040757625.1 Thermodesulfobacteriota bacterium | reverse complement strand
CGCGACAAACCGGTCATGTCCTTGAACTGGGTCGGCGTCATTTCCTGGTTGTCCAGCAGGAAATCGACCACCTTTTTTTTCAGTCCGGCAATCGTGTCCGCATGAAAGTACAGATCGTCCTTGGTCTTTATGATTTGCCCTTCATTGATGAGCAGCATCAACATGTCCTTGGACCTGGCGGCGTCGGCGTGCAGCCCGCTGCTGAGTTCGCGAAAATAGGGAGGGGTCAGGCCGCTGCGGCGGTAGGCTTCCAGAATTTTATTTTTGATGTCGGCCTGGTCGCCGCCCAGGGACACGGTGTGGGCTTGCAGGCGGACGCTGTTTTCTTCCTGAACGATCTCGTTGTCCTTGACCATCTGGTTGAGCACCTGATTGAAAAAACGCGGGGTCAGAACCGCCGGGAATTTGGATTTGAGCTCCTCCTTGGACATGCCGTCCTTGAGGGGGTGCGCCTGGTGGTAAGCTGTAAGGTGCGCCAGGGATTCCTGCTTGAGCCGCTCCATGCTGCCGTTGTGGATGTAGACTTTGTTTTCCTTGTCGATCTGGATGAGAATTTTTTTGGACATGAGATTCTGCAGGGCCTGCTGAAGCAGTTTTTCCGGCAGGTTCGTCATGATCCGCAGGCCGGCAAAGGAAACGCCGCCGTAGCCGGCCTCTTCGGCAAAATAGGCGATGTTGTTTTCCGGATCCCCCGCCATGATCCCTTTCAGGCGCTCTATAATTTCAGGTTTCAGGCGTTTGTGTTTTTGCGGGATCGGATTGATGACCCGTCCGCCGCCGATGGTGCGCACCGGCGAATAGCTGCGGATCACGTAGCGGTCGTCCTTGACGGTGGCAAGGGCCGTATCCAGGCGGATCTGGGCCGCCGCGGTTTCGCCCGGCATGAGTTCGTCGGCCTCCAGCAGGACCAGGTTGCCGAGCACCTCGCTGGTGCCGGTGTGAAACCGGATGCGGGTGCGGTTTTTCAGCGGTTTCTTGTTGCTGGCAAGATACTGCAGGGAAACGTCCAGCATGAAGTTGGGCGTCAGCGAGTCGGGGCCGGCCACGACCTGGCCGCGGAAAACAGCCGATTTTTCAAGCCCCTGAAAATTGATGGCCGTGCGCATGCCGGCGGAAGCCTGCTCGACGCTCTGATTGTGAAACTGAATGCCGCGAACCTTGGAGGTGGTCCGGGACGGGTAGATCATGACGGTGTCGCCCACCTGCACCTTGCCGGAGATAAGGGTTCCGGTAATCACCGTCCCGAACCCCTTCATGGTGAACACCCGGTCGATGGGGAGGCGAAACAGGTCCGAAACGGACCGCTCCGGAATGCGGGCGCAGAGTTCGTCCAGGGCTGCAACCAGTTCGGGAAGGCCGCTGCCGGTCAGCGCCGATACCGGCAGGATGGGCGCGTCCTGCAGAAAGGTCCCTTTAACAAAATCCCTGATGTCCTCCTTGGCCAGTTCCAGCCATTCCTCGTCCACCAGATCGGTTTTGGTCAGGACGACGGCACCGTGTTCGACCCCCAGCAGGGTGCATATTTCCATGTGCTCCCGGGTCTGGGGCATGACCCCCTCGTCGGCGGCGATCACCATGGCGACAATATCGATGCCGGTGGCGCCGGCCACCATGTTTTTGACGAACTTTTCATGGCCGGGAACGTCAACGATTCCGAGGTGCTGGCCGCCGGGCAGATCCAGGGCGGCAAATCCCAGCTCGATGGTGATGCCGCGGGCCTTTTCCTCCTTGAGCCGGTCCGTGTCGATGCCGGTGAGGGCTTTTACCAGAGCGGTTTTGCCGTGATCGATGTGTCCGGCCGTTCCTAAGATCAGCTGTTTCACGGGTCAGAATTCCTTTTAATCTGTTATGAAATCCTGGTCCTTTGGGCCAGTCAGGGTTGTTAACGCTTCTGTAGCAAGAGCAAAGTCTTGAAATCCGAAGCACGTCTCAGTTCAAGGCGGCAGCCGCAAATCCGAAAACCGAAACAATAATTAATGACCAAAATCCAAATGATCCAAACAATAGGCATACGCTTGAAAATGATTTTGTTTTTGTCATTGGAAATTTGATATTTGAATTTGTTTCGTATTTCTAATTTTTCTAATGGGTTGAGCAAATTGTGCCTTCTGGGCAGAGAGCAAAGCAAGCCCCTGTGGGGTCGATTACTTATTTCTTGTTTTTGCGGTTGCGAAAATACTCGGTCATATAAGCCATTCCCACCATGAAAATTCCGAGTCCCGCCACCAGGGCCGGATTGGCGCCCGGATAGAAAAACCGCATCAGGATCACCGCCAGGGCGGCCCCCAGGACGGCGCGGACGAGAAACACATAGAATCGGTTCACAAACGTTTCAGCCTTTCGATTAAAAGATATTGAAATTCAGTCTATAATAGCGCATGATGATGTCAATAATAATTGTGCTTGAATTCAATACTGCAATCTGTTAGGTAGATTTTCTCTATTTTAAAGGGAATTTTTTTCAAAGTTCTCTCACGGTGGGTGTAGCTCAGCTGGCAGAGCACCGGGTTGTGGCCCCGGTTGTCGTGGGTTCAAGTCCCATCACTCACCCCATAAAAATAAAAATGGCCACGGTAACCTGCTGTGGCCATTTGACTTTTTTTCATTGAACTAGCTGCAATGGAAAAAATGTGCGCCCGTAGCTCAGCTGGATAGAGCGCCGGACTTCGAATCCGTAGGCCGGGGGTTCGAATCCCTCCGGGCGTACCAAATAATTTCATGGGGTTATGGCACGATGCCATAACCCCCTTCTTTTTGGTGTGGGACTTGCCGTGCATAGATGTTATGTGAACCGTAACCCCCGTTCAGGTAAATCTCGGTGCCTTTTGTACCCCATGGTAAATCAAACAGGTAATTTTGAGGTACGCCCCTGCATGATAGCTTGACAAACCGGCCGATTAGTGGAAATAGGTTTTTTAAAAAAAGTTCCATAGCCCGTTAACCTTTAAATAGATCTTAAAGGGAAAGCTTATGAAACGAACATCAAAACCCCGTTTCTCAAAAAGAGACGGGGTTTTTTTGCATCTGCAGGACTTGCGACCGGGATGAATGGCGGGGGGCGTCGGTGGAGGGCATTGAGGCGGGCATGACATGAAAATTTTTTATTTTGTGGATTGGATGCAGTTCTGATGGGTACAATGCTGACATATATGGAACTGGAAAAACAGGTTAAAGAATTAAAGAGAGAGCTTAAACATTCGAATGAGAGGGTACGGGCGCTTGAGGAGACTGAAAGGTATTATCAGGCCTTTTTCAAGAACGGGCCGGATGGCGTTGTGGTGTTGGACCCTGAAACCGCTCGCCCCATTAGTTTCAATGATCAGGCCTGTCGGCAGTTAGGGTGTTCTCGCGAAGAGTTTGCCGGGTTGCGCCTAACGGATATCACAGCGAACAAATCCCACAAAGAAATACAGAAATTCATTCAGAGCGTATCGGAAAACGGGTTCGGTGTTTTTGAGATTCCCCATCGTACCAGACAAGGGGAGATAAGGCATTTTCATGTGTCGGCGCAGTCGGTTGATATTGCCGGGCGTCAAGCTTGTCACTGCATCTGGCGCGATATCACCGAAAGAAAACGAACGCAAGAGGAGTTAAAAGAACGCGATATCCTGTTCACTGAATTATCCTTCCATGTTCCCGGAATGCTTTACCGGCTCAAGAAACGCCCTAACGGAACCTATTGCGTGCCGTTCACCACAGAAGCCATTAAGGATATCTTTGGTTGCTCCCCACAAGATGTGTGCGAGGATTTTTCTCCTATTAAAAAAGTGATATTTCCTGAGGATCTGGACAAAGTACTCAGCTCAATTGAGTCTTCTGCCGAACACCTGGCGACCTGGCAATGCAGATATCGAGTGCAGATTCCAGGTCAGCCACTCAAATGGATATTTGGCCTTTCGATTCCTAAGAGACAGGATGACGGCAGTATCCTCTGGCACGGATTTAATACAGATATCACCGACAGCAAGACGTCGGAGGACGCTCTGCGGGAAAGCAAGGAGAAATACCGCCAACTGTTCGAATTGGAATCCGATGCGATTTTTCTTATTGATAAAGACACGGGGAAAATACTTGAAG
>JBFLWU010000061.1:0-27962 GCA_040757625.1 Thermodesulfobacteriota bacterium | reverse complement strand
ACTGGTTATCTCAGCTTTTTCAGATCCACCAGATAATGGGGACTCTTTTCGGCGGCATGCTCGACAAACAATTCGTCCAGTTTAAACTTTCCGGGGATCAGGCCCTGCTCATGGGCATAGGTCACCATGCTTTCCAGGCTCTTCCTGTTTTCCTTCAGCCCGTAAACCCAGGGGTCAGGCCCCAAGATCCTTTTCTGTTCTTCCCAGTAGTGCATGAACCAGGCCAGCGATACCTTGCGGGGGTCCTCCATGCGGTGAAAGCAGATGTCCTTTGCCTGCTGAAACGCCGCCTGCAGGCTCTTGGCAATCCAGGGAAATCGGTTGAGGATTTCTTCCTTGATGACCACCGTATGCATGATCGGGAAAAAACCGGTGTCTTTGAAAAAGCGCTTTTCCTCAACCATCGGGTCGTCAAAAAGGTGCCCGACCGCCTTGTCTCCACGGGAAAACGACGGCAGAATATCCGGGTAAATGGCCGCGGCCAGCTCCCCCCGGACCAGCATGCTGTCGATATCGTCCCCCGGCGCCACCCGTTCGACCTTCAAGCCGGTCTTCGCTTTGGTTCGGACCGGCTCCTCATCCTGGGTAACCCAGGTTATTTTTTTAAGGGACACCTTGTAATAGTGCTGCAGCATTCCCCTGATCCAGAGACCGGCGGTATTCTGGGACGAGCGCAAACCCACCTTTTTGCCCTCCAAGTCCCTGGGCTGTTTGATACCGGCGCCGGTGTTGACAAAAATATAGGAATGGCGGAAGCGCCGGTGGGGAAAAACCGGAATGGCCATCAGCGGTTCGCCTTTGGCCTTTGAAACCAGGTACTGGCACATGGAAAATTCACACACATCAAATTCTTTGTTCCGGATCATGCGCCAATGCCGCTCGGGCGAGGGCATCGTCAGGGAGATCAGTTCGATCCCATCCGGTTGCACCCTGCCGTCAACCAGGGGTCGCGTCAGGTCGTAATCGCCGCAGGCCAGGGTCAATCGCAGCTTTGCCATTTTTCTTTTCCTCCTTCTTTATTTCAAATTTTCATAACCCGATTATCCGCAGGATACCAGCTGTCTAAAACGAGGCCGCCAGGTTGATCCGATTCGCAGCATATGCCTGCCTGAACGCATTTGCGTGCGTTGGACGGAACCACATAGTGATCGTGCGGTGCATCGCCGGTATTCGATTCACTATTAAAAGTCTCATTCGATCCGGTTCCGCGCTACGCAAACCAATGCGTGAGTTTCAGACGCGCAGAATCGGATTATTCTGGCGGCCAGGTTTACTTTTTGACTAATGATCAAATATCATAACTTTTACGGAAAGTCCCCTGCCCGACTCCGGACAAGCGCTCACCGCAACCAGAGAGTCCATTTCCGCCCTGAGATCAACGTAAGCGCCGTCTTTGGGGCGGATAAAGGTGTCCAGCATTCTGCCGGTATCCGGATCGATCTTCATCGACTGGAAAATATTAAACGGGCTGGGAATGTCCTCCGGTTCGATCCTCCACGGCGCCAGCGCAGCCGACAGGTTCTCCCAGCAGCCGTGGTCCGGAATATCTTTTTCCTCCCGCGGATTGGGATCCACCCCGCCCACGAAGTCCCGCCGGGCTTTTCCTCCGGCCACCATTTCGAATCGCTTGCGGCTGCACATGCCCTTCTGCAGATCATGCCGGCCTTCTGCAAAGGTGTCGGCAACAATGGTCAGCATGATGTTGTTGAGCTTTGAATAGAGATGGTCGCCGGTGCTGATAAAAATCTTGGCCTGGTTGGTTTTGGTCCGGGCCTGGTCAAACCTCTCTTTCAGGTTGTCCAGATTAAAGGCTACAAAATCGACGATGGACCTGCCTTCAATGCGAATCCGCCGGCCTTTTTTAAGAACAAACGCCTTCCCTGAATTTTTCGGTACGACTTCACTCAGTATCGGGTTCATATAGCTGTTAAGTTAATAAGCTGTTGAGTTGATAATTAATGGTGCACGGCACAGGGCGCATGGAGGGAATCATCCCCTTTTCCTCCCAGCCTTGAGCCTTAAGCCGTTGGCCGTAAGCCGGTTTATTTATCAGCCTTAACCTCAACCTTCTATTTTTATACTGCCTACTGCTTACTGCTTTACCGCCCCAATCCTCTACACCCGAACCCACAGCAATCACATCATCCGGCCACCTGTCATCATAAGCTGATCTTCTTCACGCCTGAACCCTTGACCCGTGAATCCTTTTTTCATTTCGCCGGGAACAGATGTCCGAACTTCTCCCTGACTTTCCGGATCTGTTCGGCGCCCGGCTTGACCACCGGCGCAAAGGTTTTTAATTTTTCCCAGGGCCGGCAGGCGTCGATGATCATGCGCGAGTTGAAAACCCGGGAATCGTCCGGGTAGCTCATGGGATCCAGCCGGGTACTCCAGCAGCGTTTTAGAATCTCCACATCCTCCCGGGGGTCGGTGCGGGTGCAGATCGCCCAGAGGACCTGATTGGTGTTGGAAGGATCGATGTCGTCATCCACCACGATGCTCAAACGGTTGGCGTAGGCGCCGGACTGGCACTGGGACGCCATCAGCGCCGCCTGCTTGGAATGCCCTGGGTAGAGCTGCTTGATGGATATCGTCAGCATAAAACGGCCGCCGCCGGCCTCATGGGCCCAGACCCCCTGAATCCCGGGTACGCCGGCTTTTTCAAGCTCGTCCAACACCGCCGCGCTTCTTAAAAAACTACGATAGTAGCAGTCGTCATTGGGTGGAATCCGCGGCATGGCCCCCAGCATGATGGGATCGTTGCGATGGTAAACCGCCAGGGTCCTGATCCGGGGCTGGGGCTTGCTGCCGCCGGCATAATAGCCGGTCCACTCGCCGAAGGGCCCTTCTTTCTCCACCAGGTCGTTCGGGCGAATCTCCCCTTCAATCGCGATTTCCGCCGTTGCCGGAAGCGGCAAACCGGTTTTAGGGCCTTTCACGATTTGAACCGCCTGGCCCCTGATCCCGCCGGTGACATCATATTCACTGGTGCCGTAGGGTATCTCCATTCCGCCCACCAGATACAGCAGAATGTCCTGGCCGAAGGTAACGGCCACCGGACACGGCTCGTTCCTGTCAAAGTATTTCTGCATGATGATGGCGCCCTGTTTTCCCTTTGAAATCATCACGGATACTGTTCCGGGATCATGCACCTGCAACCGGTAAACCCCCAGATTGACCCAGTCCGAATCCGGATCCTTCATGATCACCAGAGAGCCGGTCCCCATGTAGCGCCCGCCGTCCAGCTCGTGCCAGATGGGAGAAGGAAATTTCAAAAGATCGATGGCGTCACCTTCCTGGACATTCTCAAAAACCGGACCGCTTGTCACCGTCTTTGGCGGTATCAGCTTGAAACTGCGCAGGTATCCCAGCCAGGAACGGATTAGATCCTGGGCACCCGAATCCGGCGGCATCCCCAGGGTGTGGGCCACCCGCTTGATGGACGTCAGTGAATTGGCCAGGATCCGGAATCCCGGGGGATACCCCTTGATCCTGTCAAAGAGCAGGGCCGGCAGACCCATCTCTTCCTGATAAATATCGGCGATGGTTCCGATCTCAAGGTTCCAGTCCGCACCTTCCACATGCCTGAGTTCGCCCATGGCATCGATTTCCCTGATCCACTCGCGGCAGTCATGAACGCTCATATTGATCTCCGATTATAGTAATAGCCGAGTGTTTAAAATTGCTATTGAGCTGTGAAGCGGATGAGTATTAAGCGGTTAAGTAAATGGGGCATGGCTCACGGCGCAGGGCGCACGCGGTGAGTATCATCCCTTTTTCCTCCCAGCCTTGAGCCTTAAGCCGTTGGCCGTCAGCCGTTTTTTTTATCAGCCTTAACCTCAACCTTCCATTTCTTTACTGCCTACTCCTTACTGCTTACTTACTTGTTCTCTCCCCTGCGCCTTATTTTGACTTCTGACTTCTATCTTCTGCCAACTCCTTACTGCTTAGAAGCCGCTTCAAAACCTCGGATCAGGCCTGAGAGCAAGGCGCAAGCCGATGAAAAAGCGCAGCAACCATGGGAGGTTGTGAGCATTTTGAAGAGGCTTGCAACGCAGCTATCAGGCCTCAGATGGGGTTTTGAAATGGCTTCTACTGTTTTCACCTCCCAGTTTCCCAGCCGCCTATCCTCCCGGCCTATTTCCCTTCCCTCATCCCCTTCAGGATTTTCTCCGGCGTGATCGGCAGCTCTTTGATGCGGACCCCGACGGCATCGAAAATCGCGTTGGCAATGGCCGGCGCCACCGGTACCAGTGAAATTTCCCCAAGGCCCTTGGCCCCGTAGGGCCCTTCCCGGTGGGGTTCTTCCACCAGTATGGCCCGGATCTCGGGAATATCCGGGCTCCCCGGTATCTTGTAGTCTGAAAAAGAAGGGTTCATCAGCCGGCCCCCGGCCCCGAAACGCATTTCCTCGATCGTGCACCCTCCCATTGCCTGCACAAAACCGCCCTGAATCTGCCCCTCGCAGTTTGCCGGGTTAAGCGCCCGGCCGACATCATGGGCCGCGAAAACCTTGAGCACGCTGACCTTGCCGGTATCGGTATCGACAGCCACCTGCACCCCGTGGGCGGCATACTGCCAGCAGAGCGACGGCTCGATCTCAAGCTTGACGTGCCCGGGAACTTTCCCCGGCCAGTAGTGGCAGTAGTTCCCCCTTCCCATGATGTTGGCGCCGCCGGCATAGGTCATCTGTATAAATTCCTTCAACGATATCCTGCTTTCCGGATTTTTCCGGTCTGCAATCGTCCCGTTTTCCAGCACCAGGTGACTGCGATCGGTTTTAAAAATTTTTTCGCCCAGTGAGAAAAGCTGGCTCCTGATTTCCAGGGCGGCCTCTTTGACGGCGTTTCCCATGAAAAAGGTCGTCCGGCTGGAGGTACTGGCCGGAAACATCGGGGTGGTATAGGTGTCCGGCGGCAGGACCCGGATGTTGCGGATGTCGATGCTCAACTCTTCGGCCACAATCTGGGAAAGGACGGTGTTGATGCCCTGCCCCATTTCAGTGGAGCTTACCAGGATGTCGGCGCCGCCGTCCGGGCTTAATTTGACAAAAGCGTCCGCACCCGAGGGCGTCCGTGAAATTTTATACCCGCAGGCAATGCCGCTGCCGGTCTTAAGGTTTTTGCCCTGCGACGCTGCGGCTTTGCCTGCATTCATGTTCCTGCGCACCTGCCTGAGGCATTCTCCCAGACCGACGGCATGGTGAGCCGTCTTTTCCGTACCGGACACATAACCTTCGTCCACGATATTCTTTAAGCGGATTTCAAACGGGTCCATCCCCAGTTTGCGGGCGATGATGTCCATTTGAGAATCGTGCGCCCAGCAGACCTGGGGGATCCCGTACCCCCTGTAGGCCCCTCCCGGCGGCTTGTTGGTATAGATGAGCTGTCCGTCCACCCTGACATGGGGGATCTTATAAGGACCGATCACTGCGTAGCGGCCTTTCCCGAGAACCGTGGCCCCCCGGTCGCAGTAGGCGCCGTTTTCATAAATCAACACGGCATGGCGGGCGATAATCGTTCCGTCTTTTTTCACGCCGGTCTTCAGCGTAATTTGGGCGCCATGCCGGGTCGTTGTCGAGGTAAATTCTTCCTGGCGGGTCAATAAAAACTTCACCGGCCGGTAATTGGCCTTCCAGGCAAGCGGCACGCAGGCGATCAGACCGGTCATTCTGATTTTGGTGCCGAACCCGCCGCCCACATAGGGCGGAACCACAATTCGGACCTTGCTGGGCGGTATTTTCAAGGCGTCGGCCACATTGCTGCGGGCGCCGTAGGGCGCCTGATCGGACGTCCAGATGGTGACCCCGCCGTTATGGTGAAACTGGGCAACGGCGGCACGCGGCTCCATGGCGCAGTGCTGGACGATCTGGGTCGTAAAGGTGTCTTCAAAAATATAGTCGGCTTCCTGAAAGCCCTTTTCAATGTCCCCGGATTCAATAAGGGTCCGGTCGCAGATGTTGGAACCGGCCTGGGGATTCATATTGGCGGAGCGTTGGTAGTCCATGAGGTTCTCATGGATAATGGGGGCATTAACTGAGAGCGCCGTGTCGATGGACAGAACCGGGGGAAGTTCTTCGAACTCGACCTTGATGAGGTCGACGGCTTCTTCCGCGGCTTCTTCAGAAGTCGCCGCCACCCCGGCAACGGCTTCGCCGGCAAAGCGAACGCGGTCCACCGCCAGAAAGGGCTGGTCTTTCATGGGATTGCCGCAGAGGGGGTTGGAAAAGCGCCCGGCGAATTCCTTACCGGTCACCACGGCCCTGACCCCCGGAACTTTTTGCGCCAGGGACGTGTCGACAGACAGGATCCGGGCATGGGCCGCCGTGCTGCGCTTTACCTTGCCGTAAAGCATGCCGGGAAAACGCAAATCATTGATAAACTGGGCCTGGCCCGTGACTTTGTCCACCGCATCGACCTTGATCAGCGGCTTGCCGATGATTTTGTAATCAACCACTTATCTCTCCTGATTAGAGCATTTCATACAAACTCATATTTATTTCATTCCGCCGGTCGTAACACACTTGAAGCTATATGAATATTTCAGGAGCCGACGTGTTCTCCGGTCCGGCCTGGGCAAGCCCCCGCGGCGCCGGCAAACGGTGAAGTGGCGACGGCGCACTCCATAGCCATTTATAATAAAACTCCCCGACCTTTCAGAATAATTTGTTTTGAGACGGCTTCTATTAATAAGCGCAAGTAGGCCGTTAAAAAAGCTCCTTAAATTTCGCTGTAAGTTTCCGCTTCAATTCTTCGCTCACATCCACCACCGGCGGGAAATCCCCCCGCAGGACGCGATGATACGGACGGCAGGCATCCACCAGGATGCGGTTGTTGTAGTTGCCGAACTCCGGCAGGACCAGCGGGTCCCTTCCCGAAGACCAGGCCTTTTTGATAATATCGATGTCTTCCACCGCGTCCACCCGGGTCGTCATGGCCCAGAGAACCTGATCGATATCGGACGGGTCGATGTCTTCATCCACCACCACGACCCATTTTCCGTTGTAGGCGGCCGCCTGGATGGCGGATGAGGCCACGTGCAGGACCTGCCGGGCGTGCCCGTGATAGCGCTGCCTGATGGAAATCACCAGGAACCTGACGCCCATGCCGGCCTCGTGCTGCCAGACGCCCCTGACATCCGGGATGTCGCACTTGTTCAGGTTTTCCCAGATCGCGGCGCTCCCGGTAAACGATTTGAGCAGGACGGTTTCGTCGATGGGCTTGTGCTGGGGCGCGCAGCACAGAATGGGGTCGTTGCGGTACATGATGGATTTAACCCGGACATAGGGCCGCATTTTCGCCTGGCTGCAGTAGTAGCCGGTCCATTCCCCAAAGGGGCCTTCCTCTTTTTTGTCCCCGGGAAGCGTTTCCCCCTCGATCACGATTTCGGCCGTCGCCGGAATGGGAAAACCGGTATACCTGCCCCGGATCACCTCCACCGCTTTTCCGCGGATGCCGCCGGCAAAATCCAGTTCGGAAACGTTCTCGGGCACCGGCGACGCCCCCAGCATGTAAAACAGCGGATCCTGCCCCACCATGATGGCCACCTGCATGGGCTTGCCCTGGGAAAAGTACTTGTCCCGATGAATGCGGCCGTGCTTTCCGCCGGTAATCTGCAGGCCGACGGTTTTTTCATCATATACCGTCGAGCGATAGGTTCCCAGGTTGTACCATTCCCTGTCCGGATCCCGGGTAATCACCGCGCAGGCCGTCCCGATATAACGGGCACTGTCGCGTTCATGGTGCCGCGGGCTGGGAAACTGCAGTACATTGACATCGTCCCCCGTCTGGACGTTTTCAAGGACCGGCCCGTCATCGACGAATTTCGGGGGGACCGGTTTGAGGCTGTTGATTTTTTCCTGATAGGCCCGGACCATGTCAATTCGGCTCCGGTTCAACGGTAGGCCCAGCGTCAGGGCCACCCGGTTGGGTGTGCTGAAATGGCCGTACAGCGTCCGAAAGCCCCTGGGGTAATCGGGAATTTGATCAAACAGGAGCGCCGGCGTGCGGGTCTTGAACTTTTCATGCATGAGTTGGGTCAGCGGCCCCATTTCCCGGTCCCAGTGGGCCCCGCTGATCCGTTTCAGCTCTCCGATCGCCTCTACCTGCTCTAGCCACTCTCTCAGGTCCGCGTACATGGCCTGTCCTCTCCTTGGAGTATTTGAAGTTTTCTACAAAAATCCGCCCGGCAAAGCCTGCCTGCATCAGGCTGAGATTTCGGGATTCAAGGATTCGAGGGGTCAAGGGTTCAAGCAAAGCTGTTAAGCTGGTAAGCTCTCTTAACCTCAGCCTTAACCTCAACCTTCCATTTCTTTACTGCCAATTGCTTTCTGCTTACTTACTTGTTCTCTTCCCTGCGCCGTGCGCCGTTAGCCCTGCACCGTATTCTGACTTCTGACTTCTGACTTCTATCTTCTGCCTACTGCTTGCTGCCTACTGCTTACTGTTTTCGCCTCCCAGTTCCCAGCCGTCTAGCCTCCCGGCCTATTTCCCTTCCCTCATCGCCTTCAACAGTTTCTCCGCCGTGATGGGCAGGTCTTTAATGCGAACCCCGACAGCGTCATAAATCGCATTGGCAATGGCCGGGGCGATGGGTACGTTGGTCATTTCCCCCAACCCCTTGGCGCCCCAGGGACCCTCGCTGCACGGCGTTTCAACGATAATCGGGAGGATCTCCGGGACATCCCTGGCGGTCGGGAGTTTATAGTCCAGAAAATTCGGATTGCGTACCTCGCCCTTTTCGCCGATGAGCATTTCTTCCATTAATGCCGGCCCCATTCCCTGGATGATCCCGCCTTCGATCTGTCCCTCACAGGTCATGGGATTGATCGCCCTGCCGACATCGTGGGCCCCGACAATCTTTGTCACGCGCACCTGTCCGGTTTCAGCATCCACATCGACCTCCACATATTGGGCGCCGTACATCCAGAAAATACTGGGCGACGACCAGGGCCCGGCGCAGACGCCTTCATCGTCCGGATGATACGACCCCCGGCCGAGGATGTCGATCCCGGCACGGCACTGATTCTTGAGCACATCGGTGTAGGAAATCCGTTTCTGCCTGTCTTTCAGCGCGTACACAACCCCTGCTTCAATTCCGAGCTCCGCCGGCGGCTGTCCCAGAACCTGGGCGGCGATCTTAAGTATCTGCCCCCGGGCGTCTCCGGCCGCTTTTTTAACGGCATTGCCCATATGAAAGGTGCTTCGGCTGGAAGTCGTGGAGGCGTCATAGGGGGTCAGGTCCGTGTCCGGGGTGGAAACGGTGATGGCCGTAACCGGAACCCCCAGTTCCTCGGCCGCCATCTGGGCCAGGATCGTTTTGGCCCCCTGGCCGATCTCAACCGTGCTGGTGAGCAGTTCCACGCTGCCGTCCTGGCTGACCTTGACAAGGGCGGACGATCCGGAGGGGGTCTTGGTATTTTTATACCCGCAGGCAAATCCCTGGCCGTGAAACGCTTGTTTCGGTTCATCCCAGCGGACCCCTGCCGCCGCCTTCTGGATGCATTCGGTCAGCCCGACGCTGTTAAGGATCTGCTGACCGGTAGGGGAAATATCGCCCTCGCGCACGGCGTTCTTGAGGCGGATTTCTACCGGGTTGATGCCCAGTTTCGCGGCGATGATATCCATCTGGGATTCATGCGCCCAGGCCACCTGGGTATGGCCGTAACCCCGGAAGGCCCCGGCCACGGGCTTGTTGGTGTAAACGCAATAGCCTGACACCTTGACATGAGGGATATTGTAGGGCCCGGGCCCGGCGGTGCTGGCCTGCTGGCAGACCGTGGGCCCCTTTTCGGAATAGGCGCCGGTATCGTAAATGAGATCGACTTCCCGGGCCAGGATCGTACCGTCTTTTTTGACGCCGGTCTTGATTTTTATGACGCTGGGGTGCCGTACCAGCGACGACGTAAACACCTCTTCACGGGTCAGGACCATCTTGACCGGGCGTCCCCCGGTTTTCAGCGCCAGGGCGATGCAGAGGGTTTCGACTTTCAGGCCGCCCTTTGCGCCGAACCCGCCGCCCATGTAAGGGGGAGAGATCACCCGGATTTTTTTCAGAGGAAGCCCCAGGGCTTCGGCCAGGTCCTTGCGCAGCCGATGCGGCCCGTCATTGGTCACCCATACGGTGATGCTGCCGCCGGCATCGACCCGGGCAGCGGCCATATGGGGTTCAATGGCGCAGTGCTGGATCATCTGGGTAGTGAAGGTGTCTTCAAAGATTTCATCGCTTTCGGCAAACCCTTTGTCAACGTCGCCCTTGATAAACCGGACCTGATGGCAGATATTGGTCCCGGCTACCGGCTGAATCACCGGGAGATGATGATAGTCCTTGAGACGTTCATGGACCAGCGGCGCCTTAGGGTTCATGGCTTTTTCAGGGTCCGTCACGACCGGCAGTTCCTGGTATTCCACCCGTATCAGGTCAACGGCCTTTTCGGCGATTGCCTCTGTGACGGCCGCCACGGCCGCCACCGCTTCACCGGCATAGCGCACCTTGTCGGATGCGATAAACGGGTAATCCTTGAGGGCCTCGCCGCCCAGCGCCTGAATATCCTTTCCGGTCACCACCGCTTTTACCCCCGGGAGACGAAGGGCCTCGCGGATATCGACTGCGACAATCCTGGCATGGGCAAAGGGGCTTCGCAGGGCCTTGCCGTAAAACGCCCGGTTAAAATCCATGTCGTCGCCGAAGACGGCGCTGCCGGTGACCTTGTCAACCGCATCAATCCGGAGGATCGATTGCCCGACACATGCTTGCTTCATTTTACCGAACCTCTGTCAGCGGCGACTGCAATCGCCTGAATGATTTTGACATACCCGGTGCAGCGGCAAAGATTCCCGGAAATGGCCTCCTTGATCTCCCCCTCGGTTGGATGGGGATTCCGATCCAGAAGCGCCTTGGCCGAGAGAATCATCCCCGGAGTGCAATACCCGCACTGAACAGCGCCCTCGCTGACAAACGCCTCCTGCAGGGGGTGCAGCGCACCGTTCCGGGCCACCCCTTCGATGGTCAGGATGTCCCTGTTTTTCACGTCCACCGCCAGCATCAGGCAGGATGGAACCGGCCGGCCGTCGAGCAGAACCGTACAGGCGCCGCACTGGCCGGTATCGCATCCTTTCTTGGTTCCGGTCAGTCCGATTTTATCTCTCAATACATCCAGCAGGGTTTCATTGGACTTGACCGAAACCGCGTAGATTTCGCCGTTCACCTTTAATTCGATTGAAACCATAACCACCCCTTATATCCAGTATGATTTTCTCCGAAGAACAGGCCCTAAATTTATCCCAAAACAGGGCCAAGATGCGATCCTCCCGACAAACTCGAAATCCGAAGTACGAAATTCCAAACAAAATCGAATGACAAAAACCCCAATGAACAAAAGATTTCATTCCCAGAACGCATCGTTTGGGTCATTTGAGAATTCGGATTTCGGGTTTGTTTCGGATTCCGATATTCGATTTTCGATTTTCAAGAAATCCTTTTTAATCCGATCCAAACGCAAATCAGGCTGTCACCTCTCCTTACCAGATAGTTCCTCCAGCGCCCGCCGCACCAGAACCATGATCATCTCCCGGCGGTACCAGGCAGAAGCCCGCAGGTCCGTTATGGGCCGGGATTCTTCCGCCGCCGCCCGGGCGGCCTCCGCTATCGAGGCGGCATCGGCCTTTCTCCCGGAAAGGACCTTTTCGGCAACCAGCGCCCGCATGGGCGTGGGCGCCACCGCGCCCAAGGCGATTTTAACTGATTTCCATACCCCGGCACCGTCTGTCCGGCCGGCCGCCGCCACCCCGACGATGGCAAGGTCCACGGCATTGCGGCGGCTGATGTTTTTATACAGGCTGCGGCTGTCGGCTTCCGGCGCGGGGATTACGATCTCCGTCAGGATTTCCCGGTCAATGGCCGTGGAACCCGGCCCCTGAAAGAATTCCTCCAGGGGCAGAATCCGTTCTCCCCTCAGGCCCCTCAGCTTGACTTTTGCGCCCAGGACCAGCAACGGGGGGGCCAGCTCGGCCGCCGGCGAGGCCGTACAAAGATTTCCGCCGATGGTGGCCAGGTTGCGGACCTGGACCGAGCCAAGTTCCCGGGCCGCCTGATGGAGGCCGGCAAATTTTTCCCTGATGATCCCCTCGGTCTCGATTTCCCTGACGGTGGTGAGCGCGCCGATCCTGAGGCCTTCGGCCTCGTTGAAGTGGATGTGGCGGACGCCGGGGATATGCTTGACGTTGATCAGATACTTCGGGTTGCGGGCGCCTTCCTTCATCCACACCAGCAGGTCCGTTCCGCCGGCGAGGATCCTGGCCTCCCCGCCGTAGCGGTCCAGCAGCGAAACCGCTTCAGACAGGCTGGAGGGTTCGATGTATTCAAACTCCCTCAATTTTCTCAGCATGCGTCCCCCTAGCGTTTGGGTTCTTCCGTATAATACTTCTTCCAGAGCTCGCCCGTGCGAAGCCCTGTTGGGATGTCTTCCGGCCGCAGGCTCATGTCCGCGATCAGGTGCCCGTCCTTGGACGTCCACGAATGGCAGGGCTTACCCAGGGCGATGGCGATCCTGGATTTGAGAGGCTCCTTCGGGTTGATCTCCATCGCCATGGAAGACAGCGATGTTTCCTCGGAAAAATGGTTGCCGTGGCGGCAGATCGAGTTCGGGCCGGGCCCGTTGGCGTGATCCTGGGAGAATTCGATCATTTTTTCCAGGGTGATTTTTCCCGTGTTGGCCTGCAATAGTTCCAGGCAGCGCACATACCGGCAGATGCTGGAAAGATCGTCATCCCTGGCAAGCTCCTTGAGAATCACAAAGCGGTTGGAACGGGCCGCAATTGCGTCCCGGACGATTTCGGTGGCCAGTTCGCTGTACGACCCTTCGATGATCACGGCTTCCTTGGCATCGGCGAATTCGATGTTTCCCGGCGTGCTCATGGGGCTGGCCAAAAGTCCCGGCAAAATGGCCTGGGCGGCCTCGACGGCGGTCTTGCCGGCTTCAAGCCCGTCGCGCATCAGCGCCCCCCGGTCGAGGGCTTTGAGCTGGGTGGCGTCCTTCTCTGTTCCTCTTTTGCCCAGCTCCTTGGTCCGGGAGATGTTGCAGCCTGCGGCAACCCCCTTGTCGTTCATCCCCATTTTCAGAGCGGTCTGGCCGGCGGCGGTAACCCCGATGGTTTTATTGGCTCCCTTGGGCTCGGTTGCAATGGCGATATTGATCTCCTTGTTCAAGTATGCCAGGGGTCCGACATATTTCTCTGAACCGACCTTGTCGCTCTGCTTGAAAAACACCGTGCTGCCGGTGGCGCCGGTCTTTCCCACCGCCATCATGACGGTGCACCCTTCCGGAAACGCCACGTCATGAAACACGTTGTAGGCCAGCAGCTCCGGGTAAGGCAGCTTCACCCCCCGGGCCATCCCCTCGATTTCTTCCAGGCGGGATGCCCGCCACAACTTTTCGTGTTTTAAAGCATTGCGCAGCACCGCCTTTTTTTGCCGGCCCTGTTTTTTAAGTTCCTGCCAGAAAGACGCCAGGTTGTGCCGGATTTGGACGCTGAGCAGCTCACCCTGTTTTCTTCCGATTTCCGCATGCGTGCCTTCACAGTATAACATTTTTTCGATCATCGCTTCCTCCATTCGATTTTCGCTGGACGTTATATAAATACAACAACTCTTGATACCATAACGCTTTATATCTTACTCACCACCCATTCGCTGCGCTCATTCGAGACACGGAGATCACGGAGAAACCTTCCTTTTTGCCCATCGGGAGACCCCGGTTAAACAATCCGGGTTTAACGGGGCATGCGGCGATGGGCAAAAAAGCCATGCTCTGTATAAGATGGCGACCACAGGTCATTTGTTTTATCTGAACCGGCATCTCCCGGTTCAGATAAACTTGTCCCCCTCTGTGTCCTCTGTGCCTCTGTGGTGAATAACTCCAAAGCTCATAGATTTTCCATTGTGAACGGTAACATTCAATAATAGCTGATGAGCTTTTAAGCTATTAAGCTGGTAAGCTGTAAAGGCTAACCTCAGCCTTAATCTTCTTTTTCTTTACTGCCTATTGCTTACTTACTTTTCCCTTCGCTGCGCCGTGCGCCGTTAGCCTTGCGCCGTATATTTTTTTCTCAACCTCAGCCTTAACCTCAACCTTCTATCTCTTTACTGCCTACTCTTTCGCCTCCCAGCCTCTCGGCATCAAACAATCGCCTTAATATGCTTCCCCTTGGGCTTGCCGACAATCTCGCCGTCCTTCATCACGATGTTGCCGCGCACCACCGCGTAAACCGGCATCCCCTTGACCTTCCAGCCGTCAAAGGGCGTGACGGTGTTGCGGCTGTGAAGCTTCCTTCTGTCGATGACCCCTTCCTTGTCCATGTCGATGATCGTGAAATCCCCGTCCGAACCGATCCGGATGACGCCCTTCTGGGGATACAGGTTGAAGAGCCGTGCGGGATTTTCGGTTACCAGCTTCACGTAGGCATTCAGTGAAAGCTTGCCGGCATTGACCTGGGTCAGCATGAGGGGCACCTTGGTTTCAACGCCCACAAAGCCGGGGGTGACTTTCCAGATGTTGTCGTTGAACTTTTCTTCCTCGCTGTGGGGCGAATGGTCGGTGTCGATCACCTCCACGGTCCCGTCCAGAAGGGCATCCCACAGGGCCTCGCCATGTTCCCGGGAGCGGATCGGCGGGTTCATTTTCAGAACGCCACCCACCTTTTTCATATAGTTTTCATCCAGCATCAGGTAATGCGGGCCGGTTTCCGCGGAGACATCGATCCCCCGGTCCTGGGCCTCGCGGATCATCTCCACCCCTTCCAATGAACTGAGATGATAGATGTGCAGCTTGCACCCCGTCACCCGGGCAAACAGAATGGCCCGCTGGATGGCTTCGGCCTCGGCCACGGCCGGCCGCGCTTCCACATGCGCCAGGGCGTCGGTCCTGCCGGCGGCCTTGAGCTTGGCGGTCAGGTAATCCATGATGGGGTTGTTTTCGGCATGCACCCCGATGCGCAGTCCCGTCTCACGTACCAGTTCAAAGGCCCGCAGCATGCCGCCGTCGCACGGCGCCGGCACCCCGCCCACGGTGGAGCCCATGAAGATCTTGAATACGTTGGCGCCGGTCTTTGCCAGCTCCGGAATCATCTCCACCGTCTCCCCCACAATCGCCACCACCAGGCCGTAGTCCACATAGGCCTTGGATTTGATCATCTGGAGTTTTTCCTTGAGGGCCTTGGGGGTCGAGCAGAAGGGCTTGTTGTTGGGCATGTCGAGCACCGTGGTGACTCCGCCGCAGGCCGCGGCCGTTGAACCGGTCCCGAAATCTTCCTTGTATTCATACCCCGGTTCTCTGAAATGAACGTGGGCGTCGATGATGCCGGGCAGGACATATTTACCGGTTGCATCAATGGTCTTCTTGGCATCCGGGAAACTGCCCCAGCGATCGATGGCCGCAATCTTGCCGCCGCTCACCGCAATGTCGTCGCCTTCATAGGTTCCCTGGGATGATACGATTTTGCCGTTTTTGATAACCAGATCGTACTTCATTAAACTCCTCCTTTTCTGGGAGACCTGTGCGAAACGCCCCCTTTCGCCCAATCCCTACGTCAGGCTCAAATTTTAATCCTCGAAATACTCCGTGTATTCCTGTGGTTCAAATTATCGCCTTCCTTGAGCTTGAACAAAATTGAACATTTTTTAAAGGTCTCCGAATTAAATTAAAAGTGCTCCAAAAGTCTCTATCTAAGCCTGTCCTCAAATACAAAAAGGTATGATTAATTCAGAGCGTATGTTTTATCTGAACCGGCATCTCCCGGTTCAGATAAATTTATCTCCCTCTGTGCCCTCTGTGCCTCTGTGGTGAACCATATCACCCGCTTGCAGCCGCAGCCCGGGCCCCATTCCGGCGCAGTTTGCAGCCGCAGGACTCCCGGATCACCAGCTTCGACTCCAGGACGACCTTGTGGACATATCCCATTTCCTTGTTCTCGATATAGTCGATCAGGATCTGGACCCCCAATCCCCCCATGGTGTATTCGCGCTGGCTGACGGTTGTCAGGCGGATGCGCTGGTTGGAGGCAAACTCGGTATCGTCAAAGCCCACCAGGGCCAGATCCTCCGGTATCTTCAGGCCGAGCTCTTCAATGGCATCGAAAACCCCCATGGCGATGTAGTCGCTGCCGCTGAAAATGGCTTCGGGCCTGTCCTTCATCATCAGCAGCCTACTGGCGCCTTCATAACCGGTGGCCCGGGCAAAATTGCCCTGAAATATGTAATCGGGCCTGACGTCGATGTCATGATCCTTCAGCGCGCGCTGATAGCCCTTCAAGCGCTCCAGGCCGGTAAATACGTTGGAAGGCCCGTCGATAATCGCGATTCGCCGGTAGCCGCTGTCAATGAGATGCTTGGTGATATCATAGGCTCCCTTGAAGTTGTCTAAGACCACGTAGCTGTAATTTTCGCTCTTGAGTTTCCGGTTCACAAGGACCAGGGGAAACCGTTTTTCAATCAGGTTTTCTATCGCAGGTTCGTGCAGGCGCGATGAGGCAAAAACGAATCCGTCCACGCCCACATCGAGCATGAGATTGACATAGGACTCCATGCGGTCGGCTTTGTGGTCGGTGCTGCAGAATATGACGTTGTACCCGAGTTGATGGGCCTTGTCTTCGATCCCCCTGGCCAGATCGCCATAGAAGGGGTTGCGGATATCGGTCACCACCAGCCCGATGAGGTTGGATTTTTTCAAGGCCAGGTTGCGCGCCCGGGCATCCGGTTTAAATCCCAGCTTGTTGACAAGATCCAGGATGCGTTTCTTGGTTTTTTCCTGAACCCTTGGGTCGTTATTGAGAACCCGGGACACGGTGGTGTGGGATACCTTTGCCATGCGCGCGATATCACGAATTGTCAGACTGTTCTTGGAAGTCATTTAAAAATCCCGTCTAAGGCCTGATAGCTGCGTTGCAAACCTCCTTAAATGCTCACATACTCTCATGATGCTGCGCTTTTGCATCGGTTTGCGCCTTGCTCTCATACCTGATTCGAGGTTTTTAAATGACTTCTACGCATTCAATAACCCCGTCTGAGGCATTTTGGGGGAGAGTTTTGCATTGGCCTTATGTTACCGGTAACATAAATCTTACTTGGGGCCTTATGTCAACCTCTTTTTTGGCGTAGAGAAAAAAATTCTGTCTCCCGTACCACGCAACAGTTTGCCACATAGCCGCAGCGGATCGGGCGTGGCGGCCTGTGCCGCCCTGGACACTCCATGATGCCGGTATCTGGTCGCTGGCGGCGGTGTACTACCACAAATGTGCTTGGGTTTCGGTATTTTACTTGTCAAAAAACCCCATTGGTGGTATCCAAATTTTCAAGTTCGAATCGCGCTGAACCTTCTATTTAGGAATAATGCCGATGAACCATAATACCCCAAATTCTCAAATCGAGATTTTGGGGTTTTTTTGTTTAAAAGAATTAAATCCGAGGAGAATTTCTGATGAATGATGCAACTAGCTAACACGAGGATAATGGCAAGTTATTTTTAAATCATAATTGCAAGGAAAAAATATGGAATGGCCGGGCGAACAATTGCTAATTAAGATGTGGGAAACCCACTCTGAAAAAGGTATTGGATCTCTTTTGAGGCCATGGCAGATAAAACGGGAAGGTTTTGCTCACATTGAACTACGCCGAGCCGAATTAATTGCACTTGCTCAAGCAGAAAAAGATGCTGAAGGGTCTGCAGGGTCGATATGCTCAGATAAGCCTTATACTGGCTGCTATACGGACAAACCGGTTAGATGTTAAGAGTAATTTAGTGATTTGCCCGTTTTTTGGCAACCGCTTAAAATTCTGGGAAGACCCCGTCGCGATTTTGACTTATTCTACAGACTCGTTATATGGTTAATAAAATTGCCTTATGAAATTATTCACTGAAAAAGGCGAGGTAAATTTGGGAGATAAATTTCTTTCCCCTCGTATTGTTAAAGATACCCTCGGAAAATTGTTCAATGTCACTGTCACCGATGAACGATCCAATTATATCAAGCTTCGAATTATCAGGTTTGCCCGGCTCTATGGTTTTCCCTATATTTGGCCACAAGCCTCAATTGAAATATGGATTAAAAATGAGAACGATAAATTAATTTACGAATTTTTTTGGCCTGAATATTTGACTTTGATCATCCCGTTTATTTTTTTCATTTTTATTGAAGAGCGGTTGAAAGAGTTTATCCTGTTTATTTTATTTGCTATATTGTTCTTCGGGTTCTTAATATTTCTCGACACAAGATGGGTTGTTAGGAGAGTTCGTAAAGCATTTGAGAATGTATGAACTAGTTCCCATATAACCTACGCATAGACGCAGACGGGCAAAAAAAGCGCGCCCGCTGCTCAGGCGCGTCGTTCGTTTTTGATCTCATTTGGAGACATTTTCATGGGCATGACTGAAGCTTTGATGGAAATCTACTATTTTTCGGCCATTCGAGACTGCATATCGTCTGCATTCGGTGTGAGGGTGCTTCGACTGCTGAAACCATCTCAGAGGCGTGAGGGCTGGGTTGGCTTCGACCAAGGATGGGTGCGAACGGACCTTTCTGACGTAGAACTCTACCGGCAGCTGTCCGGCGCTCTTCAGAGTGGCGCAACAAGTGTTCCTCGCTTGTATTTTGGGTTTTTTCTTCAATTCAAGATCGTAGATATTATGCGGCGGCGTAGTAAGTATACGCCTCCGCCCATACTTTCAGAATACTATCGGTCTGAATTGGATCTGACAAGATCGCAGGAGTCAGGTTCAATACAGCACCACCTGCTCGTGCGTCTCGCTGGGATTCAAGGTGCAAGGGTCGCTTACGCCTGCCCGATGTTTTTCGATCTGGATGCTATCTACGATCCGCCAGACCTTTCAACCCTACGCTGCGTGCCAGTGACATCGACTACCCCCCTGTTCAATGAAGGTGAAAGGCATTTCATTGCTGTTCAAAGACCTGACTCGTCATCGGGTTACTGGTGTAGCAACCCCATTCAGATGGAGCCCATTTCCTTCTCACAGTGGATCGAGAATCCACGCTTAAGGCCTGCTCCCATGCGGGGTGATAGTTTAATCTCTTTAATAAGATCGGCAACCGAGGTCTGTACTCACGACCTTCAGCTCGCAGGAACGTCAGTTCATCCGGGTTTTGTTCTTCCGCAGTCTTTCACGATACTGGAGACCACTAAAGGCACAGGCTGATAAAGTACCATACTAAGGAAAACGAACAAGGGCATGCACCAGATTGATTCTCCGCTTGCGCTTTGCAGCAACTGGTGATGCCCGGCGTTGGACGTAAGGATATCAATACGATGACTGAAGCCTCACATTTCACTTCGCTGCGGTTCCACCATTATAAGGCATTTCGAGAATATTCACTCAGCCTGCAGCGATTCAATGTACTGGTTGGGCCCAACAACTCGGGCAAGTCCACTGTCCTTGGGGCATTCCGAATTTTAGCCGAGGGCATAAGGAAAGCCAACGCGCGCAACCCCTTATTCGTCCCAGGTCCGCATGGCCAGACCCGAGGCTACCCAGTCGATTTGACCGATATACCAGTCGCAACCGAAAACGTATTCTACGACTATGATGATTCCGAACCCGCGACGATCACGTTTCGCTTATCCAATGGCAATGAGCTTCTGTTGTTTTTTCCTGAACCGAGGGCCTGCTTCTTGATCTGTCAGCCTAAAGGCCGTTCGATACTGACAACGACTGCATTCAGATCCCAGTATAACGCATCAATAGGGTTTGTTCCGATCCTTGGGCCAGTCGAGCATGATGAGCAACTGTACCAAAAAGAAGCGGCAAGGCTGGCACTCCTCACATACCGGGCGGCACGTAACTTCCGTAATATTTGGTACCACTATCCAGATGATTTCGATGAGTTCAGAAGCTTGATCCAATCAACATGGCCTGGGATGGACATTGGTCGCCCTGAAATTGACAGAACTCATGAGAAGCCGCTGCTCCATATGTTCTGCCCGGAGGAACGAATCCCCAGAGAGATATTCTGGTCAGGTTTCGGCTTCCAAGTGTGGTGTCAAATGCTGACCTACATAGTTCGCGGACGTACCGCCAGCCTCTTCATGATCGATGAACCCGACATCTATCTTCACGCGGATCTACAGCGTCAGCTGGTAGGCATACTCAAGACGCTTGGTCCTGACATTCTACTCGCTACACACTCGACAGAAATCATCAGCGAAGCCGATCCAGACGATCTTGTCGTAATCAACAAACGATTTAGGTCCGGTAAACGCATACGTGACCCAGCCGAACTCCAGCATGTATTCGACATCCTTGGGTCGGACCTTAACCCAATTCTGACGCAGCTCGCGAAGACCCGGCGTGCAATCTTTGTCGAAGGTAAGGACTTCCAGGTGTTCTCTCGGTTCGCACGGAAGCTCGGGTTGGACGGTGTTGCTAATCGTGCCGACTTCGCGGTAATACCAGTTCAAGGCTTTAATCCTGGAAAGGTCCGCGATTTCACTCACGGAATAGAAACAACCCTTGGAGCAAAGGTCATTACATCGGCTGTCTTCGACCGGGATTATCGTTCGGCGAGTGAGTGCGGCATAGAAACTGGCATGCTTCGGAAGGTCTGCCGATTCGCACATATTCACTCGCGGAAAGAATTGGAAAACTTCCTCCTATTTCCGCAACCGCTGAGACGTGCTGTTGATCGACGCATTACTGAGAGAAACTATCGTGCAGGGACTTCCAATAGCTTTGGTGAAGATATGGGCGAGCTCCTTTCCGCCCTTACTGAGTCTATGCGACACCGTGTCGAAGCACGCTATCTTGCTAGACGGCGCCAGTTTGAGCGCTCCTGCCGAAATGGGCGGGATGATTCAACAATCGACGAGCAGCTTTTATTAGAATTTGATGCCACATGGAATGACGCTGAGAAACGCTTATTGATCGTGCCCGGGAAGGAAACCCTTTCAGCACTTAATGCATACCTTCAAGAAAAGTACGGCGTGACTGTGTCCATCTCATTGATTGTTGATTCATTCAAGAAGGACGAAGTGCCAGTTGAGATGAGGAGTTTATTGCAAAGTTTTGACAAGTTCAGACAATTAACCGCGGACGAAGGCGTCCAACAAGGCTAATGCAGCCGACGCAAAAATCACGCGGCTGATTAACAGAGTTGGGCGGCAAACAAGGGCTGAAACCATGTCAGATGTCGATGCCATACCTGTAAATGATATGCTTCTTGAGCTAAGAAACCGTACTATTGCAGACATTGTTCAGTTGCAAGATTTCCATGTTTTCACCGGCTATAGCTACGATCGCTACGCAAAAATGGTAGCAGCTGGCCACTTGACTGGTAATGTCACAAACCTCCGTACTAGCACTACTTTGGCAGATAAGGAAGTGGCTGACATTCTTCTGGCATATCTTGACGATGATTTGCCCCAAGTTGTCCTATACCAAGTGGTTGCTTACTACGAGACTTTCTTTTTCGATTTTCTCAAGATACTCCTGCAAAATAATCCATATGCTCTTTCTCAGAAGCGACAGCTTGCTGTTCAGGAGGTATTGTCCCAATCCGACTTGCAGAAGTTAATCCTTTACCTTATCGAACGGGAGTTACATGAACTACGATACAAAAACGTTCAGGAGTGGTTTGCATATCTTGAAAGGGTGATCAATCTCAAAACCATCGGAATTTCAGAAATTAACCGACTATCCGAACTCAAGGCAACACGCGATATTGTTGCACACAATGCTGGCATCGTAAACGACATCTATATTCAGAAAGCTGGAAGTTTGGCCCGTGCTCGTATAGGGGAAGCGATCAGCGTGTCGCGCCCGTATGTGTATGATTCTGCAGACTTCTTGAAGCATTTAGTGTTCGAATTAACCAACGACGCATACGCTCGTTTACATCAATAAACGTTACGGAATCGTCTATCGCCCAACATCTATATGGCCTTCGGTTGTCAAGAAAAAACTACTCCGGCAGATCGGAGAAACAAATAAAATAGAATTCCGTCTTAAAGACAGATGTTTTGGCAAATCGGGGTCTGACCAAGCTAACACTTTGATTTGACTTTAGAATGATGAAAAAATGGCGTTGATTTTTGGCTTAGAACGTTGTTTTTACCTTTGAAAATGAAGTTCTAAGCTCTTATCCCAATTTTTAGAATGATAATTTTTGAATAACAACGCCTAAGCTTGGTCCGACCCCGAATGGACATACGCTATAGCAAATGAGGTACCGTTTTTTAAAAAAACTCTCCATTTTGTTTCCCCCTTGGGAAAGCCGAGGCTGACCCTTCTTCCGCGTTGCCAAGGTCTCGCAGTAGCAGACTACGGCTTCGTCCTTGGTCGCTGTGAAGCCGGACAGCCGCGGTTTTTGCTCAATCAGGGTTATACATTGTCCGTTCAAATCAGCCGCTCGTAAATTCGAAACCCCTCCTATCAAAATGGAAATGGCTTTTTGGTCAAAAAACTGATACGAAACTTAGTATTATGGTCGTAACCGAAAGACAGTTCTGGCGGATCATCCTTGAATGCTATCGAAACAAATCTGATGCGTTATCTGGAAACGGAATCCCTGCTCAATAATTTCTTTAAACGGTTCGGCTACTGCGCATCCATGTGCATCAAGCCTGCCGTGGAAAGCAGCGCAGCCGGGTCTGCAGAGGCTTGCTGCCGAAAGAAATATTACAAGCTCTATGATCTGGGCCACCCGGTCCAAATTGGGGTCGGACCTCGGCAACCGTCCGATATGACTTTAGAATGATAAAAAAATGGGGCTGATTTTTGGCTTATAGCGTTGTTTTTGCCATTGAAAATGAAACTCTATGCCCCTACTCTCTTTTTGTCTTGATAATTATTGAACAACAAAGCCTTAGCTTGGTCCGACCCTAAACACTTGCAAAACAAATGATTTGTAAAACAATATAGTCCCAAATTGCATAAGTTGGACTTCTCATTCAAGCAAGCTTTCATCAACTTAAACATTACTCAAATTGGACAGAATAATATGTCGAGAAGAACCTGCCTTTTATTAATCATATTAATGCTAATCACCTGCAATTCCTATGCTGAAATAAAGACCTTTACACACACAGTTAAACAAGAATTTGTTGGGAGTCAATCACCAGATGATGCACGCATTGGCGCTATCACCAAGGCAAAGCGTGAAGTTCTCGAAAAGGCGGGGACATATCTCCAAAGCATGACAATCGTAAGGGAAAGCGTTGTTGAGAAAGACGAAATCATTTCTTTGGCAGCCGGTGTTCTTAACGCAGAGATTATGGCCCAGAAGAACTTTGCAACAGAAAACACCTTTGGAATAATCGTTACGGCCAAAGTGGATGTCGATACCAGCATTCTTGAGGAACGAGTAAGAAAATTGCTCAAAGACGGCAGCCTTCTGGAGAAATACAATGAAAGCCAAAAACGCGAAGAAGAACTTTTAGCGAAAATCAAAGAACTTGAAAGAGAAAACAAAGATCTAAAAACGTTGCCGTTGAATGAACAGAAACAAAAAGAGGAAGTACTAAAAAACCAGTTCAGAGAAGCAACGCAAGGCTTATCCGCTTCTGAATTAAGGAAAAAAACCATCGCTTTCTGGCAAAACGGGAGATACACAGATCCTGACAAGGCGATAGAATATTTAAACGAGGCAATCATTCTGGATCCAAAATACGCTAGAGCTTATATGAACCGAGGGTCCGCTTGGAACGGCAAAGGCGATTATGACCGAGCCATTTCGGATTTTAACAAAGCCATTGAACTAGATCCAAAACTCGCTCACGCTTATAATAACCGAGGGACCACCTGGTACAAAAAAGGCAATCGTGATCAAGCCATTTTAGATTATACCAAGGCCATCGAATTAAATCCAACATACGGAAACGCTTATTACAATCGGGGGCGCTGCTGGTATTACAAAGGCGATTATGTTCAGGCCATTTCGGATTTTAACAAGGCCATTGAATTAGATCCAAAACTCGCTTTTGCTTATAACAACCGAGGTGTCGCCTGGCAAAACAAAGGTGATCATGATCGGGCCATTTCGGATTTTAACAAGGCCATTGAATTAGATCCCAAATTTGCTTTTGCTTATAAAAACCGTGCCATTTCTTATGATAAATTGGGGCAAAGCAGCAAAGCTGCCGATGACTTCAACAATTATCTAAAAATAGATGGGGACAAAAATGGTGACGCCGACCAGGTAAGACAAGTAGTAAGAGAGTTAGGTTACATACCAAAATATTAAGATCCCCAGCACCGGAAATTTTAGGAAATGGGGGCCGGACATCTGCAACCGTCCGATATGACTTTAGAATGAAAAAAACGGTACGGATTTCGCCTTGAGTTTTGTTTTTGCCATTGAAAATGAAACTCTAAGCCCCTACCCTATTTTTATATTGATAATTTTTTAACAACAACGCATAAGCTTGGTCCGACCCGATTGCGTTACATAACAAACCGCATTCATTCGACGTTAAGAAAGAACGGTTATGCCCCAAGTGTTTCAGTCCGCGAATCTTGGTTCCCTTGAACTGAAAAACCGGATCATCCATTCCGCCACTTTCGAATGCATGGCCGATGAAAACGGCGCGGTGACCGATAATCTGGTTAAACGCTACGTCAACCTGGCCAAAGGAGAGGTGGGCTTGATCATTCCCGGTTACCTGTATGTTCATCCCAGGGGAAAAGCGTTTGGCGGGCAGACGGGTATTCATGATGACCGGTTGATCCCCGATTTAACCCGCTTGGTCAATGCGGTGCATGAGGCCGGTGGCCTCATAGCGTTTCAGCTGGCCCACGGCGGGAGGCAGTGCCCGAAGAAAGTCATTGGGCAGGCCCCTTTGGCGCCCGATGGGTTCGGTCGTGATCCCGCCAGCATGAACAAGCCGGCGGCCGCCACCGAGGCAGATATCCAAGAGGTAATCGCCTCATTTGCAATGGCCGCCAAAAGGGCCTTTGACGCCGGGGCGGACGCCATTCAACTCCATTGCGCCCACGGGTATTTGCTCAATGAATTCCTCTCTCCCTTTTTTAACCGAAGGAATGATCAATGGGGCGGATCACCGGAGAACAACTTCCGGTTGCTCAGGCAAATCATCCTGGCCATTCAAAAAACGGTGGGACAAGACAGGATTGTGATGGTCAAGATGAACACAGATGATTTCACCCCCAAAAAAGGCATCACCCCGGACCTGGCAGCCCAATACGCAGCCTGGCTGGCCGATCTGGGAGTGGCGGCCATAGAGGTGTCCAGCGGGACCTATTACACCTTTCACACGGTGCGCGGCGATGTTCCCATTGAGGACCTGGCCCGGGCCCTGCCCTGGTGGATGCGGCCGATGGCCAAGGTGATTTTCAAAAAGCAGGTTTTTCCCTGCCGGTTTCAAAAGCTGTATCACCTTCCGGCGGCGGAAAAAATTAAACCGGTAATCGGCAATATGCCGCTGATTCTGGTGGGCGGGGTAAGAACGCTTGGAGAAATGCAAAAGGTTTTATCAGAATCAAAAGCGGATTTTCTGTCCATGAGCCGCCCCTTTATCCGTGAGCCGTTTTTGGTGAAACGCATGAAACAAGGCAAAACCAAAGAAGCCTCCTGCGTTTCCTGCAACAAATGCTTTGCCGCGATTTTCAACGGGCTACCGTTGCGGTGTTATGCCGACGGCCTGCCCTAAAACCCGCTGATACAGCTGACCTTGGTGATAGGTTTAGGAATACGACACTTAGTGCTTGGCATCAAATCGTGGTCGGACATAGGCAACCGTCCGATATGACTTTTTAATGATGAAAGAACGGTGCTGATTTTTGGCTTAGAACGTTGTTTTTGCCTTTGAAAATGAAGTTCTAAGCTCTTATCCCAATCTTTAGAATGATAATTTTTGAATAACAACGCCTAAGCTTGGTCCGACCCCGAATGGACATACGCTATAGCAAATGAGGTACCGTTTTTTAAAAAAACTCTCCATTTTGTTTCCCCCTTGGGAAAGCCGAGGCTGACCCTTCTTCCGCGTTGCCAAGGTCTCGCAGTAGCAGACTACGGCTTCGTCCTTGGTCGCTGTGAAGCCGGACAGCCGCGGTTTTTGCTCAATCAGGGTTATACATTGTCCGTTCAAATCAGCCGCTCGTAAATTCGAAACCCCTCCTATCAAAATGGAAATGGCTTTTTGGTCAAAAAACTGATACGAAACTTAGTATTATGGTCGTAACCGAAAGACAGTTCTGGCGGATCATCCTTGAATGCTATCGAAACAAATCTGATGCGTTATCTGGAAACGGAATCCCTGCTCAATAATTTCTTTAAACGGTTCGGCTACTGCGCATCCATGTGCATCAAGCCTGCCGTGGAAAGCAGCGCAGCCGGGTCTGCAGAGGCTTGCTGCCGAAAGAAATATTACAAGCTCTATGATCTGGGCCACCCGGCCTTTGACCTTCTGCGGCAGGAGCGGGAGCGGCTGTATGGGAAACCGGACGACAACCGGACCGGCCCGGATTCGCCCTGCGAATATCACGATCCCAGGACCGGATGCCAGCTAAAAACCCACAAAAGCCCCACCTGTCTGGCTTTTCTTTGCCCGGAGGCCATCGCAGCGCTGAGAAACGAATACGGCATTTTCGCATACGATTACCTCGGGGTGAACTACGCCCTGGAATGGATCCTCACCGGAGATTTTCCTGACCCTCACTTTTATGCCTTCAGGGAGAGCATTCTGAACATGACAAAGAGAGTTGCGGATAACAGGCTGTTGAAAAATCCGCCTAAGTGCTCTGTTTCGTAAATAATATATGATGATTTTAATGATTCACCACAGAGGCACCGAGGACACAGAGGGGGTAAGTTTATCTGAACCGGGAGATACCGGTTCAGATAAAAGATATACCATCTGTTTGATATCAGCCGCTCACATATTCATCAGAAAGTTATGACGTCATTGTGAAGCAACAGACCGTCAAGCTGCATCCTTTCGGCGGCCAGCCCATAGTCGAACTGGACATCACCTGCACCGTCGGCCGGAAGGCCCATCTGCTGCAGGTTGATTTCCGACTGCAAGGCGACCTGGATAGTATTGCAATTCCCCTGCCGGCGGTGCGCCCGGCGCGCCGAGACCGGTTGTGGGAAAACACCTGCCTGGAATGCTTTGTGGCCCTGGAGGCGTCGCCGGCCTACTGGGAATTCAACCTGTCTCCGTCCGGGGACTGGAACGCTTACCGCTTTGACGATTACCGACGGGGCATGCGCGAGGAGAAAGCGCTCCCGGAATTGATCGTGACCCTGCGCAGAGAGCCGAACCTGCTGTCTCTGGGCTGCAGGATCTCTCTGGAGTGCCTTGGATTGGATCGGCAAAACCTGGCCATGGGGCTTGCAGCCGTCGTCCGGTCCGGTGACGGCCGGAACACCTGCTGGGCAGCCGTCCATACGGGCCCGAAACCCGATTTTCATAGGCGGGAAGCCTTCATTCTGAAATCGACGTCTTAGAAAACAGGTCAGCTATAGGCACTTGATTCAATTGAATTGACATAAACCAAAGGAACATGAGGCAAAAAGGGGTCGACAAGTCCCTATCGACCATAATATTGTAAAACAAAACGAAGTAGCCCGGATATTTCATGAAAATTTTTCAGCAAGTTTAAAAAAGATCTTGATAATACACGGTTAGATTCAGAATTAAGGCAGAAACAAGCGGTACTCTTTGTTATCTCAATTGCATCAGGCAAATGCCTGAAAAATTTTCACCCGGTGGGCGAAATGCATTCGCCCATTTGCTGCGTTATCCGGGGGTTGCGGTACGCAAAGCATATGTGAGCATTGGCGAGAGACGCGCAACACCGTATGGCGGCCTCAGACGCAGTTTTTCAACAGCCTGTTGATATGTTTGCAGTTGTCAATAGGGTAAAAATCTACCTTGCCCAATGCCATTATGGGTTATTATGCTTTTATTGATTCAACCCATGGGTAGAGGCGGGACCCTAC
>JBFLWU010000060.1:0-30036 GCA_040757625.1 Thermodesulfobacteriota bacterium | reverse complement strand
CGCTTCTAGGGCGTCCACCATTCTTTCCAAAGATTTCCTGCAGCTGGAAGCGATCGTTTCAAATCCCGTGGACGAAAACTGCGACGGCTGCGCATTCTGCATCGAACCCTGCCCGTTCAAGGCCCTGACCCTGATTGAATACATGAAAAACGGCGAGGTTAAAAAAACGGTGGAAACCAATACCATGCTTTGCAAAGGGTGCGGAAGCTGTATGGCTACCTGCCCCAAAAAAGGCATTGTCGTGGAAGGGTTCACCATAGAGCAGCTCAGCGCCCAGGTGGATGCCGCCCTGGGAATGATATGAAATTGACAGACGCGCGCCGAATAAGATTTTTTGTTTCGTATAGAGATGAAGCGCATCCTGGGGAGGTGTCACATGAACGACCAGTTTGAACCTTTAATACTGGCATTTTGCTGCAACTGGTGTTCCTATGCCGGCGCCGATCTCGCCGGTGTCGCCAGAATTCAGTATCCGCCCAACGCCCGTATCATCCGCACCATGTGTTCGGGCATGATCCATCCCAATCTCGTCATCGACGCCCTGACAAAAGGAGCCGACGGCATCCTCGTGTGCGGGTGACATTTGGGGGAATGCCATTACCTGGAAGGTAATGCCAGAGCGAAAGACAGAGCCGATGGAATTGACCTGATGCTGGAAGACTTCGGACTTGAGCCGGAACGCTTCAGGATCGAATGGATTGCTTCATCGGAAGCCCAGAAATTTGCGGATGTAATCGGAGAGATGACCGCGACATTAAAAAGCCTGGGGCCCAGTTCCTATAATAACAGGGCATAGCACGTCTCCGGCCGGTTTTGACTCAGCCAATCTTAAGGAAAGAAAGGAAGCTTTATGAATATTCCGCTGGCCGCAAAATTCGAAGGAAAAAAATACATGTGGGACGGCACACTCTATGAAACCGAAGAGCAGGCCCAAAAAATCGCCGACTCCTATCAGAAAGCCGGCTTTGAAGTAAACGTATCGCCGCGTACAGACAAGTACCTGGTTTACTCCAGAAGGGTCGCCGTTGCGCAGACCGCGGCGTAAAGATACATCTGTCGGAATGCTTCTGGCGAAGACAAGGTCCGCAAGTTGACGTTAACCTATCAGAAAGGAGGGAAAAAAGATGCCGGTAAAAGTTGCAGAAGAATGGTTGAACGCCTGCGCTGGTTGCGAAATTTCCATTCTGAACACCGGAGATGCCCTGCTGGGTTTATTGCCCGAACTTGATTTTGTCCATATCCCCGTATTGATCGACAAAAAATATTATGGACAATTGGGCGACCAGAAAAACATGGAGATCCCGGAAGCGGCTGTGGGAATCGTAACCGGTGGTGTTCGCAACGAAGAACACAAGCATGTTCTTGAAGAGATGCGTCAAAAGACCCAGATCCTGATTGCGCTGGGAAGCTGTGCGGCTTACGGCGGAATTCCTTCACAGGCGAATATGTTCCAGAATGAGGAGATATTTGAAAGGGTCTTCCGTGAATCACCCTCCACTAACGCGGCGCCGAATCCTCAGCATGCCAATGTCCCCCGCTGGATGGACAGCTGCAAGGCGCTGGATGAGGTTGTCAAGGTGGACATCACCGTCCCCGGGTGCCCGCCTCATCCGGAACTGATCGCAGAGGCGATTACCGCTTTGCTTGAAGGAAAGACGTCATGGAGCCTTCCGGAAAGGAGCGTCTGCGACACCTGCCCCGTCATCCGGGAAGAAAAATCGGTGGACGGGTCCGTCAAACGACTTTTCCAAAATCTTGAATTCGACCCCGAGCAAGGGCTCGACAAAATGCGCTGCATCAACGAGCAGGGGTTTCTTTGCCTTGGGCCGGTCACTTTGGCGGGCTGCGCCGGCAAATCCGGCGTTCCCAGGTGTGTCCAAGCCCGAACGCCCTGCAGGGGGTGTTTCGGACCCATCAGAAAGGGGGCCAGACCGATGGTGGACATGATGGGCGCCATGACATCCGTGGGGCTTGATCCTAAAACCGTCGTGGACCGGAGGGCCATTATGAACCGATATATCGGCGGACACGGCAATCTCAGACCGCTGCCGGCCCGTCCGGCAAGATGAAAGGGGGGTGATTAAACATGGGAGCAGTCATCAATTTACAGCCCATTACCAGGATCGAAGGGCACGCGAAAGTCGTCATCCAACTGGATGATTCCGGCAACGTCGCCGACACCCAGATGCACGTTCAGGCCTTACGGGGTTTTGAAAAATTCTGCGAAGGCAGGCCCGTTGAAGAAATGCCCCGAATCGTTTGCCATATCTGCGGCATCTGCCCCTGGGCCCATCATTTGGCTTCGAGCAAGGCCGGCGATGCCTGTCTGGGCGTAACGCCGCCTCCGGCGGCCGTTAAATTGCGGCGGCTGATGCAGATGATCGCCTATGTCGGCGACAAGCTGCTTAATTTTTATTTTCTAGCGGCACCGGATTTTGTGATGGGGCCGGACAGCGACTATTCAACCCGAAACGTCGTGGGCATTATTGGCGCGGCACCCGACATCGCCAAAAAGGTGGTTCACTTCCGGCATCTTACCGCGCAGATTCTGGAGAAATTCGCCGGCAGAGCCATCCATCCGACATTTTCCCTGCCGGGCGGCGTCAGCAAACCCATGACCGAAACCGAAAGAGCCGGCATGCTGGGGCCCGCCAAAGAGCTGCTGGAGTTTTCAATTTTTACCATGAATTTTGCCAAGGAAAATGTGTTCTCCAAATACATGGACACCATCGAGAAGCTCGGTGTCATAAAGGTGGGGTATCTCGGGACGGTGACCGATGACGGGGCCCTTGATTTTTATGACGGCAAACTGCGATTGATGAAGCCGGACGGTTCCTATGACGACTTCCGCTATGATCAATATCTTGATTATATCGGCGAACATGTGGAACCCTGGTCGTATCAGAAATTTCCCTATGCCAAGCAGTGGGCCGGGGCGATTTCCCTGGATGTGGACAACCCCGCAGGCGTGTACCGCAGCAATTGCCTGTCGCGAATCAACGTGTGCGACAAGATGGCAACCCCGCTGGCCCAGGCGGAACTGGAAAAATTTCGCAGCGCGTTCGGACGACCGGCGCATTTCACCCTGTTGTACCATTACGCCCGCCTGATCGAGCTGGTCCAGTGCGCCGAAAGCATGGTGCAGCTGCTGGAAGACCCGGAGATCACCTCCCGCGACGTCCGCACCAAAATTGAACCGAGGGCCGGCCGCGGCGTCGGCTGTGTCGAGGCGCCCCGCGGAACCCTGATCCATGACTACGAAACCGATGAAAACGGCCTGATTAAAAAAGCAAACCTGATCGTGGGGACCACCCACAACAATGCCGCCATGAATCTTTCCGTCCGGCAGTCCGCCCAGGCACTCATCAAGGACGGCATATATGACCAGAGTATTCTGAACAAGGTGGAGATGTCCATACGCGCCTACGACCCGTGACTGAGCTGTGCAACCCACCGCCTGGATGGCGGTATTGCTCTTGAGCTCACCATCGTCGATGGCAACGGAAAGGTTATCGATAATCTGAAGAACTAACCTTCAACCGGGCCGCAGAACATTTTTGACTGAATTCTGCGGTCCGGTTTTATAGGGATTTTAGCTTTCATGATCAGTGATTTGTTCGACAAACGGATTGTGATATTCGGCTGCGGCAATATTCTGCTGGGAGACGACGGATTCGGTCCGGCAGTGATCAAGCATCTGAATGAAAACTATTCATTGCCGCAGGATGTGCTCGCCCTCGACATGGGCACCAGCATCCGGGACACCCTTTTTGATCTGACCTTAAGTCAAAAAAGGCCTGAAAGGCTTATCGTCATTGATACCGTCGATTTCCCCGAAAAAAAACCGGGAGAAGTATTTGAAATACCGGTCGGAAAAATTCCCGCAAATAAAATCGCGGATTTTTCTCTGCATCAGTTCCCAACGGTCAACCTCCTGGCAGACCTCAAAGCGCACTGCCATCTCAATATTACCGTTCTGGTAGCCCAGATGAAAGATATACCGGATGAGATTAAACCGGGGCTTTCAATGCCCATCCAGCAGGCTGTTGTTAAGGCCTGTGAGCGAATCATGCAGTCTATAGCCAGCCTAAGCGGGTTATAATCAGCTATAGATACACCTCCGGCCTGCGGCGTATTTTAATGCGGGGCGGTTTTATCGGCATTATGTGATTTAAAACCCGCATCACCTTAAAGCTGTCCTTAAGGCTTTTTCCGCAATATTTTTTAAAAAAAACGAATATCAGTCCTTTGCTATGATTTATTGAACGGCAGCTGCCGCATGACCGGGAAACACCCCTGCAGCAGATCCTGGGAGTGAAAAAATGTAACCGCTTTGATACCCGCCAGGGCCATACCCAGCAGGGTTGCTGCCGGAATGCTTCCCGTTAGCCCATGGTACCTATCCGCAAGCGACAGGATCAACCATACGGCAACGAGCAATTCCAGGATGGCGCCGGCCGCGCCGTAAAGGGTGTTGCCCATATAGAGATGTCCGCCCCCGGGAAGCAGCAGCGCCATTTTCCCCGCCTTGCCGGCGGTCCGGAAGCGCAGGCGGGTATTGAAATTACTTAAGCCAGAAGCTTATCGACCATTTCGGCAAACCCGTCCCCGCCATCCCTGCGGGTAATCCAGGCAGGCTCGCAGGTCATCCGTCCCTTGAAATGCCTGACATTGGCGACACCGACGCTGTGGGGGAAAAATGAGAACAGGGGGGCATCGTTGGGGGAGTCGCCGGTAAAAACCGCCTGCGATTTGATCCCGTCAAGGTCCTGTTCGAAAATTTCTTTGAAAAGCAGGCGGGTCATGGCAAGCTTGTCATAGGTTCCGAACCATCCGTTCACGTGGATCGAACTGATTTTTGCCTGGGCGCCGGCGCTTTCGAAACAGCGCACAATAGCTTCAACCGCTTCCCGCGCAAGCGGCGGCACATCTTCGCAGTAATCGATGGCCAGGTCGGCCTCCCGATAAGCCTGGTCCGACGCCACCCGGCAGCCCGGAATTTTTTCCAGAATTTCCGTTTTGATCGCATCCAGCTTTATTCGATCCTTTTTCCGATCCGCCTCTGACTTCCAGTAGCGCCGGATCATTTTTTTCCGCCGCTCGTCATAGCGGAAATAAAAAGCGCCGTTTTCGCCGACCAGGGCATCTATCGGCCAGAACCGCGCCATGTGATCGCACCATCCGGCCGGCCGGCCGGTCACCGGAACGATGCGGATGCCGGCCCGCTGCAGACGCTCCATGGCAAAAAAAACAGCCGCGGGCAGGCGCCCTTTTATCGTGAGAGTGTCGTCGATATCAGTCAGAACGTATCGGATCTGCGGTTTTAAATTTTCCGGAAACTGTTCAAACGGTTTCATAACGGTCACTTTGACTCAAGTTTTTCAGGCCCTTTCCGGGAACAGCCCGCCCTCGCTCTTTTGGGGCAGACAGCACCGTTAATTTCATTTGCGACCCTAAATTTTATATTGTGAAATCAATTAAATAATAGTATTATCGGACAACTTTCCTGCTAATTACAACGCTGGGTATAAAATTGTCAAGGTTGATTCGGTATTGCCATGTTTTATGATGTCGCCATCATCGGAGGCGGGGTAACCGGTTGTGCCATCGCGCGCGAACTCTCGCGCTATCGGCTGCGCATCGTCATCATCGAAAAACACGCGGAAGTCGGCTTCGGTTCCTCAAAGACCAACAGCGGCATTATTCACGCCGGACACCACAGTTCACCGGCCACCCTGAAAGGCAAGCTGGTTGTCCGCGGCAATGAGATGTTCGATGCCCTGTGCAAAGATCTCAATTTCGGGTTCCGGCGAATCGGGGAACTGGTTGTGGCCGGAACCGAAGCGGAAATTCCGGAACTGGAACGACTGAAAAAACAGGGAGATGCCAAGGGGGTCAAGGGGCTGGAAATATGGCCCCGGGAAAAACTCCGGAACGAAGAGCCCAACCTGTCGCATACGCTGGCGGCCGCCCTGTTCGCCCCTACGGCGGGCGTGGTCAACCCCTACGAACTGACCTTTGCGCTGTGTGAAAACGCCGTTGCCAACGGCGTCGAACTGAAGGTGAACAGCCCGGTGGAAAAGATTTCCGTCGAAAACGACGGGCTTGTTCTCGCCACCCCCCAGGGGCCCGTCAAATCCCGGTTTGTTCTGAACTGCGCCGGCGTTTTCGCCGATAAGATCGCTGCCATGGCCGGATTGAACGATTTCAGCATCCATCCGCGCAAGGGCGAGGAATACCTGCTGGACAAGCGCCTCAAGGGGCTCGTCCGCAGGCTCATATTCCCCATACCCCGGGAACACACCAAGGGGATCCTGATCATCCCCACCTTTGACGGCACCATCATGGTCGGTCCCACCGCAGAGGATATCGACGACCGCTATGATGTTTCCACCACATACCAGGGCTCCGACCAGGTGTTTGGATTTGTCAGCCGGGTATGTCCGGCCATCAACGAACGGGATACCATCACCGAATTTGCCGGACTGCGGGCAGTCAGCAACACCAACGACTTCATCATCGGACCTACCCGCGTCAAAGGATTTATCAATGTGGCCGGCATCCAGTCCCCCGGTCTGACGTCGGCCCCTTCAATTGCCGAATATGTCCGCGACATCCTCGTGGCCGAAGGGCTGGTCTGCAGGGAAAAAGACGACTTCAAGCCGAAGGTGCCGGGCCTGCCGCGGTTCAGCGCGCTGAGCGACGCGGAGCAGCTCAGCCTGGTGGAACAAAATCCTCTGTTCGGCAGGGTGGTCTGCCGCTGCGAACTGGTGACGGAGGCCGAAGTCCAGATCGCTATCGACCATGGCGCCAGAACCCTGGACGGGATCAAGTTTCGCAGCCGCGCCGGAATGGGACGGTGCCAGGGCGGGTTCTGCACGACGCACTGCATGGATATTCTGTCCAAACGCTTGGGGCATGAATTTCACGAGGTCACCAAGCGCGGGGGAGAATCCTGGATTGTCAAAAAAATGGTCAATTGAAGTCTCGTCGTCGAGTAAATCGGGGATATGAGAATAATGGAAAAGCGTTGTCCGGCCCGGGGTCGGACAAGACAACATTTTGAAGACTCACCGATCGCTGATATGATTGATTTCCGACTACGAACATACCATTATGCTGGAACGTGTTAAAAAAAAATACGGGGTGGTGGTGGTGGGAGGCGGGCCGGCCGGCCTTGGCGCGGCCCTGGGCGCCAGGGATTACGGGGAAGAAAAAGTGTTGATCCTGGACCGCCAGCCCGAAGCCGGCGGCATTCTGCTGCAGTGCATTCACTCGGGCTTCGGCCTGCACTACTTTAAAGAAGAGCTCACCGGGCCGGAATACGCCGAGCGTTTCATAGAGAAGGTCATCGACCATGATGTGGACATCCTGCCCGCCAGCTACGTGTCCCGGATAGCGGCGGACTCTGACGGCACAAAAAAAGTCCGCATCATGAACGAAAAGCGGGGCATCCTGACCGTCGAAGCACAGGCGGTGGTTCTGGCCATGGGCTGCAGGGAACGCACCCGGGGCGCGGTCCGCATCCCCGGCACGCGCCCCTCCGGCATCCTCACGGCCGGGCTGGCCCAGAAATTCGTCAACCAGATGGGGTATCTGCCCGGAAAAAAAATCGCCATTCTCGGGTCCGGCGATATCGGTCTGATCATGGCACGGCGCCTGACCCTTGAAGGCTGCGAGGTGGTCGGCGTGTTCGAAATTATGCCCTATTCCAACGGCCTTACCCGCAACGTGGTCCAATGCCTGAACGATTTCAACATCCCCCTGTATCTGTCCACCACGGTTGCCGCCATTCACGGCCGCGACCGGGTCGAAAAAATTACGGCTGCACCGGTGGGCAAAGACCTTAAACCGGACCTGTCCCAGGCCTGGGATGTCCCCTGCGATACGCTGCTGATATCCATCGGCCTGATCCCGGAAAACGAGCTGACCCAGAATTTGGGGATCAGCCTGGATGTCGCAACCGGCGGCCCGCGCGTTTCCAGCAATCTGGAGACCAGCATGCCGGGGGTATTTGCCTGCGGCAACGTGCTGCACGTGCACGACCTGGTGGATTTTGTCACCCACGAATCCCTGCTGGCCGGCCGATTCGCGGCCGAACTGGCCCGGGGCGTCCGCCGGCCCGGGGACAACATCCAGCTCCTTCCCGGCGAAAATGTGCGCTACTGCGTCCCCCATACCTTGAGCCCGGGACACCGGCATACCATCTACATGCGCTGCAAGACGCCCATGAAGCCCTGTAAAATCCGGGTGGGCAACCTGATCGAAAAAAAACTCCGCTTTGTTTTTCCGGCCGAAATGATCATGCTGAAGCTCAAGCCCGATCTGCTGGATAAATTCCACGGAGACAGTCTGCGGATTGATATCCTGCCCCTGTCAAAGGAAGGTCGCAATGATTGAGACCAGACAATACACCTGTATCGGCTGCCCCATTGGCTGTCCCCTGCAGCTCGAGCACGAAAACGGCATGATCAGGGAAGTGTCGGGAAACGAATGCGACCGCGGCGCCAAGTATGCCCGCCAGGAATTTATCGACCCCCGCCGGAGCCTGAGCACCACTGTTGCCGTTTCCGGCGGCGTCTGGCCGCGGCTGCCGGTAAAAGTATCAGGGGCGGTGCACAAGGCCCGGGTGCTTGAAGCGGTGCGCCGGATTCACGCTTTGAAGGTTGAAGCGCCGGTCAAAATGGGTCAGGTTCTGGCCAGGGATTTCATGGGTGAAAAAGGACTTCAGGTGATCGCCTGCCGCACCATGCAGCGGGCAGGTGACATATCACAATTTTCCCGGCAACTTCCCTGACTGCCGGAGGCGTCCTTCTTCTGCAATGCACGCAAGGGTCAAGTGGGTGCATACAAGGTCCATCTATGATCGTTTCAAACCGCCCCCCTCCGCGATCGACGACCCGTAAGGGACCGCCCCTGCCCCGTTTTCCATTATTGCGGATTTGATCGCCGGATTCTTCACAAGCGCACACAACATCGATGAAGGCGATGTCGCACAAGTGGTAGTCATACGGTCGGGGTTGTCCATTGCAGGACGCCCCCGTTTAACGCGTTCTTATTGCGTTTACATACTTCTGTCTGAAATGACAACAATCAGTAATTGACAGGAAAGACCCTCATATTTTATAGTGCGCATTTCAAAAAATAAACCCTTGAAGTGGGAACATCTTTGACCAAAGCGGCTCAATGTTTTACGGCAATGGGAACATGGTTTGTTCGGAGGCCTCCCGCTGGGCCTTGGTCAAAGCCGGGCGGAATATACCGGAAACCGATTTGCCCCTCAAGCGACTTCTGGGCATTCATTAGGGACCGGCGAACTTTTTTTAACGACGACTCCAACTTTTTCATCACGTCCTTGTGGATTGATGAAAAACGGTGAGTTGCATGAAACAATATATCGATTGCACACTTTAGGAACTTGTCTGTAATGGATTGATATCTGTGACGCTGCAAAATCAGGTCCAAGACAAAGGCCTTCCGGATGCGGAACCACTGCCGTTCGGTCATGATGCGATCATGTGATTACGGCACCTACGGGGCAATCTCCGGGCGGACCGGAGAACGTATAAAATACGCTACGACACCTATTTTTTTGAGATAGCTTCTATCCAGCCCATAAAAGTTGGAGAAAAAGGGGAACATGAAACTTAGGGGATTGAAACTTCTGATCGGATTCTTCGTTATGAGTTTCGCGGGATCTTTTGGGATCCCGGCGGTTTCGGCTCAGTCTTATAAAATTCTTTGTGAAGATACCATTGAGGCATGGCGTCATGACCTATCCCTCAGAGACTTTATGAGTAAACACGATTGTCACTGCCCAAGACCCAATCAGTCACCCGTGTGTACCCCCCGGGGTGGAGGCAATGTTTCTTCCGGATCAAAAGGGTCCTACCATCAGAATTCCACAGCTGGATCCAACAGCAAACAGGCCTTTCAAATGCAAATGTTTCAGGGGCTTCTGGGGGCTCTCATGCAGGGAATCATGCAGGGCGCTTCTTCACAATCGCAGGCTCCTCAAACGACTACCGTTAAGTTGACCCTGTCGCCTGAAGAAGAAGCCCGGGTGAAGGCCCACATGGAAAAGATGAGAAACGAATACAAAAAAATGAAAGAAGAGGAATTAAGGACGGGACTGGCCGCCTTAAAACAGGGAATGAAAGGGAGGGCCGCGACTCAAACAGAAAAAAACCGGGATAAGGGCCAAAAGGCGCTGGCCCGATTGAACTGCAGCGCTCATTGGGGGATTAAAGCTGCCCGCAGCGCCCTTTCCGGCCCATCGGATTTAACGGCCCTCGAAGGGCCGGATGAGTTCGCTAGGGTGTTTGGAGAATATTCCGCGCAGTCTGCCGGCACTGGGGCTGAGACCGCATGTCCGGAAGTCAAGGTGCATATCCCCGAAGGATCACAGCCGGAAACCGATGACATCCAATCCGGAATGTATGAATTTATAATCGCAGAGATCGATATCGTCATTCCTGAAATCAGGATTTTACAGGATCGAAAAAAGCTTTCTGAAAATGCCGTTGCGGTCAAGCAGAATGAAATCAAAGAACTGGAAGGTAAGCGGGATTCATCCGCAACGCAGGACGAAAAGGCAACAATCGACACCCTGATGCAGGATGCCCTTAATGCACTGAAGGAGGCCCAAGCGGAAAATGCCGATGCAACCGCAGCGCTGGAAAAACAGGACCAAAAACTGACGGCCCTTCAAAAGTTGTACAGTCTTTATCAAAACGGTGACGCCGCAAACAAATAGCAGCGTTGTAAAAATTATATGCCTATTGCGGAGGAGGATATGACTAAAAATTTTAACATGGCGATCTGTTTGTTTTTTTTGCTGACAAGCCCCCTTATGACGCAAGCCCAGACGGAAATTCCCGAAGACGCAAAACAGGCCATGCAAAATGGGATCGCAGCGGTTGACAAGGCGGCGTCGCTTGAAGATCTGGATTCGGCTGTCAAGTATTTCGAGCAGGCGCTTGGGGCTGCGCCCCAATGGGCCGAAGCATGCCAGAACCTTGCCCGGGTGTTGTCCATGAAACCGGGCCGGGAGGAAGAAGCCATCAAACGATTTCAGCAATACCTTGAAATCAATCCGTCAGCACCCGATAGAACCGAAATCCTTGAAGAAATCAAAAAAATTGAAGCAAAGCTGGAGACAATAAGGGATCAAAACTTCCTTCTCAGATATATTGAATTTGCCGCCCTCTCCGACGGGATATATGTGGTTGGGGGTAAGCTCAGCAGAATAGGTTTTCATCAGGGGGACCAGATTCTTGCCATAAACGGCAAGCCCACCAAGGGCATGACGCTGGCGGAATTCTATCGGATCATGAAAGAAGGGCCTAAGGATGAATTTGTCTGTTTTCAATATGTCCGCCCCCGCAGCAACGCTTCCAACCATTTCGGCTACAAGAGGGAAGCGCTTTTTGATCCGAATGCCCCCCGCCGGATGTCGGGGAAGAAAAATGCTTCGGGCGGATACACCAATTGCATCGGTGGAGGCGAAGCCACTTGCTGTAAATGAGACATGCAACGGTTTGAAGAAAATCAAGAGTGCATCATAACCGCTCGCCGAAAGCGCTGCGCCGGATTCACACCCTGAAGGTCGAGGCGCCGGTCAAAATGGGTCAGGTTCCGGCCGGGGATTTCACGGGTGAAAAAGGACTTCAGGTGATCGCCTGCCGCACCATGCAGCGGGCGGGGGAATCATCTTGAATTTTCAGGACTATCTTTGGACTGCCTTTGATTGGAAAATTACGGATTGACAACAGCAGCCCTGGAAATGATATTCCGAAAAAAATCATCAACCCTTTTCTAAAAGAGGAATTTATGAAACTGTCTGAACGAGTCAACTACATTGCCATTGTCGATCGCGAACCGCTCCGGCTGCCGGGCGGCAAAACCGTGGCCGTCTGGCCGCTGGTAACCGTTGAGGTCTGGGACCCGGACGGTCCCATGCCGCGGACAATTCTCACGCCTCCCCAGGGGGGCAAATACCTTCCCGACGTGCCGAACTGGTGCTGGGCGGAATACGGGGCGCGCATCGGCTTCTGGCGGATGAAAGCAGCCCTCGATCAGAGGGACCTGAAGGCCGTCCTGTGTGTCAACGGTTCGGTCATCGATCGCTATCCGCGCATCTGTGAATCCGCCCTTGAGGCCGGATGGGAATTCATGGGCCATAACATCATCCAGAAGCCCATGCACGCGATGGAAAACGAGGAAGAAGCCATCAAACGGACCGTCGAGGTGATCGAAAAATTCACCGGTTCCAAGCCGCGCGGCTGGATGGGGCCGGGACTGACCGAAACCCACAACACCCCGGAACTGCTGGTAAAGGCCGGCATCGAGTACACTACCGACTGGGTGCTTGACGACCAGCCCACCATTATCAAGACCCGAAACGGTCCTCTTTACAGCATACCCTACTCGGTGGAAGTAAACGACGTCGTCTTGATGGCGGTAGAAAAGCGGCCTTCATCTGGATTGTACGACCGGGCGATCGCGACCTGTGATCGCTACTTGCAGGAGGGCCCTGAACAGGCCCGCGTGCTCGCCCTTGCCTGTCACCCGTTCCTGCATGGCGTACCGCACCGTATCGGCTATTTCGAAAAAGTGTTGGATGACCTGTCCGCTAAAGATGGCGTCATGTTCACCACCGGCGGCTGGATTCTCGATTGGTACAAGGCTGAACACGGAAGCCGCCGGCAGGCGCAATAAAATTCCTCAGGAACATGATGATGCCGGGCACGGGTAGGAATGTGCCATATGAATCTGAATGGTTGTCGGCTATAGATCAACTGAAAGAGTCAAGAGCTTGAGATCCTATGCCAGGTTGCCCTTAATCGTCAAATCCCGAGCATCTGACACAAGTCCTTGCGGCACTGAGAAGGACTTTGAACAAAAATGGTATTCAAACCAAGGCCTTGGGCGGCATCTATGTTGACCTTGATGTCGTCCAGGAACACCGCGTTGCCGGGTATAATCTCATACTTGTCGATCAGGTATTCGTATATTTCAGGTTCAGGTTTGATGGCATTTACGTGGCTTGAGATAACAATGCCGGCAAAGCAGTCCCAGATATCGTGTGCGGCAGCCAGGTAGTCATATGTGTGCCGTTGCAGGTTCGACAGCACGAAAAGCCGATACCCCCTTCCGCTGAGATCCTTAACGACATCGAACATCTCACGGATAGGAAAAAGGTGCTTTGCTGTTTCTTCGTACACCCGGGCAATCTTGTCGGCCCCCAGGGAGCATCTTGCGCCGGCTCTGGATATGGCATCTTTCAGGGTGAGGGTTCCCCTGTCGAGCAACTGCCAGTCCCGGTGGCAAATTATATTTTGAAGGGCCTGCTCTTGCTCGAGCTCGCTTGGAAACAGGCTTTCAACCAGTTGCCGGGGGTTCCACTCGAAGAGAACATTTCCGAGATCGAATACAACTTCCATTAGGTGTCGGCATCTCCATGATATGACGCGACAATTGGTGTCCGGGATCAATTCTCGATTTCTGATTAAAACGCCCCGGTTCTGTTATGGCGCTTTTTTGCCATCGCTCTTCTCATCTAAATAATCGAGGAGTTGTTCAGGTTCCTGAAAAAATTCCACTGCGAATCCATTTGAATCGCTTCGAACTATTTTACCGAAAACCCTGATTGATTTTTTGTGGCCGCTGAGCATAAAATTGAGAGAAATCTCGTCACCAACCGATTGAGGCCTCTTCGTTGTTACGAATACACCACCGGCGCTTATATTATTAATAAAATCAGTAAAAATATGATCACCAATAACAATGGCTGAGGGGATAGATACTTCTTTCCTCGGATATTTCCGGTAACCGGATTGTTGCGTTTCAATATAGTTTAAGAGCTGAATTTTTTGATCTTCAGGCATATCCTTGATCAGGCCAATCAATCTTTCTTCAACGCCAACTGCTCTCATTTATATATCCCTCCATCATTTGATTCTATTACACCCATCTCATCTTCTATCCGTCGGTCGTATTCATGAGATGAAATCCTGATTGGGGAAACTTCAAAGTCGGGATGGGCATTCGGCCGAAAAGCGCTCTGGGTGATGGTCTGTTTTTTGCTCAAAACGCCACCTATGGCTCAGGTTACAGGTGCGATGAAAGAACACGGCATGGTATGGTCAAGAATGATTTCATATAGATTTTCCAGGGATCTGTCAATAAAAAATACAAATAAATTAAAGAGTTATATTATTGATAACCATTACTGATTGATCGGAATGGTGTGCACGGCGCACGGCGAAAGCCACAAGCCGAAAAGGAATAAAAGAATAGAGAGGACTCTGCTGAATTACCGGCCAGGAAGAATGAAAATGCTTCAGTTTATCCGCTGCTTTTTTCGCCATTTGATCATTAATACAACACCCGTAGCGAAACCAATAACCACTATGACCACTGCCATATCCGGATACTTATGAAACAGGGAATTATCTTGGCAGGATTCTGAGTTGAAAGCAAAAATATAGTTAAATTAGGTAATCAACAAAACGGTTCCCTGCCCCGACGTTTTCAAAGTTCTGGTCCCATTGACTTGTTAACATACGTCATTTCCTATTTCCAATAGGTCAATGAGCGGCAGCAATGAATATTTTAAGCGTTACCATTATACTCCCGTTAACATTTGTTTCGGATTAATTCCCGAATTTTTTTATGGTCTTTTTGGTATCCTCAACCGCCCTGTCCGCCTTTTTCCCCAGCTTTTCCATCGTGCTTTCTTCTCCACATGCGGTAATGCTTATCATAAATAATGCGGTCAATAAAATGACTATCCATCTCTTAAATGCGGCCATCCATTTTCTCCTTGTTTCAAAAGATGATTCAGGGGTATTTGCCAAAATCATAAACTGCGGACAACCTGCCATGAGTCGGGCTCAGGCCGGTTGAGATTTCAGGGCAGATTGCGTATTCGCGTGTCTATTATCATAGAAAAGCTGAATCCACAACTTGTTGATTGATATCGGAAGGTTTAACGACTATCCGGCCTTGGCATATCTTTTGAGATTCTAAAGTTGTCAGCCGGGCTAAAGCCCTTTGATATGTCTGGCTTGTCACAGGTTTTAAGACCGGTTGATGCGCCGGGCATCTGGAGAGATATCTAAAGAAAGCGGGGGCTTTGCCGTTATGATTGAGAGCTGTTCTTCAGGAGCAGGACGGCCTGGGCTGAAAAACCGACAAAAATCAGGACGGCTAACGCCAGTATGCTGGCATAGGGCTTTAAAGGCAAGGCATTCACAATCATTGTAGCGCCTGTCAGAGAGGAAAGGACGATCAGGGCCCAGTCAAAAAATACGACGGAAGCGGCCGCGCCGAGAATGCCTCCGAGCACGAAAAACAACCAGGGGACCAGGCGCATATGCCATTCCATCGAATATACGAAACTTAACATCAGATAGCCGCCCGCAAAAAAACCGCTTATAATGATGGTAATGCGCTGCAGATATACGGTCAGAATCGCACCGGCAATTCCGACGATAAGACCGATAAGAAGCATGGGCCAGCCCGGTTCCACGAAGAGGGAGTGTTTGGCGATGTAAAGTCCGGCAATAAATCCGACGGCTCCAATAAACAGCCAGAAAAACCTTCTCCCCAAAATCAGGACAATCAGGCCCAGAACAATGCTAAACGAAACGACCGGCAGTCCCTGAAAGATTTTATGAAATTGTTGAAGCTGATCCATCTGTCCCCCCGCCGCAGATAGATATCAGATTTAAACCGTCAATATCAGGCCAAGTTCGCATTAAAGGATACCCGGTCCCGGCCGAGCCGGGCCGAATCGCATGTCCATGTCCGAGGGTCAGGGTTTCATAAAAGGTTGCGCGGCGGACAATATGAGCAATCGGGCCGTGCGAAAATGTTCTGAGTCAGCGGGATAAACATCCGTTATCGGCTGCCGATGGGCTCCAGCCCGCTTTGGGCGATGGCAAGGGCCGCTTTGGGCGACGCAAAGAATTTGATAACCGTGCAAGCCAGGTCCGGGTCCACCGAATGGGCGGCGACGCCGGCCGAAAATACCGAGACCTTTTGGACCTCCGGCGGAAGCGGTGTGATATGCGCTATCCCGGGAACGGGTAGCAGCTCGCTGACCTGCTGGAATCCGATCTCAGCCTCCCCGCGCGCAATCACGGCCCCGACCCGCTCGCCTTTGCCGATGAGCCGGCTTTTGCCTGATACCTGCCCGGCGATTCCCAAGCGCTGATACAGTTCGGTGGAAATATACTGGCCGCTGACGCTGGCGGAGTACGCGATGGATTTTGCCTGAAGCAGCGCGCGTTTGAGCGCCTCCGCCGTGCCGATGTCCGGAGCGGGTGCTCCGGCGCGGACGGCCATTCCGATCACCGAACGCACAAGCGGGGTATAGGTTTCAGCCAAGACCAGGCCGTCTTGGATAAATCCTTTCAGTACCGCATCCGCTACGATGACGACGTCAGCGGCCTCGCCGCGTTTGAGCCGGTTCGGGATGGAGGTCTCCCCTGTCCCGATGGAAGTTGTAACCGTAACGATTTTTTTTCCGGTAAGCAGTTCCAGCTGCGGAATGAGTTCAAGGTATGCTGCGGTAAAGGTGCCCGAAGTCATCACCTTGATGTCGTGCGCCAGAATATTCATGATCATTTCAAAATCACGCATTTCTGCGGATTTAACGACAGGTAGACCGCCTGCCCCTCTGTTTGCGGCATGTTGTGGGAAACCTGTACCCGGATCATGGTGCTGTCGACATTGACGAAAAGAAATAAAAAGTTTCCCAGGTAGGCCTTATGGGCAATAACGCCCTTGAAGCGGTTCTCCCCGCTGGGGGGCGGCAGTGCGAACACTTCTACATCTTCAGGACGAATTGACGCATACACGTTTTCCCCCGGCGCAGCGGTCGTGCCGTCAGGCATCCGGCACAGCAGTTTTTCGCTGAAGTCGGTTTTGACGCAAGCCGTACCGGTATCTCCAAGAACCTGGGACACCGCTCCCGGGATAAAGTTCATGGTGCCGATAAAATCGGCCACAAACCGATCGGCAGGTTTATCATATATCTCATGGGGCGTGCCGACCTGCACCACGTTGCCGGCATTCATGACGACGATCCGGTCCGACATTACCATGGCCTCAGCCTGGTCATGGGTGACATAGACCGAGGTGATCCCCATGCGTCTCACCAGGCTCTTGATTTCAAATCGCATTTTTTCCCTGAGTTTGGCATCCAGGTTGCTCAGCGGCTCGTCCAGCAGCAACACCTTGGGATTTCTGATCAGTGCCCGCGCCAGCGCCACCCGCTGCTGCTGGCCGCCGCTGAGCTGGGACGGATACCGGTCTCCCAGGCCCTGCAAACCCACTAGATCCAGTACCTGCTGAGCCTTTTCCCGGATACTCCGGCGGGACAATCCCTGAATTCTCAGGCCGTAAACGATATTGTTGGTCACCTTCATATGTGGCCAAACGGCGTAATTCTGAAATACCATGCCGATCCCTCTTTTGGCCGGCGGGACAAACCCATTCGCAAGCATCGGCTTGCCGTCGATTACGATATCTCCCTCGTCCGGGCGCTCAAGGCCGGCGATGCAGCGCAGGGTGGTGGTTTTACCGCAGCCGCTGGGCCCCAGCAGGGTCAGCATTTCCCCCTGATTGATTTCCAGCCGGATGTGATTGACCGCCACGACTTTCTTAAAGCGTTTGAACAGGTTCTGGATCTCGATAAATGCCATCTGATTTGTCTCCTTCAGTCATCTCCCGCAGACAAACATGCCCTCGCAGCGTCCTTCTCAGGGCTGGTTTTTCATTTTGTGCCGGGACCCCAGGCGGCCTTGAGGATCCCGCCACCGATCCGTGCGATGATCAACAACAGAATAAAAGTGATCACGATCATCAGAAACGCCATGGCGGCGGCGATTCCGAATTCCATGCCGCGGTGCCAGTTCAGGTAAATACCGATGGGTAGGGTTTCCCAGCCGCCCCGGTAGAGGAAGATCGCCGTTGAAATTTCCTGGAACGCCATGATGAAAAACATCACCACGCCCACCAGGACCCCTTTGACCAGCAGCGGCAAAGATATGCGCATGAACGTTCTGACCTTGCCCACGCCCGATACTTCCGAGGCCTCTTCCAGCGAAATATCCAGCTGCAGATAGGCGGAATGGGCCATGCGCAAAAAATAGGGAAGCCGCCGGGCGAACAGGGCCAGCGGCATGACAATCCAGTGGGTGGCCAGGGGAATCCCTTCCCAGAAGGCCAGCAGGTAGCTCACGCCGACGGCCATGCCCGGGAACGCCAGCATCAGGGTGATCACAAAATCAAGGGCGTCTTTGCCCGGTACCCGGGTACGCACGATGATATAGGCGGCCGGAAGGCCGAAGGCGACACCGAAAACAAGGGCGATCGCACTAAAAAGAAATGAATTTTTGATCAGGCCGGGGGATTCCAGCAGGATAACCCTGAAATTCTCAAGAGTCCAGTATGTCGGAAACGGCTCAAAGACCCATCTCCGGGAAAAAGCCGACATTCCCAGAACGACCGGAATCAGCAGGACCAGCAGGGCGATGAAAATCATGTACCCGTAAGCCCCCGCCTTGACGACCGGTCCCGGCTCGATCACCCGCCCCTCGGACGTGGTCCCCTTTGAAAGGCCGGTATATTTTCGCTTTTCGACATACCACCTGGCGATCAAAAAGAGAGCGATGCAAACGACGGAGGAAATCACCACCGCCACAATCCCCATGTACTTGCGATGCACATCGGTAAAGTGATAAGCGATGTTGATATAGGCAACCGAGGGCAGAAAATCCACCTGCCCCAGAATCAGCGGCGTCAGCCAGTCCGTAAACGGCCACAAAAATACGATGACAGCGCCGGCCAGGTAATTCGGCGTGCACAGCGGCAGCGTGATCGTGATGAATCTCCAAAACCCGCTGGCGCCCTCGACTTCGGCGGCCTCTTCAAAGGAAGGATCGATGTTGGTAAAGCCCGCGGAAAGGCTCAGGACGATAAAGGGGAGCATGTGCAGGGCCTGAACGAACACCAGTCCGTGCAGTCCGTAGATGAAGTTGATCGGCGTCTTGATCAGACCCGCTTCCATCAGAAGCAGATTCAGGGTTCCGAACTTGCCGAAAAATATGATGAATGCGAATACGCCGGCGTAAGCGGGCAGGACGATCGGCAGCAGAATCAGGGCCGTAAAAACCGTCTTGCCCCGCTGCCGGTAGCGCGCCATAATGTATGACAGCGGCACCCCGAACACGGTGGTCGCCAGGAGCACCAGGGTGCTCAGGACCAGGGTGTTTCCGAAGGTTTTAAGGTAATATGTGTCCCTGAAGAATTCGAGGTAATTACTTAAGCCCCATCCACCGGTTTCGGCGAGTTTAAAGCTTTCCATCACCAGAAACGAGAGGGGGTAGATGACAAGAAAGGCGATCACCAGCCACAGAAATGCTGACAGAAGGATATTGCCGCGAGGCATTTCAGGTCCTTTATTTTATTTGCTCCGGCACGGGCGAGCGGGCAACTGCCCGCTCGCCCGTTAATGCCGAAAGAATTCCGTCACTCAGAATTAAATGTAAAACTTCAGTCCAGACCGGTCCCTGCCGTCACGGCGCCACCAGCAGGGTACGCGCCTTTGTCGCCGCCAGCCGCGCGGCGGCGTAATTGCCGTCATACTCGAAAAGCTTCCTGGCCTCCTTTATTTTCGCCTCAGCCTTGGAAGCGTCCATCTTTGCGGCTTTGGCCGCGCTGACTTCGCCCTCGACTTCTTCGATCAGGGACAGGCTGCTTTTGAGTTCGCCCCACTTGCGGTAGATCTCATACTCATAATAGCGGTTGACTTCATCCCATCGTTTCGTGGCAAGGTCCAGATCGTATTCGATGAACCCGACCTTCAGATCCCAGAAGTTGTCGACCCCCAGCGCACCCTTGGCGTGCTTGGCCATGGCGATCCCTTCTTTTTCCCACGCACTAAAATTAATGTCCGTGCGGGCAGCGAAATAACCGCCTTCCAGGACGTATTTCTGGCCGTCCATGCTGAAGAGCCAGTCAAGGAAAATCTTTCCAACAGCTTCGTTGGGGGCGTTTTTCATCAGCGCCACCGCTTCCGGTACCAGAATGGTTTTGTCGGGGAGCAAATCCTTCACCGGATAGCCGTCTTTGCGGGCGACCATCGCGTTCATCTGGGGCTGGGCGATCCCGATGGGGACTTCACCGCGGGCGGTAATATGGGTGGTGTCGGTGCTGCCGGTGGAAAAGCGCGCCAACTGGGCCGCCAGCAATCGGTTGTATGCCCATCCTTCTTTTTCACCGAACCCCTGCAGGAGGATTTCCACCACCTCGTGCACAGTGCCCGAGGCATACGGCAGGGTTTGCACGACATTGCCCCTGTATATGGGGTTGAGTATGTCCTTCCAGGTTTTCGGCGGCGGCAGTTGCAGGCTTTTCAGGACTTTCTCGTTGTAAAGATTGGTGACGATCCAGGGGGCGAAACAGGTCCAGTAATCATTGGCATCCTTGACCTTCATACCGTGCCACTCGGCCGGCACTTTATCCCAATCTTTGGGTTTATAGGGTACGATACGTCCTTCTTTTTTAAGGACCTCATGCGCCGGGGCCCCTGCTCCCAGGAAAATGTCGGCATCGGGCTTGTCGCCCCAGGCCCTGACCTTGTCCAAGCAGACCGGCCACCCGCCGGGTCGCACGAAGGTGATCGCTACATCCTTGCCGTAGGTCTTCTTGTAATACTCCTTAAAGCCCTTTTCAAGACTGTCGGATAGCTCCTTGTAAACCGGCCCGACCCAGCCGATCTTGTCGGCCGCCGGTGCTTCCGCCGTAAAAACCGGCAGGAGCAGCAACGCCATTGAAAGACTAACACAGATTGTTGTGATCAAGGTCTTATTACGCATTTCGCCCTCCTTTGTGGTGATGTTGATAAATTTGAACAAGTTAAAACACTGAATCCGCAATCACCTGCTGCCGCAAATGCTTTCTCCATGCGTCCAAATCACGGCATCCTGATCCACAGTGGCCATCCGGTTTGTTTTTCAATTTTTGGAAGATATGGATCTAAATAGCGATAAATATGAAAAAAAAACAAGTCCTTTTTTAAATAAAACAGCGATTCCGGCAACCTGCCGGAATCGCTTTGGATATTTTCTTTTGATGCTCGAGCTCGGGCCTAAGACACCTTCGAGACGGCAATCAGTTGTTTTCATTTCCCGGTTTTCGTTTGCCGCGACCGCCGATTAAATCGAACTGCCCCTCGTCCTGAACCGCCCCGGCTTTGACGGAGACTCCAAAGTTTTAGAGGATGGGGTCATGTCAAAATCAACCAGATATTCCCCAGAGGTCCGAGAACGAGCAGTGCGGATGGTTTTTGAACATCAAGGCGAGTACCCCAGCCAGTGGTAAGCGGTAATTTCGATTGCGAGCAAAATCGGCTGCACCGCAGAGACACTTCGCAAATTGGTTCGGCACGCTGACGTTGATTCGGGGCGGCGCGAGGGTATGACGAGCGATGAGCGAAGCAGGATCAAGGAGATAGAACGGGAGAACCGTGAGTTCAGCCGCGCCAACGAAATTTTGCGCAAGGCCTCCGCATATTTCGCACAGGCGGAGATCGACCGCCGGCCGAAGCGATGACGGCCCCCATCGATGACCACAGGAACGTTTACGGGGTCGAGCTGATCTGCTCAGTACTGACTGCCCCGTCAACGTGCTACGAGCAGAGGGATCGTCAGACCGATCCCTCGCGATCACCCGATCGTACCTGGCGTGATCTTGCCCTGATGGAGGAAATCGGGCGAGTGTGGAATGAGAACCGGCAAGTCTATGGTGCCCGTAAGGCGTGGCTTCAGCTTCATCGAGAGGGTTTTCCGGTTACTCGCTGCACAGTGGAGCGTTTGATGCGTCAAATGGGGCTCAGGGGTGTTGTTCGCGGTAAAAAGGTTTGGGCGACGATTCCCGATGAGGTTGCTGCCCGTCCGGCGGACTTGGTGGAACGCAATTTTACCGCTGCGCACCCGAACCAGCTGTGGGTGGCTGACTTGACCTACGTGGCGACCTGGACCGGGTTCGTTTACGTGGCGTTTGTTATCGACGTGTTTTCTCGGATGATTGTGGGATAGCGGGTATCGCGATCCCTGTGTAGTGGTCTGGCCCTTGATGCGTTGGAGCAGGCGCTGTGGACTCGTCCTGGAACCAGGCAACTTGTCCACCACAGTGATCGCGGGGCTCAGTACGTTTCGATCACTTACAGCGTTGGCGACTTATATGACAATGCACTGGCCGAGACGATCTTCGGGTTGTACAAGGCGGAGCTGATTTACAAGGACGGACCCTGGCAAGGAAAGGAATGGAGCAGGAGGAACTCAAGACTCTCGATTGGGTGGACTGGTTCAATAATCGTCGGCTGTTTGGGCCGATCGGAAATATCCCACCTGTCGAGTACAAAGCGTTATACTATAAGGAACAGGAGGCTCCGGCCATGGTGGCCGGACTCAATTAACCAGGTCTCCGGAAAAACCGGGGCGGTTCAGCTTGACAATTTAACCCCGGATGAAGTTTACTACGAACTCCATCATCCGTTTGCCGAGGCTGCCTGATGCCTCGCCTCAACATGCTGGCTCAAAGCTTAACTCTTTGCCCAGGCTATCTAAACCATGGGGTCCACCGCCAGGAGACTTTTTGCGGATGCTCAGAAAAAGGAAAAATCAGTGCAACGATCATCCCGGAGCATCTCATTGATAGCGGATCATCGACTGCCGACACTTGAGAAGGATGGAAAGCGCAATGAAGGGCTGTTCGATCTCCGGAAACGTGGGGATCCCTTTGGGTTCCAGAAAGGCTTTGTACTCCTTTATACAGGCGTTGTCGCCGCTAAAGGCAACCAGGATCGGCTTTTTAGGGTATTTTTTCACCAGTTCGACGATAAAAGCAGGATCAGGGACCCCTGATTCCCGGGTTAGCATCATTACCGGGACAACGGCATGGATCGACGGATCCTTTAAGACCGTTTCCATCCCCTCCCGATAAGCGAACTCCACCCCCGTAGCGATCGCCGCAGGCCAGATATCTACGGGGTTGCGCATCCGTATGTAGGGGGGGCTGATCTCTTGAAGCCTTTTGACCGTCTCTATTTCCATCGGCGGAATCCGAAGTCCTAGGCGAACGCAGAGGTCCGAAAGGGTAGTCAGCATCGCACCGGAGGGGGCCAAGAAGCTAACACCGTTACCTTCTGGCAACGGTAACATAGAGAAAGCTTTTCCAACGAGGATGAGTTCAGTATAGTTATGGACCCGTACCACGCCCGCCTGGCGCAACATTCCGTCCACGATCCGGTCCGGCGAGGCCATTGCAGCCGTATGGGCCATAGCCGCCTCGCGGCCCGCCTCCGTCACCCCACTCTTGAGTAAAACAACCGGTTTTTTACGTGTCACTTTGCGGGCGACTTCAAGGAAACTGAGCGGCCGTTTGAAACTTTCAATATAAATCAAAATCGCGGTGGTTTCATTGTCGTCATTCAGATATGCTAAGGCGTCCGTTTCATCGAGGCCAACCTTGTTACCCAGCCCCACGACACGGGAGACGCCGAAATGTTCTCCTGTGAGGATATATTTGAGGGTGTGAGTGCCAAAATTCCCCGTCTGGGCGATGTAGGAGACTCGACCGCGCCGTATCTTCCCCTGAGGAAAGAAGGTGGAGGTGAAATGCTGCGGGGTCGAGGTGTGGCCCGATGTGTTCGGTCCCAAGACGAGGAGTTCCCTCTCGTCAATAATACGAACCAGTTCTTCTTGGTTCTTTGCCCCTGCCTCATCCACCTCAGCGAAACCACCCGACGCCAGGACAAAATTACGTATTCCCCGCTCAGCACACTCCTTCATCGCCTGGGGTGTCGCAGCCGCCGGTAGAAGAATCACTGCGATGTCGACCGGGTCGGGCAGGCTGGTGATCGAAGTCAAGACCTTGATCCCCAAGATCTCACCCCCCTTGGGATTGACTGGATAAATTCTCCCTATGAAGCCGTTTTCAAGGATGTTCCGAATTACCTCATGCCCCGGTTTACCGGGAACACCCGAAGCCCCAATGATCGCAACACCCCTGGGTTCGAAGAATGGACGCATCTTCCGCCGGAGGTCTCTTTCGAGGAGGCCGATTTTCGACCCGGTCGGAGTATCCGTAGAAAGAGTGGTGTTTTGCCGCAGTATGACGAGGGCGTCTACGGCCACCGGTGAACCATCGGAGCGGATTTTGATGGGATTGAGATCGATCTCTCTAACTTCGTCAAAACGAAGCCCAATCTCCCCGATCGCCACCAATATCCTAGCCAGGGACTCTCTGTCGACAGGTGGCTGTCCACGAAAGGCCTTGAGGATCCCGGCTGTCCGGACCTCCTCCATCATCGCCAAAGCATCAGGCACGGTCAACGGGGCTACTCGGAAGACGGCGTCATTGAGGAGTTCCGTGAAAATCCCCCCGATGCCAAACATGACGCAGGGACCGAAGTGCACGTCGCGGACGAGTCCGCAGACCAGTTCCCGCTCACCCCGGACCATCTCCTGGACTAGAAGGGCTTCGCAGCCAGCAATGCTCAGCAAGCGCCGCCCCTCCCGGCGAATATCTTCCTCGGAGGTCAAGTTCAGGGCTACGGCTCCCAACTCCGTTTTGTGCTGAAGCCGCTCGCCTGCCGATTTGAGGACCACGGGGTAGCCCAATGTTCGAGCAGCCTCGACCGCCGCTTCGATGTCAGGAACTAACATCTCTTGCGTAACCGGAATCCCAAATCCTGCCAGCAGATCTTTAGCCTCATGTTCGTTCAATGCCAACTTTCCCGCCTTCACCGCCGCCTGAATTCCGGTCATCATCACAACGCCACGATCCATGATAAAATTATTTCCTCTCTTGACGAAACTCGATTTGCAGAAATTAAGACCCTCTGGGAATGTTCCAATCATACCTGTGGAATCATTCATGCCACTTAACTTTTTATACCGATCCCACCTGTCGGTGCTGAAAGACGCGCCTACGCCAACAACCCAAAAACGATCTTTATCCCCTCGCCATGTTTCCGCAACAGTTTCCTTTTGAAAACATTCTTGTTCCCCCAAATGCCCCCCTCGTGAGCAGGGATTGGTCACTGTGAATTCATTGACAATGAACACCAAAAGTGCCTTATTCCTCTATTTCGCCTGTAAAAGTATAAAAAAACCCCCTCCCGCAGCGCAGGAAATCTAACTTTTCGTTCCCTTTACAGGTAATGATTCTCCGTATCCTTCGCTCGATATTTGATCGCCATTTCTAAATATACTTCTTCCTTTCTTCCGTCACATAATGATAAATTGTATCAACACGACATAATCGCTGCATGTTAACTATCGTATAATAAACTGGAAATGTGCGCAAACTCTCTGATATGATCATCACCGCAAGCTATCCATGTTGTCTCCACCATAGTCCTATAGAACGACCGTTCATAGCAGCCTCACTCTTCCAATAATCCATGATCTAATGCCGACACACGGTCTGTTTAACCGGTAAAACCGTTGTAAGATTATCCAGAACCCCTCTCCACCCGATCATCACGCTGTTCAAGTTCAACATACCTCAGCGTCGACTGGTTTCTCGATCATAAAATCAATCGCTGAGGATCGCATTTTTCCCGAAGGATTTCCAACTCATAAGCAGTCGGAGGTGTCACCTCTATTGCTCTAGTAACATCCACCGAAAACTCCATGTTTTCTAGAATCTTTTGGGTCGAGATTCCAGAATAGTACCCGGACAGATACATCTCTTTGCTGATCTCATCAAACCGGAAAACCGCCATATCCGTGATCACCACCGTCGGTCCTCCCTCACGTAATCCAGCCTCTCTACGCGTGTTACCACCCTTTAGATAGCCCGGACTAGTCAAGTAGTCCAACCGTTTCGTGAACCTTTTTTTCTCTTGCTGCATGAATAAAATACACCGCTTTACAACCGAGGCGACATCACAACCGCCCCCACTACCGGGAAAACGGATATTGGGTTTGAAGTAATCACCAATCACCGTCGTATTGATGTTGCCGTAGATGTCGATCTGGGCTGCACCCAAGATCCCTATGACGTGGGCGCCGGTAATAGGGTTCTGCATCGTCATGAAGGCATCCAGAAGCCCCCCGTTGGTTGATGTCAAGTACATGGTACGCGAATCCGCCACCGCCAGAGGGATCTCATCCAGTTTCCCATCAATCGCACCGGTCTCAAAGAGCATAATACTCTCCGGGGCATTGATATTTTTCGCGGCCATTGCTGCCAGCATCGATATTCCCGTACCACAAAACACGATGTCGCCGTTCTTTATCTCCCGGGCAGCCACAATTGTCATCATCTCCCGCAAGGTATACTCTACCATTATGACTTCCTTATCCCCTGTCCAGATTCACTGCATAACCCTTCTCCAGATCAGCTTCGATTTGTTCTAATCTCTCCATCCCGCCATTTAAAGCGATAAACTCCCCGTGACTCCTCGTCCCGTAAATCATCTCTTGAAGATATTCTCTGTAGCGCTGATCGTCTTTGGCGTATTCCGCATAAGCCCAAAGGAAAATCGGATCATAGTCGTAATACCTGTAGCAAGCCGTCGGATATGCGCCGTGCGGCACATGGACAACTGCATCCACATGAATAAAGGGGATGTTGTTCTGATCGGGATTCACTCTCAGCACCTCCGTATCTACAAGTTCCTCGCAGGTTAAGATGAGGTGTTTGGCCGACTTCGCCTGCTCTATATCGGCAAAAGTCAACCCCAGAATCCTTCCCGTTCCCTGTCTATCCGCCTTCTGGACATGAAGAATCGTCACATCAGTCCGGATGGCAGGGACCAAAACCACCTTCGGAGTATCCAGCCATCCTTCGAAGGGGTTGTCTATCACGACCATCTTCCGCTTTGGTAGACTAGAATCCTTCCGCCGCATTTCCTCCGAAAATCCCCAAATATTCACCAAGTCGGTTCCTAATGCAGACACTGCCGGGAGGAAAGGTATCCCCATAGCACCCGCCATGAACCGTAAGGTCATTTGAAAATTCGAGTAATCCTCAACCCGGATCGTACCTTCCTGAACGGCTTTCCTAAAACGAATGCAGGTCGCCGCGTATTTCCCACTCCCTCCGTAGGCAATATCCATCCGTGATACGCACCCCCCTCCAATTAACTCGTCGGCCCCTTGGCCGTTCGAATGAGCGTAGAGGTGTAGACCACTGACACCCTGCCTTATGATCTCGTAAACTGCTGCCATAGGATTCCGATTAATAGTGAATCCGCCAATGGAAATATGGCTGCCATCTTTCACATACTTCCGGATTGCCTCTTCAAGCGTCATGACCTTGTCATGTCTCGTATCCATCCGTCTCAATTCCTTGGCATCTACTTTGCGTTATGGGAAGGCGATCCTTCTCCATGCCTGTCAGCGACAATTCCTCGCATAATTGTTGAACCGCCAGCCATGGATCTATCCTCCCCTGAGCAACCAATTCACAAACTTCTCTCCATACTCCGCTCCGATTGAGCGTTCTGATCGCCCTTTTCCACAGCAGATTTTTTAATCCCCTCTTCAGCTCGAACTCCGCCGTTTTCCGTCGAAGAGCAGACAACCGCCCTTCTAACATCAAGAAGTTTCGATGCTTTTCAACTTGGTCGATCAATGATTCGATCCCTCGCCCTTCACGGGCCACCGTACATATGACCGGGGGGGGCCAACCCAGATTCATATCACCTCTCATGCATAGCATATCCTGCAGTTCCGCCTCTAACTGGTTGGCACCTGGCAGATCAGCCTTATTCACTACATAGATGTCGCCGATTTCCAAGACCCCCGCCTTCATCATCTGAATATCGTCGCCCATATTGGGGATGGCCAGCACGATGACTGTGTGGGCATAATATTTGATCGCCACCTCCGCCTGCCCTGTCCCCACCGTTTCAACAATAATTCGTTGATAACCAGCGGCATCCAACAGTTTGATAATGCCCCCTGCTGTATGGCTGAGCCCCCCTAATTGCCCGCGTGTGGCCAGACTGCGAACGAAAAGATTCGGATTTATCTGCGTAATCCTTACCCGGTCTCCTAGAACGCCTCCACCAGTGAATGGACTTGTGGGATCAACAGATAGAACCGCCACCTTGTATCCCTGAGATATGTATACCTGAATCATTTGATTGATTAACGTGCTTTTTCCCGCCCCGGGAGGTCCTGTCAAACCGATTACTGCGGCCCTCCCCGTTCGGGAATAAAGCAACTGCAATGTTCTCCATCCTTCTGGATCGCCATCCTCTATTTTGCTGATTAATATGGCCAGATCTCTAACATTTCCGGAAAGAACAGCCTCTACCGGGTCCATGTTTCATCCCCTTGCAGACCAACTACCATCCACTAATGCGCAATAATGGTCTTTCTTAAGCCCTAAAACTGAAATTGATTTTTACCCCGAAATTATAACCATAGGACTCCTCGTCGAATGGGTTTTCTTTCAGCCTTTAGGTCATCTGCCCACCCAAAAATGGTTTTCTCTCAATGTTTGATTTTTTTGTCCCGCACCCTTATCGCAGACAAAAGCAGTGGATTTGGGCAAGAAACTTTAATCAATATTTTCAAGAAGCACCACATTGGCTTGGCCGATTGCACCACAGATGGAGGCAACACCATAACGCTCACCTCTTCGTCGTAGCTCATAAGCTAACGTCATGATCACGCGCCCACCTGTTGCCCCGATCGGATGCCCGATAGAAATGGCCCCCCCCTTCACATTGACCTTTTCGCGAATTTTTTCCGCCTTACGACGGTCCTTATCCGCCAAATACAACGTACTGACCGTCGGCATGGAAGCAAACGCCTCGTTGATCTCTATCAATTTCATATCGTCCAGCGTCAACCCGTTTTTAGCCAGGATCCGTTGAATTGCAACGCCCGGAATCACGGGGCTGTTTCGAGGCTCGCCGCTCACCGCCATGTGATCGATAATACGGGCAAGCGGTTTAATTCCGCGAGCGTCTGCCTCTCTACGGCTCATCAGCATTGTCGCTGTGGAACCATCACTTATCGCCGATGCATTACCAGCAGTAATCGTTGGGCTCCCATATACGACTTTCAGCTTTGCCAGTTTTTCAACCGAGGAATCCGGCCTTGGATGCTCATCCCGCTCAAATACAACGGTTCCTTTCTTGTTCTCCACTTTTACCGGAATGATCTCATCCTTAAACAACCCCTTTTTGTCAGCATCTACCCAGGTTAAATTGCTCCTCACCGCCCACTCGTCAAGCTCCAGGCGTTCCACCCCCCACTCCAAAGCAACTTCTCCCGCATACTGAGCCATGGGGGCCTTTACATAAGGGTTTCGGATAACCAATTCATCCTCCACGGTAATATCGCCTAGTCTTTGCCCCCAACGCATTTGGCGAACGAGATAAGGGGTTTGGCTCATGTTTTCCATGCCACCAGCAATCATGATTTTGGCCCGACCGCTGCTGATATTCTCAAAACTTATTCCAACGGCATGCATCGCCGAACAGCATGCCCGTTCAACCGTCAAGGCATTCATTCCAATTGGCAAGCCAGCCGCGATTACTGCCTGACGGGCCGCAGATTGCCCAGATCCAGGTAAGACTTGACCCATAATAACAAAATCGATCTCCTCATCCATCACTGGCATTTCATCCAGCACCGCTCGAATCGCTTTCGCAGCAAGTTCTACTGCCGGAACATCCTTCAGTGCTCCTCCGAAATTTCCGAAAGGCGTTCTAACCCCCTTAACTAATACGACTTCTTCCATCGTCCGTCCTCCCTTAATGTTTATTGTCCATACCAATTGCTTTTATAAATTCGACAATCTCTTTCAATGAGCTACCGGCGGGGTAAATCTCTCTGACACCCATCTCTTTCAGAACCAAGATGTCCTCCACCGGAATCACCCCTCCTCCAATCACAACAATCTCACCCGCGCTCCTCGCCTTTAGAAGACGGAGGATCTCCGGGAAAAAGGTCATGTGGGCACCGGATAGAATGCTGATCCCAATAACAT
>JBFLWU010000059.1:0-31147 GCA_040757625.1 Thermodesulfobacteriota bacterium | reverse complement strand
CCAGGCAGGGAACTTTGTATTCCGTTGCCGTAATGCTGTCATCAATCAGACCGCCGATCACAATGGTATTGCCGTCTTTGACAATGACGGTCGTATCGATGGTGCGCTTCAATGTGGTGGGACGATCATTCAACTGCTGGGTTGCTCCGGTCAACTTGGTGACTTCCTGGGATATATTCAGGCGCACCATACGGTCCTTGCTGATCTGGGGGGTGATCTTTAATGTGATGCCCACATCCCGGTATTCGTAGGAACTATATGTTTCCGTAGCATTTTCTGCGGCCGATTTGGTTTGATAGGGCACATTCTTGCCCACCGTAATCTTGGCCTCCTGGTTGTCGGTGGTTAAAATCTGGGGGGTTGAAAGAATGTGCACGTTTTCATCTTTTTTAAGGGCCTGAATGACGGCGGTGATGCTGGGAAATTCCACTCCGCCGATGGTGATGACTTCGGCAAAGGTTCCCAGGGAAAAGCCGCCCGGAAGGGTGCCTTGACCCATACCGGCCAAATTCAGGGAGTCCGGGTTTTTGAAACCGCCCCCCACCACGCCGGGTGGGCCGGCGTAGGCGTCCACTCCGGCCGACCATTCGGTTCCCAAACTTAAATCACTTTTGGCGTTGACTTCCATGATGAGCGATTCGATATAAACCATTGCGCGGGGGATATCCAATTTTTTTATGATGTCTTCGATGATCTCAAAATCATCTTTTTCAGCCATGATGATCAGGCTGTTGGTGGCCTTGTCGGCGGCTATTTTTACTTTTTCCGAAATTACCGGGGATTCCTTTTTGCTTTCGGCCGGCGCATCTTTCTTTTTTGGAATTTCCTGCAGGACCTTGACCAGTTCTTCAGCGGTGGCATGTTCAAGATAAACCACCCGGATATTTTCCTTTCCCCGGGGGATTTCCTTGTCGAGAAGCTTTATGAGCTGCTTAATCCGGATAGTGTCGCCTTCGCTGGCAAGCAGCACCAGGGTGTTGGTGCGCTCATCGGCCACCAGCTGGATGGTCGCTTCCAGCGCATCTTTTTGTTGGGGTTTCTGTTGGGTTTTAAATACAGAGATGAGCGTCTTTTCGAGTTTTGCAGCGTTAGCATATTCCAGGGGGATGACGGAAATTTCCCGGCCGATGCCGGTAATGTCGATCGCCTTAAGGATATGCATCAGGCGCTGGATGTTGGAATAAACATCCGTTACGATCAGCATGTTGGTGGGAGGATACGCCAGGATGACGCTGTTTTTGGATATCAGCGGGGCAAACAAGCGCTTGATATCCTCGGGGTCGGCGTAGGTTAAGGGAATCAGCTGGGTCACAACCTTGTCATCCGGTGAAGTTGACTCTTCGCGCAGCCTGGTTTCAATGTTTTTGGTGCGGGCGTCCGGCGAAGGAATGATTTTGATCACCTCGCCGGCCGGGACGGCCGCAAAGCCATGCACTTCCAGAACGGACTCAAAGACCTTGTAGGCCTCCTGAACGGAGATTTTAGCAGGCGAGATAATGGTGATGTTTCCCTTGACCCGATTGTCCACCACAAAATTCTTGCCGGTCAGCTCGCTGATGAATTTGACGAAAACCGTGATATCGACGTTGTTAAAATCAATGGTCACAAATCGGTCGGCACTTTTTTGAGTGGCTGCAGCCGGCTGCAGCGACGAGGGGGGTGGGGCAGGAGCAACGGCTTGGGTTCTTGCCGGTGAAGGAAAGGCAAAAGTCAGCAGTATCAGACATAAGGCAAACGGACATGATGCCGCTTTTAAACGTTGGCAGAATGGATTCATTTCTCGGTCCTGTACCGAGACCCATGCAAAACGCCCCTTTTGCTCAATATTGGGGTTATCAAAGGTCCCGCGTTTTAATTTATTCCTTATTCAGTTATATGAATCAATAATAACGGTTCTTCTCAAATTTCAGAGATGGTTCAGCTCTACATTCTTGTCGGCATTAATATGGTCTCTATTACGGCTCGATCTGGTATTCAATAGTCTGCGCCTGGCCTCTGCGCTTGATTTCCAGTTTTACGGTGGCGGCGGATTTCATGGTTTCGTAGAATTTCCGGGCATCGTTCATCGATTCAATTTTTTCGCCATTGATACGGGTCATGATATCGCCGCTGACCAGCCCCATTTTTCTGAAAATGGAATCGGGTTTGATGGCGGTAATGGTTAAACCCTCCAGTTTGCCTTTTTCAAAATGGGGGCGTATTCTGATCTCCTGCAGGAGCTGATTCGGGTTTTGAACCGCATCTTCAATCTTGCCGCGGTCGACGGCGATGTTCTGAGGCTCCGGTGCAGCTGTCCGTATTTGGGCCGGCTTGGCGCCGGTGGCGGCCAGCAGCTTTTCCATTTCCAAAACTTCATCCCGTCCGCTGACAGTCAACACCACCTTTTCCCGCAGAATCATTTTAATGGTGGCATTTTGAATCGTATCGCCCGTTCGGTAGAGATTCTGCCCCGCCCGGTCGGACTCAATGACGGCATATGTCCGGTTTTCGCTGCCGATGACGGTTCCCCAGAGTTTCAGCTTCAGCTGCGTCTGTTTGAGGGCGTCGATTTGAATCGGTTCCTGGCTGAGGCCTGTTTCCGGCGCTTTACCAAAAAGATGACGCTCAAAAACCGGCTGATAGCCGTCCAGGGTCCGGACGGCCTCACTTTCAACCGGAGATGCCTTCACCCCGGCCACCGCGTCGATAACCGAAACATCCAGTTTTGAAACGGCGATCTTATAAAAGCTGTTTACGCCGTAACGGATGACGATGGCGATCAGGATAAGATTGATTATGGTAAGGCATCGCTTCATCTGATGTCGTCGGGACAGCCGCGAAAATATTGAGCTAATTCAGGGAAAACAAAGGGCTGTCGATCGTCCCGGAAAATTGAACCGGGAATTCGTTGTTGTCGTCTCTTTGGCCGGACAAAAAAAATATCGGGAGCCTTTTCCGCAGGTCCGCAAGAAATTGATGATGCGGCCGGAAGGCTCCGGACAGGTTCAAAACGCTTTTATTGACAGGAGTTTTTAATTCAACCGATCCTTCTACCTTTCCGTCCATCTGGTCCCCGCGGAGGGTGCACGTTTTAATCCGGATATTTTTTCCCGCGGCGGCGATATCGGCGGAAATATTCTTAAAAGACAGGTGCTCCCTGCCGTAAACCGAGGGCGGAATTTCAATCTTGCAATCGGTTACGTTCAATCCGGCCGAGCCCGCGCCGGTTTGCCCGTTTTTGATTTCAAAGTAAACGCTCCCCCCCAGTACGCCGGATATTTTTCGCCTGGTCAGGCGCTCTAAACCGGCACTGCCGCCGACCTGAATGCCGCTTAGGGTGGAATTCAGTGCAACCGTGCGATGCGGCACTTCAGTCCCCCAATCGAGCCGGCCCGCGATCGTTCCGCCGTAAAGGTCGCCCTGAAACAGAAAGGTCCTGCCGGGGCTGAACAGAGAGCTGAAGGCCGGCTTGAGTTTAAATTCGTTCATCTCGACAATCGGCAGGTTGTTAACAGAAATACGCATCTTCTCCAGCTTCAGTCCCGGCGGAAACGTCGGCCTTGCCTGAACAAGCGTCAGGTTTAAATCCGGATTAAAGGATTTCAAGCGGAGGCTCAAATAGTTTCTGACGGCATCATCGGGAAACAGCCAGTAAATAAAAAAGACCGCGACCCCCACGATATAAAGAACATATAAGAAGCGCGTTTTAGCCGGTGTCATGATCTCTGTCTCCGGGGCCGGGAAAGACGGCCCGAAGTTTAACAACCATTCGTTCTGCTCCCATCACCTGAATAGGATCACCGGCACTGCTTGGGGGTGACCCCTGTATCTATATCTCGTAAGTTTCAACCTGCAGGACGGCATCGATTGCTCCCGGCGGCTTGTCCGCTTTTGATAGGGCCATTCTTCTGACAAACACGATATTTTCCGAAGTTTCAACGCGATACAGATAAGCCGTCAGCTCTTTAAGGGCGACCGCTTCGATCTTCATTTCAACCAGCGACAGTTTGGTGGAGCCGTCCTTCTGGGGGGTGCTGGACGGCTTCATGTATTTAATTTTATTTTTAATGCCGATCTCGCCGGCCAGTTCATCCAGAAAGGAAAAAAGGGTAAAACCTTTCTGTCGCTTCGACAACCGGCTCTTTGAAAAATTGTTGCGGGCCACCACGGCATCGTATTCGGATTTAAGGGTCAGGAGCTCTTCAATCGTCTTTTGTTTGACATCTATCAGCCGTCTGAGGCGGTCGCGTTTATCGAGCATGGGGACAAAAATAAACTGCACGGAAATAAACAGGCATATTAAAGCGGCGGCAGCGCCGATTGCGTATTTTTCGCGCTTATTGAGTGTTGCTTTCATGACGTTGTCGCCGCCACCTCCGATTGGCACCTAACCGGCTTTGCCCTAAAGCTGAAGGTCCAATTTAAAATTTACCCGGTTTAAAGATTTTTCAATATTGGCCGACTGGATCGTCACCGTTTTAAAAAGTTTACCGCCTTGCAGCCGGCGCTGAATATTGTTGACCGAATTAAACGTGTCCGTATAACCCGAGATCTGGACACTGCCGGGGCCGATGACAACCCGATTCAGTTCCAGATCCGCATTGTCAGGGATCAGCGTAATGATACCATGAAGGATGTCGATATTGCGGATGTTTTTCGAGGGTGATTCAGAAAACACCGTCTGTTTTTTCGTGTTCTGGATTTGCACCCGCATCTGCTGCAGCGGATCCACGACCTTCCGGATATGAGGGAAAGTCGTTTGAAAGATCTGGGTTATCCGGGCATCGAGTCTGTCCACCTTTTGTTCCATGAAATGGTTGTCGATAACGATGTCCATGAATGCAAACAGCACAATGGCGCCGGCCAGTATCCCGGTTCGAATGAAATGTTTCTTGTACTCGACCCAGTGCTTTCTGGGAGCTAAAGGGCCTTTGCGGAAATTAAAGACCGGAACGCCTTCGAGTTCATTGAGGGCCAGCGCCAGAGCATTGTCCATCCGAAGCGGGTTCCAAGCATTGACTACAGGATTTTTCACGGTCACTTCCGACCCCTTGACAAGATCGGTCCCGGTCACGGGGGCTTCCAACTTCCGGGCCAAATCATTTATAATGGATTTATCTTCCGCCCCGCAGCCGGTTATCAAAAATCCGCCGGCAGTTATTTCCATCTGCAAGACCTCCTTGACGGCGGCAGCGGTCTGCTTGACGTGGCTGTAGATGACAGAGGACCTGACGGAACCGTCGGGGGGCAATGAAAATGAGCGGGCGTAGCATACCCGGCCGGAAATGATTACGAACACCCCGCAATGATGAACGCCCGCATCGATAAAAAAACAGGCATCCGGCAAACCCTTGGTGGCGGCAACGCGAAGGGCTGCGGCATAGCCGCCCGCAGTCAGCACCGTCGGAACCACTTTAAACTCGGCGAGCGTCTGCACGAAGGCTTCCAGGTCCGATATTTCTACGGCTGCGGCCAGCAGGGGCGTGTGGCTGTTTTGGCTGTTCAGGCCGGGAATATCAAAATCGATAATCAGGTCTTCCACCGGCAGGGGCAGCGTGGGTTCAAGCTCATAGGGGAGGATCTGACGAATCTTTTTCTGCTCTTTAAACGGGACGCGGATATTTCGATAAAATATTTTTTCGGAAGGATAGGCCACAATACAGGCGGCGCCGGTAATGTCCGCCTGTTTCATCAGACGGTTCATGCAATCGTAAACCCCGTCCCTGATGCCGCCAGCTTCCGATAGCGGGCTGTATGCATGGGCTTCGATGGATATCCCCTTTATTCTGCTTTGCAGCAATACAGCGGATACGGCATCTTTACGGATATCGAATCCCAGAATCATTCTGCTCATGACGCTTCCTGAACCCGGCAGGGCCGTTAGGATTATCAGCAGCCGCCTGACCTGTCGGACCATATGAGTTGCCGCCCGGCAGCGACAAGTAGACAATTACGCTTGCCGGATTGGATTACCATGGCGGCCGCGCATGCGCCAATTTGCGCTTTTGAGGCACCCGATTGTTTGATACCCTCTTATGTATATTATTTTGTTTGCCAATTCAAGACTTTACATCCCCAACGGCCGGATTTTTTGTCTTTTTGTCTCTGAACGACGGCGGTCACCCGTATTTTCATCTCACCAAGACTGGCCTCGGCATCAATGCTGAAGATATCACTTTGGGTGGTTATAAGCCCCGGATCGATCTGAAGGCCGCCGGCACCGGGAACATCCTTGTACCACTCGGGTTTTGAAAGATCGTGGATATATGCCCGATCGCTGGTTTCAAGGCGATAGTCATAAATGGCCTGGGCAATATCCCCGCTGTCGGACGGCAGCAGGGCCGTCAAAACCGGAAGATCAGCGGTATTGATATTTACCTTGCCGTCAAAAGTATTTGTTTGTTCTTCCGCGGCGGTGACGCCATGAACCGTGACATACCGCGAAATGCCGGGCATCTCCCCCGCGCCGTTTAATAGTTCCATCGTCATCCCCTTGACGAGCGCAAGCTCATCGGGATGATCAAACGGTCCGTTTCGGCAGGGATAGGGGGGCTGGAGTCCCTGATAATACCCGGACTCGGCACCGCTCAGCCCCGTAACGGCCTCGTTATCGCCCGAGTCGAGCCAGTCCTTGAGGGAATTGATAATCGCATTGGGATCGGTATCTTCATGGTAAGTTTCCGGAGCTGGCAGCTGCCTCAGAAACCGGTCCCACAGCTCCCACTGGGATTCGTTAAACTCTCGCCCCCCGGGATTTCGGACCAGGGCGTTGACCTGGATTTTTGAGCGTTCGTCGGTGATTTTAAACCTAACGGCGCCGCTTTCAAAGGGAATCTGGCGGAGCGCTTCCTCGATCTTTTCAGGATCGGCCCAGTCTTCCTGCAAAGAATCCGTATCCGAATCGATTCTGTCTTTTATCAGCAGGGCCATGGCAGCATAAACACCCGATGCCGCCATGGCCGTTAGGGTCACCCGGTTGCGGGCGGCGGCCGACACCACCACAAAGGTCCGCGTCCTGCGGTTCCATTCCAGCGCACCGGCAATGAGCACGGCGATGATGCTGATGGTAACTAAAAGGGCGATGCCGCGGTTATTCATCCAGACGGATTGTTTCATTTTGGAATCTTATTCCGCTTTGGGCCGGTATGCCGGCAGGGCCACCAGCGCCTCAAACCGCTGTGAGACGGAACCGCTGCCGAGTCCGAGTTGAATGCCGACCGCCCGGGGTGAGGTATATCTGAAGTCTTCGGAATCGGAGTCCCAGCGGTTGCTGTCGTCGCCTTCATTATCGTAATAAGTGAATTTCAGAGACTTGAGGTTTTCACATAAAATCGGATCGGTTCCTTGTTCTTGAAACGGTTTGTACGGATAGAGGGTATCGGAGCGGCGCAGGATAAACATTCCGTCAGCGCCGGTCTGCACGTAATAAACAATTTCGGCAATTCCCTGCCGGGTGTTTTTTTCCAGGGCGACATGCGCCAGCGAAGCGAAGCGGAGTCTGGAAAAAGATGCACTTCCGACAGTTTCGATTTCACCGGAAAAGCGATAAGGGTCGGCTGCGGCGCCAGATTTCGGCGGGGTGTAGGCCGGCGGCAGGGAGACGTAGGCGGATTGCAGGTCGGCAGTCATCCGGTTCAGGCAATTGCGGGCGGCTTCGTGGATCGTAATGCCGTTTTCAAAAGCGTCGCTGGTAGAAAATATAAACCGATAGGAGCCGAAGATCGTCGTTGCCACAACGCCGAAAATAAAAATCGCCACTAAAATTTCAAGCAGCGTGAACCCCGCCGGCAGTCCTTGATTGCGGCGACAGGTATAGGGAATACAAGTCCGGGACGCCTTCATGTTCATTTCCGACCGCTATAGCTCCTTTAATATTGAATAGGCCCTTAAGGTATATACAAACTCGTTTTGGTTGAACGATATCGTCACCTCGATTTTTTTCAAATCCTCGGCGGCGTCGCCGAAGATTTCGGCGCTGACGTCGTCGATTGAAACCCGGCGGCTGTACCCGGGAAATTCATCCCCTAAATCGCCTTCGACGGCTACCGGCCGGCGGTCGGGAAACGCTTGAATCTCAGCGAGCGTGCGTTGCGCCAGCAGGGGCGCCGTGGTGTAAAAGCGGGCACCGGCGGTCATGGAAATGGTCTGGGAATGGAGTTTATAAACACTGATCAGCACGATTGCCATGATGGCCACCGCCACCATGCTTTCAAGAAGGGTAAAACCCCGGCAGGAGCGAAGACAAACGGATGGGTGCGGGAACCGGACTTCAGGTTTCAAATCCGACGTATTGTTCATAGAGTTTGACTCCGGTCAGGAACGGCTCGATCAGGAAAGTCATTTGTCTGCGACGGTCGTTTTCTATATGGATCACGACCTTGTCGGAATAGTCGGCCTTATAAAAGCTGATTTCAACCCGCCCGCCGGTGATTTTTCCCTTAAGCGGAAATTCGACGTCGATAATTCGGATATCCTCCGGAAGGCGGTATCCGTCCCGTTCGGCATTTTGGAGCGCTTCTTCCGACATGGTCTCGCTGGTTACCCAGAACTTGCCGGCATCAAGGTCGATGTTCAACATGTAACGCTTCTGATCGCGGACCGCCGCCGCTTTCAAGCTGCGGGTTTTGACGATGACCCAGCGTGAAAGTGTTTTGGTGCTGTCGGTCAGGATAGTGCCCTGAAACCGGGGAACGGCAAAAAACAGCATGATGCTGATGAGGGTGACCACCACAACCAGTTCAATCAGCGTATAGCCACTGTTTTTTTTCTTAAGATGCATTGGGGTATGGATGATCAAACCATATAGGGCAATAGTCTGAAGCCGTTTCAAAACATCAGATCAGGCTTGAGGGCAAGGCGCAAGCCGAAGACAATATGTAGGGCATTTTGAAGAGGCTTGCAATGCAGCCAACAGGCCTCAAATAGTGTAACTCTATTCAATTTCCCAGCTGTTAATGTCCATATTTTTTCCTTCGCCGCCGGGGACGCCGTCAGCGCCGTAGGAAACAATATCATATTCGCCGTGTACGCCGGGGGAGAGGTATATAAAATCGTTTCCCCAGGGGTCTTTGGGAACTTTGCCTTTTTCGAGGTATCCGCCTTCGCGCCATTTGTTCGGGATGTTGCCGCTGGCAGGTTGCTCTACCAATGCCTGCAGCCCCTGTTCGGTGCCGGGGTAAGACCCGTTGTCAAGCTTATAGAGTTTCAGTGCGGTTTCGATGCTTTCAATCTGGATTTTGGCTTTCATCTGGCGCGCCTCTTCCGGGCGGCCCATAATCCTGGGAACGATCAGCCCCGCCAGGATGCCCAGGATAACAATCACAACCATTATTTCAATCAGGGTAAAACCACTGTTGCATTCTGTTTTGATGGTTATCACCCGCTTCATATCTCTCCTGATGACGGCCACATTGAAACGCACTGGGGATTCTTAATAATTGATATGTATTTATAACCCATTGATAGCATAAATTCAAACCAATAAAATAGTTTTTTCGCAAACCCGATCATGTTTTCAAGTTCCGGATTGATGAAAATGCCACCGAACAGTCTTTTATAATCTTGAATTCATAGGGCAAATAAATCATTCGCATGGGTTGGTATTGGCGGCATGTATTCCTTTCACATGCGCAATGCAAGGTGTCAGAGGCTTTTTTGAGTACATTCGATGGTGACGGCATCGATGAGTTCCAGCGGAACGACCTCGACAGGCTTGCCGCGGCTGCTGATAATGACCGACATCCTGTTGCCGCCCGGAGAAGATATCACCACGCCGTCGGCGTCGGGATACCGAAACGGGTTGGCATTCCCTTTGAGGTAAAGAATGACCATAAAGATTGTCAAGAAAATCCCGAGATATTTTTTCATACCGTATCCTATTGTTTTTTTCTCTTGCCGGTTGGGGTAAGGGGCCGGAAATTCCGCTCCTTTTTAAGCACACATGAATATGAACCGAAGGGAGCCAGTCCCGGCACCTGCATGGGAAGCGATTCATGTGCACCGACAATTAGAAACCCGTTATCGGCCAGGCTGTCCAGGATCTTTTCCAGAACGATTTTCTGCGAATGCTCTCGGTAATAGGTCAGAAGGTTGTTTCGCAAAAAGATGACATGATACCCGCTGCCGGGCGTATCTGAAAAAAAATCGATCGTCCGCCAAATGATATCATGTTTCAGAAAAGACCGGACCCTGTATTGCCCGGCGCCTTTCGCCGGTGTAAAATAAATCGGCCGCAAGGGTTCCGGAATATTTTTCAGACTGCTTGCGGAATAGAGTCCGGCCTGCGCTTTTTCGATATAGAGCCCATTTACATCCGTGGCGGTCACGCGCAGCGGCGGAAGGATACGGTCGCCCCCGATGCGGTGCCAGATGATCCTGATGCTGTAAACCTCTTCGCCGCAGGCGCAGCCGGCCGACCAGATGCGCACGTCGGTGTTTTCAGCCTGAACCAGCGCGGGAAAGATTTTTCGCTCCAAGTCCTGCCAGAGCTGCCGGTCGCGAAAAAACCTGCTGATGGAGACGGTCAGCAGCAGGCGACACTGATCCTGGGCTTCGGCATTGTTTTCCAGGATTGTCAGGTATGCGCCGATATCACGGCACCCCAGATCCTGCATATGGCGGCGGATTCGTTTTTTGACGCCCCTGCGGACTTTGCGATACCCGGACCGGCAGAGGTCAAACCGGTCCAGAAGTTTGAAAAATTCATGATCGTGCATGGCTGCCGGACCTGTCTAAAACACTCCTTGTTGCATCGGGGTTCAATACCTGACCGGATGGCGATGTTACCGGGGGATGCGGTAATAAATCCCTGAAAAAAAAGCCCATATCAGGGTTGCCGCTGATACAACGACGCAGGCGACCGCCAGGGCCCTATGAACAGACGTTTCCGCTTTTTTTTCCCTGTAGCCCAGCAGGACTCCGAGGAGCATCCCGGCCAGCATGCCGCCGCCGTGCCCCCAGTTGTTGATCCCTCTGACCAGAAAACCGAAGATAAAAATACTCAGCGCCCAGGCCCCCACCTGCTTGTAGATGATCTGGCCGTAGACACCGCCGCGGCTTTTACCGTAGTAGAGGATCGCGCCGATCAGACTGCATATTGCGGCAGAGGCGCCGATGGTAAATGTCACACCCGCCAGGTAAGACACGATGAAGCCGGAAGCGCCGCCAAGGGTGTAAATGATAAACGTCCGGTAGTTCCCATACTCCCGGGCCACCAGGGGGGAGAGCTGCCAGAAGGCGAACATGTTGAAAAGAATATGTAAAATGCCGCCATGCAGGTAATTGGCCGATAGGATCGTCCACCAGCGGTGCAGTTTGTCGATGGGAAATGTACCGGTAGCCCCAAGGAGCATCAGGCTGGTGTTGTCCGGGGAAAGATATGTCAGCGGGTTCATGGACACTCCCGGAGGGGCGGAATTGAATAAAACGGTCAGCAGGTACATGCCTGCATTGATAAAAATAATGGTGCGGATCATAACATCGGTTCGACCGAGGATGCGTGTCAGAAAATTGTTGCGCCAGCGTGAGCCGGGAAACGAGATGCCGCAGTAGGGGCAGCGGGATTCATCGGCGCTGATGAGCTTGCGACAGTTTGGGCACAGGAGGGACGATGTCATAATTGCATCAACCTTATGTTTTTATTCTAATTACCTGGCGAAAGACGTCCGGATTCAAGAGTTCAACAACAGCCGCTGGGATTTATGTATCGGATATAGGGCACAGGGCGTAACCCCCAAGGGGAAAACACATTTACGCTTGTCCGGACCGAAAGCACAGAGTCATTAGTATTGTTGCTATTATTTCTAGATATTTGAAAATGTTCAAGCATCAAGCGTATTAGCCATTCACTTTATACCTTGGCCCCTTGCATCCGCGAATACCTGAACCTGTATCATTCCATACACCTGCTGTAAAGCGGCGCATGGCGTTTTAAGAAGAACCTTTGTAGAATATATTGATTTTTTTAAAAATGATCCTATATTTATTTTCACTTAATTTACTGATAATAATAATGATATGATTCTTATATAGAAGGAGCTTTACGAATGGGAAATCACATACGAACCACCATCTTGCTGGCGATTTTGACCGCGCTGATTCTTTGGATCGGCCAGTTTCTGGGTGGGCGCCAGGGTATGATTGTTGCGCTTGTTTTAGCTGCCGGGATGAATTTTTTCAGCTACTGGTATTCCGATAAAATTGTTCTGTCCATGTACCATGCCCGGGAAGTCACCCCTCAGGAAAGCCCGGAAATCTATGAAATGGTCCGCACCCTGTGTCAGCGGGCCAATCTGCCCTTGCCCAAAATCTTTATTATTCCCCAGGAAACGCCCAATGCATTCGCCACCGGCAGAAATCCCGAGCATGCCGTCGTGGCCGTTACCGAGGGGCTGCTTAAACTCATGAGCCGGGAGGAAATCATGGGGGTGCTGGCCCATGAACTGGCCCACGTCAAAAATCGAGACATTCTGATCGGGTCGATAGCCGCCACCATGGCCGGCGCCATTATGATACTGGCCACCATGGCGCGCTGGTCGGTACTCTTTGGCGGCAGCCGGGACAACGACGGGGAAGACCGGATGGGCGGCATCGGGCTGATCGTTATGTCGATACTGGCGCCGCTGGCGGCGGTCTTGATCCAAATGGCCATCTCCCGGTCCCGTGAATACCTGGCGGACACCACCGGCGCGGGCTTTGCCGGTCATTCCGAGGGACTGGCGCGCGCGCTTGAAAAACTGGGGGCCTATTCCGGCAAGCTCCCCATGGATGCCAATCCTTCCACGGCCCACATGTTCATCGTGAACCCGCTTTCGGGCAGCAGTTTCGCCAGCCTGTTCTCAACGCATCCGCCGCTGGCCGAGCGGATCGCTCGATTGCGGGGCATTACGCCCACGACGACGGGATTCGATTCAGGCAGCGGCAATGATCGCATGGAAACCGAAGCGAAGAATACCTGGAACCGGCTATCCCGCTGAGCCGCAATAGCGAGAGTATTCCCCATCCAGCCACGGGCGGGACTGCGGTGTTAGCGATCGGCTTTTAAAGCGATTAAAATTCCTTACGGGGGGAGATTCCCTGCGGCAACTCGACTTGAGCCGTTCGGCGTCGAGCCCTTCGGTCATGGGCCTCAGGGCCGAATGACTCACGGCCGCGGAGCTGTCCCCGAACGGATCGCCGGCAAACGGTGGAATGGCGACGCTCACGCCATAGACATTTGTAATTAAACTCCCCGACCTCTCACGCACATAGTGTATCGTTTTTTCAGGAGGGCTTGTATACTTGCTGCAGGGAATCATCAATTTTGCTTGACCTAAACGCTTAATCCCACTAAATTTAAAATTCAAGCCTATGTGATGATTCATGTGACGGTGTTTGATTGCTGAACCGAACACGAAGGGACAGGCGATGGTATCCATTCGAATTCTGGGAACCGGTTCGTATGTGCCGCCCCGGGTGCTTACCAATTTTGATCTGCAGGCCATGGGGCTGGACACCAGCGATGAATGGATTGTCAAGCGCACCGGGATCAGCGAAAGAAGAATTGCCGAGCCTGAAACCGCGACGTCGGATTTGGGATGCCATGCCGCTCAGAATGCCCTCGCGGCCGCCGGTTTGTCGGCCGCCGACATCGATCTGATCATCATGGCGACGATTACACCGGACACCTGCTGTCCGGCCGCCGCCAACTGGCTGCAGGCCAAGCTGAACGCTCCCCGGGCGTTCAGCTTCGATATCACGGCGGCATGTTCGGGTTTTGTTTTCGGATTGAATGCGGCGGCTCAGTATCTGCAAAGCCGCACCTGCCGCCATGTGTTGGTGGTGGCGGCGGAAATCATGAGCCGCACCCTGAACTGGAAAGACCGCGGCAGCTGCATCTTGTGGGGGGATGGGGCCGGAGCGGCGGTCCTGGGATTGGCGGACACAGGACCGGAGCTGCTGTCGACCCACCTGCACACCGACGGCGCCAACGGCCAGGATCTGCTGCTGCCCGGGGGGGGGTCCAAGACCACTCCGATTTCCCATGAAAGCGTCGAAAAGGGCCTGCATTACCTGAACATGATCGAAGCCAATTTAAGCTTTCGCGTGGCGGTCAGGCATTTTATCGAATCCATCCAGGAGGCGCTTGCGCACAATGGGTTGACGGTGGACGATGTCGACTGGTTTATTCCGCACCAGGCCAACATCCGGATGTTCCAGTCCATAGCCAAAAGCCTGAATATTCCCATGGAAAAATTCTATATCACCTTGCAGAAATACGGGAACATCTCTTCGGCCTCCTGCGCCATCGCTCTTGATGAAGCCGTGCGGGACCAAAGCATCCAGACCGGAAACCTGATCTGCCTGCCGGTTTTCGGCGGGGGGCTGACCTGGGGAAGCGCCATGATCCGGTGGTGATTGTCAGGTATCAGGTGTCGGGGGTCAGGGGCCAGAGATTTACTTCCCGATCCCAGACACCTGCTCTAATCCCGGATATCCTGCAAAAACCAGTCCGTTGGTATCTCCCGCCCGAGACCCTGGGCTTTTGCTTTTTGATAGACAACGGCGCTGACGGCTGAAAATTGCAATCCCTGGTTCCCCACATTGCGGTAGAAGGTGACCTGCCTGGGGCTGGTGCGGCCGACTGCCCTGCCGGAAACAAGGGCGGCAAAGTCCGGCTTGTCGCCGCCCTTGCCGCGGTCTTTATACTCGGGGTCATCGCCGCCGAAGCCCGGTTGAGGATTTTGGGGGGGAGACGCTTCATTTCTTCAACGGTACCCCCGATAAATGCAGCCGGAGAAAGACCCCGTTCGGCCTGGAACCGTTCGGATTGCTTCATTTGCAGACCGGCGGTTCCCTGCCGAATGACCACATCGAACTTGTCGACAGAGGCATCCGGCATTTCACGCCGGCCGACATTGGTGACGTGCATTCCCGGCTCGATCCAGTCTGCATCATAAACCGGTTTCATCGAGTCGGTACAACTTGACAGAATGTCTACTCCCTTGACGGCATCGCGGGCATTGTCCACAGGAATGACTTCTATCTGAAGACGCCGGCTCATCTCCCGGGCAAAGGCCTCCCGGTTTTGAGGGGTAGGGCTGTAAACCTTGCACCGGTGAATGTCGCGGACGCAGGTAAAGGCTTCCAGGAAGCTGCGGGCCATGCCGCCGGAGCCGATCATTCCAACAGTATGGCTGTCTTCGCGCGAGAGATACTTGACGCCGATGGCCGCGCCGCCGCCGACGCGCATGTGCTGAATGGCTCCGTCATTGATAAAGGCCAGGGGCTCGGCGTTATCGGTGGAGACCAGCAGAATCAATCCGCAATAGGTGCCGGGTTCCCGGCAATATTTTTCTTCAGTCCAGCTGCCGCTTTTATCACGCGGCCAAACGATGATGTCCGACTTCATCCGGATGGCGAAATAACCGCCGCAGGCGCCCTCCATGGTACCCCACCTGAAATAGCCGTCCTCTCTCCGGCAGGGATAATACATGTCGATCCTGGGCCGGTGAATCGCCCTGCCGGATGGAAGTTTTTTAAAAGCCGCTTCCTGCGCTTGGATGCACTCGTTCATCGTCAGAAGTTGAGCGACCAGTTCATTGTTGATGATAAGCATAAGGGGATCTCCTTGCTCAATAGGTTTCTTGCTTCCATCGAAAAGGAATATCGATGATTGTTCCCGGAGTGTTGATACGCTGCAGGGCCTCGAAAGCTTTTGTTAAAACCGCCCGTTGCTGGGCCACATGAAAAGGCTCTCCCAAAGGGTGTCCGAAGGGCCACTTTAAAAAAATACTGCGCGGCGGTTTGACTTTTTCGGTATAGCTTCTGACGATGGTAATCCCGATGGTGGGAATGCCGGCGCTTTCGATCTGCCGCTGAATCAATCCCACGGATTGATTGCAGATGGCTCAACCCGGTGTCAGCAGGACGATATCGGTATGGTCGTCCTTGAGCTTGCGGGCGACTTCGGGTGCGATTCGGGCGACAAGGGTTGATATATGGGACCCGTCGATATGCCCCATGAAACTGTAATGCCGGCCGGCTACGCGGCCGATGATGTTTTCCCGTTGCAGCTCATTCAACCGGTCCAGGGGGAAAACGACATTCATATCTTTATCGGCATCGGCATGGTCATAGTAGTCATGGGTAATCATCAGATCGGACAGGACCGAGCCCCCGCTGATCTCCCTGTAGGTGGGATCGCCGTCAGGGTCCTGCATGTCAAAGGGCGTCTGGGTTTTATGGTGCACGCCGGCAGTCGTTACCAGAGCCACCTGGCTGGCGGAGAGCGGCCGGCTCGCGGGCGTCCAAGGGATGTCTTCCGACTCCCATGGCGTGAAGGAGGCCACCAGGCGTTTTGCCAGGGATGGAAAACGGGTGATTATTTTGGCGATAATCCTATTTTTTATACGGCTGTAGCTGGACATGCCGGTTTCCTTTTCTTGACTTTCAGCGTGTGTCTATTCTATTTAATGGGGGATCTATTGGTAATATCGAATCATTCGAAACCCCAGATGAGCGGCCACTCATATTTAAATGGAGGACTCGATAATGTCTGAGGATGTAATGGTTTATGCACTGAGCACCTGCAGCCACTGCAAGGCAGCCAAGCGGTTATTGGGTGAATGCAAAATCGAATTTAATTTTACGGATGTCGACCTGCTCAGTGACCAGGATCGCAAATCGATTCTTGCGGAAATCAAGGCGTTTAATCCCGAATGTTCATTTCCGACCATCGTGATCGGCAAAAAAGTCATCGTCGGATACAATGAAAAAGAGATTAAAGCGGCTCTGGGCATGGGCAAGCCGGGAACAGGTATGATCGCAAAAATTCTCGCTTTCTTTAAAAAAGGTGCCTGACAGTTATTTTCAAAACACGCCGCTTGCCTTCATTTTATTCGGTTACGAAGTCGGCCGGACAGCCGGCAGGGTCAGCGCCTGTCTGCAGCCGCCTTTCAGCGCTCTTGACGATCTCTTTCTCACAAGAAGTTGCGGCCGGTTTTTTTTCTTCGCAAACGGAGGCTTCCTTTGTCGACCGATATCTGTCGACTTCCCGAAGATACGCCGCGCAGACCTTGCAGTTCGAACATTTTCCTTTTTTAGCGGAACGCTTCATCAAAATATTTATGGTCTATTGAAGAGTCGGGGAGCATCCCCGGGCGGACCAGACAACATTTGAAAAACTCCCCGACCCTTGTTTTTCAACAGCCTGCTAGTAACATATCTGATTGAGGCAATTCAAGAGGATTGTCGACAGGGCGCCGGCAGACCGCCGATTATAAAATATTGACAGTAACAGACTTTGCATATACATGTTGGGCATTTCCGGTTTAGCCCGGTAGTTTCATGAAAATTTGTCAGCAAGGCAAATGAGAAACGCAATTTGTGAAGGATCCGGGTTGAGGCCTTCCCCCCCTTAAAGGAGCAAAAGATCATGACGCTGGAAGAAGCCATCAAAACCGCCATTGCGTATGAAACCAAGATTCAGAATCTATATCAGGAAGCACAGCGGGTGGTTGCCGATCCCGTCGGCAAACGCATTTTCAAGGCGCTGGCCGATGATGAACAGAACCATGTAGCCTATCTGCAGGACCGTTTGGAACAGTGGCGGAAAACCGGCGCGCTCTCGCCGGATAAGCTTGAAACAACCCTTCCTGAAATGGATGTTGTCTCACGCGGAAAAGAAGAGTTAAGCTCCCGAATGGAGCGGGAAGACCGCAACGATGAAAAACAGATGTTAAGCAAGGCCCTGTCGGTGGAGATTGAAACCAGTAATTTTTACGAAAAGATGGTTTCCGAGTTGCAGGCGGAAGGCCGCCGGATGTTTGCCCGCTTTCTGGAAATCGAAGCCGGCCACATCCAGATCGTTCAGGCCGAGCTGGACTTTATCAGCCATACCGGCTACTGGTTTGATTTTAAAGAGTTTGATATGGAAGAACTTTAGCAGACTGTTGAAAACGGCGTCTGAGGCCGCCATGCTGCGTTGCGCGGCTCTCGCCAATGCTTATGTTTAATTTGCTGCGCTTGTCGAATCGCCGCACGCCTTGCATGCCAGCCTGATACTGGTTTTTCAACAGCCTGTTTGACCGATATAAAAATTGCCGATTAAGGAGAACCGTTGATATGCCCATGTCCGCTCAATTCAGTGGCCGCCTGTTCCCGGTTTTAAAGGCGGTCAGCAGTCATTTCGGAACCCCGTTTCATATTTACGATGAGGCCGGGATTCGCGCGACCGGTGAAGCGCTTAAAAAAGCCTTCTCCGGCATCCAAGGGTTCAGGGAGTACTTTGCCGTGAAGGCTCTTCCGAATCCCGCTATTTTAAGGATTATGAAAAGTATGGGATTCGGGTTCGACTGCAGTTCGATCGCGGAAATCCTGCTGAGTCGAAGCGTCGGTGGAGCGAGCGAAGATATCATGTTTACCTCCAACAATACCAGCAGGGAAGAATTCGGCGTCGCGGCGGCGGACGGCGGCTCCATCCTGAACCTGGACGATGTGTCGCTGATTCCCAAGGTGCCGGACATGCCTGAACTCATCTGTTTTCGATACAACCCCGGGCCGCGCCGGACCGGCAACTCGATTATCGGCAATCCGGCCGAGGCAAAGTACGGCGTCAGCCATGAACAGATCATGGCAGCTTACCGGGATGCCCGGGCGCTGGGGGCCAAAAGGTTCGGACTTCATACGATGCTGGCGTCAAATGAACGCAATTATGTTTATATGGTGCATACGGCCGAAATGGTGTTGGACCTGGCCGAGTGGATCGGCAAGGAACTCGGCATCCGTTTTGAATTTTTAAATATCGGCGGCGGATTCGGCATACCCTACAAGCCCGATGACACCCCGCTGAACCTGGATGCCATGGCGGCGGAAATTACGCAGCGGTTCCAACGATTCAGCAAGCGCAACGGTTATATGCCGAAGCTTTATATTGAAAGCGGCCGTTACATGACCGGGCCCCACGGGGTGTTGGCGGTCAAGGCGATCAATCACAAAAATATATATCGGAAGTATATCGGCGTGGACGCCTGCATGTCGTCCCTGATGCGGCCCGGCATGTATGGCGCTTATCACCACATCAGTGTCCCCGGCAAGGACGATCATCCCAAAAGGGTGACGGTGGATGTGGTGGGGTCGCTGTGTGAAAACAACGACAAGTTCGCAATCCAGCGGGATTTGCCGGAAATAACGGAAGGCGATATCCTCGTCATCCATGACACCGGCGCACACGGGCATGCCATGGGGTTTAACTACAACGGCAAGCTCAGACCCCAGGAACTGCTGCTGCGGGCCGACGGCCGGGTGGAATTGATTCGCCGGGCCGAAACCGTTGAAGACTATTTTGCCACCCTCCGTTTTGATGAAAATATTTTTGCTCCGTGAGCCGTTTCTGATTAAGGCGTGCTTATGAACAGGCATGATGAAATCGCCGGCAATAACCGCAGGGTTCGGCCAAACGCTCACCAATTTGTTCAAACGGTTTTCCGGTCCGAACCGGGGGTGTTGCCGGCTTTCAGATCAGCCCGTATATTTTTAAAGGCACCCATTCGTCATAATCGGCAAGCGTGGACAAGCGGATAGAAACCCTTTATGATGCCCCATAAGCCTTTTCATGTTAAGGCCGTTTTGTTCGATTTCGACGGCACGCTGACCGAACCGGGGGCGCTGGATTTCATCAGAATCAAGCAAGCCATCGGCTGCCCGGCCGACACGCCCATTTTGGAACACATTGATACCCTCAAGAAATCGAGGCAGCGGCAGGAAGCGCTGGATAAGCTGATCCGGTTTGAAATCGAGGCGGCCGCAACATCCGTTCCCAATCCGGGATCGGAAGAGGCCGTTGCCTTCTTGCGATCCAAGGGCCTGAGGGTCGGCATCATCAGCCGCAATGGGCGCGAATCCATCCTGCGGGCGCTAGAGAATTTCAGAAATCTGACGGCCGCCGATTTTGATCTGATCATATCCCGCGACGACCCGGTTCGACCGAAGCCGAACGCCGACGGACTCCTGCTGGCTGCGAAAACGTTTCAGGTAAATACCGGCGAACTGCTGATGGTGGGGGATTATATCTTTGACATTCAGGCCGGAAATGACGCCGGCGCCGTAACGGTTCTGCTGGATAATCGGCCCGAACCGGATCCTGCAATGCCGCCCAGTGATTACACGATTTCGACCCTAGCCGATTTGAAAAAGATCGTTCGCCTGGGGCTGCCGCTGTCCCCCGGCAAATTGCCCAATGAACTCCTGGGCGAATTTCTGGGCAGGGTCGTAACCCGGGACCCGGCGATCCTGATACACCTGGGAGTCGGAGAAGATACCGCCGCCGTGGACGTTCACCGCGAGGAGGTGATCGTTCTCAAATCAGATCCGATCACTTTTGTTACGGATTCCATCGGCCGCTACGCCGTCCTGATAAATGCCAACGACATCGCCACGTCCGGCGCCCGGCCGCGCTGGTTCCTGACGTCGCTGCTGTTTCCATGCGGGACGACCGCGTCACACATCTGGCAGGTCATGCAGGAGCTTAAAACCGTCTGCGAACAGCGGGGGATCATGCTGTGCGGCGGACACACCGAGGTTACCGATGCGGTTTCGCGGCCGGTGGTAACGGGGCTTCTGGTGGGAACGGTTTCACGAAAAGACCTGATTGATAAACGCAATATTCAAGCCGGTGATGTGGTCCTGCTGAGCAAGGCCGTGGCCGTGGAAGGAACCGCCATCATTGCGGCCGAATTCAGCGACAGGCTCGAACGGCTGGGACTGACGGAAGCAGAAATCGACGCTTGCAAAGGATTCCTGGACAATCTCAGCGTGCTGGAAGAGGCGCAGCTTGCCGGCCGCAGCAATGGGGTAGTCGGCATGCACGACGTCACCGAAGGGGGCCTGGCCACGGCATTGGCCGAGTTGAGTGTTGCCAGCGGACATGAGATCCGCGTCGACACGGACGCGATTCCTGTTTTTCCCGAGACTCAAAAGATCTGTCGGATGCTCAATCTGGATCCACTCGGCCTGATCGGGTCCGGCAGCCTGCTGGTTTGCTGCCGCAGGAATGATCTGGATGCCCTCGTGAATCGCATCCGAGGGGCCGGCATCCGCATAACCCCCATCGGTGAAATCCTGGGCAAGGGCCGGGGGGTCAAAGCCTTTCGGCAGGGCGTTGCGGCTGAGTGGCCCGTTTTTGAAGTGGATGAAATCACCCGTCTTTTCCGTTCCTCTTGACCCCTGAAAAATTCCGGGATGAGTTTGACCTTGCCGCCGGTTTTGTGTATAAAAAACTATCACCCTGCTTGAGCGAAAGTCTAGGCTGCCCATCTTCAAGGCGTCAAAGGGCGAAGCCGTAGTCTGCTACAGCGAACCCTTTGCAACGCAGAAGATGGGACAGCATCGGCTTTCCCAAAGGGTAAACAAAACGGAGAGATTTTTTTCTAAAGATAGCTCTTTTATAAAAGAATGGTGTGATCAGATAAATATTGGTGAAAAAGTAAATATTGTAAAATGTTAATAAGGTTCTCCGTTTTGTTTACGCTCATTTAGGGTATCAGTAATTATTAGCGCTTTTTTTAGACTGGGATATCTACTAAGCACCGGTCGATTCATACGCCGCCTCAGGGGGACCCGATTCGAAGCGTGTGGCCGTCTGAACACTTTCGTGCCGCCATGGCGATACGCGCAAGCGGATTGTCGTAGCGGCCAAGTGCCTTGCGGTGACTTTCTGGTTAGCAATGTTTCACCGTTACGCCGGGCTCGTTGACAAATGATATGCGACGAGACCTTTGAAAAAGGCTCAATTTCATTCAAGTTCAAGGAAGGCGAGAATTTTATCCGCAGGAATGCAGGGAGTATCTCGAGGATGAACATTTGAGCCTGACGCCGAAATTGAGCGAAAGGGGACGTTTTGCAATGGTCTCGCGACCGCTGCAAGCTCTCAATATGGTGCCGGAATGGACAGCTTTTTAGAAAAATTGCCATCCATGGTTGATGCCGTCAGGGCCATCAAGGAGATCATCATCGCGAACATCGTCCTGATCGGTCAGGTCCCTTCTCCGACATTTAAAGAAGAAAAGCGCACCCAGGTTTTTATGGAGCGGCTGGCTGAAGCCCAGATCGACGAATGCACCACCGATGCCTACGGCAACCCCATCGGCATCATCCATGGGAGCAACGATGCCAATGCGCCGATTTTTGTGGTGGCGCATCTGGATACGCACTTCGGCGAGGATGTGGATCACAACTTTACCGTTAAAAAAAGGACCATTGCCGGCCCGGGGATTCTGGACAATTCCCTCGGCGTCGGGGTGATGGCGTCCCTGCCGGAAATCCTGCGCGGATTGGGTCTTCGCTTTAAATCGGACATCGTCTTGGTCGGTGATATTCAGTCCATTGGCAAGGGCAATCTTCGCGGGATCCGCAACCTTTTAAAAACCTGGCCGACGCCCATCCGGGGGGCGGTCTGCATCGAGGGGGGGGAGCTCGGTCGGCTCAATTACTTCTCGGACGGGATGCGGCGATGTGAAATTACCTGCAGCATACCTTCGACCTCCAGATGGAGCCGCAAGTTCAGGCCCAACGCGATCCTGATATTACATGAAGTCATCGATCGGATTTTAAAATTGCGCTTTCCGCAAAAACCGCGCGCACGGGTCATCATCGGCAAAATCGCCGGCGGCGTCGAACATGGGGAGATCGCGCAGGACGCCGTCCTGGGATTTGAAATTCAAAGTGACTCCGATAAAATGGTCAAGGCGATTTATCGGGATATTAGGGACATCAAGAACGGCATCAGCCATGAACATGAGGTGGAACTGCAGCTGCGAACCATCAGCAGCCTGAATGCCGCCCGAATCGGGTTTAATCATCCCCTGGTGAAAAACGCGGCCGAAGTTCTGAAAAAACTGGAGTTAAAGCCGGTCAGCGTTTCCAGCGAAACGGAGCTTTCCATTTTTCTCTATCACAAGATACCGGCCGTCACCATCGGTATTACCCGCGGGGAAAATTACCATCTGGAAGACGCCTTTATCAAGATCGAGCCCATGTACAAAGGGATCGCTCAACTGATCAGCATCCTGAAGGCCATTGACAGCGGGGTGTGCGATGAACAATAGCTGGCTCAACAATAATACGTTTCACTACGGCGCGTTCCGTGATCTGGAGCGGCTGGTGACGGTAAAGAATACAAAGAAGATTTCCATATCGCTGTGCCTGCCCACGCTGAATGAGGAAAAAACCATCGCCAAAGAGATCGTGATCATGAAGTCGGAGTTGATGACGCGCTATCCGCTGCTGGATGAAATCGTCGTGGTGGATTCCGGGTCCACCGACCGGACCCGCCAGATTGCCAGGGATTACGGCGCCGACGTTTATGAGGCGGCGGATATCCTGCCGCAGCTGGGGCATTTCAAAGGCAAGGGCGAGAATCTGTGGAAGGCGCTTTTTATAACCCGGGGCGATATCATCGTCTACCTGGATGCCGACATCAAAAATATTCACCACCGGTTTGTCTATGCGCTGGTGGCGCCTCTGCTTCTCTACGACGGGCTCAAGTACTGCAAGGCGTTTTACGACCGGCCCATCGCCACCGCTAAAAATATCATGCGGCCCACCGGCGGCGGCCGGGTAACCGAGCTTGTGATCCGACCGCTCTTTTCGCTCTTCTTTCCGGAATTGACGCAGATCATTCAGCCGCTTTCAGGAGAATATGCCGGGTTTCGGGATGTCTTGGAGAAAATTCCCTTTCCCATCGGATACGGCATAGAAACCAGCATGATACTGGATATTTACGAGCGCTGGGGCCTTGAGGTAATGGCGCAGGTGGATCTTGAAAAACGGATCCATCGAAATCAGGATACCAAGGCGCTGGGGAGAATGGCGTTTGTCATTCTGAATACGTTTGCGCGTCGCATCGAAAAGCAGGGATTTATCAAATTAAATAAACCGACCTATTTTGAAATGATTCAGTACAACCTGGTCAAGGCGCAATACCAGCCGGATGTATTTAAAATTCAAGGAGTTGAGAGACCTCCCATGGTCGAAATCCCGGAATATCGCGAAAAGTTCAATATCAATTGACGTCAGCGATTGTTTTTGCGGCGGCCTGTATTAATTTATCCAGAGAAACAACTTTTGAGATTGAAATGCCGCATAAAAGGAGCGGTTCAATTGCTGAATCAGAAACTCATCGATCAGTACAACCGGGTCTTGAATTATTTGCGGGTGTCCATCACCGATCATTGCAATCTGCGATGCATGTATTGTGTCCCCCGGGAGGAAATCCCCTGGCTGACCCACGATCAGATTTTAACGTATGAAGAAATTCTGCGCCTGATAAAGATCGGAGCGGGCATGGGCATCGCAAAGGTGCGCATCACCGGGGGCGAGCCCCTGGTCCGCAAGGGGGTTTACGATTTTTTAAGCGATCTGAACAGAATCAACGGTATTTCCGATGTGTCGCTGACAACCAACGGCGTCCTGCTGGCTGATAATATCGACCGCATCCGTGCCGCCGGAATTCGAAGAATCAACGTCAGCCTGGACACGTTAAATCGCCGGAAATATAAAGAAATTACCGGGCACGATCAGTATGAACAGGTCTGGCGAGGGATTCTGTCCGCCCATGCGGCGGGCCTGGGGCCGATCAAGATCAATGTCGTGGCGCTTAAAGGCATCAATGACGACGAACTTATCGATTTTGCCAGGCTGAGCATGGTATACCCCTTTCATATCCGCTTTATCGAACACATGCCCATCGGCGCCTCAGGAGCAAAGATCGGGCATCACCTGCTGGCGCCGGAAATCAAAGCCCGCCTCGAAACTCTGGGCCGGTTGATCCCTGTTGAGAAAGGGTTGTATGACGGCCCGGCCGAACGATACAAATATAGGGATGCTCCGGGAGAAATCGGCTTTATCCGCCCCCTGAGCAGGCACTTCTGCGCCCATTGCAACCGGTTGAGACTCACGGCCAGCGGCCAGTTGCGAACCTGCCTCTTGTCGGACAACCAGGTCGATCTGAAGGGTCCGCTGCGACGGGGCTGCTCAGACAGCGAACTGGTCGAGATCCTGCTGAACGCCGTCCGTCACAAACCTTCTGAGCACCACCTGTCCGGCAACTGCACCGGAAACGTCAACAGTCAGATGTCGTCCATCGGGGGCTGAAATTACCATTGAAAAAATCCCCGCTGAAATCACGGGAGGCTATGATTGTGAAGCTTGCCAGTTTTAATGCCAATGGAATCCGGGCCAGGCTGCCGGTGATTCTGGCATGGCTTGAAAAAGAACGGCCGGATGTCCTGTCGCTGCAGGAGACCAAGGTGCAGGATTCGGATTTTCCAAAGGGGCCGTTTGAGGAAAAAGGGTACTATTGCACCTATCGGGGTGAAAAAAGCTATAACGGGGTGGCGGTGCTGTCGCGTAACCTGCCGGAAGATGTTCGCTTCGGTTTCGACGACAGCAGCCAAACCGAAGGAACCCGGCTGGTGTCGCTGAAAGTTGAAGGGATTCATATCGTCAATTCTTATATCCCCCAGGGGCAGGTGCCAAATTCCGAGAAGTTTCGCTATAAATTAGACTGGCTCAAACGTCTACATGAATATTTCGTTGCCCGTTTCAATTCAGCCATGCCGGTAGTCTGGACCGGAGATTTCAATATTGCACCCGAACCGATGGATGTCTACGACCCGGTGGCCTTGCTGGGGAGCATCGGTTATCACCCGGCGGAACACAGCGCGCTTTCAGTACTGAAAAAATGGGGTTTTGTGGATGTTTTCCGAAAACACCAGCCGGAGGTCAAGGCCTTTACCTTCTGGGATTATCGCATCCCCAATGCCGTCAAACGGGGGTTGGGCTGGCGGATCGATCATATCTGGGCCACCCCGCGTCTGGCCGAAAAATCCCTATCGGCCTGGGTCGACAGGGAGGTTCGCCTGATGGAGCGGCCTTCCGATCATACGTTTATAGCGGCGGAATTTGATTTAACAGTCGGCTGAAAAACTGCGCCTGAGGCCGCCAGGCGGCATTGCGCGGCGACCTGATTCTTATCTTTCAACAGCCTGTTATTATTATCTAAGGGACCCGTTATCCGTGTTTCTGCTCGAATGCCTTCATGAAATCGGTGAGGGCTTCCACCGCGGTTAAACCGACGGCGTTGTAAAGCGATGCGCGGCAGCCCCCCACCGAGCGATGCCCCTTGAGGCCTTCCAGATCGTTTTGAACCGCTTCCGCGATGAAGGTTTTTTCGAGAGCTTCGCTGGGAAGGCGGAAGGTAACGTTCATCAGGGAGCGGCTGGCGGGTTCGGCCGTGCCCCGGTAAAATTCGCTGCGGTCAAGAATATCATACAGAATTTTAGCCTTTTTCCGGTTCAGCGCTTCCATTTTGGCAAGGCCGCCGACGGTCTCTTCCAGCCACTTCAAAACGAGCTGCACCGTATAGACCGCGAAACAGGGCGGCGTGTTATACATCGAGTTGGTGGAAACAAAGGATTTATACGTCAGCATCGCCGGCAGCTTGTCGGGGATGCTGGCGAGCATGTCGTCCCGGAGGATGACCATGCAGACGCCGGCCGGGCCGATATTTTTCTGGGCCCCGGCGTAGATCAGCCCGAACGGCGCGGCCTCGAACGGGCGGCTCATGAAATCCGAAGACATGTCTGCGATGATCGGCACACCGCCGGTTTCCGGAAAAGTTTGCCACTGGGTGCCCTTGATGGTGTTGTTGGACGTGATATGAACATAAGCCGCGTCTTTATTTACGGAAATTTTCGATGGAATGTAAGAAAAATTTTTATCTTCGGAAGATGCGATCACCTTGACGGATTTTCCCAGGACTGCGGCTTCCTTGGCGGCTTTGGTCGACCAAGAGCCGGTATTGACATAATCGGCCGATTTTACGTCCGGTAGAAAGTTCATCGGCACCATGCTGAACTGCAGACTCGCGCCCCCCTGGAGAAATAGCACATGAAAGTCTTTGCTCAGATTGAGCAGCCGCCGGGTTCGGGCAACGGCATCGTTGACGATATCGTCGAACCATTTGGAGCGATGGCTGATTTCGGTAATCGACATGCCCGATCCGGCATAATTTAAGAAAGCGGCCTGAATTTCTTCGAGAACCGGCAGCGGCAATGCGGCCGGTCCCGGGTTAAAATTATGGATTCTGTTTGTCTTCATACGAGCACTCCCAATTGGAAAAATTGATAATGTAATTTAAAAAAGAACCTAAAGCAGATCAATTCGAATAAGTCAATTGATATTTGTCGGCCGTATCGGAGCAGTGTTGCGTCCTGGAAATAACTTATAAAAGTCGCGGTCATATTTTGGATTCGACCGGCATGAACCTTATTGGGCCCCGGGTGTCCGGATTCGATTCGGCCCGGCAAAAAAATGCTGAATGATTTTTTTAAATTAACCGATTCGAATCCTGGACACTCGCCAGGATCTTGCCAACTGAAACGCATGCCGGCCTTCTCCAAAACACGACCGCTTCCCTTTATGACCGGCAAATAAATATTGAAGCTGTCCCCGAGCGGTCCGCCGGCAACCGGGGAAGTGACAACGGCTCACTCCATAGGCATATGTAATCAAGCTTCCCGACTTCTTACTCATTTAGCATTTAATTTTTTGAGACAGCTTCTAACGATGTGCGAGTCCATTGCGGATCGAAAGGCAGGCTGCGGCGGTGAATTCATTATGTTTTCAAACAGATGTATTGACAAGCCCCCCCATTTTATCTTAATCCTAATCATCCGACAATGCATTCAGACCGTCACACGTCCGAATCGGATCAGCCTGGCGGCCGTGTGTGAGTCAACTTGTGCTTTGTTGATATTAATACTGGGAGAGATGTGATGAAATCGAAAACGCCCATTCTGAAAATGTATCAATATCCGTCCAAGGCAGCGGAGATGCGAATGGTTGCCATCGTGAACCGGGGCCTGGGGGTTAAGAAAAAAGATCTCGCCGCCGTCACCCGCATCATTGCAGATGTGAAAAAGAACGGCGATCAGGCCCTGATTAAATACGTCAATCGGTTTGATTCCCCCACCTTGGACATCTCATCCCTTAAAGTGTCGCCGGCGGAATGGAAACAGGCCGAAAAAACCGTCGGCAGGCCTTTCATGCGTGCTCTGGATCGAGCGCGGATCCAGATTGAGACCTTTCATCAAAAGCAGCTGACCCGGTCGTGGCTGGACACCTCCAATGCGGGAAAGCTGCTGGGACAGCTGGTCAATCCGGTGGACTCGGCGGGAGTTTACGTTCCCGGGGGGACCGCCGGAAAAACTCCCCTGGTATCCTCTGTCCTGATGGGGGCGATCCCGGCGAAAATCGCGGGGGTCCGGAAGGTTTCGCTGGTGACCCCCCCCGACAAGAGCGGGTCCGTTAACCCGCACATCCTGGCTGCGGCCAAAAGAGTCGGCGTGGATGCCGTTTATAAAGTCGGCAGCGCTTGGGCCATTGCCGCCCTGGCATACGGAACCGAAACCATCCCGCAGTGCAATGTCATCGTAGGACCCGGGAACATTTACGTGACCCTCGCTAAAAAAATACTGGCGGGAACCGTAGGGATCGATATCATCGCCGGCCCCAGCGAGATTCTGGTCATTGCGGATAATACGGCGATCCCGGCGTTCATTGCCGCGGACCTGTTGTCCCAGGCCGAACATGATCGATTTGCTTCGGCCCTGTTGGTAACGACTTCCGCAACGCTGGCCCGGGCGGTGTCCGAGGCCGTCACCCGACAGCTCCGAAATTTAGCCCGCAGGGATATTGCCGAAAAATCACTGGAAACATACGGCGCCGTCATGATCGTGCCGGATATTGCGACAGCCTTTGAATTTGCGAACCGGATCGCGCCGGAGCACCTGGAACTTCACATCCAGCACCCCCTGGAGCAGGTCGCCCGGATTCAAAATGCGGGGGCTGTTTTTATCGGCGATTATACGCCGGAACCGGTAGGCGATTACATCGCCGGCCCCAATCACGTTTTGCCGACCGCAGGAACAGCCCGGTTCGCCTCGGCCCTGTCGGTTGACAATTTCATCAAGAAGACCAGCCTGATTTACTATTCCAAAGAAACGTTCAAGCAGGAAGCCGCTGATATCATGCGGCTGGCCGAGACGGAAGGACTCGATGCGCATGCGAATTCCGTAAAGGTCCGATTACAGGCATCCTGAAATAAGTTTTTTATTAAATCGCAATGGGAATGGTTCAGCTTTCGTGGCGCAAGTGACTACAGGGCATCTAAAAACAACTATGCGCTATACGAGTGAGCAGCCGGGGAGTTTGTCTATGGCGTGAGCCGTCGTCATTTCACCGTTTGCCGGCGGTCCCCGCAGGGGCTATCCCCGGGCGGACCGGAGAGCATATAAATACTCCCCGACTCCTAAAACGATTATATTTTTTTGCGATAGCTTCTATGTGGTTGTTTCACTCATCTCGATTTGAAGGAACTTCATGCCATGCCGAAACCCAAGGTCTTTATTTTCTCTCCGGCCGACCCGACCGGTGAAATCTACCGCAAGATGGCGGCCGACGGTTGCGAAATTGTTTTAGGGGATGCGTCCTGGCACACCCCCATGGGAAACAACGAGGACGAGATGTGCCGGATGGCAAAGGGGGCCGACGCCCTGTCCGGCACCTCCATTCGCAGCAGTCCCATCACGGCACGGATCATGGCCGGGGCAACGGAACTTCGTATCATCGCCAAAACCACCATCGGCGTGGATGATGTGGATCTGACGGCCGCGACCGAACGGGGCGTCCTGGTGACCCACTGTCCGACAGAGGCCAACTGGAGCGGCGTGGCCGAAGGCACCCTGGCAGTCATCCTGACGCTGCTGAAAAAAACCCGCGAAAGGGACGAGGCCGTCAAGCGGGGTGGGTGGCGCGATCCGGCGCTCCAGGGGCGGTATATCGGCAGGCGGCAGGACGGGTATGCCGGTTTGACGGTTGGCATCATCGGGTTGGGAAGAATCGGCAGCCGCCTGGCCGAACTACTGGGGCCCTGGCGGGTTCGGATCCTGGCCTGCGACCCCTATGTGGACATTTCACGCTTCGTTCTCAGCAACGCCGAGTGCGTCGATCTCGATACGCTCTTGCGGGGATCCGATATTGTCAGCCTGCATGTCATCCTGACCGAAGAAACCCGCATGATGATCGGGCCGCGGGAGATTGGGTTGATGAAACCGGACGCGATCCTGGTGAACACCGCCCGGGGGCAGGTAATCGATGAGGACGCCATGATAACGGCCCTGCAAAACGACAGGCTGGGCGCGGTAGGCCTGGATGTGTTCCAGCACGAGCCCCTGCCGGCGGATTCGCCGCTGCTCAAGCTGGGCCACAAGGTGCTGCTTTCCCCCCACATGGCAACTTCCAATCTCAACAGCGGACTGAAGCCGGGTGTCGAATGGGCGACCCGCTCGGTGTTCAGCGCTTTAAGGGGCGAGGTGCCGGACAACGTCTACAACAAGGAGGTTGTTCCCAGATGGATTGAGCGATTCGGGGGACGGAATCTCCTTTAAAAAGTTTATAGCTGACCCTAAAAACATATAATTATTTCAGAAGTCGGGAAGTATTTTACATGCTTCTCGGCCCGAACCGCCGATAAACGGCGAAGTGACGACGGCTCGCTCCATTGACATTTTTAGTAAAACTCCTTGGCTCCTCAATCATGTGGAGTATAATTTGTTTTGAGATGACTTCTAACATTTAAACGACCTATGTCTATTCAATGAGGTTGAATCAACTTGAGGAATTCGTCAAACGGGGGGAGACATGACAGATACCAAAATACTGGAAGGGAAAAAAGTTCTGATCGTCGACGATGAACCGGACGTGCTGGAAACCATAAAAGATCTGCTGGCCACGTGCGAGATTGAAACGGCAGGCGATTTTGAATCGGCTCAAAAACTTCTTGAGCGCTGCCGATATGACGCCGCCGTTCTGGATATCATGGGAGTAAAGGGGTATGACCTGCTTGAAATCGCCAATAAAAAAGGAATTCCGGCCCTGATGCTGACCGCACACGCATTGAGCCCGGATAATTTCGTCAAGTCCATCACGTCGGGGGCCAAGGCATACATCCCCAAAGAGAAAATGACGGATATCGCCGTTTTTCTGGCGGATTTCCTGCAAGCGCAGGCCGATCCCCAAACCCCATTTAAATGGTTCTTCCGGCTCAAATCATTTTTTGATGCGCAGTTTG
>JBFLWU010000058.1:0-32285 GCA_040757625.1 Thermodesulfobacteriota bacterium | reverse complement strand
CGCCACACCGAATGACCGTGAAGTTTTAGTGAAGCTCATCCGCGATTCATTCCGCGATGTTGCCCGTCGGTTTTCATTAACAAAGGACAATTGCCCAAAACATCCATCAAACTGCGCTTCATCCTGGATTGAATCAGATATTTCACGCGGTGTTCAGTACCACATTTTATATGTGGACGAAAATCCGATTGGTTGTGCGGCTATTGAGAAACCAAGTGCCGATGTTTGCTATCTTGAACGTCTTTCGGTCCTCCCTGAAATGCGTGGCAAGCATTTTGGAATCAGGCTTGTGCAACATGCCTTAGAATGTGCCGCATTGAAAGGGGCCCGCAGGGTCAGTATCGGTATCATTGATGAACAGACTGAGTTGAAAGAGTGGTATATGCAGCTTGGTTTTGCGGTTACGGAGATAAAAAGCTTCCCGCATCTCCCTTTTAAGGTCTGTCTAATGGAATTTGAAATAAAGAAACCTGCCGGCAGCGCCTTTCACCCGGACGGCAATTACGCTACGCTCCATTGCCGCCGGTAAAGGCTGCGGTAAGGCAGATAGTATGAGGTGCGTGCGATGATAAGAAAAATGCAGATCAGCAAGGCATTCACGCTGATGGAATCAGGGCCGGTTGTTCTTGTGACGACCTGCGACGGCGAAAAGAACAACGTAATGACCATCTCCTGGACCATGGTGGTGGACTTTACGCCGCGATTTGCCATAACCACCGGGCCCTGGAACCATTCCTATGCCGCCCTCCGGGAATCGAGGGAATGCGTAATTGCAATTCCCACTGTTGACATGATTGATCAAGTTGTTGGCGCGGGAACATGTTCCGGCGCCGACACAGACAAATTTGAAAAATTTGGACTAACGCCTGTGAAGGGAAAGCATGGCAGGTCGCCTCTGATCAAGGAATGCCTGGCGAATATCGAATGCAACGTTATCGATATCGTCAATAAGCACCATATCATTGTCCTCGAAGGCGTCGCTGCGTACTTGGACAGTTCACGAAGAGAGAAGAGAACCCTACACGCAATCGGCGATGGCACCTTTGTGGTGGACGGGCGAAAGCTGGACCGAAGGAAAATGATGCGGTCGAAGCTTCCAGACGGTGTCTAACCCATTCGCGGGCACAGGCGGTACGGCTGTTTGTGCCGCGCCCATTCAGCTTTTCGTTAGGCGGCTCAGGCTGATATCGGAGCAACTCGTCGCATGATATGGATTTGGATCGGATTTATCTCGTTCGTACTGGTGATGCTGGCGCTTGACCTGGGCGTGTTTCATCGCAAGGCCCATGTGGTCAGCGTCAGGGAAGCCGTCGCATGGTCCGCGGTGTGGCTTGCCCTGGGCCTCACATTCGCCGTGTTCGTCTACTTCGGCTACGAGGGGCAGTGGTTAGGCCTCGGCACTATCCCGGATCCCGTGGACGGTCTGTCCAACGTTGGTTCGACGGCAGCAGAGAAGTACGTGACTGGTTACGTCGTCGAGAAGTCGCTCAGCGTGGACAACATCTTCGTCATCGTGATGATCTTCACTTTTTTCGCAGTCCCCCCCATCTACCAGCACCGCGTTCTGTTCTGGGGCATCTTAGGCGCCCTGGTCATGCGTGGCGTGATGATCGCTCTCGGGGCAAAACTGATCGCCGAGTTTCACTGGGTTCTCTATGTCTTTGCTGTCTTCCTGATCCTGACGGCGGTCAAGATGTGGTTCCTCAAGACAGAGCACACCGACCCGAACAAGAACGTTGTCGTCCGGCTGACGCGGCGCTTGTTCCCTGTGACCGCCAGGTTTCACGGTGAACACTTCATCGTTCGCGCGGGGGCGCCGGCTTCATACGAAAGCGAGACCCCCGGTGCCCCCCTCGTCCGGGACGAGACCGTGGAGAATGCTCACCCAGGAACGCTGCTCCTCACACCCCTGGCCCTGGCGCTCATCATGGTGGAGACGACGGACCTCATTTTCGCTGTCGATTCGATTCCGGCCATCTTCGCGATCACCGGCGACCCGTTCCTCGTCTTCACCAGCAACGTGTTCGCGATTCTGGGGCTTCGGTCACTCTACTTTGCGCTCGCGGGAATGGTGACGAAGTTCCGCTACCTCAAGCCTGCGCTCGCGATGGTCCTCATGGTCGTGGGCGTCAAGATGCTACTTGCCGAATGGTTGAAGCTTGCCCTCGGGAGGCATTTCAATCTCTACTTGCTCGTGCTGGTACTTGCTATCCTGGCTGCCGGCGTAGTCGCGTCCTTTCTGGCTGAACGGCGAAGCAAGGGCCGCCTGACAGGCCGATGAAACTGACGGTCGCCTGCGCCGCGCCCACCCGGCTTGCCGTCAGCCGGCAAAGAGGAGAAAGAAGAAACCCATGAATCTGAAGACCGTAATCAGGAACGAATCTGACGCCGACGTCAGCACCATAACCGAGGTGACCCTCGCGGCCTTCAAAACCCTGGAGATCAGCAATCACACGGAGCAGTTCATCATCGCGGCGCTGCGCGCCGCCAAGGCGCTCACAATATCGCTGGTCGCAGAAGTGGATGGCCGGGTGGTCGGTCATGCTGCGTTCTCTCCCGTGGCCATTTCGGACGGAACGCTGGGCTGGTACGGCCTGGGCCCCGTGTCGGTGCTGCCGGAATACCAGCGCAAGGGTATCGGCAAGGCCTTGATACAGGAAGGGCTGTCACGGTTAGAAAAACTAAGTGCCAAAGGCTGCTGTCTAGTGGGGCATCCGCAATACTACAGGCAATTTGGATTTGAGAATGTGACCGGACTTGTCCACGAGGGCGTTCCGCAAGAGGTGTTCTTCGCTCTTTCATTTGACGGGCGCTTTCCGCAGGGCCATGTCATGTTTCATGAAGGATTCAAAGCAAACGGTTAACAAGTCGCTCCAGCGGCCGGCTGATTGAGCTTTGCCTTCGGCGGACCCTGCGGGCGCCGATAAGACGTCGTCATCTTGAGGGCAAACAACCATGTCAGTCTATTTTACGGCAAACATCCTAATGACAGATGAATCAGTCTATCAAACATATTTAGATGCCTGCGATGAAGTATTCAATAAATATAAAGGCAGGTATCTCGCGGTGGACCATTCACCAACAGTACTTGAGGGAGAATATAGATACTCCAAAACCGTTATTATTGAATTTGATGACGAGGATAGCTTCAAGGACTGGTATTTCTCTCCAGAATATCAGAAGATCAAACGGTTTAGGCTTGCAGGAGCAAAATGTGATTCAGTGCTTGTAAAAGGCCTGGGCTCAAGGTAAAGGGGGGATGGTTTTGTGCAAGTCAACGACGTTACAGACTTAATGATGTTAAATAAGGGCTAAAAACATGCTGAAAACATGTATTTCTGGGATGATTTGGTCAGTAATTCATATGGTTAGGCAAGGCCGGTCCCTTTGGGGCGTACGGGTCGGCTTATCGGTCGGCGCAAAGGAGAGAGAGACATGAATGATAAACGTCCATATCGCGTATTGATTTTTGACGATGATGATTCAATACGAAAGTTGCTGTGGGGATATTTTGACGGTCGCAAATATGAGGTGTTTACTTTTCCAGATCCCAAGTCCTGCAATTTGTGTGACATTCAGTCGTGCGATTGTCCTACTCAGGAAGCCTGTGCCGACATAATCATTTCAGACTTGAATATGCCATTCATGAAGGGGCTCGATTTTCTTGAACTCCAGATTAAAAAAGGATGCAAGTGCAGACATCTGGCGCTGATGTCCGGGGATCTGACCGTGGCCGACGCGGATCGGGCAAAACCACTTGGAATTAAACTCTTCAAAAAGCCGTTCCGTATCAGAGAGATAGATGAATGGGTCAAAAAAGTAGAAGGGGAGATTCCGGCAGGCAGGCAATTGACTGATTGGTATTTTAACGACAGGCGATAAGGGTCGAACCCGGCGCTTAACCCAGACGGCAGATACCCGGGTATTGCAGTCAACATCATTTTGATCTTTCCATAATACCCTGGCGGTTACGCCGCCGACGGCCAACTCTTGTCAGAATGCGGGTGAATTTATACCAATGCCAGCACTCGCAGAGACCGCCGATGTCACGTGTTTTATAAAAACCGGGCTAACCGGCAAAGGTCTTGGAAAGCTGTTGCTCCAATTTCTCAAAACAGAAGGCCGTAAAAGCAGTCAAAGCTTTCATCAGAGCTACGGCTTTATTGAATAAGGAGGCCGGCAGGAAGTAAGGTCGCATTTTCGATACCATCCGGATGCGGAAGAAGCTCTGAAATTGGCATTGCAACCGGTCGCAAAAAACACGGCGGCTGAGCGTTCCGTTGGGGTGGATATCAAATTCACAACAAGGCCCATTCAAATACAATGGAAACAATCATTTCATCGCCGTACATTTTAGCGATTCTTTTTTTTATCGTTGCATTCACCTATTCCTCCGTAGGGCTCGGAGGCGGATCATCCTACACCGCATTAATGGCAATATTCGGCATTGATGCGGTAGCCATACCCATGCTCTCTTTGTCTCTGAATTTGTTTGTCACATCAGTCGGGAGCTATAATTTTATTAGAAACAAACACGGCAACATAAGGCTGATTGCGCCTTTCTTGATATCTTCAATTCCCATGTCGTATTTGGGAGGATCCTTTAAACTACCAAAAGAAATGTTTTACTGGATCTTATTAATATCGTTAGGGTTTGTGGCTATCCGCATATATTTTTGGCAAAATACAACCATCAAGCTGAATATCAATCAAAAAGAAAAAATAATTATCTCGCTTTTATCCGGGTCGGTCCTTGGGCTGGTTGCCGGCATAGTTGGAATTGGCGGGGGGATCTACCTTGTCCCACTGATAATCATTCTAGGTCTTGGCACTGAAAAAGAAGCTGCAACCTGCGGCGCAATTTTTATCTGGCTCAATTCTTTTGCCGGCATATTGTCGCGCCTTCAGTACAACACCATTGATTTAAAGGCATATATTCCATTAATTGTGGCGGTTATAGCCGGGGGAACATTAGGTTCATCAATGGGGGCGGTCACGTTTTCACCCAGGACAATGGAAAAAATACTTGGTATCGTAATTATCATAGCAATAGTTTTCTTAGCCAAAAAAATAATTGGTTTTTAACTTTGGAAAAAAATGGTAAAAATCCACCCAAAAGGCCAACCTGAGCGCGAGAACGTCGCTGCGCCGATGCGGTTCTGTTTGGGCGGCGCAGCAGGTTGCTCCGGGCGTTATGTCAAACTGGAGAAACAACTATGCCCTTAAAGATCGAGAAACCCACTATTATAGAAGCTGCCGGCAATAAGCCAAAGGTAATCGAGGAATATATAGGCAGGGTCAATTCGCAGACATCCGATTTAAGTATAGCCCGCATGGTCAGTCCGAAAGGGTGGAAGGAACCAGGCCAGAAACCGGCATTCAATGAATACACCGTTGTTTTAAAAGGTATGCTGCATGTCAAAACGGCAACACAAGAAATGGATATCCGTGCGGGTGAAGCAATCATTGTTGCGGCTGAGGAGTGGGTCCAGTACAGCACGCCTGATGATAATGGCGCTGAGTACATAGCCGTCTGCTTGCCGGCATTTTCACCCGATTCGGTTCACAGGGATAAAGAATAACACGTCGCTGGCAGAAAACGGCATATGCATACTCATGCGCAGATAGACCTGGCACGGAAGCTCGTCCATGACCTGCACTCGGGTGCACCCCGGCAAGAGCGCCTCAACAGCGTCGGGATTCCGCTTTCAGCGATAGTGGCAGTGGTGCGAGCCTCTCTTGACGGCGATCCATTCTTTCCGCCCGATTCCAGGCCTGAAAACCTCGGTGACGGCGCCGTGATCGAACGCCGAGGCAAATACTCGTTCCAGGTGCACGAGCGCTTTGAGGTGGGGCAGCTTCGCTTTTCCGAGATCTCGTCGCACCGGTACTACTTCCTGCGTCGTGCCGTAGTCCGGTACCTCAAACACTACGGGCCATTGTTGAGAGTCGACGGAGTCAGGATTCAGTGGGGGTCGTGACCTTTCTCATGCCCGCGCCCGGTTTTTCTCGGCCGGCCGCTTATTCCATGAACAACAGGTCCTGAGGGCTGCCCGGCATCCCGTTCCAGCGGACGGCTTATCGCCGCCGCTGGTTAATGGCGTCAGCTTAATGCGGTCATATGCCTGAACAAGGATCAGGGAGAAAATTGGGAATTGAAAATCTAGCCGTCCCTCCGGTTGACGCCAGAAGGCCGGCGCAGCCGAGCTGTGCGCCGGCTAAAAAGGAAAATATTGCATGTTTGGGATCCAAAATTTTTCATTGTTTTTAATCTCGTGCATCCTATTAAACCTTACGCCCGGTCAGGACACCTTTTATATTGTCGGCCAAAGCGTCGCCCAGGGAAGAAAAACCGGTATTGTTTCCGCTGTTGGCATCATGTCCGGCGTGCTGGTGCATACCCTGCTGGCCGCACTCGGATTGTCCGTGATTCTGGCCGCTTCCAGCTTGGCGTTTAGTTTAGTAAAATATATTGGCGCCGGTTACTTAATCTGGATCGGCATCGCTTTCATCCGGAACAAGGAGCATCACGCACACAGCGGGGGCCATGAAAATATTCAGCTGAAACTTTGGAAAACGTACAGACAAGGAATGCTGACAAACCTTCTAAACCCAAAAGTGGCCTTATTCTTTCTTTCATTTCTGCCCCAGTTCGTCAGTCCGCAAGCTGAGTTTATTTTCGGCTCCTTTATGGCATTGGGCATGATTTTTTTCACGACAGGCAGTATCTGGTGCATGGTTCTTGTATATGGATCTTCCTGGCTGACGGAAAAATTTCGCGCCAGCACCAAGATGGGAGGATTGCTGAAAAGACTCACGGGCGCGCTGTTTGTCGGGTTGGGGATTAAGTTGTTGTTTTCAAAGCAATAACATAATCAGCGAACCGCCGCTTCCAGCCTTGCGAAAAAGACCCGCCCCCTGAAGCGCACGTTCGCCCCCTGAACAAAATTTAGACCGTTGCTTTTTTCACGGGTTTCTGCTTATGGTAGCCCGGCTCCTTAACGTCTATCCGCATGTGAGCCGCTCATTGAATTTTACGAATTTAACATTTATTGAGCTTGATCAATACGCTTGAATCTTTGGTTAAGACCTGAATCTTGTATGAAAATTTATGAGAAGTTTTGTTTTTGCTTGATGTGAGGGGGGTTAGGGTAAATTTAACAATATACAAATAATACCCAATCCCTAAAAAAGGATGATGCTCATTTGCTCTCATAAATTTTGACCCTTCGGACGAACTGGAGGCGTCCACCTGCTGCGTTATTAAAGGTTCGCAATAGTAGGCTTCACCTTTTAATGCCTTGCAGCTGAAAGCCTCCAACTCGTGCAAAATTCAGGTAACATTCGCAGCGGATCGCGGGAAAACAGGCGGGAAAACGCCGGCGCGTTTCCCCGCGTGCGAACCCCGGCGCAGGTCAATATGAGGACAGGAATCATGAAACGGATACAGGCGCGCTTTCTCATGGCCGCCATTGTTCTTCTTACCGTCACGGCCGCCTGGGCATACCGGCCCGGCCCCGACATTATCCGGGAATGCCCCAGGTGCAAGACTCCTCTGGCACAACAGTCGATGATGTCCGGCAATACCTTCGGAGCGCGATTCTGGACGGACGGCAAAATGCTCGCCCCCATGCTGCCCGATCACCCGTGGCTGGTGAAATGTCCGAATTGCGGGGAGCTTTTCTGGATTGACGAAGCCAGGGAACTGGGAAAACGGGCGTGGTGGTATGAACACAATAATTGGCAGCTGGCACCGGGACCCGAGCCCCCGTCGGAGGCGGACTTCTTAAAGGTGCTCTCCAGCGCCGGGCTGACGGATGCAAAGGAACGGTATGCCCGGCAGCGGGCGTGGTGGGCGGCGAACGACCCGATCCGGACGACCGAAAACCCAGCAGCCGCCTTTTCCCCCGCCCAGGAAAAAAACCTCAATGCACTGGCCGACATCCTGGACGAGAAAGACCCCGGCCAGCGAATCACAAAGGCAGAAATTTATCGCGAACTGGGAAAGTTTGAGGCGTGTGTCAAGCTCCTGGCGCAGCCTTTTTCCGAGGACCACCATCACCGGGTGGCGGCGTTCATCAGGAAGCTTGCCGAGCAGGGAATACGATCCGTGCGCGAGATCAACGTGGAATGAAAGGCAAGGATTTTACACCCCTGATCATGTGGTTCGTTCTGGTTGCGGCAATCATTGCGGTCGCCTTCATCAGGCCGGGCCGCATGACGGGCCTCTGGAACGAATGGCCCGTTAATTTCGATAGGGCGTTCATCGGTTCGTATATCCTGTGGATGCTGGTTGAACTGCGGGTTTCCAAAAAGGATGTGAACACAGAGGGCAAACAAACAGCGGATTTTGCGACCTGCCAGATTTATGGGGCCGGGCAGGCGCTTACGATTCTCACGGCCCTTTGGTTTCCCTCCCTTTGGCGGGTGCCGAACGCCGCTCATGTTATCGGCGGCGGCGCCTTCCTGACCGGGGTCTGTTATCGGCTGTGGGCAATTCATACATTGGGACGGTTCTATTCGCACAGGGTTCAAACCGTGTCCGAGCACCCGATTGTGGCTTCCGGACCGTACCGCTTTACGCGGCATCCGGCCTATGCGGGTATGATCGCCGCCAATGCCGGAATATGCCTGTATTTCTTTAACCGGGTGACCCTGTGCGTATTTCTTTTCATGCTGGTTCCGGCGATCCTTCTGCGGATCGTCATCGAAGAGCGGGCGCTCTTCGCAATAGAGGGATACGCTGAATTTGCCAGAAAACGCAAACGGCTGTTTCCGGCAATATGGTAATGAATTCAGTCTATTGGGCCTGCCGCAGGATTCAGGCTTGATTTTAAGGCGCCTGCCGGGTCCGGCAAAAAAGAGGCGGACATGATCGGGGCCATCGCCGGGGATATCATCGGCTCGGTATATGAAAATTTTCGCACGAAACGCAAGGACTTCAGGCTCTTTACGCCTGCTTCGACATTCACCGACGACACCGTTCTGACGGTGGCGGTGGCCCATGCGATCTTGACGCACTCGCCCTACGGCCCCGTGATCAAATCCTATGCGCGCCGATACCCCTTCAGAGGTTACGGGCCCCGGTTCCTGGCCTGGATGGCAATGCCGGGGGTTGAGCCTTACAACAGTTTCGGCAACGGCGCCGCCATGCGCGTCAGTCCGGCGGCACACGCCTTCGCGACAGAGGCGGAAGTGCTCGCCCATGCCAGGCAGACGGCCGAATGCACCCACAACCACCCGGAGGGGATCAAGGGCGCCCAGGCAGCCGCCCTGTCCATATTCCTGGCGCGCAGCGGGGCCGACAAGGACTTCATTCGCTCTGAAATCGGGCGGCGGTTCGGTTATGCTTTAAATCGCAGCGTCGACAGCATCCGGCCCGGCTACCGCATCGATCTGTCCTGCCAGGGGTCTGTTCCGGAAGCCATCATCGCCTTTCTGGATTCCACCTCCTTTGAAGATGCGATCCGCAACGCCGTCTCCCTCGGCGGAGACGCCGACACGCAGGCCGCTATTGCGGGCGCTATCGCAGAGGCCTACTATAAAATCATACCCGGCGAGATCCTCCGGCAGGTCAGGCGGCGGACCGCCGAATCGCTGTGGCAAACCGCCCTGGAGTTCAGCAGAATATTCGGCATCCGGGAGATTGTTGCGCAACTGGATGCGCTCAACGGATAATCGCGCCCCCTTTTTCCATCATTTACAAATTGACTCTTTCGACCCGTTCGGAATATAAGAGGACGGGCCGTCCATCAGCGGACGGTTCCTTCTGATAAACAAATGAACCGAAGGGAGCAGAGACATGATTGTCACCGATCTTGAACATATTACCGGGCAAATCCATATGCTGCCCGGCATGCAAAAGGCCATAGACTACCTGCGCGGCATCCGCGGCCGGGCGCCGGCGGCCGGCAAGGTTGAAATAGACGGAAAGCGCGTGATTGCCGGCATCCAGGCCTATGAAACCATCGTTACCGATACGCCCCTGCTGGAGGCGCACCGCAAGTACATCGATTTTCAGTTCATGGTATCCGGAGAAGAGGTCATCGCCTGGGCGCCCCTGGAGCGGCTGACCATCACCGAGCCTTATGACGAGGAAAAAGAAAACTGTCTGGGAACCGTGCCGCTGAAGGAGGCGACGCCTGTCCTTCTGCGCGCCGGCCAGCTTGCGGTGTTTTATCCCGAAGATGCGCATGCGCCGAAACTGGCGGCCGGCAAGCCTGCGCCGGTCAGTAAAATCGTGGTCAAGGTGGCGGTTTAGCCGCCGTCGCGTTCACCAGCGACGAAAGTGAAATTCAATCGTTCTGATAAGCGGCCGTCGGCTGCGCGGCGACCTTTTGATAACCGAAAAATCAAAAGCGCGGAACAGCGTTGCTTTTCCGCGCTTTTAACTTTTTAGGGAACCTATTGCCGGGCTGCTGGCGCTGCCGCTACTTCAGCCGGGCGAGTTCCTCCCGGCTTAAGTCCATTCTGGCGTTGGCAAGCTTGACATAGCGGGACTTGAGCTTTGCAATATTTCCGCCGGCAATATCCTTTACCAGATCCCCTTCAATCTCGGCGACTTCCAGCAGCTTGTAGTAATAAAGGGATTCCTTCAGGTGGGCCAGCACGATCTTTCCGGTGATGACCGGATGATTGTTGGTGACGTTGGCATCCTTGAACTCCGTGCCGTGCTCCAGCTCGACTTCAAGCCCCCGGCGAAATTCCTCCAGATCGATCTTCATGCCTTCCACGTTGACTTCCGACAAAATAACCTTGGCCTCCTTGGCCGAGATCTTGGGCTTTTTCAGGCGGGTCCAGTCGCTGATGCCCAGTTCCTTGCAGACTCTTTTGACTTCTTTAAGGGTGATGTACTCGGGCAGATCCATTATTTTTCTCCTTTCTAGAACCCATCTGCGTTCCTGAGATGAGTTCTACTCTATCCTTTTTCTGAATTGTCCTTATAAGGGAAATAACATATTTCTCGTTCCGCCGCCGGTCAAAATTATTCTCAACGCTATCTCAAAAAAATATTATTATTTCATGAGTCGGGGAGCATTTTCATGATCTCCGGTCCGGCCTGGGACAGCCGGCAAGCGGTGAAGTGACGACGGCTCACTCCCTAGCCGGTTGTAATAAAACTCCCCGACCGCTCATTCATAGCGTATAATTATTTTTGAGATGACTTATCGACCTTCTGGCCCCCTAGACAGGTCTTCATGAACATCAGAAAATATAAGCTTCCTTCCGCTGTTTTCAAGAAGCGCTGCAATATTCATCTTCAACCGGCGCCGTCCGTAAGGCCAGCGCCGCGGCGTCGGTCCAGCGGATATCCAGCGCCGCCATCATCTGTTCGAAATTCTCCCAGTCCTCAGCCCCGATGGGAAGATCGGCGGCGCAGCAGTTAAGCGGCAGCCTGCCGTAGCGGGTCCGCTGCAGCAGAGCAATGGCCAGCAGCAGCGATTTTCCCGTCTGATACTGGACGGCGTTGACTTGATGGCGGCGCCAGACGTCCTCATGGTCCACCGCCCAGAGAAGCGTTTCCTCATTTCCGGTTCCGGGCGCTTTCACCTTTACGGCCACCCTCTCCAGTCCGAAAACCGGGACATCGGCAGCCGGCACTTCCAGCCGTTCCCGGGCGCCGTCCGCTCCGCCCTCAAATGCCTCCATGACCCGAGGATCCAGGGCATACGCAAACTCCGCGCGGCTGACGCCGCTGAGCCTGCCGATATTCCAGACATCCTCATGGCCGACAATGCGGGACAACACCGGCTTTCCCTGCCAGAAGGCCACGACCTTGCGGCTGCCCGGCGTGCTGAGTTCCATCCGGCTCCCGTCCGCCACCCAGAAGGACGGGGAAATCATCACCTCTTCGACCAGCACCTCCGGCGACCAGCCCACTGCGATCTTCGAATCTTTCAAATCGGCCCGAAGCTGGTCGAATTCAAAAATGGAGATCTCGAATGAACCATCGGTTTCATCGAATTTTTTCATGCTCCGCCGGGATATGATCTCAACCAGCCCGGGATTGATGCCCCAGCACAGCCAGTGGGGGTAGGCGCTGCCTGTTTTTTGGAGCGTATAGGGCATCAATTTGGAAAAACGGTGCTCCGGCTTCTGATACATCCCGCTGGCGCAGGAATCGAGGTAGGCGACGTCAAATTGTGAAAGGAACTTCCGGATCCTGACGTTGTCGGCGCCGGAACACAAATTGACCAAAAGAGCCGGCCGCCGGATCTCCCTGAAAAGGTTTGTTAAAAACCTGAAATCCTCGATATCTCCCCGGCGGCAGGCCAGGTCCAGGCCCGGCGGAGGGTTTAATTTTTCAGCGCACCGGTCAATGGCGACCAGATGCTCAAAGGTGTCCAGCGTCTCCTTCCCGAGCCTGAGAAGGCCGCTACCGATGGTCCCGACGCCGGCGATGACAAGTGTTCTGAAATTCATCCGTCCCTTTTTGAGGCCTTTGAAAAACGCCCGCTTTCAGCGGGACTGCGCAGCGCTTCTCCCCGCCCCCTGGCGGGGCGGGACTTGCGACCCGATCCTTGTTTTTCCCCGGCCCGTTGCTTAAGGCGTCACATCCGTAAACTGGGCATAAAAAGCGGATTGATCGTAAACATCCTGCAAATTCAAATTGTTGTTGTCCAGCGCGGCGACGATATCCTCAAGATACGTCTTTACGGTCCCCACATGCAGCCGCATCAGCTGGCAATACTGGACCATCCGCAGATGTCCGCTGGTAAAGGCCTGGACCGGGCACCTGCCGCCGCAGTAGTCGTGAACCCCGCAGTCATAACAGCCCAAATCCTTTTTATAATCCACCAAAAACGAAAGATTGTCGGTGTTGACCACCGGGGTGCCGTCCGCCTTGATCCGGCCGATGGCCAGTTCCGCCGGCAGGTCCGCGCAGGAATGGATTTTGCCGTCGATCAGGTCGTAGTTCATGGCCCGTTCTACCCCGCAGGCGGATGCATTCCTTTTCTTCCCCGCCAGCAGATAAACGATCAGTTCATTGACATGGGCTATCGGCAGAATCCGCCCCCGTCGGAGCCAGTCCATATAAACATCCATAATGGCCGACAGTTCTTTTTCATAACGCTGCAGATAGCCCTCAAACTCCTGAAACGGTTCTCCGGCCTCCACCCAGTGCCAGAAAAACTGATCGGCATATCCTCTGCTTTTCAGAAACATGAACTCCTGAAAGCAATCGCCCAGGGACTGCTCCTCCCGCAGGGTCGACCACATTAAAACGCTGCCCCTTCGCACGTGTTTCAGGGCGGACAGGCTGCTGTGAATTTTTTCCAGATGGGTTCCCGGACGGGACTGCTCATGCTGCTCCCGGGACCCGTCGATGGAAACGGCATACAGCCAGATATTGCGGATAAGCTCCGGAAAATCAGTCAGCGCCGATTTCAGGAGCTCGCCGCTGGTGTAGACCATGTATTGAAAGCGGGATCCCCGTTCGGACCGGTTCAACAGCTGATACACGCGGTCCATCTTCTCGGTCGCCAGAAACGGTTCGCCCCCATAAAAGCAGACGACGATCCGGCCGGGTCCATTCTCCCTGGCCAGATTCAGGATACAGGCGGCATCCCGCTCGGGCAGGGTGTCCGCAATGGGAACAAAATCCTTGCGGTCGCCTTCGAAAAAAGCGGTCACGTTGGAATTCACACACCCCCGGCAGCGGGCGTAACATCGCCCGGTTACCGACAGGTGGATGTAATAGGGATTTTCTTCGGCCACCTCAAACCCGTTTCCCTCCCCCTGCCCCATCACCACCGCATCTTTGCGATTTAAATCCCCGAACCGGGGATGCAAGAAACCCTTTTGCCCCTGAAATGATTTAAACCCGTCTGGACTCGAACCGTCGGATGGCACCGGCAACCTCGCTCTCTTTTCCTTTGCAGAATGTGCAGGGGTCTGAAAGCCCCCTGTCAAAATGTGAAATGATCTTTCTCCGGAACCGGCTGCGGCACGACAATCGCCTGTCCTGGTGTCGGATCCCGCAAGAATCTATCTCAAAATTATTTCAGGAGTCGGGGAATACTTACAGGCTCTCCGATCGGGCCATCCCAGGCCCGGCTGCCGGCAAACGCTGAAGTAACGACGGCCCGCTCCCTAGACAGTGCGATAAAACTCTCCGAACTCCCACTTATACCAGCGTATCGATTATTTTTGAGATGGCTTCAAGTAACTTATAAAGATTGAGTCCGGAATGGCACCCGAAACGATAAAACCGCGCCCATGGCCTCAGGACGGTTTTTTATAGTAATCCAGCGCCGCCGGAATTGCGGCCTTGATGTTGTTGATCCTGGTTTGGTCGGACGGATGGGTGCTCAGTAGTTCCGGCGGCGCCTTATCCCCTTTTTTCTTTGCCATGCGCTCCCAGAAATCGATTGCCTTGCGGGGGTCATAACCGGCCATGGCCATGAATATCAATCCCAGCTCGTCCGCTTCGTTTTCATGCAGGCGGCTGTAAGGGAGCATCACCCCCACGGTGGCGCCCAGGCCGAAGGCCATCATCCAGAGCTGCTGGGTTTCCCTGGGTTTATCCCTTACCGCCACCGCCAGCGCGATGCCGCCCATTTGGGCGATCAGGCCCTGGCTCATCCGTTCGCCGCCGTGGTTGGCAACCGCATGGGCGATTTCATGGCCCATGACCACCGCCAGACCCTCTTCATCCTGGGCGACCGGCAACAGCCCGGTATACACCACCACCTTGCCGCCCGGCATGCACCAGGCGTTTACATCCTTGCCTTCCACCAGGTTAAATTCCCATTTATATCCTTCCAGCAGGTGCGACATACCCCTTTCAGAAAAATAGCGCTCCACCGCTTTCTGGATGCGGAGGCCCACCCCTTTGACCATCCGGGTGTCTTTCTCATTTTCGCTGAGTTTATTTTTCTTTAAAAAATCATCGTATTCCTTTAAACTCATTTGAATGATGGATGAATTTGAAACAATATTTAATTGCTGCCGGCCGGTCACCGGAACAGTCGTACACGCCGCCGCCAGCATCAGCACCGATAAACATAGGCCCATAATGCGCTTGCATGAATACATGGTATCGCTCCAATGGATCACATAAGGTTCTCCCCGCAACGAGCAGGAGCAAACGATTCAAATAATTGGCAGAGGGTAATTATCTTACAACAATCGTCCGCCTGAACGCAAGTCATCATTACCGATGACGGCCGGCAAGCGACAGCAGCGCCCGCCGCATTCTTGAAAGCCCCTCATCCAGTATGGAGCGGGGGCAGCCAAAATTCAGCCTCAGATACCCGGGGCCGCCGAAATGTTTACCGTCAAACAGCCCCACCCCGGCGGCTTCAAAAAAACCGACAGGATCTTCCAGGCCGGTCTCCCGGGCGTCCAGCCAGGCAAGATAGGTCGCCTCCACATGGGTCATGGCCAGTCCCGGCATCCTGCCGACGGCATCCTCGACCGTGTCCCGGTTCAGCCTTAAATAATCCAGCAAGGCGCTGTGCCAGTCCCGGCAGTCACGATAAGCGGCCGTTCCGGCAGCATAGCCCAGGGCGTTGACATGCGGAACAATGCCGGCCATGGCCTGCTGAAAGCGTTGACGAAGTTCTTTGCCGGGAATAACCGCAAACGAAAATCCCAGGCCCGGCAGGTTGAAGGTCTTGCTGGGCGCCATGAGCGTCATTGTCTGATCGGCCGGGCCGGAACAAACCATTGCCGTGGGCACATGCCGGCAATTTTCATCCAGTATCAGTTCGCAGTGGATCTCATCCGAGCAGACAACCAGGCGATGTCTGCTACAGATCTCCGTCAGGGTTTCCAGCTCCGCGACGCTAAACGATCGACCCACCGGGTTGTGGGGGTTGCAGAGTAGAAAAAGCTTTGTTCTCGGGGTAATGGCCTGCTCCAGGCGTTCAAAATCAAATTCCCAGCGGCCGCCGGCCTGGGCCAGCGGAACCGTCACGAGGTTTCGCCGAGAGTATTGGGGAGCTGTCAAGAACGGTGGATACACCGGCACGGCCGTCAGGACCGCGTCGCCGTCGTCCCCCACCGCCCGGCAGGCCAGATTGAGACCGGTCACCAGCCCCGGCAGCCATACCAGCCAGTCCGGGCTGATATCCCATTGGTAGCGCTCAAGAAGCCGGGCGCAGACCGCCTCGACCAGTTCCTCCGGAGCGGTCGCATATCCGAAGACCCCGTGGGCCACCCGTCGCTGCAGGGCCGCCACCACGGCCGGAGGGGAATAAAAATCCATGTCGGCCAGCCACATGGGAATGATGTCGGTTCCGCGATATTTATCCCATTTCAGGCTGGCGGTTCCACGCCGTTCAATGGGCGCGTCAAAATCAAAGGGCGTTTTGTTTTTTCTCATGTTATTGAGTGATCATTTTAAGAGGTCGGGGAGTTTCATTAATAATGACTATGGGGTGAGCCGTTGTCATTTCACCTTTTGCCGGCGGTCCGCCCATTCAAGCCGGCGGATTGTTTCCCGCAGGCGGTTCGGGCCGCTTTGAATTCGCAGCCTGCCAAAAACGCTTGAAATAAATAACACTGGAAAGTAAAAGGGCGCCGCCGATAACCATATAACAGACTGCCAGGTACGGCCTGGGTATGGCTGAATGGCGCAGCAGCATGCCGAGTGAAATCATTATAATGATCAGAATATAACTTTTCCAGGCCTGAAAACCGAAAATACAACTCTTACCGGACAGACGGTCGAGACGATCCATGTTTTTTAAGACAATCGCGGAAAAACCCCGGCGATACACGACCCACGCCAAAAATAGCGCGCCGGCCCCTAGGGCCGACCCCTGCCCCGGGCCGGCGCCCTTTAACCAAATCAGCGCCTGCCGGCAAAGCAGCAGGCCGACAATGCCCCACAGCAGGCCGGCCAATAGAATGAGCCAGCGCCTGGGGACCGCCGGTTTCAATTTCATGAAGTTAATGTGCCCCATATCCCTCGCAAACGCAGCTATGCGGCCACATATCGGAGTTTGAAACGACCGCACCTGTCAGGCCCCTGCCGCTAACCGCCTGTTATGCTGGAAACACGGCCCCGACAGCCGGCTAAGACCTCAAGGTCGCTACAAGCCGCAGGGGATTGCTGAGAAGCTCCAGCGCGGAAACAATGTCGCTGCACACCACATCGGCCGCCAGCAATGTATCCGCTGCCGCCCCTTCCGCCTGGATCACCGCAATGCCGAGGGACGCTTCCTTGAGCATCAGGCGGTCATTGCGGCCGTTGCCGACGCAGACGCACCCCTCGGCCCCCAGCGCCGTAATATAATCGCGTTTGCCGGTATCCTGGCGGTCTTTCGGCAGGATCGAAAGCCGGCAGTCGATTCCTGCCAGTCCCGAACGCGCTTTTCCAAAGGTGTCCGCCGTCAATACATGAATCTCGACCATGTCCGACAAACGCCGCAAAGCTTCACCGACACCGTCGATCAGGCGGCCATCAACGGCCAAGGTTCCGTTGTAATCAAGGACCAGATACCGGCACTGCAGTTTTCCGCGGCCGGGAATCGAAATTTCAATCATCGCCGTCCCCCTGCTTTCATCCGGTTTACAGACAGATCGTATCCCCGGAATATCTCAAAGTTCAATTGGGAGTGAGTCGTGGTCACTTCACCGTCTGCCGGCTTTCCGGCGAGGGGGCAATCCCCGGGACGGAAAGCATCTAAATACTCCCCGGCTCCTGAAATAATTAAATCTTTTCTGAGACAGCTTCTAACATAGAAGCAAAGTTTCATCTCGATCCGAGGTTTTGAGCACGGCTTCTAAGAAATCGATCCACCTCGTCGGCATGGGGGATCGCCGGTCGGGCGCCGTAGCGGGTGCAGGCCAGCGCGCCCGCCGCGCTGGCATATTGCAGGAGCGCCGGCCACGCCATTTTTTCCGACAGACCTGCGGCAAAGGCGCCGTGAAAGACATCGCCGGCCCCGGTGGTATCGACCGCTGCAACCGCAAAGGCGTCCATCTGCCCGGCGCCGCCGGCCGTCTGCCAGACGATCCCGGCTTCACCCCGCGTCACCACCACCCAGGGGGCATAGCGCGTTAATTCACGAGCCGCGCGAACAACATCCCTTTCACCGGTAAAGTCTGTCGCGAATTTTTCCGCCGCGACAATATAATCCACCTGGTCCACAAGGCCCCGGGTCCCGGCATGGACGGAGCCCGCATCCAGAACGGTCGGGATGCCGGCCCGCCGGGCATGGGCGGTAAAAACCGGAGCCAGGTACGGTTCATGCCCGTCAAACAGGATGACTTTCGGACAGAAATCAGCCGGGAGGGTTTCGGGCTCCGCCGGCGCCGGGATTGCCGCGTCCTTGTAATTGACGACGGTGCGCTTGCCGTCGGGCTTTACCAGAATGGCGGACAGCGGCGTCGGCACCGTCCCCCGATACACAAAATCCGTCAGCACATTTTCGCGGGAAAGCTCATCGAAATGCGCCCGGCCGTAAAAATCATTCCCCAGATATCCGGCAAATGCCGCCCGGCGCCCGAGACGGGCGACGGTCACGGCCGCATTGGCTGCGGGCCCGCCCCCGCAGCCGGCAAACAGGGTGGCAACGCTTTTTTCGTCGGGACCGGGATGGCGGTCGACCGAGAACACCAGATCGTAGGATGCCTGGCCGACGCACAGCACATCGACGGCGCCCATGGCTTTGGCCTTCTTTTTTGAGGGACCCGGCATCGGTTTCATTTCTCCGAAGTCAGCGGCAGCGGCAGCGGCGAACGGATATGCAGGTCGCGCTGGGGAAAAGGTATTTCAATATTATTTTCACGGAACTTCCGTACGATGGCGCAGTTGATCGCCGACCGCGTCAGGAGGTGCCGTTTGGGGTTGGCGATCCATACCCGCAGCCGCATGTTCCAGGACGAGTCCCCGAAACCGAGATGCAGCACGTCGGCCCGGGGTTTGGGCAGTACATCTTCATTCTCGGCAGCCACCTCCCGCAGGGACTGCAATACCTTTTCCAGGTCCGAATCGTAGGAGACCCCGACATCGATATCCAGACGTATCTTCAGGTCCCGGTGTGACCAGTTGACGACCTGGGAGGATACGAATTCGGAATTCGGCACAATAATCGAAATATTGTTCAAAGACCGGATGATTGTCGAACGCATGCTGATTTCCATGACATCACCTTCGGTATTTCCGATGGTAATCCGGTCCCCAACCTTGATGGGGCGCTCGAACAGCAGGATCAATCCCGATATGAAGTTGGAGGTGATATTCTGCAGTCCGAAACCGATCCCGACGGACAGCAACCCGAAAACCATCATGAGGCCGCTCAAATCAATCCCGACGAACTGAAATGATACCAGCGCCCCGGTCAACATGACCAGATAATGGGTTATCCGGTTCAGGTTATACTGGGTGGCTTCTTCAAGGCGCATGCGGTCCATCACGCGCTTCAGAAATATCCGGCAGAGAATGCGCGACAGGATGAAAAAAAGAATGATAACCAGCAGAAACATGAACAATGAAGATACGTTGACCGGCGTCTGCTGGATCTGAAAAAGCTTGAAGCTCAGGATATGGTCGATGTAGCCCAACAGCTCATCAAATTGCATGCGTCATTTCTCCTCGTTCAAGGGGATACGGTAAAGGCCTCTTGATTACCGCGGAAGCCGAAGAGGGCGGACGGAATTCCGACTGTCAGGCCCATGGGTCTAATCTTCAGGGGAGACCGCCCCCGCGACCGTGCTTACCAGTAAAACGCCGATCCATACATAAATCAGGCAGGCTGACCACTGCTGGATCAGCCCATACATCTGCCTTGAAAAATAAACATTTCTCTCGAAACGCACGACCGTTTCCGGAGGCTCATAAATCGTTCTTCCATTGTCTCCCGTCGGGACCAGGATACGTTCGCCGTTCTGCAGGTAGCGGCTTTCCGCCAGCTTCCGCATCAAAAAAAGCCGTTTTTCCTCCGACAGGTTATCCTGCTTCAACTTGAATTCGATCAGATCGATCATCCTGCTGAAATCGTAACTTTTCAACATTTTGCCCATCTGTATATTGGCGACACTGTTGAGCGTCAGAAACAGAAGGCAGATGCCGATGCCGGCAAGAACCATGGCGACCCGGCGCGGGCTGCTCCCTTGAAGCCGAATAAACCTCAAGCCGGACATAATAATGACCGCTGCCGTGAGTATGGCGCCGGCATCCCGCAGGGTTGCGAATACACACCACTTCAGCAGCGCGTCTTCCTCAAATTCATACAAATCAAAAGGGTAAAAACCTCCGGTAAGAAACGCACCCGCCGTGAAAAGGACAAACCCGACCGTGATGATGTGTCTGGGAACGATCTTTCGGATGTAGCCCTGCATAGATGTCTCCAGTTCAAGATTACCCTGTCGCGCTGCGGATGGATGAATACCCTATATCAATTCCGCCGGCCGCATTCAACCTTGAAACAAGCAAGGGTTATGAACCTATCATTGCGTCCTGGAAATAACTTATAAAAGCCGCAATCATATTTTGGGTTCGGCTAGCATGAACCTTATTGGACCCGGGTGTCCGGGTTCGTATCGGCCCGGCAAAAAATGTTTACTGTTTTTTTTAAATTAATCGATTCGAATCCTGGACACCCGCCAAGGCCCTGCTAACTGAAACGCATGCCGGCCTTCTCCAAAACACGACCGCTTCCCTTTATGAGCGCTGAATAGAAATTGAAGCTATTTCCGGGACACGATACTAGCGGAGCTGTGTGCCGGTGGAAGCGAACCGGGAGTGATGTTTCTTTAAATAGTCCCTGAGGGCATCTCGGGTGCTTGAGAAAGCAAGCTGCTGCCAGGGAATTTCACCGGGGGCGAACAACCCTGCCGCCAGGGATTCATCCCCTGCCTGTACCGACCCGCCCCGGACCGCAGTTTCATAAACAATCACGACCACCGGCATATGCGGGTATGAATACACCCCGACCAGATCGACGATTTCAACTTTCAGGCGGACTTCTTCCCAGGTTTCCCGCACAGCGGCAACCGACACAGGCTCCCCCAGGTCGACAAAGCCTCCCGGTATCACCCATTTCCCGTATTCAGGGTGAATGCCCCGCTGCAACAGCACGATTTTTCCATCGATTTCAACAATGCTGCAAGCGGCAATCTTCGGGTCCAGATAGAAAATAAAATCGCAGCGAACGCATACCAGGCGTTTGGGCTCCCCCGGCTTGATTTGTTTTGAGAGAAGCGGCCCGCCGCAGCACGGACAAAACCGATAGGTAGTATGAATGTCCTCCATTGCTTTCAATTGAACCGTCCCCGATCCCCTGAAGGCGTTCGGCCTTCTTCAGTTTAATTATTTCAGGGGGTCGGAGAGTATGTTGTCCTGTCCGCCGGCAAACGCTGAAGTGACAACGGCTCATCCCCTAGTGCAGCGTCCCGAAATAACTTATAAAATCGCGGCCACATTTTGGATACGGCCGGCATGAACTTTATTGTACCCAGGTGTCCGGATTCGAATCGGCACGACAAAAAATCTGTTGAATGATAGTTTGCCATTATCCGATTCGAATCCGGGACACCGGCTTAAATCTTGCTGACTGAAACGCCTGCCGGCCTTCTCCAAAACATGTCCGCTCCCCTTATGATCGGCAAATAGAAATTGAATCAATTTCCGGGACACGACACTAGGCTTTCGTTATGAAGCTCCCCGGCCCCTCTATTATTTATGTTTATCCGGCAAGCTGCCCGGCCGTCATAATAGGCATAAATATGATTTCATTTCAATTATTTACTTTTTTCGGCCCGATCAGCCGCTCTCCCTGACCGGCGAACTCCTCGGCAGACCGCACCGGCTTTTTTATTTTACCAATTCGCAGTCACTGTGCTATAACCCCTGCAAAGCATTCGAAACATGACGGGGGCAAGTGCGCCCTTCCATTCAGCAAGAAGAGAGCAAGGTGCAGGGATGACGATCTGGTTTATTTCAATCCTGTTGGTCGTTGTAATTTATCTGCTGATCACGGAAAAACTTCCGGTCGACGTCACCTCCATCGGCATCATCGTCGTTCTGATGGTGACGCGGCTGCTGCCGCCACTGCAGGCCGTACTCGGTTTCGCCAATCCGGCCGTTATTACGGTAGGCGCCATGTTTCTGATCAGCCGGGGAATGATCCGCACCGGCGCCGTCGGGTTTATCGGCCAGCATGTCATTGAGTTTTCCAGGGGCAAACCGAAGCTTGCCATGGCCATCACCCTTCTGATCGTCGCCCTGGCATCTGCGTTTATCAACAACACCCCCGTCGTGGTTCTTTTCATTCCGATCATTCTAAGCCTCAGCTGCGAATACAATCTCAGTCCCTCAAAGTTTTTAATTCCGATTTCATATGCATCGATCCTTGCCGGCACCTGTACGCTGATCGGAACCTCAACCAATATCATTGTCAGCGACCTGAGCGCCATGTACGGATATGGAAAAATAGAAATGTTCGAGCTGGCTGCCGTCGGCGTCCCCATAGCGGTCATCGGCCTGCTCATCCTCTATTTCGGCGCCCCGCTGTTGATGCCGGGACATACCACCCCGACCTGCGAGCTTGAAGACCGCAAAGACCGGCGCTATCTGGCGGAACTGGAGGTGCCGTCTCAAAGCCGCCTGATCGGCCGGGAGCCGAAAGCCTTTTTCAGCGAACATTATCCATCGCTGGAACTTTTTGAAACGATCCGGGGACCTCGCATTTACCTGCCTGACCAGGACACCATCAGCATTGCGGCCAATGACCTGCTGCTGGTGAAAGGCTCGGCAACCGACCTGGTGGCCATCCTGAACGACCGGGTGGCGCAGCTGCCGCACCAGGAAGCGGGGCTTAACTTTAAAGTTAATGATGAAGCCGCACTCATCGTCGAACTCATCATTCCGCCGCAGTCAACGCTGCTGGGTGAAAGGCTGCTGGATACCCATCTGCAGGGAGATCCCGATACCCATATTATTGCCGTTAAGAGGCGGCGGATCCATTACAGCGCCCAGAAAATTCAGACGCTCAAGTTAAGCGTCGGGGATATCATTCTGGCCCGCTGCTCCAAGGACAAACTCGACCGGATTCGCACGGGAACGGATTTTATCATTATTGAAGACGTTCATCACGAAATCGTTCATAAAAAGAAAGCGCGCTGGGCCGCCGCCATCTTCGCCGCTCTGGTGATCGCCGCCACTACGGGGCTGGCCGATATCATGGTCTGCGCCCTGACCGGGGTCTTCCTGATGGTGTTGACCGGCTGCCTGCAGCTGCGGGATTCATACCGGGCCCTGCAGGGGGATGTGCTGCTTCTGATCGCAGGAACGATCGCTCTCGGTACCGCCATGGAAAAAACAGGCGCCTCCCAATTCTATGCCCAGAGTTTTTTAAGCCTTTTCAAGAACTCCGGCCCCTCGGTGGTTTTGGGGGGAATTATTCTGCTCACCAGCATCGGCACGCAAATCCTGAGCAATAATGCCACGGCCGTCCTGCTGATGCCCGTGGCCGTCTCCGCCGCACTCACGCTGGGTGTAAACCCCAAACCGTTTATCATCGCCGTCTGTTTCGGCGCCAGCGCCTGCTTTGCATCTCCCGTCGGATACCAGACCAACCTGCTGGTTTACGGACCGGGAAATTATCGCTTCGGCGACTACCTGAAGCTCGGCATCCCCCTGAACCTGCTGGTCATCGTGATGGGAACTTTGCTGATCCCGATTTTCTGGCCTTTTTAGCCGGGTCTGATTTCAGCATATTCTTGAGATTCGACCGCAGATGTATTATTTTAGAATCATCTCTATCAGGCTGTTGAAAAACAAGGATCAGGTCGCCAGACAAGGCGCGCGGCGATTCGACAAGCGCAGCATATTTAAGTATATGTGAGCATTGGCGAGAGCCGCGCAACACCGTATGGCGGCCTCAGACGCAGTTTTCCAACAGCCTGCTAGAACATGAAATCCGTTATCAACAGAAACTATTGAGAGAAGACCATGGCACGTTCAAAGGTTCACCCGGTTCACAGATTTGAATCCTGGCAGGTATGGCCGGGGTCCTATCACAATCCCCCTGCCGACGGCCGCTACCCAACCCCCGGCGACTGCGACTTTACCATAACCCCCACAACGCCGATTGCGTCCATGGGGTCCTGTTTTGCCAGGGAGATACGCAAGGTCCTGATCGACAAAGGATACAACTATATCACCGAAGAAATCCACCATCCCGCCGCCGTGCATGCCAGCGCCGCCTGGGAAAGGGTCTACAACTCCTTTTCGATCCGGCAGATATTCGAATACACCTTCGGCGATTGGCGGCCGGATCTCCGCTGGTGGCGCTCGCCGGAAACGAACCAGATCCAGGACCCCTACCGCAGAATCATTTTGTATGAAACCCTTGAAGCGGCTGAAGCAGACTTTGCGCAGCATCGCATCCATTCCCGGCGGGCGCTCCAGAAGGCGGAAGTGTTGATTTTAACCCTGGGGCTGACGGAAATCTGGGAGGACAGGGCCGACGGCGCCGTCATCTGCCTCCCCTCCGGTCCCTATGTGAACGAGGGCGGGGACATGAGCCGATACCGGTTCAGGATCAGCCGATACAACGAAAACCTTGAAAACCTGGAGCGCATCCATCAGATCATGTCCCGGCACAACCCCGACTGCCGGATTCTGGTAACGGTTTCGCCGGTTCACCTTTGGGCGACTTTTCGCAAGGATCTGGATGTCATCAGCGCCAGCTGCAATTCAAAATCGACCCTGCGGGCGGTCGCCGATGAATTTACGGCACGCCATGAAAATGTATACTACTTCCCGGCATTTGAGATGGCGACCATCTATCGGTCCATGACCGGGCGGACGATGTTTGCAACCGGAAAGGAAAATTTTCATGTCAACGCCGAAACCGTAAGCTTTATCATGGAGCAGTTTTTTAATTTCTACACGCACAAAAACTGAACCGAAACCCGCAAAAAAGATATTTACAAGCAGGACCCGGTTTTATATCATCAACAAGGGAAATTAACAGATTGCCGAAATCCAATTCCATAAACGATCATCAATCAAAACGGGCCAGCGGGCAGGCGTACCGGCCGGCGTTTTCTTCGCCGGAGGACCTTGAAAAAAAGGAGTCCCGGCCGATTGAGCCGCCGGAAACCGGCGACTACATGAAGAAGCGGGAGCCCCTGACCCGGATAATGACGATACTTGCCGCCGGCCTCGGCCTGCTGATGACCCTTGTGATTACCGCCAGCTATTCAAACCGCACCAATTATTATCTTAGGGCTGCCGGCGGTGCGCTTGAAATCTGGCAGGGACGGTTCGCCCCCGTGGGCAGGGAGAGAATCCTCATCCTGCCGGGCGCTCAGCCGCCTGCATTTGTCAGGGCCGTTTACACGAAAAATGAAATTAACGCCATCGCTTTCAATTATTACATCGACCGGGCGGATATGCTTCTGGAAGCCCCTGACATGCCGGACTTCAACGGTATCAAGCTCTATCTGAAAACGGCGCTGTCCTATGGGGTTACGGCGGAAATGCGCCGGGCCGCATACCACCGCTTGAACAATGTCGATATGATGATTTATCTCTATAAAGCGGATGTGGCGGCCAGCAAAGGGAACCTGGCGGACTTTAAAAAGGCGCTGGAATATATGGCAAAGGCTGCGGCCCTGGATCTTGACACGGCCCAAACCGACCTGGTCAACAAGAAAATCCAGTCCATCAAGGAACTAATGGCGGCCCTTCAGGATAAAGATATGGAACAGACCGATGCGCCGCCCGTCCCGCAATCTCAGCGGTCAACCGCTGAATCTTCGGAAAAATAACCGGAATGGACCCTGATTCAAAAGACTATGCGCATTAAAAGAGTCCTCATCCTGGCGCCGGTAGTGCTGATCATCGTCCTGCTGCAGTCCTACTTCTGGGTGCCCACCTATGATCAGCAAACCAGGGGAAACCCCCATCGTTTGAATACTTACATCACGGCCTCCATCGGCGATGCCAGTTTGCTGAATCCGGTTCTCTCCTCGGATTCGGCCAGCAGCGCCATCGAAAACATGGTGTTTGAAGGCCTGATCGACCGCGATGAGGAACTGCGCTTCAGGGGCCGCCTGGCCAGCAGCTGGGAAATTTATGAAACCGCATTCTTCTATGTCAATGATTCCGCCGATCTCCCGGGGATTGGAAAAGCAAATCCTGAAACCGTCGCCAATCTAATCAACACCGCCCGTAAAGATAAAACCGGGCTGCCGCCCGCCCTGGCCGAAACCTTGGACCATCTGACCGATGTCCGCGTCCTGCCGCCGGTTGCTTTCCAGGTCACCAGAACTGAAAAAGGGCCGGGGCCCAATGCCTCCGCCGCTTCGATTTCAATCCGGGTCAATGCACCGGCCCGGATCAGCCTCACGCTCGACCGCGTGGACCAGCGCCTTTTTCAGAACCTGCGCCACCTGCTCGGCAGAGACTATTTCGATACGTTTTCCGGTGAAAGGTTTCTTGACAGCAGTCCCCGCGTACCCAAAGAGAAACTTTCCGTATACGCCGGAGAGCTCCTGCCCGCCGTCGAACACAACCCGGTCCTTGTTTTCCATCTGCGCCCGGGGGTAAAATTTCACGACGGCCATACCCTGGATGCCCATGACGTCCGGTTTACCTATGAGGCGATCATGGATGACAAAAATCTTTCACCGCGAACTTCCGACTATGAACCGGTCAAAGCGGTTGAAGTCATCGACCCCTTAACGGTAAAAGTCGTTTACAAGCGCCTCTATTCACCTGCGGTCGGCACCTGGGGCATGGGAATACTGCCGGAACATCTGCTCAACCGCGAAGCCCTGCGCCGGGAAGCCGTCGCGCTCGGCAAAAACCCGGACGCTTTTACCCTGCGGGATAGCAATTTCAACCGCCGCCCCGTCGGGTGCGGCCCCTTCAGGTTCCGGGAGTGGAAATCGGATCAATACATCGCGCTGGAACGATTTGAAGGATACTGGGAGGGCGCACCTCAATACAGGGAATACATTTACCGGGTGATCCCCGATCTGCTGACCCAGGAAATGGAGTTCTACGCCGGAACGGTGGACAGCTATGCGGTCGAACCCCATCAGGTCGACCGCCTGAAGGAAGATCCGCGATTCCAAAGTTTTTCCGGCACTTCCTTCGGCTACACCTATATCGGATACAACCTGCGGCGGGAGCCCTTTAACGATGTCAGGGTGCGGAGGGCGCTGAGCATGGCCATCGACACCGAAAAAATCATCCGTTTTGTCATGCATGATCAGGCGGAGCGCATCACCGGACCCTTTGTCAAACAGACCGAATACTATGACCGGAAGATCGCCCCGATTCCCTATGATCCCGAAGGCGCCCTGGCTCTTTTGAAAGCGGCCGGCTGGAAGAAAAACAGCGAGGGATGGCTGGAAAAGGACGGCAGGCGCTTCCAGTTTACGCTGATCACCAACAGCGGCAATGAACAGCGCAAAGCCGTTCTGGCCGTCGCCCAGGACGGCTGGAAAAAAATCGGCATCGATGTCCGTACCGACCTGCTGGAGTGGTCGGTGTTCATTCAGGAACGCGTCAACAAGCTCGATTTTGACGCTCTGGTTTTAGGCTGGCGCATGGGCATCGACCCGGACCTTTATCAGATCTGGCACTCCAGCCAGACCGCGCCCTTTAGGCTTAATTTCGTCGGTTTTAAAAATCCGGAAGCCGACGATCTTATCATCAACATCCGGCAGGAATATGATTATCAAAAGCAGGTGGAGTACTCCCACCGCCTGCATCAAATTATAGCCGCCGAACAGCCTTACACGTTCCTCTTTGTCAGCAAGTGGTCGGCGGTCCTGGACCGGCGCATCGTCATCAAAGAAACCGACGCATCCGGTCATGAGGTTTTCAAGAAAATAAAGCCGACCCCGACCGGCGACTATACATTTTATTTCAACAGATGGATCAAGCTGCCGGAGGCGCCCCGGTTTGCTGAAGACGGTTAAAATCGGTTTAAAGGCTGCCTGAGTAAAAGGGTATTGTCTATCATCTTGAACCCTTGAACCCTTTATTCCATATATTTTGACGGGAATATCCCTATGATGTCTTTTATCGGGAGAAGTTTCGCACAGAAAACCATTACTCTGGTTTTCGTTTCCATCATTTCATTTCTGATTATTCATCTGGCGCCCGGCAAGCCCAGCCAGGCGGATCCCCTGAATCCCAAGTTTACACCGGAAATGGTGGAACGTTTTCGGCAGGCGTTTCATCTGGACAAACCCCTCCATGTCCAATATTTTTATTTTTACCGCGACCTTTTTACCGGCCGGACCGTATCGTGGAAGGACAACCGGTCGGTTCTGGCTAAAATCCTTGAACGCTTTTTGAACAGCCTGCCGCTGTTTATTGTGGGGACGATCCTGACCTGGACCCTTTCCTTTCCGGCCGGAATCCGCTCAGCTATCTTCAGAGGAAGCCTCTACGACCGCACGACGACCTTTATTTCCTATCTGCTGATTTCGATCCCCGGTTTTTTCTTTGCCTATATCCTGATCATCTTCGTGGTGACCCGCTTTCATGTTCCGGTCATCGGCATGGAAACCTTCGGCGTCGCCAATGCCCCCTGGCCCAATGTGATCATGGACAGGATCTGGCACCTGCTGATCCCTGCCGTTCTGGGGGCCACCGTCGGCATCGCGGAACTTTCACGCTACGTCCGCAGCCAGATGCTCGAAGTCGAGGGACAGGATTATGTGCGCACCGCCAGGGCCAAGGGGCTCCCGCCCGACCAGGTTCATTATAAGCACGCCCTGCGAAACGCGCTGCTCCCCTTTGTGACCATGTTCGGTCTGATCCTGCCGGGCCTGATCGGCGGATCGGTTATCATTGAATCCATATTTTCCTGGCCCGGCATGGGCCGGATGGCTTATGAGGCCATCCTGGCCAGGGATTATCCGGTGATCCTGACGGTCAACTTTGTTTCGGCCGTGCTGGTGCTCATCGGAACTTTTATTTCAGACCTGATGTACATGCTGGTGGATCCGAGGATCCGGTTATGAATGATAAGAAATCATACGCCCCGGCCCCCGAAACCGTGCTGGAAAAAGCGCTGACGCCGAAACGAAGCCGCCTGGAAGAATTCTGGGCTCTCTTCAGAAAGAACCGCCTGGCCATCGCCGGCCTGGTTATTTTCATTCTCTTCTTCGCTACCGCCCTGGCGGGACTGATCCTGACGTCCGGCCAGGATCCGGTTTTCGATCCCGCCCGGATCCGGCTCCAGGAAAAATTGCGCCCGCCCCTGTCCAGGCCCAATTTAGACACCCTGCGTCCTGAGGAAGCGCCGCGCCTGGGCATGTACCTTTTCGGCACCGATGACCTGGGCCGGGATGTCTTTGCACGGATGCTTCAAGGCGCCTGGGTTTCCCTGACCGTAGGGTTTGTGGCCGTGGGCATAGCGGTTTTGATCGGCATCTTCATGGGTGGAATTGCGGGTTATTTCGGCCAGGTACTGCTGAAACTTCATCATATCCTGGCGGGCGGCCTGCTCATGGCGGGAATCGCCCTTTCGGTAGCGGACAGGATAACGATGGGAATCCTCTGTCTGGTCCTGGCGGCAGTGTTTCTCCTGTATCCCCTTCGGGCCCGCCAATTCTCCGGCAACCCTGCCGGGCCGGCCGCATCCGGTTTTCTTGAACTCAACGCGTTCAGCGTCGACACGCTGATCATGCGCATGGTGGACATCATGATCTGTTTCCCCAGCTTTTTCCTGATACTCACGGTGGTGGCGCTTCTGCCCGCCAGTATCTATAACATCATGATCGTCATCGGGTTGACCAGCTGGATGGGGGCAACCCGCTTTGTCCGGGCGGAGTTTCTTTCCCTGCGGGAGCAGGACTTTGTTGCGGCCGCAAGGGCGCTGGGCGTCGGCAACCTTCGCATCATCTTCCGGCACATGATGCCCAACGCGATTGCGCCGGTCCTGGTTTCCGCAACCATTGGAATTGCCTCCGCCATTTTAACGGAAGCCGGTCTGAGCTTCCTGGGCTTCGGCGTGCCCCCGCCTCATGCCACCTGGGGGAACATCCTTTCCGACGGCAAGCGCTTTATCTTCGATGCTCCCTGGTTGACCTTCATCCCGGGGACCGCCGTTTTGGTTGTCGTGCTTTCTTTTAATCTGTTCGGCGAAGGACTGAGGGACGCCTTGAACCCGAAACTGCGGGAGCGCCGCTGAAATGAAACCCAACGGTCATCCGCTGATTTCCGTCCAGAATTTGAAGGTCCACTTCCAGGGCGACTTCGAAACCGCCCGGGCGGTGGACGGCGTCAGTTTTGAGGTCCGTCCGCGGGAAATGGTCTGCCTGGTAGGTGAATCCGGATGCGGCAAAACGGTCACCGCCTTGAGCATTCTCGGCCTTATTCCGGTTCCGCCCGGCAGGATCGCCGGCGGAAAAATTCTTTTCAAGGGGGAGGAACTGCTCGGCTTGGGCGAAAGCGACATGCAGAAAATTCGCGGCAATCACATTGCGATGGTGTTTCAGGAGCCGCTGACCTCGCTCAACCCCGTTTTCACCATCGAAGACCAGATCGGCGAGGCCATCCGGATTCATAAGCATCTGGACGGCGAGGGGCTGCGGGAGCGCTGCATCCAGCTGCTGCAGGATGTCGGCATTCCTTCGGCCGCCGGACGCCTCAACGATTATCCCCATCAGCTCAGCGGCGGACAGCGCCAGCGGGTGATGATCGCCATGGCCCTGGCTTGCGATCCGGACCTGATCATCGCCGATGAGCCCACCACGGCCCTGGATGTGACCGTACAGGCCCAGATACTGCAGCTCTTTCGATCCCTCCAGCAGAAACGCGACCTGTCGGTTCTGTACATTACCCATGATCTCGGCGTCGTTTCAAATATAGCCCAGCGTGTTTATGTCATGTATGCGGGCGTCATCGTGGAAGAGGGCAAAACCGGTCATATCTTCAGCCGGGCCCAGCATCCCTATACCCGGGGGCTGCTGGCATCGCTGCCGACCCGCTCGAAAAGGGGCAAGCGGCTGTACAGCATTCCGGGCAGCGTACCCGATCCGGCCCACAAGCCTCCGGGCTGCCCGTTCCATCCCCGCTGCCCCCACGCTATTGAGACGTGCCGGTCTCGGTTTCCGGAATTGTACGATTACGGCGACGGGCACCTGGCCCGCTGTCCGGTACTGTTTGAAGGCGGCCAGGAGGCAGGCGAAAATCAACCGCAGTATTAAAGAGAGCTCAGATTCGGCAATGGATACAACCCATCAACCCATTCTACAGGTCAAAGGGCTAAAAAAATACTTTCCCGTCCGCAGGGGTTTTCTGCAACGCACCCGCGGCTGGGTCAAGGCGGTGGACGGCGTCGACCTGGAGATCGTAAAGGGTCAAACCCTGGGACTCGTGGGCGAAAGCGGCTGCGGAAAATCCACCATCGCCCGCTTGATTCTCAAGCTGCTCCACCCCGACGGCGGAAAAATCCTGTTCCGCAGCCGGGACATCACCGGCATGTCTGAAAACGAGATGAAGCCGGTGCGCAAAGAAATGCAGATTGTGTTTCAGGACCCTTACGGATCGCTCAATCCTCGCATGACCATCGGCGCCTCCATTGAAGAGGGGCTTCGCATCGCCGGCCTGCCGGCTGGCCGGCTGCGTAAAGACCGCCTGTCCGGTTTGCTGGAAATGGTGGGGCTTTCCCCGGATACCGCCGACCGTTATCCCCATGAATTCAGCGGCGGCCAGCGGCAGCGGATCGGGATCGCCCGCGCCCTGAGCGTCGAACCGTCTCTGGTCATCTGTGACGAACCGATCTCGGCCCTGGACGTTTCCATTCAGGCCCAGATCATCAACCTGCTCAAGGATCTGCAGGAAAAACTGGGGTTGAGCTATCTGTTTATTTCTCATGATCTGAATGTCGTCGGTTATCTGTGCCATACGGTCTCGGTCATGTACAAGGGACATATCATGGAACACGCCCCGGCGGAAAAGCTCTTTGAAAATCCGTGCCATCCCTATACCCTGACCTTGCTGTCGGCGGTTCCCGAGGTGGCGCCGGTCGGGGAAAAACAGTCCCAGTCGCTCCTGAGAGATAATCAAAAAGCTGAGGAGCCGACTGCCGGGTGTAAATTTCAGGAAAACTGTTTTCTGGCGGATTCATTCTGTCAGCAGGGAGCCGTCCATTTCCGGGAGGTTGAACCGGGTCACGTTGTCAGGTGCTGCCGGGATGTTTCCCGGCGGGAATTCTTCGCCCCCCGGGAAATCACCTCCTAGCCCGGATATTTCACGTTATGCATTCGTTCATTTGCAAGGCACTCCGGGGTGCAGCTGTACTTTGCGTACCGCAAACCCCGGATAACGCAGCAAATGGGCGAATGCATTT
>JBFLWU010000057.1:0-33137 GCA_040757625.1 Thermodesulfobacteriota bacterium | reverse complement strand
CCCCCACCACGGCTTCGTCGGCAAAAGGCGCCAGAAGATTGTCCAGCCATCTTTCATGAATAATGCAATCATCGTCGATAAAAACGACAAGATCACCCGTTGCGTGCTGAAGCCCGAGATTGCGGGCATAAGGAATCCCTCTGTCGGCCACGGGATGGGCGACATAGGTAACGCCCTCAAAAAAAGCGGGATCATTGGTTTCTTCAACAGCCACGATTTCCATCGCTTTCGGATGGGAGATGCGTCGCAATGCACCCACAAGCCTTGTTAAGCTGTCGCGCCTGTCTTTTGAACAAATGACAATGCTTATAGCTACGGCTGATTTCATTAGCAACAGAGGACCCGGTTTTTCAGGGCGCCGTCAATCCGTCCCAGGGTCATGGCAAGGGACTTGAATAAGAGCAGAAATACCAAGGCCCATGTCTCTGCGCGGCCGGATGTCATACCGTCCGCTGTGGTCCGGCTCTTGATTTCCCGAAAAAGGTAAATCAGATACACCGGCGTCAACCCGACCAGCGGCCACCAGACCAGCGCCAGCGCCAGAAGGCCCATCAGTTTTTTATCCGCCGATGCCAGGTCGACCCAGGCCCGCACCGGAATTTTTTCGGTTTCATAAAGGCACCGCGGCAATTCAAGTATAAGGCGTCTTTTGAAATGTTTTTTAAGCAGTACCGCATGACCGGTCCCAAATCCATAGCTTTGCTTCCACGTACTGACCAGTGAATTGCGGTGGATATGATCGACAACCGCCTCAGGGTTGTAACGGATGTGAAACCCTTCCCGGTAAATTCTGGCACACAGATCGTAGTCTTCCGCATATAAAATTTTCAAGCTGGGATCAAAGCCGCCGATGCGCTGGAAAAGTTTCCCGCGAACGGCCAGATTGGCCGTGGGAAATCCCCCGCGGATCAATGTGAACCGGCTGTAGACCTGGGGCTGTTGGGGCCCGCGGAAGGTAAAAAGGGCGTGAAATTTATCATACACCGTCCGTCCGCCATAGCCGGATATCCTTCCGGCTACCGCGCCAACCCGGGCATTTTCAAAGGATCGCAGCAGTTCCGGCAGCCAGTCCGGTCGTACCAGGCAATCCGCATCGATAAAGGCGAGAATATCTCCCCGCGCCCGTCCGGCGCCCCGGTTTCTAGCGAACACCGGCCCCTGACATTTTTCTTCTTCATAAAAGAAACGTTGTGGATCCTGTTGAGTCGCCGTTTGGGCAACCGACGGTGAAGCATCCGTGGAGTTGTTGTTCACCAGGATGACTTCAAAGTTGTCGGCCTGGAGTGCCTGCAACGATTGTATGCAGGACGCCAGGGTTTTTTCTGCATTGAAAAACGGGATAATCACGCTGACGGCAACTGTCGCTGAAGGTATTTCATCGTCAGGGCAATGCAAATTGTTCTCTGGGCAACCCATAAGCATCTACATGGCGCGATCAACCGTTTGGCGGATTAAACGGGAGATATTATCCTGGGTATACACTTCTAATGCGAGGCGCCTGGCCGACGCCCCTAACTTTTCCCGCAAGTCCGGATAACGCAACAACTCAACGCAGGCTTCGGCAAAGTCCGCCGCAGTATCGGCAACCAGGCAGTTGTCTCCATGGCTGAGGGCCAACCCTTCGGTTCCTACCGTTGTGGTCACGATCGCCTTTCCCAGCGGAAAGACATCCAGTAGTTTTGTTCGGAACCCCGACCCCAGCCTCATGGGTAAAACGTAAATGGTGGCACCGGAGATTTCCCGGCCCAAATCCGGCACCCAGCCCTTAATCGTTACACCCGGATACCGGGCCAGTTCTTGCAATTCGGAAGCCGGATTTCTGCCCACCAAGTGGATCTGGGCCGCCGGACATTTTTCCCGGATCCGCGGGAAGATCTCTTTCACGAAATAACTCCCCGCATCGATATTCGGCGGAAACGACAAGTCTCCGGTCAGCATCATGATCTGGGAATCCCGTTGCGGACCGATTTCACGGCTCGGCATATCAGGCGTATCGGATTTAACGATGCCCACGGGAATCGGCTGGACACGACTCTGGGGAGATATCGCCAGAAAGTAGTCGGCGTCTCTTTGTGATACACATACAATGTCACGGATCTTGGGCACATACTGCAGCTCCCCCCCCCTGGCTATCCACCAGCGGACGCCCGGGATTATTTTATGAAGCCCGGAAGCCGCAGCCAGAACACGGTATGGGCCTTCGGAGGTCCCCCAGAAATCGACCACCAGGGGCACGCGCTCCCTCCAGCCAAGAGCGTACCGGATAAGGTAGGGTGTCTCCAGCCATACCAGATCCGGAGCGACCTTGCTATATATCCTATCGAGGAAATGCTGCATTTGGGGACGGTGGATAAAATTATCCCTTTTCCACACCATGCGAAGTCGATCTTTCCATGTTTGAAGCCGGCTGGGGATCGGCGGCGGCGCCGCATATAAATCGATGTTCAAGTGTTTACACCACTTTCGGGTGGTTTCCGGTACCTTGTCGGCAACACAGGCTACCGCTAAAAACGCAAACCGGCTCATGGCCTCAAGGATGGACGCCATGCGCATGTGCCCGCCCGCGGTTATGGGATACGGCAGGTCCGGGCACAAGATGAGAATTTTCGATTTTTCTGATGGAGAAGAAATTTTATCCAAATCACGGGCGGACCGACTCCCTGTTGTTACTTCGCCCATGGCAGCGCCTTTTCTTTAAGCATGGTTTCCAACCATTTCAGAAATCCGTTGACAGACTTTTCCCAGGTAAATCCCGCCGCCCGTGAGAGACCCTGCCTTTTCCATCGCGCCAGGGTCTCGGCCGAAGACAGGGCTGCAGCAGCGCGGGCTGCGGCCTCAACTTCGTCGGAGGGGTCAACTTGCTGTTCCGGATTCTGGAGAATCTCCGGCACTGAACCCCGGTTGGTGTGCATCACCGGAATGCCCCGACCGGCCGCTTCAAGCACCGGGAGTCCGAAACCTTCATACCATGAAAACTGCCAGAGCATCAGGGCGCCATCCAGCAAACAGTCGCGATCCCTGTCTGAAATCCACCCCGTAAAATGAACCCGTCCCTCAATCTTTAACTCCCGAACCAGTTGAGTCCAAAAGGATTCTCCGCAGAAATCCTTGCCCGTCAGGACGATATCCAGATCCAGATGATACGCGTGAATCAAACGGGAAAAAATTCTCAACATGCCGTCGACATTCTTGCTGGGGGCCAATGAGCCCAGATAATAAATATACCGGCGTCTGCCCGGAGGGGCAAATGGATGCAGCGATGCCGAAGGCGTGTTTGGGTTTGTACCCGGGTAGACGACGCAGACCCTGTCTTCCGGATAGTTGAGCAGACCAACCACGTCCTTTTTCGTGCTTTCTGAAATTGCTATGATAAAATCGGTTCTATGGGCTCGGCGCGCCGCGGCTTCCAGAAATTCCGCCTTGTCAATGGAAAATATCTCCGACAGATGGTAGGGGGTAAAATCATAAACGATCCAGCCCACCCGTCCCTTTCGCCTTTTCGGCACCAATTCGGTGGTCGCGATAAACACATGGTCGCCCCCCTCATCCGGAAAAAACGGGAAGGTCAATCCATGTTCCCATAACGGGATGGTGACCCGATCTGGCAAAAGGGTCCAGTTGATCTCTACTTCGTCGGACAAATGCCGGCGGCGGTATTCTCGATACTTCCGCCAGCGACTTGCCGAAGGCCCGAGCCGGAACACCTGTCGAATCCGCCATTGACTGGAGCCTGCCAGGACGAGGCGCTGAACAAAAGGTGCGACATAATTGCTGATACCGCCTGAAAAAAGCAGCGGCAACGCATCAATGATAAGTTTGGCCATGATCCTGCCATTAACCCGGTTTAATACCTGATACGAAATAATACAGGCCCAACAGTTCGCCGAGCCGGGTGCCGTCAAAAAGGGCCCAGAACCGCCGGGTGCTGTATATGAACCGTGCTTCGAGCCCTTTCAGTTTCAGCCGCCCGGTTCCGGGGATATCCCGGGGTGGCAGAACCCCGGCGCCGAAAATCCGGATGCGTTCCAGACCCACCGCCCGGGCCATGTGGCGGATTTGCGCTTTGTTGAGCTTCTTTTCATACCAACCGGGAGGCTTTTTATAGAGAAAATTTAAACCATCGATCAGACGGAATTTCAAGGGGCAGATGTCTGCATAAAACAGCCCGCCCCGGCGCAGCACGCGAACCATCTCCTGCATCGGTCGAAGGGGATCCTCGAAATGCTCCAGAACACCGCAGGACACCACCACATCGACCGTACCTTCTGCAATGGGCAGTGCCAGGGCATCGCCCATCAGGTATTTTTTTCTTTTCCGGCCCTTTAAGGATAAAAAGCTGTTCTTGGCGCAGGCGATCGCCGCAGGGGAATAGTCCAGCAGGACTGCAGTAAAACCTTCCTGGGCCAGCAGCGCTCCAAAATGTCCGCTGCCGCACCCCACTTCAAGCGCCAGGCCACGACTGTCCGGAAGGTCCTGCGATAAATACTTCCATTTGTTTTCCTCGATAAACTGGGAATGGGCGGAAAAAGACTGGACGCCCTCAACATTCCAGGAAGCATCCCAGTAAAGAAACTGCTCCTTTCCACCGGACAGTATCATCTTTTCAAGTCCTCTCCCATCGCAATCCGCAAGTCGAGGCAAACAACGGCTGGACAACCTTCGAAAAAAAGATGCGGATGGCCCTGCGACAGCGGCGCCGGCCATCGCGGGTTGCGCAAACAGTTCGGCATACGGTTCTGATCCATGGCGGTCTCTTTTTTATTTGACCAGCGTCAACAGGGCCACACAGGTTGGCCGGCCTAATTCGTCGCGTCTTTGAACAGTGCCGATCTCTTCAGAAACTTCATCCCAAAACATCCCCTTGTCCGCATAGAACCGACCGGATTCGACATGAAATGGGGAAACCAGCATTTTTAATGATGCCGAGTCGTAAATTCGAAAGCTTGAAGTAGTGATTTTCTCGCCGAAAGGCACCGACACCAGAGCTTTACCAGACGGTTTCAAAATGCGGTATATTTCCTTCATGGCCACTTTGTCTCTGTCGCTACCGCGGGTTTCACCATAATGCCCCAGCCCGATGTGTTCGATGGTTGAAATCGCCAGAACCCGGTCGAAAAAGTTGTCGGAAAAGGAATTTTCGCAAATATCTTCCCGGACAAACCGGAAATTGGGATGAGTCAGAAAGTAGGGCGACGCATCGATCCCCCAAACCTGAAAGCCTAGACCGGCCAGCTCGATGGGCAGCGTGCTCCAGCAGCATCCCACGTCGAGAACTTTTCCCCGCTCCAAACCCAGTTGCATCATCACCCATGGATGTTCAACGATCCGTTCATTGGCATGCATTCTTTTTTCAGCGATTCGGCGACGCACCGATACAGGGAAGCGCGAATAAATACTTTTCAGTATCGGCAACCGGTCACACAGGCGCGCTAAGCTGCCTGATTTGAATTCTTCGTAGATTTGAACGGATACCGTAAACGTTATGTCCCACGGTATAGGCTTGTCCATGTTGTGCCTCCGGTTATTTGGGTCGGGAAGTTTAAAAAGCGTTTCTATCAGAACCGTTGATGTAATTTGTCATCAGATATCAGGTTGAATGCTAATACAAACGACAGACCATGGGAAATCATTGCGGAAACAACGACGGCCCATGCGGTTCCCAATATCCCGAATGAAAGGGTCAGGGGATAACACAGCACCGCAAAGCATCCGATCATGACTGCAAGACACAGGGTGATCAGCCAGGGCCGGTCTCTAATAAAAAAAACGGGAGCACACACCGATACAATCCCTTTGGAGATCCCGAAAATGATGAGCACCTTGAAAACCGGTACGGCCGGCAGCCATTTTTCGCCGTAAATCACCCAGATAATAACTTTACTAAATACGAAGCATGCCAGGCCGATTAACACGGAAACCACCACATAGACCATGGTCGATTTAATAAAGGCGCTTCGAAACCTTCCAACATCGTCTGCTACCTGCCTAAAGGCCTGAAGCAGCACCGGGCCTATGGCATTGAAAAAATAGGTGGCGGGAACCAGTGCCAGAAAGTGCCCCCTGGCATAATAACCCAACTGATCTAAGCCTAAAATTTTTCCGATCACCCCCCGGTCTAAATTAGAAAACAAATAGTTTAGAAAGTTGATAAAGACGATGCTGCCGCTGAAAATGACGACCTTTTTAAATAAAGCCACATCCAATCGGACGGTCGGGCGCCACGGAAAAAGATAATAGCTCGTTATCAGGTTGGTCAAGGCTGTAATCGCCGCATAGGCGGCAAGCGCCCATACATTTTTCAGCCAGAAAAGAAACACGAGCCCGATCAATAGGGTAACCAACGCAGACAATACGTCTACAATAAGAATTCGTGAAAATTCCATTTGTCTTTGTCGAATCTCTCGACCAAAACCCGATACGCCTTGAATCAAAAAAGTAATGGATAGAAACTGGATCAGGGGAATCATGGCCGGATTCCGGTAATATTCGGCCATTGGAACGGCGGTAAGCCAGGCAACGGCAAAAATAACCACCCCCCTGATGAGCCTGATGGTCCAGTAGCACGGTATTTTCTCCAAATAATCGTCGGCGTCGCTCTGTATCATCAGCTCGATCCCGGTTGCCGAGACAGCTTCAAGCAATCCGATGGCAATCATGGCAAGGGCCATCAGTCCATAGTCGTCAGGGAATAGAACACGGGCAAAAACCGCGGCCTTCGCCAATTCGATGAAAGCGATAGCGACCGATTTAAAAAACTGCCACTGGCTGCCCAGGATGGTCTTATACCGAAGAGAGTCCCTGTCTCCGATAAATCCTTTAAACGCCTCTAAGAGCAATCTAACCTCAAGTTATTGGTTAAAGAATATTGCTTCGTTCTTCCCTTGTGAGTTTTGCTTCAATCGAAATGAATGTTGTTTCCCATTTTCTTTCAACGACGGCATGCACAATTTTAGAAAAATCGTAAAATATGGTTGCATTAGGGCAATTAACCGAACGGGCCGTAATATTTTGATCTGTAAGATACTTTTGAAAATCCGCTTTGATTTTTTTTTCGTTTTTGGCGAAAACAAATGCCGGTCTTAACGAAGCCCTGATACGTTTTGTATCTTCCGGACGACGATCGGATAGGATTTCGTTATAAGGCAGCAGGGACGGTGAACCGATTAATTCTCCTTGAGACACAAACATAATCGGGTATGTTGTCCAGTATGATCCATAGAACTCTTTGGTTCCGATTTCCTTCATTATTCTAACCGCAGGACCTGGATCCCACATTGAATAGTTCATTTGTTGCATCACCCCATAGGCCTGTGATCCAAAAGTTATTACCATCAAACAAATCAGGGCCGTTTTCCAGTGAGGCCGACATTTCATGAACGACAATAAAACGACGGGGATGATGAAAAGCAGCGGCAGCAAGTGCCGGGTACGATTAAGGTTTGCAACCCACTGAAAAAGAAACAGGAGGGCCAAAAATACAGCAAATTGGCGAAATTTGTCATTTATATCGCTGGAGGTTTTGTTTTTATAAACCATATAATAAAAGCCGATGAATGCCGCGGCCAAAAAAATGCCTGCCGTTTCTAAAACCCTTTTCCCGAAAATTTCCGGCAATACAAAGTTCCCGAGCATATAAGGTAATGAGAAGAGCCATGTTTTGAAATACAATATTTTTGCTGAAAAAATTTCAGCAGCCAACTCTGCCGGAGTCATCTGCATTGCTTCCCTGCCGATTGACAAGCTCCGGCCCGCCGCCCTCAAAAAGATTCCGCCCCTGCTCGAAATGCTGTGTATAATCATCGGCAAAAGTCCTATAACGCCTCCTAAACAAAAGTGGGACAGAACCGTTGCGCCTCTTCTTTGGTGGGCCCGCCAAACTTCAGGTACAGCAAATGCAATCACCGCCGGCAAAACAAGAAATAAAATATAGAAGAAGAAACCGGAAACAGCCCCCAGAAGAAAGGACAGATACGGCAATCGGGCAGAGGTAAGTTCTTCGCGAATTCTCCAGCTGATTAAAATGATCAACGCGACCCCAAGGCCTGTTTCGCCATACCCGCCATAGGCCCCCATTGTATGCCTTAAAAAGAAGTATGGGCAGAAAATCAGAAAAAAGACCCCGATCAAGGCCTCCATTGCGTTAAACATTTTGCGATAAACATAGTAAAACAATACTAACGTCGCCACGGCCACAGGAAACATCGTCAGATGTAACTGAAAAAAACCAGAACCCCCAAAATGGAAAATTATAGCGGCCACATATGAAACAACTGCTCCCCCATATTGCGCTTCCCAGCAGTAAATCGGGAATTCCTCAAACGCCTTGATCCTTTGGGCCATTAACCCGAAAACCGCCTCGTCAGCATCGCCTGACAAGCCTGCTGGTGAAAAAACAAAAACAGCCCGGGTAATGAATACCAGGCATACAATAAGGAAAACATGAAATTTGACCTCGTGTCGAATTAGATGCTTCAATTGATTATATATGTTCAAAAATGCGATGGGCTATTCAAAAAGATCGGCGTTAAATTTAAAAAACTGGAGAGGCCTTTGGAAACCGCTCAATTTTGTTCACGTAAAAGGAAAAGGCAGGAATTACGAAATTACCATCTTTGTATTTAGCTCCGCCCTGTCAATTACATATTTAAATGCAATTTAACTAATTGTTATCACAAAAAAATATATTAAAAAGCGGCCGTTATTTGCGATCTGAAAATCAGTTGATATTATATATAATAAAATATAATTATGTCAAACTTAATTTGAATTTTTTATAAAAAAATTAGAAAGTTATGGTTTCACAGCATTTGGGCTGCACGTACAGCCTCCGCTGATTATTGGCTGGCACCGGTAAGGTCGGACACCTGTAACAGATTAATGTTTATCCGTAAATTTCGAACCGCCGGAAAAACTTCTATTCATTTTTTTGGAATATGCGTCTGACGGCCCCGGCGATATCGAGGGCCAGGCTCAACAGGGCCGGGATCAGGAAGATGGTAAAGACCGTGGAAATCAGTAGCCCGCCGACGATAACGCCGCCCAGGCCCCGGTAGAACTCGGACCCGGCCCCGGGAGACAAGACCAGCGGCATCATTCCGAAAACCGTTGTAATGGTGCTCATGTAGATCGGACGGATGCGTGTGCGAACCGACTCGGCAATGGCATCCCGCGGCTTCATGTGACCGTCCCTGATATTATTCAGGGATTGGTGCACGATCAGAATGGCGTTGTTGACCACGGTCCCCACCAGGATGACAAAGCCCAGCATGGTCAGAATATCCAGGGGCTGATAAGCGATATAACGGTTCACCAGAAAAATGCCGATAAAACCGCCGGCTGCAGCCAAAGGTACGCTGAACATGATGATGAGGGGGTAGAAAAAATTCTCGAACAGAGACGCCATCAGCAGATAGCAGATCACGACGGCCAGGATAAAATTCCACTGCAGGGCCAGCCGGGTACGGGTCAGGTCGTCAGCGGTTCCGCCCGTTTTGATGCTGTAAAGGCTTGGCAGGGAGCCGCTCTTTTTTATCGGGGTGACCACCCGATCGTTAACCATCTCCAGGGCGGCTTCCAGCGAGATCTCCCGCGGTGGGATCACTTGGATGGTAATGGCCCGCTCTGAATCGATATGGTTGATCTGGGTCGGTCCTTCCTCCAGCCGGATATCCGCCAGGGATCCCAGGGTCACTTTTTCACCGCCGGGGGATATGACGGGCACCCCGGCAAGGTCCTGGGTACGTTCCGACCCGTCGTTTGCCCGCTTGACGGTCAGGTCGATCTCGTCGCCGTACAGTCGATACGTACTGGCCTTGGCCCCATCCACCAGCGCGTTGACGGTGGTGCCCAGATCGCTTGTCGTCATCCCCAGACGGGTCAAGCGCTCCCGGTTGGGGAAAATCCGCAACTCGGGGTTGCCCAGGTCCAGGCCCGGTATGGGCCGGACCTGGGCTTGGGGAAGTGCCTGCATGACCCCGCCGAAGATCTGTTTGCCGAGTTCGATCAGTTTGTTCAGATCCGGCCCTTTGATTTCAATCTCGATCGACCGCCCCTCGCCGATACCCTGTTCAAACAGGCCGGGCTGCAGCACCACCGCGATCATGCCGGGAATTTTCCGCAGGGTATTGTAAACATAGGGAAGCAGCTCGCGGGTACGTTCCTGGACTTTTGAAATGATGCCCATAAACACCTGCTGCCCCCAGGCAACATAGAAAAAAGACTCCACCGGCGGCAGATTCAGTTTTTTCGCTGCCTCGCTGGGTTTCTCGCGCTCAATCAGGGGGAGCACGTCCCCCTCCACAACCTCGGCAATCTTTTCAAGTTCTGCCAAGTTATATCCCGGCGGCGGCAGCAGAATCCCGAAGAGCATTTCGCGATTGCCCTCCGGAAGATATTCGGTTTTCGGCATCAGAAACAGGGCCATTCCGGTTGCCAGGGATATCAGGATGACGATAACGCCCAGTCGGACGGTTATGTAGCCGCACATCCAGTAAACAAATTTCGTCGTGATCTTGACAAATCCGCGGGCAATCCCGGCCGGCGTCCAGGATCTGTTTTTGACGGCGCGCTCATGTTTGACTTTTCCCAAGATTTTTGCCGACAGGGCGGGAATGGCCGTAATCGAAATCAGAAGGCTTAACAGCACCGCACTGCTGATGGCGATGGAGATATCCCGGAACAGCTGACCGGCTTCTTCCTGGACAAAAATAACCGGCAGAAAGACGGCCACCGTGGTCAGCGTGCTGGCCAGCACCGCGCCCCAGACTTCGACCGTACCGTCATAGGCGGCCTGCAGGCGGGTTTTGCCCATCTCCCGGTGGCGGAAAATATTTTCAAACACCACGATGGAATTGTCCACCACCATCCCTACGGCAAAGCTCAGACCCGCCAAACTCACCACGTTGATGTTGCGCCCCAGCAGCGTCATCACCAGAAAGGTCCCGATAACGCTGATGGGAATGGCGACCGATACGATCACGGTGCTGGCAAAATTCCATAAGAACACCAGCAGCACCAGCACCGCCAGGCTGCCGCCCACCACTATGTTCTTTCGCACCAGGTCGATGGCGCTGTATATATACCCGGTTTCATCATAGACCTGTTCCAGCTTGAGCCGCCTGTCCTTCAACAGGCCCTCATTCAGGTCATCAATGGTTTCCCGCAGCTTCTGCATGACCGTCAGCACATTGGAGCCGGGTTCGCGCACGGCATTCATGACAATGGTCGGAGCGCCTTCATTTCTCACCACCACGTCGGCCTTCTGAAATCCGAGGGAAACGGAGGCAACATCCTTTACCGTTACCGGGATGCCGTTGACCCGTTTGATGATGACCTTTTCGATATCGGACGCATCCGAATATTCACCCACCGTGCGGGCAATGTAGCGCCGTTTGCCCTCATCCAGTTCCCCGGCGCTGATGGTCTTGTTTTCGATATCCAGGGCCCGCATCAGCTCCGGAATGGATATCTTGCGGGCGGCCAGGGCTTTCGGGTCCACTATCACCTGCATTTCGCGTTCTTTGCCGCCGTAAATATTGGAAGAGGCGACCCCCGAGATCCTTTCAAAGCGGGGTTTGACATATTCATCCAGGAAATCATATTCCTGGTTTAGCACGCCCGTATACCCGTCCAGGCCCTTCAAGATGATCCAGGCGATCGCCTGCTCATGCCTTCCACCGGATTTAATAACCGGCTTTTCCATATTATCCGGATACTTTTTGACCTGGTCCAGTTTGTTGGAAACCCGCAGCAGGGCCTCATCCGTTCGGGTGCCGATTTCAAACAGAAGATTGATATACGCCAGGCCGTCCCGGCTTTCACTTTTAATTTCCTTGAGGCCTTCCAGGTTTTTGAGCTCTTTTTCCTGGACATCGATGATTTCGCGTTCCACTTCAAGGGGGCTGGCCCCGCGCCAGACTGTTTCAACGGATATTTCCGGCAGATCCACATTGGGTGTGAGCTGGATCGGAATCCTGAATAGCGATATCAGGCCGAAAAGGATCAGCAGAATAACGCCCACCGTCACCGTTACCGGTTTTTTTATGGCTGTGTCGACGAGTTTCATGGCAAGATTTCAACCGCCTGTCCCGGCCGGAGCCGTTCATTGCCGCGGGTGACCACCCATTCATCCGGATTTAGGTCGCCTGTAACGGCAACTTCGCTGTTATCATACCCAAGGATGGTAATCATGACCGGCGCCGCCTGGCCGCCCATAACCTTAAAAACCAGGCGATCGCTGCCGGCCATCACGACGGCATCCTTGGGCACCAGCAGCGCCTGTTTCTTGGTGGCCAAAGTGAATGTCACCAGCGCTTCCATGCCGCTTCTGATTTTAGCACCCGGGTTGCGCATGCTGACCCTGACCGGGATGGTGCGGGCAGCGGCATCGCCCCTGGGCAAAATGGCGTAAATCCGGCCGGCCATCGGGTCGGGTGAAATGCTTTTTATTACGACGCTTACCCGGCTGTCGGGCTGCAGGTTCACCACATACCGCTCGGGCACATCCACCGTAATGCGGACTTCTTCCAGGTCCAGCAGGGCAACGATCGCTCCGCCGGGATTGATCCATTCCCCGACCTGGGTATGCTCTTTGGCGACAACTCCGGAAAAAGGCGCCACAACCTTTTTCCGGCTGATTTCATACTCAATCTGTTCAATTTCAACATCGCTTTGCAACAGCCGCTTCTCCAAAATCAGATTGGCATAATAAGCGGTGTCATACCGGGTCTCGGAGATGCTTTTTGTCTCCCGCAGCTTGCTGATTCGCTGGAGTTCCTTTTGCGTATTTTCAAGATCTGCCTGGATTACCGTTCTTGCCGCCTGGGCCGCTTTGAGGCGCAAGCGCAGGTCCGTATCCTTTAACCGGACCAGCAGGTCGCCCCGCTTGACGGCGTCGCCTTCCTTGACCGGAAAGTATTCCACAATTCCGGAAACTTCCGCAGCCACCGTGCTGGTTGCAATCGCTTCAGCGGTTCCCACCAGTGAAATCTGCTCCGATATCAACCGCTGGGTAACCTTTGCGGCCTTCACCGGCACTTTGGGCGGTCCCTGCTGCGCTGCCGCGGGTCCTGCGCACATTGCAAACAAAATGAAAAAAAGGAGCGGCAGTAATGCCATCTGCCGTTTTACCTGTAATACCTTCGCTTGTAGCGGTACCATGAAACACCTCGGTTGTATCAGTTGCGGCCTGAAAGCGCTATGTTTTCGCTTGAAAGATAAAAGTATTCGCGCTTGAGCGGATTGCAACAAATTTATAGAATATTTTTTTATCGTTTAATCTGGCAATCGTCAAGGATTTACCGTCTCCCCCCAGGCTGAAGGTTTTTTATGAATGATTCTTTACACATCCACCCGTTGTCAGGTCGCTGCCGGGACGGCCGTATAAACTGTAATTCGTTTGAATATTGCCTTGCTCCAAACGATGTTGTGTTATATTTTAGGGTGTATCGTTTATCCGTAATACGTTGAACTTCTCTTTACTGAGAAAGGGTGAATTATGAAACTAGCTGTCAGCGGCAAGGGCGGGGTCGGTAAGACAACTTTTTCAGCGCTTTTGATCCGGGCCCTCAACGCCCGGGGAAAACATGTGCTGGCAATTGATGCCGATCCGGACGCCAACCTTGCAGCCGCCATTGGCATAGCCGATGCGGACAAAATAGTTCCCATCGCTGAAATGAAAGATCTGATTTTTGAACGAACCGAAGCCAAACCGGGGAGTATCGGCGGTTTTTTCAAATTAAACCCCAAGGTGGACGACCTTCCGGAAAAACTCTCGGCAAAATTCGACCATATCAAATTGATGCGCCTGGGGGGGGTTAAAAAAGGCGGCGCCGGTTGCATTTGCCCGGAAAGCACACTGCTCAAAGCCTTGATTACCCATATTGTCCTGGCCCGCGATGAGGTGGTGGTAATGGACATGGAAGCCGGCATCGAACACCTGGGACGGGCCACCGCCAGCGCGGTGGACCGGCTGCTGGTGGTGGTTGAACCCGGCCGCCGCAGCATCGATACGGCCGGGCACATCCGGCAGCTGGCATCAGAAATCGGCCTCAAGCAGATTGCCGTGATCGGCAACAAGATCCGTTCCCAGCAGGACCGGGAATTCCTGCAAAAGCACTTGTCCGGTTTTGAAATCTTAGGTTTTATCCCCTATGAAGATGCTTTCATTGAGGCTGATTTAAACGGTATTTCACCGTTTGATGTGAAGTCCGGCGCCCTCTCCGTGGTTCAGTCCATCGTTGCCGGATTATGAGGGCCTATGCAGCCAAGAAGGCCTGCCATACGCGCTAAAAAACGCTCCGGAGCCAAGTCAACGCACGTGGGGATTACCCCCGGCGCCGACAGAAAATTAGATAAAGTATTTGCCGCCATAGGGGTTCCGGATCCCGAGCCTTTTACACCCGACCCCTTTCAGCTCCAGGCCCTGGCAGCCATAGAAAAAAGCGACTGTCTGGTGACCGCCCCCACCGGCGCCGGCAAGACCTGGATAGCGGAACAGGCCATCGCGCGAATACTCAGCAGGGGCGGGAAATCCTGGTATGCCTCACCGCTCAAGGCGCTGTCGAATTCAAAATACGCGGACTTCTCCGCTCTCTTTGGCGCCCGCCAGGTCGGCATTCTAACCGGCGACCGGAAAGAAAATCCGGATGCCCCCGTTATCGTGGGCACCACTGAGATTTTACGCAACCAGCTCTATGACGCCATGTCCGAGGGCGGCACGCTGGCGGCGGATTTTGTGGTTCTGGACGAAGCCCACTTCCTGGGAGACCGGGACCGCGGCGTGGTCTGGGAGGAAATCATGATATACCTTCCCCCCCGCATTCCGCTGCTGATGCTGTCGGCCACTATCGGAAACGCGCCCCAGATCGCCCATTGGCTCTCCGCCATTCGGACCCAAAACTGCAAGGTGGTCCAGGCGCATCAACGGCCGGTTCCGCTCTTTCCGCTTTTCTTTCACCCTTCTGGAATCCTCTACCCGCTGCTAAGCGATGGGGGGGCTTCCGGCGGGAAAAAGCTGTACAAAAAAGTGGAGCAGTACCTTAAGACAAGAACCCGCAACGTATTCACGTCCCCACATCAACTGCCCCCCTACGGCGCCATCTTGGAAGTACTTAAGACATACAACCTGCTGCCGGCCATATTTTTTTTAAAATCGCGTGCCGATTGCGATCGGGCGGTTGAACGCTGCACGCAAAACCGGATCAGAAATCGCCGGCATGAACTGGACCTCCGGGAACGCATTGGTGCGCTTCTGGATAACAATCCGCACCTGTCGCATCACCGGCAGCGGCGCTATCTGGAACAGTTCGCCGTCGGGGCGCACCACAGCGGACAGCTGCCCGCCTGGAAGCTGGTTCTGGAAAATCTGATGACCGAAGGCCTGCTGGACGCCGTCTTTGCGACTTCCACCGTTGCGGCCGGCGTGAATTTCCCGGCCAGGACCATGGTGTTTTTCAATTCCGACCGATTTAACGGTACGGAGTTTCAGCCTCTCAGCCCAACGGAATTTCACCAGATGACCGGTCGCGCCGGCCGCCGCGGCAAGGACCATATCGGCTTTGCAATGGCCGTGCCGGGAAGATTCATGGACGCCCGGTTGGTGGCCGGCCTGATCCACGCTCCATCGTCAAACGTGGAAAGTCAGATCAGGATCAATTTTTCCATGGTCTTGAACCTGCTCCTGTCGCATACGCCCGGCCAGATTGAAGACCTTTTAAAAAAATCGTTTGCGACATACCTGATTCAGAACGGGGGCAAAAAAAAAGTCCGGGCTGTAGGCCTTGGCGGCCACCGGGTGTTGTGGCGGGAGTTTTTGCACCATCTTAATTTTTTAATCGAAAACGGGTATGTGGCGCCGGACGGCAAGCTGGAAAAGGACGGCATCTGGGCTTCGCGCCTCAGGATCGATCAGCCCCTGATGGTGGCTGAAGGGTTTCGGCGCGACCTGCTGCCCACCGCCGACCCGGAACTTCTGGCCGCCGTCATGGGCGCATTTGTCAATGAGCGCGAACCCGACGATCGGATCGACAGAAAGTTCCTGTCTAAAAAACTGACAAAAACCTTTCATAAAGTCAGAAGGGGGCTGCGCCCGTTCGGCAGGCACCTGCTGGAGCGTGGCTTTAAAGCCGTACCGCTCTTTTTACGGCCGGCCGCCACCTTGTATCTCTGGGCAACGGGGCAACCCTGGGAGGTTGTCCTGGCAGTTTCCGAAATCGAAGAAGGGGATCTGGCCATGCTGATCCTGCGGACAGCGGACAATCTGCGGCATATCAGAGCCCTTGAACCGGTATTCCCTGAAGCGGCCGAAACTGCCGGAAGCGCCATCGAGCGTATATTACGCGAACCGGTCGTGATGGATTACGATGGTTAACACAGCCCTAACCCTCTTGCGAATCCGGGCCATCGCCTGGATTCGCTTTCGTCCATTGGCCCGGATTCAGGGATTCTGATCACCGGCGATTCCCTGCTTGGGCAACCGGCAGGCTGACCGGCAACGCTTTCATGGACTGCCGGGCGGGCCAGGACCGTTCCATTGCACGCGACAAAAGCATCTCGGGCATCCGCTTCATTTATCCCGGAGACGGGATCTGCGTCCCGTTTAGGAAGGAGCTGATATAGACATACGGGCCGATTAATAAGGCGGGATGGTCTCTGAATCCAGATCCTGTTCGGCCTTGTGTTCACTTGCTCGTGAGTTTTCCGCGGCCCGCAATGCGGTCACACCGGCTTATCCAGCATCACCCTCATGTTCAACCAGACGGCCGAGTTCTTCCGGTTTAAAGGAAACGTGGCTGAAAAGCCGCGCTTCCAGCTCCCGGGTTTTCTGCCAGAGCCAAAGCAATCGTTCACGGTATTCCGGTCCCTTGGCATACTTTTCTAGAATATAATCCATACGTTCTTCAAGCGTAACGATCCGGTCGTGCAGAACGCGCTTATCGGCATAATTGACAATTTCAGCTTCAGTTGGAAAATCGGATGCCGCATAGCTGTCCAGGCGAACATGCTGTTCAATGATATGCCCCACCTCGGGATATCCTATCTCGCTGAGAAACTTAGCACCGGTAAGCGCGTGATTCTCCCGGGAAGTGAAGCTGCGCGTCTTGGTAATATCATGCAGCAGGGCGGCCGCCTGAACCAAATCGCGGCTGAAGCTGCTCGGTCCGGGTCCCATGTGATCAACCAGAAAAATTGCCACCCGGCATACCTGAAAGGAATGCGCCACGATATGATCCAGCATTTTCATCTGGCGAATCAAGCCCAGGCACTGCTGTCGCGACGGTATCTGCATTGATCTTGTCTCCACCTGACTATCCCTACCAGATTCAGCTCGAAAATACCAGTTCGGAAAGTGAACCGTACCGGAAACTTTTTCATCCCGACGGTGAATGGTTTAACGTTGACAAACGGCTTTCGTCGGGATAAGAATCCAATTTAATATAAAATTCACTGCAATCGCACCATAAATATTCCGTTGGCATTAAAAAATGTTTGGAAATGCTTGAGCGGAAAAAAATATTTTAAACGGCCCCAAACCGTTATTCCCGCAATCCATACTGCCAGCTGCTTTGATCGTCATCGTCACCTGATACGCATCACACAGGAGGAGCAAATATGAGCATCGCTCAGCGGCATCCGGCGCTTTTCTGGGGGTTGGGCATCACGATCCTCTTTTTAGGGCTGGGATTTTTCCGGGTTGAGCTCATCGATACCCTGGAATTCAAACTCTACGATGTAATGATTAACCTGCGCTCCAGTCCAGAGTCGCCCAGCGATATCATTCTGGTGGATATCGACGATGATTCCATCGAAAAAATAGGCCGGTGGCCGTGGCCCAGGTCGCTCATGGCCGAAGGCATCAATAAAATTTCAGCCGGCCAGCCGAAGGTGGTCGGTTTCAGTCTGATTCTCAGTGAGCCTCAGGAAAGCGCCGGTCTAAAGGAAATAATCGGCCTGGAAAATTTATTCGACAAAACCCTCTTAAGCCAGTCCGGAGAAGCGGGCCAGGCTTTTCTGAAAGCCATCGGCGAAGCCCAGCTGCGGCTGGACAATGACAGCAAACTGGCCCACACGATCCGTACCGCCGGGAACGTGGTTCTGCCGGTATTTTTCAAGGAATCGGCGGTGGCCATGGAAACCGCGCAGAAAAAGGACGAACGCCTGGCCCCCCAGGCGGTTCTGGATGTGCGCAATCCCGAAGGCTTCAGTACACCCTGGGCCAATGAAATCGTTCTGCCCATCCCGGTTTTTCTGGATGCTGCCAGAGGAATCGGCCATATCAATCTTGCCTACGACATGGACGGCAAGGCCAGGCGCGAACGTCTGCTTTACAAATACAACGGGATGTATATCCCTTCCTATACCGTCAGGCTGGCAGCCCTTTATCTGAACGTTCCCGATAATAAGATACGAGCCGAGCTGGGAACAGCGCTCTATCTCGGCTCACTTCAAATCCCGACAACCACCAACACCGAATTTCTGGTTGGGTTTAAAGGCCCGCGCGGATCATTCAAGCATTATTCTTTCTTTGACGTTCTCAACAACAAGGTTCCCCCTGCCATTTTTAAAAACAAGCTGGTTTTGGTGAGCCCTACCGCCGCCGGAATCATGAACCCTCTGAGTACCCCCACCGATGCGACCATGCCGGTGGGGGAGTATTCAGCGCATGTCCTGTGGGCTATCCTGAATAAAAATTTTATCCAGGCGCCGTCCTGGGCCCCGGCCCTGGAACTGCTCCTGATCTTAATTTTAGGGGTCATCGTCACTATCATTCTGCCGAGATTGAAAGCCCTGACGGCCGGTCTGGCGTTTGTGCTGCTGCTCATCCTCCTGATCGGCGGCAGCGCTTCTTTCTTTATCTTAGAAGGGGTGTGGGTCCGGGTTATGTATCCGCTGCTGCTGTTGTTTTTCGGCTATATCGGCGTTGTCAGCCTCAAGTACTTCGTAACCGAAACCCGCAAGGAAAAAGTCGAGGGAGAATCGGCTGAAACCAACCGGATGCTGGGAGTTTCCTTTCAAAGCCAGGGCATGCTGGACATGGCATTCGACAAATTTCGCCGGGTCCCGGTTGACAATGAAATGAAGGATATTCTTTACAATCTGGCGCTGGACTACGAAAGAAAACGGCAGTTCAACAAGGCGGCTGCCGTCTACGAATATATTGAATCTCACGACAAGAAATTCAAAGATGTCCATGACAAGAAGACAAAACTGATCCAGGCCAGCGAAACCATGGTTTTTGGAAGCGGTTTTCTGGGCGGCGGCACGGGAGACGGCCTGCTGGCCACCGGCACCGATACCAAACCGACCCTGGGCCGTTATGAGGTCGTCAAGCAACTGGGCAAAGGCGCCATGGGTATTGTCTATCTCGGCAAAGACCCCCGCATCAATCGAACGACCGCGATTAAAACATTTCGTTTTACGGATGACTTCAAACCGGAAGAAATCCAAAAGCTCAAGGAAACTTTCTTCAGAGAAGCGGAAAGCGCCGGAACCCTGTCACACCCCAATATCGTCACGATATATGATGCCGGAGAAGAACAGGACCTGGCCTACATCGCCATGGAATTTCTGGAAGGCGAAGATTTCGAAAAATTCACCAAAAAGGACAACCTCCTGCCCATGCGCAAAGTCATCGACTATGTCGCGGATATTGCAGACGGCCTGGATTACGCCCACCAGCAGGGAATTGTCCACCGGGATATCAAGCCGGCCAATATCATGCTTCTAAAATCGGGTGTTGTCAAAATCACCGATTTTGGCATCGCCCGCATCACCGCCTCATCCCAGACGCAAACCGGCGTCGTCAAAGGTACGCCCTTTTACATGTCGCCGGAACAATTTTCAGGGGAAAAAGTGGATGGCCGCTCCGATATCTTCTCTCTGGGAACGATGACCTATCAGCTTCTGACAGGCACGCTCCCCTTTAAGGGAGACAGCCCCTCAGCCCTGATGCATCAGATTATGAACGTTGCCCCGCCGGATCCCAGAGAGTTTAATCCCAAAATTATAAAGCCGCTGGTGCTGGTTATCAATAAGGCCCTGGTAAAGGACCGGGAGAAACGCTACCAGAAAGCGTCGCTGATGGCCGCGCATCTGCGCGAAATCGGGAAAAAAATCGATGCTGTTATGGCAAAACGCAAACCCCAATAGGGTTTTTAGCGAAATATACAGAGATTCGGCCCCCCCAACGAAACACTTGACCTTGAATGATTTTTATCATAAGAAACTAATATGTTAGTATGAATTTTAAAGCTGCCGTGCGGCAGAGAGCGTCATCGCCCTTATCGGGCGCGCGGTGGCGCGTGGTTGGATACGCTTTCCGGTATAACATTATGGTAATCATCGAATCAGCGGGAATTACCGACGTCGGGCGGAAACGAACAGGCAATGAAGACGCCTTGTTCCTGGATTCCGATACCAATCTCTTCATTGTCGCAGATGGCATGGGCGGGCACCAGGCCGGTGAAGTGGCCAGCAATCTCGTCGTCGATACCATGCGCGACTACATGAAACGGTTCAAGGAAGACGCCGATGCTGAAGAAATGGAAGACTTTGATGAAACACTTTCAAAGGAAGCCAATCGGCTGCTTTCCAGCATTCATTTGGCCAATTTAGGCGTCAACAAGGTTTCACACACCAAAGAGTCCTACCGGGGCATGGGTTCCACAGTATCCGCGGTCTTTTTTACTGATGAAACCCTTATCGCCGCCAACGTGGGGGACAGCCCCATCTACCTGGTCCACAACGGAACGATTGAACGCCTTTCGGTTCTTCACACGGTCATGGCGGAACACGCCGCCATCGATCCCGAAGGCGCGGCAAACTTAGGAAGAGAATATCGCCACATGCTGACCCGCGCCATGGGCATTGAAGAAACAGTGGAACCGGACATATGTGAAATACCTTACTTTAGAGACGACGTGGTGGTCATCAGCTCCGACGGGTTAAGCGACAAGGTTTCACCGGATGAAATTCTTGAAATTGTGAACGCGGACAGGCCCGAAAAGGCATGTCAGCGGCTGGTCGATCTAGCCAATGAACGCGGCGGGGATGACAATGTGACGGTGATTGTGGCCAAGGTAAAAAAAACATTGCATGGAAAGAGCGGCCTTTCAAAGCTGCTCTCACAAATTTTGGACGGTTTTTTAACTCCTTTCAAAAAAATATTTAAATGAATAGGTGATGCGATGCCGACTTTTACACTTAAATTCAAAGAAAACGTCATATCAGAATACCGGCTGGAAAAAGGGCAATCCATGACCATCGGCCGGCGTGAAGACAACACGGTATGTATCGAAAATCTTGCCGTGTCCGGTCATCATGCCAAGATCGACTCCGTGGGCGACAACTTTTTACTGACGGATCTGCAGAGTAAAAACGGTTCATTCGTCAATGAGCAGAAAGTCACTTCGCACTGGCTCAAAAACGGCGATCTCATCACCATTGGCAAACACACCCTGGCCGTCGCTTTCAGCGAAGGCGAAACCCAGCCGGAAAGCGCCGACGGCATGGACCAGACCATGGTCATGGACACCGAAAAATATCGGAGTCTGCTGGCGAAAAGCGCCTTAAAGGACGAAACCAAGGTGCTCGACAAGGATCAGCCCGCGGTCCTGTCCTATCTGGCGGGAGGCGAAGGTGAAATTGAACTTTCAAAGAAGCTCATCAAGATCGGGAAGGACTCCTCCTGTGATATTGTCGTCGGCGGACTGATGATGGGACACACGGCTGCCACCATCAGCCGCAGGCCCAACGGCTATTTTTTGAGTTTTGTAAGCGGTATGACCAAACCGAAAGTCAACGGTGAAACCGTAAAAGAGTCGGTTAAACTAAACGAGTTCGATACCATTGAAATTGCCAGTGTGAAGCTGCAATTTGTGTTTCAGAAATAATTGCACTGGGAAACCCGATTATCAGGCATTTGAGACTTGCTTCCGGCAAAAAAAGTCCGGCCGTTTTAACAAAAACGGCCGGACTTTTTTTTCATTATTGCGGGCTTTTTTCGCTTGAAAAGGAAATCTCCTGATGCTGAATAGGAATGCAATGTTGACAACTGCTGCAACCGTCGCCGCTGCTATCCCTTCACTTCTTTTATCTTTTCCGTAAGTGCGGGAATAAATTCCAGGATGTCCTCAATCAGGCCGACATCGGCAACCTGAAAAATCGGAGCCTTGGGATTTTTATTTACGGCAACGATATACGGAGCTCCTTTGATGCCTCCCATATGTTGAAAAGATCCGCTAATGCCCAGGGCCAGATATACCTTGGGTTTTACGGTTTTCCCGGAGGTTCCGACCTGGCGCGATTTTTCCAGCCACTTTGCATCCACAATCGGCCGGGAGCAGGCCACATCGGCCCCCATCGCAGCGGCCAGTTCATTGACCATCTCAAGATTTTCCTGATCTTCGATCCCGCGGCCCACTGAGACCAGAACCTCGGCCTTGGTGATATCGACATCTCCAACCTCGGCGGCAACCACTTCTATAAACCGTCGGGACTTTCCGGGAACGCCGTCTGCCGCAGCTTCAGCGCTCTTGTCCACGATCTGTCCGTTCAGCGCCCGGCTCTCATCCGCCGCAAAAGACCCGGGGCGAATGGTAATGACGGCGCCGCCGGAAAGATCGCAGCTAACATGCGTGCTGACCTGGCCAGAGTATTCCTCACGTACCGCCTTGAGTTTCCCCTCCGTAATTTCCTCAAACCCGACCGCGTCGGGCAGATAGGCCATGTCCAGTTTTACGGCAAGGCCCGGTGCCAGATCCATACCGAAATGCTCATGGGGAATCAGTACGATGCTAGCCTTGGGCAGAATACGAACCAGCATGCCCCTCAACACTTCCGCGTTTACATGGGCCAAGACGTCATTTTCAATTTTCCATACAGACCCATAGGAAGCGGCCGCCTGCGCGCATGCCGCTGTCAGCGCTTCGCCCGCGCCTGCGACCAGAGCGGTAACGGAGGATTGCGGATCAATTTTTTTGGCGGCGGCGGCCAGCTCAAGCGCAGTATCGTCTATCTTGCCATCCCTGTGGATGATATAAGCAAAAATCTGTTGAGGCATTATTTGATCCCTCCTTTGGTTTTTAAGAGTTCAACCAATTTTTCCAGCTTCTCTTCCGTACTGCCTTCCAGCATTTCAGCGCCTTCGCCCAGTTCCGGTCTGAAGTAGTCCAGCCGTTTCACCTTTGCCCCGGCCGCACCGACCGATTCCGGCGCCAGGCCCAGATCAGCGGCCTTACGGACGGGAATCTCAACAGAAGCCACCTTGCGAATCCCCCGGATACCGACATACCGGGGTTCATTTATTCCGGTCTGGATTGAAAGAACACAGGGAAGATCCATCTCGTTCATCTCCTGGTTTCCGCCCGCAATCTCTCGTCCGACCTTGATCCGCTTATCATCCAGCAACTCTAAATGATTGACCAGCGATGCGTAGGGCCAATCCAGCATCGCCGCCAGCATCCCGCCGACCTGTCCGGCGCCGTCATCGGCCTGCGCACCGGTCAGAATCAGGTCGTATTTGCCCTTTTCAACCTCGGCCTTGACGATCCGGGCAATACCCATGCCGTCGGAACCGGCAAAAGAATCATCCGAAAGGAGAATCCCCTTGTCGGCCCCCATGGCCATTTCTCTGCGCAGCACTTCTTCGGCCTCTCCGCCTCCCACCGACACAACCGTAATACTGCCGCCGACCTTATCACGAATCCGGATAGCCTCTTCCACCGCATAATTGTCCCATTCATTGACCGAGTAAACCAGATCGCCGCGCTCAATGTCGGAACCGTCACGGCTGACTTCGATCTCGTTTTCCGCAGTATCCGGGACCCTTTTCACACATACTAAGATTTCCATCGTTTTCCTCCCAGACATTTATAGTGAGTGTATCTCGTCTAATCCTGTATCATAACTTTCAAAACAGTTGTCGAGCGTTGCCGATGTTGGTGCCCCGGGCGCTGCCGGTCATGAGCGGATCAGATGGCGATCGATCAGTTCAACGATATCAACAACCTGCATCTGACCTTCCAGGCCGCTCGTTTTAATGGCATCTTCTATATTTACCATACAGAACGGACAGGCGGTAACAATTACGGTTGCGCCGGCATTTTTGGCCATTTCAACCCTTAGCTTTCCCATGCGGGTCTCTTCAATCGGCTCATAATAAAGCATTAGCCCGCCGCCACCGCAACAGAAGGAACGGTCCCGACATTTTTGCATTTCCACCCGCCGGATGCCCGGAATCGCATCGATGACGTCGCGGGGGATGTCATAAATGCTGTTGTGGCGCCCCAGATAGCACGGGTCATGGTAGACATAAACGGCCGCAGGATCTTCAACGGCTTTTAACTGTATTTTTCCGGCCTTTAACTCCCGGGCGATGGTCTGGCTGATATGCTCGACCGGCGGTATTCCCGTATAATCATGTTTGAGCGCATTCATGGCATGCGGATCCGCGGTAACGATTTTGGCGACACCGGCATTTAAAATCGCTTCCGTATTACGATCTTTCAGATCCAAAAAAAGCATTTCTTCGCCGAAGCGCCTGACTTCGTGACCGCTGTCCCTTTCCTCAGGCCCCAATATGCCGAAATCAACCTTTGCGGCGGTCAACACCCGCGCCGTTGACCGGGCAATCTGCTGAATGCGGTCATCATAAGAAGTGATGCTGTCTACGAAATAAAGAGTTTCCGCGGTTTCATCTTTCTGGAGAATTTTTACCGGGGCTTCCTGTGCCAGCTCGGCTGTCCATTCGGCCCGTTTCTTTTCCATTTTCCCATAGGGGTTGCCCCGCTTTTCAATGGCCCCCAAGGGTTTTTGCAAAGATTGCGGCACCATTCCCTGTTCCACCATGTATCTTCGCAAATCAACGATCTTGTCGATATATTCGATCAGCAGCGGACATTCTTCCTCACAGGCGCCGCAGGTGGTACAGGACCAGATCTCATCTTCTTCCAGCACCTGGCCGATCAGCGTTTGACTCTCGGCTTTTTCTCCCCATATCGGATATAATTGATAGGCGTAGTTGCGGCATTTGATGGAAATAAACCTCGGTGAAAGCGGCCGCCCGACGGCGTTTGCCGGGCACTGATCCGAACACCGGCCGCAATCCGCGCAGGCGTAAAAATCGAGAATGTGCTTCCAGGTAAAATCCTCAAGCTTGTTCACGCCAAAGGCTTCAAGTTCTTCAATTTTATCTTCGGTTATGCCCCAGCGCACCGGTTTGACGGTCCCCTTGTTCAGTTTCATGGAAAAGAGGGTGGGGATCGATGTGACCAGATGGAAAAATCTGCCGAAAGGCAGGTAGCAGAGAAAAAGGAAAAACGCCAGTTCGTGAAAATAGTACGCGCCGATGTGAATCCTCTGGAGATTTTCGCCCGAGGTCGACGCCAGCAGGTGCGAAACAAACCAGATACCGGTAGCGGGGATCATCAGCGGAGCCTCTATTCCCTTGTCAGCACCTGCTGCGACCTGGCTTCCCTGGAAAAACATGTCCGCGACCATCAACAGCGCAATCAAAAGGAGCGCAACCAATGTTTCCCATGTCCGTTCTTGGCCGTATCGCTCCGGCACGCTGTATCTTTTCGGATGAAATACCCCCCGTCGAATGATGGCAACCGCACAGGCGACCAGGACAAAGGTTGCCACAAGATCTTTTACATTGGTATAAATATCTCCCGGCAGCCCTCCCAATCCCGGTAGCGCAAAGCCGTCGAATATGCCGAGCAGCGGCATCGTGATCCAGCGCAGCGATATGACGATAAAACCGGCAAGAATCGTGATATGAATCGCTCCGGCCAGCATATAGCGGGGCATCCGGTGATGGGGAACCATGAATGTATTGACCGCCCGTTCGGCGGTCCGGTCCCGGCGCGGATCCGGCGCGGCCTGTGATAGCGGGAGGAGCCGTTTATAGATCAAAAAAATTAATACACTCAAACCGACCAGTGGAATCAATACAGAAAAAATAACAGAAGGAATACCCAGAATCGTTGCTTTCGCGGGTGAAATCAGTATCGGTTCCATTTTAGCCTTTACTCCCGTTGTGAATTGCGGCAGATAAACCCTGAAACTGAATGAGCGTTCATTCACTACTATTCATTGTCACAAACCCTGTCAAGAAGAATTTTATTTAGCATTTATTGCTGAATAAGAAAACAAATAATTTTTTTCCGGCCCCATGCTAAGCTTCCTGATGCATAAGCTTCACATGCACAGAATTACGGCAGCTAATACCATTATCGGGGATTTACGGGTAACCATATAGTTTCAAGTACGTGCCGTTTTTCGAAAAATCAAGCTTGCCGGCAGCAAATGTTTTATTATCAACCGCTAAGCTTCCTTGACAAAAATTCTGTTTTATTTTAATTCGTTTGATACTTTCTTGAGCGCATCTTCTCCTTTTATTACCATTTCGACAAATAAATGATCCACACCAACTTTTATGAGGAGGTTTTCATGACGACACAATCACGATACCTTGAAAAACCTTGGCTGGCACATTATGAAGATGGAGTCCCTGAAAGCTTGAAGTACGAAGAAATCTGCCTCCCTGATATTCTGGAAAGAACCGCCCGCGAATTTCCGGATCACATGGCCCTCCTGTTTCAAGGTTATCAGGTATCATTTCAGCAATTAAAAGAAATGGTCGATCGGTTTGCGACATGCCTGGATGATTTCGGCATTCGCAAGGGCGACAGTGTGGCCATTCTCCTGCCCAATCTGATTCCCTGCGTGGCAGCTTACTTTGCCATCCTGAAAATCGGCGCCACCGTTGTCATGAACAACCCGCTGTATGCCGACCGGGAACTGGAACATCAGTTTAATGATTCAGAATCCAAGATATTGATTACACTCGACCTCCTGGCAAACCGCATGATCGATCTGCGGCCCAAGACAAAAATACGTCAAATCATTTATACATCCATCGGCGATTATCTGCCGTTTCCGAAAAATCTGCTCTTTCCGCTGGTTGCCAAAAAGAAAAAACTGGCTGCAGACGTTAAACCGGCCAAGAACATCTTCAGATGGAAACTGCTTTTGAATCAATATATACCGACCCCGCCTGAAATTAAAATCTTCTTTGAAGACACCGCCATGTATCAATACACCGGCGGTACCACCGGCGTTTCCAAGGGGGTGATTCTCACCCATGCCAACCTGAGCAAACAGGTCCAGCATATTGCCGCCTGGTTCCCCAAATTCACCAAAGGAACCGAAATCATGCTGGGCGCGCTCCCATTTTTCCATGTTTTCGGGCTTTCCACCGCCATGAATTTTGCCGTTTTTATGGGATGGGGAGATGTACTGGTCCCCAAACCCCAGCCGGAGCAGTTGCTTGAAAGCATTCGAAAATTCAAACCGACATTCGCCCCCCTGGTTCCGACCATGTATATCGGCATGCTGAATCATGCGGATATCGATAAAACCGACCTCACCTCAATCAAAGGATGCTTTTCCGGAAGCGCCCCGCTGCCGGTGGAAGTGATCAAGGCGTTTGAAGAAAAAACTGGTGCGGTCATCGTTGAAGGTTATGGACTGACCGAGACATCCCCGGTTACGCATATTAACCCGTTTGCCGGCGGCAAACGCAAAGTGGGGAGCATCGGTGTGCCGATTTCCGACACACTCTGCCGGATTGTTGATCTGGAAACCGGAATCACTGAACTTCCCGTGGGCGAGTCCGGCGAATTATTAATCAAAGGACCGCAGGTAATGAAAGGATATCGCAATATGCCGGAAGAAACCGCAGCGACCCTAACGGACGGCTGGCTGCATACCGGTGATATCGGAAAAATGGATGAGGAAGGTTATTTTTATATTGTCGACCGCAAAAAAGACATGATTATTTCCGGCGGCTATAATGTCTATCCCCGCGATATCGAAGAAGTCTTCTATGAAAATCCGAAAATTCAGGAAGCCTGCGCGATCGGCATTCCCCATCCCCACCGGGGTGAAGCCGTCAAAGTCTTTGTGGTTCTTAAGGAAGGGGAATCCGCAACACAGGAAGATCTGCTTGAATACTGCAAAAGCAAGCTTGCAAAATACAAACTGCCGGCTGAAATCGAATTCAGAATTGAACTGCCCAAGACCAATGTGGGGAAGATCTTAAGAAAAGATCTTCGGGCCGAAGAATTGGCAAAAAGACGTACGACCTGATTGAAACGAAATTGACCGGCGGCTGTTACGGAACTTCATTTTCCAAAAGCAGCCGGACAAGCCAAAAATAAAAGGGCGAGATTTTCATCTCGCCCTTTTTCCCTCATGCCGGTGTCAGCATCTTGTCGCTTATCACCCCGTCATTATCATTTTCCCATACACATCCAAACAATGATTTCCGTCTAACCCCCGAAGGCAACTTCCGGGATTTCCACGGCGGCCCCATTGATGTCGGCTACGGCATTGAGTCTGCCTAAAGTGACCGGCAGGACGTAATGAATAAAAAATTCAGCGCTTCGGATCTGCCCTTCATAGAACGCCGCATTTTTGTCCGTCTGGGCCTTTTTAAGCCTGATTTGAGGATCGCTGCCACCGGCCAGTTTTTCAAGCTTGGGAGCCGCTATCGAAGCCCGCCACAGCAGCATCCAGGCCATGACAATATCGCCGGCCGCCTCCATAAAGGGGTGCGCATACGCAAAGGCGTTCAGCACCTTGGGCGACATGGCGCTTGCCCCCAGATTCAGCGCCACTTCGCCGAGTCGATTCAGGGACTTTTCCACCCTGGCGGCCATATCTCCAAGGCCAGGTGCTTTTTTAGCGGCAGCAATCGTTTTTTGTACCTCGCCGAAAAGATCCATCACCGGTTTGCCGCCTTTAAGTCCCAGTTTTCTTCCCAGGAGATCCATCGCCTGAATTCCATTGGTCCCTTCATATATCAGGGTAATCCGGCAGTCCCTCAGAAGCTGTTCAACCGGATACTCTTTGATATATCCATAGCCGCCGTAGACCTGGACGCCATGGCTGCAGACCTCAAAGGCCTTATCGGTGACATACCCTTTGGCAATGGGAATAAGTACGTCGATGATGCCCCTGTATTTTTCCTTCTCATCGGCATTTTCACTGGTTTCGATTTTGTCATAACACAGTCCGGTATAATAAATCAGGCTGCGCATGCCCTCAGTCATCGCCTTCATGATCATCAGTTGCCGGCGCACATCCGGATGCTGGATTATCGGGACCGACGGTGCGTTGTCATCGCGCATGTTCAAAAGAGATTTTCCCTGGATCCGTTCCCGGGCATAATTTAAGGCATACATGTAGGATGCGCTGGCAAACCCGAATCCCTGCAGCCCCACCAGCAACCGCGCTTCATTCATCATCAGGAACATTTCACGCATCCCTTTATGCTCTTCTCCCAGCAGATAACCGCGGCATTTCCCCTTTCCCCCCAAGGTGAGCGAACAGGTTGCATTGCCGTGTATACCCATTTTTTCCTCAATGCCGGTACAAACGACATCGTTGAACTCACCCAGGCTGCCGTCATCGTTGACCCATATTTTAGGCACAAGAAACAACGAAATTCCGCGCGTCCCCGGCGGAGCGCCTTCGATGCGGGCCAGAACCGGATGAATGATGTTTTCCGACAGATCGTGCTCGCCGCCGGATATGAATATTTTATTCCCGGAAATCGAATACGTTCCGTCCGGGTTTTTAACTGCGGTCGTGGTTAAGGCGCCGACATCCGAACCGGCTTCCGGTTCGGTCAGGAGCATCGTTCCGCACCACTCCCCCGTGTACATTTTTTTAAGGAAGATTTTTTTGAGTTTCTCGCTGCCGAACGTTTCTATCAGTTTGCCGGCCCCGTTTGTCAGGCCCGCATACATCATAAATGAGCAGTTGGCGCCTACGAAATACTCGCTGGCCGCCAGGGCAACCGTTCGCGGCATCCCCTGCCCGCCCCACTCCGGATCCTCAACCATGGCAACCCATTCACCCTCCTTAAAAAGTTCGAAAACCTTTTTAAAGGACTCCGGCACGGTCACTTTTCCGCCCTCGAACTTGCACCCTTCGTCATCACCCGGCTTACAGGCCGGCAAGAGTTCCTTAATGGCCAGGTTGCGCGCTTCAGAGACGATCAAGTCAATCGTTTTGCGGTTAAATTCTGCGTACTTTTCATGCTTGCTGAACTGCTCGACCTGCATTTGTTCATGCAGCACAAAGTCGACATCCCGTCGATCTGCAATTAACTGTGCCATAATAATGATTCTCCTTGTAAGATGGATTCATTTACGGCCGGTACGATATCATACCGCTCCGGTTTGCCCGTTCGGTTTTGTTTCCTTGAAACTGCCGATCCCTCTGAAAAAAAGATCAACCAGGGGATCAACCATGGATACGAGATCATATTCGCGTTCGGAATGCAGCCACGTGCTGATAACCTCATCAATTGCGCCTATTATGTAACGTTTCACCAGTCCCACATAGAGGTCTTTGCGAATCGTCCCTTCCTGCTGGCCCTGTTCAACAATCTCCGAGACGATGTTCAGATACATTTTAGACATCTCCTTGATTTGCTTTTCCACCAATCGGCTGTTCTGATGAATTTCAACCTGGTAGACCACAGCCATGTTGCGGTCGCGTTGAAACTCATCAAGATGGCGAAAAGTCAGCTTTCTCAATTTCTCCAAAGCGGTCTCCGCCCCCTTGACGTCTTCTCGAAAGCGATCAAAGATCTGTTTAGCCTTGAAGCTGAAAAAGTTGACCAAAATATCATCTTTATTTTTGAAATACAGATAGATGGTCCCATCAGCGACGCCGGCCTCCCTGGCAATCTGCGAAATCGTCGATTGAAAAAAACCCTGTTCGGCAAAAATCTTAATCGCCGCTTCCAGAATGCGATGGTATTTATCGTTATTTTTACCTTTTTGGTTAATCTTCGGCCTCCTGTAGATAATTAGAACTGTTTATTGCACTGTGAATGAATGCTCATTCATTTTAATGGGGAAATTTGCCCCTGTCAAGAAAAATTCCCCGAAAACCGCTTTTGTTCGCCAAATAATTATAATATTGCAATATCAATTAGTTAAAATGTATAATTCTCGTATCCCCTTATGACCACCCTTTGTTCAGGCCGCTTCGATCAAAATGAGTTAAAATTCATTTTTATATTGTAACGGCCTGCAGTTAAACTTCAGGGGGCGTGTCTTGAAAATACGGATTGGGGGAGAAGCCCGGGGTGTTGGTCGGTTTGGAAGGTATTGATGGTTAGCACCTGCTTCAAAACAGGCGCTGAAAGACGAAAATACTCGGGCGGCAGGCTTTACAGATATTTTTTTACAATCGCCTTCTGTTTGAGTTTTTCGATCAGCTCGCCGATCTCTTTTCGGATTTTATCCTGCTTGAGATATTGTTCAATCCTGCCCCTGGCCTGATCAAACCCAGTCTTGGTTTCCGGTTTTTTATCAAAAACTTTAATCAGATGATAGCCGAAATTGGTCTCCACGATACCGCTCACTTCGCCCGGATTTAATGCAAAAGCAGCATCTTCAAAAGGCTTTACCATCTGGCCCCGCCCGAAATAGCCCAGATCACCGTTTCTGGAACTGCTGGGCCCCTGCGAAAAGGCTTTTGCGAGCGCGCCGAAATCTTCTCCGGCATCCAGCTTTTGCTGCAGCTGTTCCAGCTGCTGGCGCGCTTCTGCTTTCTGCTCGCTATCCGCCTGGGGGTCCACTTTAATTAAAATGTGGCTGGCGCGAATCTTCTCGGGCTGTTTGAAAAAATCGGGATGCGTATCATAATAGGCGCGAATTTCCGACTCGGCCACCGAAATTTTCCGGGTATAATTTTTATCGATAAAGGCCTTTAATTCCAGTTCCTGACGGATCTGCTTTTTTATTTCCATTTCGGAAATGTTCACCTGTTCCAGCGCCTGTTTAAATTCGGCCTCGTTGGCAAATCGTTTTTTTAGCCCGTCATACTGTGCCTCAATCTCAAATTCTTCAGCTGAAATCTGCTGCCGCCGGCTTTCCTGATGAATCAGTTCGCGATTGATCAGGCTCTCCAGCAAATCCTTTTTAATCGAGGCCATCTCGGAATCGGTCAGCTGCCTGCCCTGAACGGCAAGCCGTTGCTGAACCTGTTTGAGCTCGCGCCCCAGCTGTTTCATGGTGATAAGGGAGCCATTAACACTGGCAGCCTTGTCCCCCGTATTTTTTTTATCTTGAGAAAAACCAGGCCGCCCTATTCCTGCCACCCATAATGCAATCAGAACCAGACACCATTTTTTCAGGTGTTTCAAACCCATTAAAGCGACTCCTTATTTTTTTTTTTGCTTTTGGCACATTTCGTCCGCCATTGCAATATGTATCCCGAACTTATACCTTAACATCCTAAAATAACAATATTTTTAATAGGCTCTTTCTTCAGCGGCAGTTCATGATTTTTTCCCGACCGGTGATACCGGGGATAACGTTGCGGCTGGTGCTTTATCCAATCCCAAAACATGCTTGAATAATCCGGGCCGATTCATTATGGAAAAAAACATCTATCATATTCAAACAAATGGCAGAACCGATTATGTGGTTTTCTGAAGCGCTGGCGGCTGCGGTATTATTTTCAATTTCCGGTATATTATTCAAAGCAAATGCGAGAGACCATTTAAGAGCGGAAATATTTTTTTTCTGCCTGTACGCTGCCGGCAGCTTGCTCCTGTTAATTTATATTTTGGCCACCAATGAGCTTGAGTTAAATTTCCATTCAATCGCGGCTGGAACAGTTATTGGAATTGGCGTTGGGGCCGGTAATTACCTTTTTGCCAGGGCGCTGAAAGTCGGCCCGATCTGCCTGACATCCCCTCTTATCCACTTCAACGTTGTTTTTCTGGTCATCGGAGCTGTTATCTATTATGGCGAAACCCTTAACTTTAAAAGCGGGCTGCTCGTGTCGTTGTTGATGCTGTCGCTGGTGATTCTGGCAATCGATCCGAATGAAAAATTAAACATCTCTAGTCGTTCATGGTATATGTTAGTCATCGCTGCCAGCTTTTTCTTCGCCATCAGAAACGGAGGGCTGAAAGTCACCAACGAATTAGGAATCCATCCGGATTCGGTTCTTTTCATCGGCTACTTGGGGCCGGCCATCTGGTTTTATTTTATGAAAAAGCGCTCCGGACTGATGCTTAGTTCCCGCCGTTCATATTCCTACGG